>NZ_AP014583.1:2558887-3185183 GCF_000828715.1 Winogradskyella sp. PG-2 | reverse complement strand
TCGCAACAGCAACACCTGCAATATTTCCCATACCTACGGTTGCAGATAATGCCGTTGTTAAGGCTTGGAAATGTGAAATCTGACCAGGATCATTTGGATCATCATATTTTCCTCTAAGTACACTAACCGCATGTCCTAAATACCGAAACGGTAAAAATTGAGAACGAATCAATAGGTATAATCCACCACCAATGAGTAGGATGAGTAAAGGTAATCCCCAAGCTAAGGCAGAAAAATCTTTTAGTAGTTGGTTAAGAAACCCCATAAGTTATAAATGTAGTAAACCAAATAAAATTATACTCGATAGAAACTATCTATTTTAAAATAAACCTGAATCGCACGCAACCAAATATGGTTTTGAGCATCTAATATATAAATCAATCAACTATGTATCTAAGAAATAGAGTTAATGTTTTACTCATTTTATTAACCATATTTTTAAATTGTTCTATCGATGACCCACACAATGAAATAGTTGTTTATGAAGAAAATAAAACTAGAATAACTTTACTCAATGTAGCAGATTATAGATGTCCTTCAGATGTTTTATGTTTTTGGTCAGGAAATGCTGAAGTATTAATGAGGATGCAGAAAAATGGTCAATCTGAAGATTTTGTATTGAATACTCATGGTGAGATACCTATGCCTTGAAATACATTCTCAGATAATATAGAGTTATTTGGAATAAATATTGAATTAATAAGCTTAGAGCCTTACCCTACATCCGAATCTTCATTTACGACTGATACTTATACCTTTACATTAGATGTTAGTGAATAGTTAATTGAGCAAATATAAATATTACCTTTGTACATAAACCAATCACCAATTGAGTACAAATCGTCTTTATTTTATTGATGCAGTAAGGGCATTTGCCATTTTAATGATGTTGCAAGGGCATTTTATAGATTCTTTACTCGATGTCTCTTTTAGAGACCAAAGCAATACCATTTTTAAAACTTGGGAATATTTTAGAGGTATTACCGCACCTACTTTTTTTACAATATCTGGTTTAATATTCTCTTATTTAATGATTAGAGCTAAACATAATGGAACTTTAGAGAAACGCATGCGTAAAGGGTTAATACGTGGTCTTATGCTAATAGGTATTGGTTATCTTTTACGTGCACCTATTTTTGAGTGGCTAGTAGGACGATTTAATAGTTATTTCTTAGTTATAGATGTCTTACAATGTATTGGTTTGTCTTTAATAACCATTGTTGTTATTTATAAATTGGTTTTGAGGAAAACACTACTATTCTCTATAGTAATGCTATTGGCAGGCACCTGTATTTTTCTAACTGAACCTTTGTATCGGTTTTTAGAACTAGAAGGAATCCCATTGTTTTTTTCTAATTATATGACTAAAAGTAATGGATCTGTATTTACCATTTTTCCTTGGTTTGGCTATATGGCTTTTGGTAGCTTTTTTGCAACTATTTTTTATCGGTATTTACAGGGTAAGCATTTTAAAACTTCTATAGTTTCAGCTTTTTTTATTATTGGTTTATCCTTAATTTATAAGTCGTCTTGGTTACTCATAAAACTCTATAATATATTTGATGTTGAACTATTAAAAGCGTCTGCTAATTATAATTATTTATTTACAAGACTTGGAGATGTTCTTATTATATTTTCACTGTTTTATCTTGCAGAAAAATTTATAAAACAACCTTTAATTTTAAAGATTGGGCAAAAGACGCTTTCTATTTATGTGATTCATTTTATTATCATCTATGGAAGTTTCACAGGTATTGGCTTACAAAAACTCATTGGTAAAACATTATTGCCATGGCAAGCTATATTTGGGGCACTACTATTTTTAACTATTGTTTGCTTTATATCATTTCACTATGCTAAAACCAATGCTTTCATTTATCTTCATTTAAGGAAATTCTACGATAAAATTAAAAAGAGAGTGTAATATGCTTAAAAGAGTTTTTAAAAATATTATGCTATTATGCAGTCTTTTCTTTCTCAATTGTGAAAACAAACGAAAGCATAATACTGTTGTAGAAAAATCTACGCATACCTACAGAAGTTTAAATTCAGAAACGCTAGAGTTAGATTATTATAAGCCAAAAGAAAACAAGGATAACTTACCACTTCTTATTTATGTACATGGTGGTGGTTTTGCTAATGGACAAAGAGATGAGAAGGTCATCGTTAGTCTTGCGCATAAGCTTGCCGAAAATGGTTATGCTAAAATTGCGGTATCTTACAGATTAACACGTGCCAACAAAGACTTTAACTGTAATACCAGTGCAAATGATAAAATAAAAACATTTAATGAGGCCTCAGAAGATATAAGCCATGCTTTAAATTATGTGTTAGAAAACACTGCTACATTTAAAATTAACAAAGACAAAATCGTTATTGCCGGAGAAAGCGCTGGTGCTGAAGCTATTTTAAATTTAATGTATACTTATAGGGATACTATAATTCCTAAGGAGTTTAAATTTGCTGGTCTAATTAGCAGAGCTGGTGCCTTAACCTCTTTGGACAATATCACAAGTCAGTCCGCAATTCCTACTCAGTTATTTCATGGTGAAAACGATCAATTAGTGCCTTATAATTATGGATCTCATCATAATTGCAACAAAAATGAAGATGGCTATTTAGAATTATATGGCTCTAAAGCTATTGTAAATCATTTAAAACAATTAGATAAACCTTATTACTTAGTTACGTTTAACAATGGAAATCATGGCATGCATGGTTTTTCAGATAAAAGCTATAGTATGGAAATTATAAACTTTTTAAAGTCATTAGATCAAAAAGTAAACCAAGAGCAAATAGAACTCAGGTACTAAAACGATCCACCTTATATTATAAATTAATAGCTTATTTTTATAGAACATTAATTATTCAGTAGCTTAAAAATGAAACTTAACATCGTAATTTTATTTATTTTAAGTCTAACTTTTTTATCGTGCAATAGAATTGCAAACAAAACCAAAGAAGGAATTAACAAAGGTGGTGAAGTTGTAGGTGAAACAGCTACAGAATTTATAGAAGGGGTTACAGAAGGTGTCGATAAAACCTTAGAATGTGAAATTTTTTTATCAAAAAATCTTAAAAGTAAAGGTTTAAAAACTAGTACTTATAATATAGAAAGTCAACCAATTGTAAATAATAATAAATTAACTTTATATATTATTTTTAATAAGAACTTTAACAATAACGTTATGGTAAAAGCCTTTAATAAAAATAAGCTCGAAATCGGAAGAGCAAGAACTTTAATCTCAGGAAAAAAAGGTGATGCAGGTTATTTTGATTTCGAATTTGATGAGCGAACTGATATAGGTTTTAGAAATATAATTACGATAGAATAACATGGAAGAACTAATTCATAAATTTTATAATGCCTTTGAAAATCTCGATGCAGATACCATGTGTGCTTGCTATCATGATGATATTCATTTTGAAGATCCTGCTTTTGGCGTTTTAAAAGGTGAGAAGGCTAAAGCTATGTGGCAAATGCTTTGCGCGTCGCAGAAAGGAAAAAATTTCAAAGTAATTAGCTCTAACATAAATACAAATGACACTAATGGTTCTCCACATTGGGAAGCTTTTTATATGTTCAGCAAAACGGGTAGAAAAGTGCATAATAAAATTGATGCAAAGTTTGAATTTAAAGACGGTCTTATAATAAAACATATCGATCGTTTTAATCTGCATAAATGGTCTAGTCAGGCAATGGGAATAAAAGGGTTTTTATTTGGTGGTATGGGTTTCTTTAAGAAGAAATTACAGAAACAAACAAATTACCTTCTTAGTAAATTTATAGAAGAAAAAAAGCCATCTTCTTAACGATAGATGGCTTTTTTTAATAGCAATGTTTCTTTTTAGGGACTTAAAAGTTTACTTTATGTTTCATTGCATAATATTTATTGCAAATCCTATGCCAAAATTAATGCTACATAAAGTTAAAAAAATGAAATGAGTTCAGGTTATTCTAAGATACCATTAGCAAAAAAATTAGGTCTAAAAGCAGATTTTAAAATCTATCTTTTTAATGCACCAGATTATTATCACGATTTATTCGATGAACAATCTGATAATATACATTACCTAACATCCATAAAAGCAGATGAATTAGATTTTATACACGGATTTTTTACTAAAAATAAAGAATTAACCAAAACAGTTACAAGTTTAAAAGCTGGCTTAAAACAAAAAGGTATACTTTGGTTGAGTTCGCCTAAAGGAAAATCTAAAATTGAAACCGATATTAATAGAGAAATAGTACGCGCTATTGTTTTAGAAACTGGATTAGTAGATATTAAGGTCGCTGCAATAGATGAAGATTGGAGTGGTCTAAAATTTATGTACGAGCTTAAAGATAGAAAATAATCAACTATTGGCTTTTACCTTTCCTTCTACTCCTTTGTAAAACGCCTTCATAAACTTAAAATCTGCTTCAATATCATCAGTAGGATAAAACGGATTTGAAACCCTGTTTTGTTTATTTTTAAAATCGAGAGTAAACATTATAATTGGAACTTTTGCTGCTTTAGCTATATAATAAAATCCCGTTTTCCAGTTTTCGACTTTTTTTCTCGTGCCTTCCGGTGCTAATGCCAGTCTAAATTCTTCTTCTTCATCAAACAATTTAGCTATAGCTTCAACTTTATTCTGACCAGACGTTCTATCTAATGCTTTTCCTCCTACAGCTCTAAAATAATAGCCAAAAGGCCAGGTAAAGAGTTCTTTCTTACCAACAAAATTTGTTTTAACTCTAGTGACTTTTCTTAAGAGAATACCAATGTAGAAGTCATGCCAGCTTGTGTGAGGTAAGGCAATAATAACTGCTTTTTTCACAGTATCTTTTGAAAAGTTAGTGTTTCCAACAACTTTCCAGCCCATTAATTTAAAATAAATGAATTTTGCTAACCAACGCATGCTACATCTTTTTGTATAGCTCTAACAACTTCTGGCGTGTGATTATTGCTTTCCAGTTTTTACCAATTGCATTTTCCCAAAGTGGCTCTAAGCTTAAAGCAACATCGATCATTGTGTCAAATTGATAATCTTCTAAGTCTGCACAGATACCTTGTGGTAATTGAATATTATGTTTAGCCTTCATATCCTTGAACAACTTAACACCTTCTGGATAATATTCTTCTAAATGATCAAATACGATACAGTTTCCTATACCATGTTTTACACCAAGTAAATAACCTAAACCGTAACTCATAGCATGCGCAATCCCAACTTGAGAATAAGCAATACTCATTCCTCCATGCCATGATGCCATCATTAGCTTATCTTCTGCGTCTTTCTTACTTAAAGTTTCATCTAAAAATATCTCTTGACATAATTCGAAAGCTTTTTGACCATAACTCTCACTAAAAGCGTTTAAATAAGTTCCGTTAAGTGACTCTACACAATGCACAAAACAATCCATACCTGTATAAAACCATTGATCTTTAGGTACATCTTTAGCTAATTCTGGGTCTAAAATCACTTGATCAAAAGGCGTGTAATCACTATTAATACCAAGTTTTCTTTCTGGACCAGTTAAAATTGTAGTACGAGATACTTCTGCGCCTGTACCAGAAATTGTTGGAATACCAACATGATAAATGGCAGGATATTTAATCAAATCCCAACCTTGATAATCTTTTGACTCTCCTTTATTGGTAAGCATCAATGATACCGCTTTTGCAATATCCATAACAATACCTCCTCCAATACCAATAATACCAGATGGCAATTCACTATACTCAAGTATAATATCTTCTACCAGCTGATCTATTTGAGAGGTTTTCGGCTCTTCCTTTGTAGGTATATAAATGATTTTATCCTTGTAAGACAAAGTAATTCTAGAGGTCAACCAGTGGTTGCCTTTAAACACATCGTCAACATAAAATATAAATGGTGCATTACGTCCATTGCGCTTTGGTGAGAGAATTTCATCTAGCTGATTAAAACTTCCACGTCCAAAAACAACTCTAGACACCATTGGATAATTCTTATATATCATTTACTCTAAATCTTTAACAAAAATAAAAACAAACTTCGTATTAACTAAGTATTTAAATTAAATTGAAACTTTTCTTCAAAAAGTCCAACATGATAACCATCAACTAAGGCATGATTAACATTAATAGAAACATTCATCATTAGTTTTCCATTACTTTTTTCTGCTTTTGAAAATGCAATTTTTGGTACAGAATCCATAATTCCTGATACTGGTTCTTTATGACCAGAAAACTTAAACCAAGGTAAAGCAGAACAATGAATACAATCTTGACTGTTAACTGGTGGATATAAGTCATACGAATTTTGAATTCTAATTTTTTCTTTTTTCAAATTATTTATAAATACATCCAAATCTTCATCATAATTTATAAATGAAAACCCAAAAGTTTTATCTTCTCTCATAATAGTAGCCGACGCATGTATTACATCATAATCAACAACTTTATTATCAATTATTCGGTAACGAAAATTATCAACTTCATTAACTGCTTTCATACAACTATGCAAATACTGAGCAAAAAAACTAATCTTCTGTCCCTTAGCATAATCATAAGCTTTAGTTACATCAAATGGAATAACTACACCGAAATAAGGATCCTTAAGCCGTATAAAATGATTGTAGAGCTCTTTACGATTCCAAGTATCTATATCTACAATTTTCATTGTAACAACTTAATAATTTCGGTCAAACTTTCTACAATTTTATATTTGGCACCATTTGTATCCTTTTCATTAACTTTTTCATGTTCCCAAGTTGTATGAAATGGAATATGAATAGCTTCTGCACCAATATTTAATAAAGGCAAAATATCAGATTTTAAAGAGTTACCAATCATTAAAAACTCTGAAGGCTTTATCTCTAAATGCTTTAAAAGTTTCTCATAGTTGGCATCTTCTTTTTCACTTAGTACTTCAACGTGATGAAAATAATCAATCAATCCCGATTTTTCTAACTTTCGTTCTTGATCTAGCAAGTCGCCTTTTGTTGCGACAATTAATTTATAATCTTTAGACAAGGTCTTAAGCACATCTTCTACGCCCTCTAATAATTCTATAGGCTTATTAATCATATCCTTACCAATATCTAACATTTTTGAAATTACTTTATTAGAAACTGTACCATTAGACAATTCTAGTGCTAATTCTATCATAGACAACATAAACCCCTTAACACCATAACCATACGTCGGAAGGTTTTTAATTTCCATCCGAAACAACTCCTGGTCTATCTTATTTGGTGTTTCGTAATGTGATAATAGTCTACCTACTTGTTCTTCTGCATCTCTAAAGTACGTTTCATTAACCCAAAGGGTATCATCAGCATCAAAGCCAATTACTTTTATGTTATTATAATTCACTTCCACAAACGCTTCGCTCTTTCTAAATCTTCAGGAGTATCAATCTCAACTCCTTGTACTTCAGTTTCTACCATTTTTATACGTTTACCATATTCTAAATAGCGTATACATTCTATCTTTTCAGATGCTTCAATGTATTTCATAGGTAAAACAGCAAAATCTAAAATGGCATCTTTTCTAAACGCATATATGCCTTTATGTTTAAAATAACGTGCTCCAACATTTTTATCTCTTGGAAAAGGAATTGGGCTTCTAGAAAAGTATAAAGCAAAATTATTTTGATCTACAATTACTTTTACGGTATTAGGATTGTTGATTTCGTCCCAATGGGAAATTTCTACCATAAGCGACGCCAAATCAATAGTTTTATCAACATCATCTCTAAAAACCTCTAGAACTTTATGCAAACTTTCGCGCTCAGTAAAGGGTTCGTCACCTTGTACGTTAACAACAATATCACAATCTACATCTGCAACTGCTTCAGCAATTCTATCACTTCCAGACTCGTGTTCTTTCTTACTCATGATGGCTTTACCACCATTATTTGCTATTTCGTCATAGATAATAGAGCTGTCTGTGACCACATAAACATCAGAGAAGAGTTTAGTAGCAACAGTAGCTTCATATGTCCTTAAAATCACAGATTTACCTGCTAAATTTTGCATCAATTTACCCGGAAATCGAGATGCACTATAACGTGCAGGAATCATGGAAATTATCTTCATCTATCTGTAATTATAGGATTCAAAAATACGGCTTTAGGATGATTTTGACTTACTAGGTTTTAACTTTTTATAGATTTTAAAAACAATATAAAAGATGAATATAACGAGAATAATAGCAACAATTGGCAAAAATATAGAAACTATAGACATGACTAAAGATGTACCTGTTTCAATAGAAGAAACTAAAGGATTTCCAATACCTGCAGTAGATATGGTTGAACCTAATCGTGTGGTACTCGCCGAACTTTTCACAGCTGCAGCTGTACCTCCACCAGCAATGATAGCTAACGCCCAAGTTACCACAGGACTTAAATCTGCAACTGTAGATACCATAACTGCAGTACCTGCAATAGTTGCTAAAGGAATCGCAATAGTATCTAAAAGGTTATCTATTACAGGAATATAATATGCCGCTATCTCTACTAAGGTTGCAATACCAAGAGTAATAACTGCAGTAGAACTACCAATCCAAAGCCAGGATTCATTAAGATCCCATTTTCCAAAATAGGTTGCCAAACTTAATGCGAATAAAGGCAAAAAAACTCTAAAACCTACCGAAGCAGCTAGCCCAACTCCTAGAAATATATTAAAATTGTTTCCATTGTCATACTTCTAATTTAAATCATTTTCAACAAACATATCATCTTTAAATCCAATTAAATAGAGTTTATCCTTAGCTCTAGTAATTGCGGTATATAACCACCGTATGTAATCCCTATTCATACCTTCTGGTAAATAAGGTTGTTCTACAAAAATTGTATTCCATTGACCACCTTGGGACTTATGGCATGTAATAGCATAAGAAAATTTAACCTGTAGCGCATTGAAAAATTTATTGTTCTTAACTCCTAGAAAACGTTTATAATTTGAAGGTTCGTCTTCATAATCCTTAGACACTTCCTGATATAATCGATTAGATTCTTCATAACTCAAAGATGCGCTTTCTACATCTATAGTATCTAAAAGTAAAACTGTTTCAAATGGACGCATTTTAGGATAGTCTACCATTTTTACTTTCACTTCAGCAAATCTAAAACCATACAATTCTTTTATACTGAAGATTTCTAGTAATTCTATGATATCACCATTAGCAATAAAGCCAGCTTCTGTAGTAGGTTTAATCCAAAAATAGTTATTCTTAACCACCATTAAATAATCACCAGCAGACAATTCGCTTTCGTTAAATAAAATACGCTGTCTAATTTGTTGATTGTATGCATTGGCGCGTTTATTACTTCTTACAATTATTGCTGTCTCTTCATAACCTTCATTACTATATGCATCATTAATAGCATCCATAATTTCATAGCCATCAACAAGTCTTACTATATCTTTAAATGGACTAAGATTAAATTTAAAACTTTCATAAATCGTAGACTCTAAAACCGACCTTAATTCTGTAGCATTTTCTAAAATACCAGAATCTTGTTCTTGTCTTACCACTTCATCAAGTTCAATTCCAATCACGTCTTTATAATAATTTAAGCTCAGTTTATCTACATCTAACGCAGGACTTAAATCAGATTTTACAGGTGGAAGCTGTGCTTTATCACCAATTAAAAGCAGCTTGCACTGATGGCCAGAATAGACGTATTGCATTAAATCATCAAGTAAAGAACTACTATCAAATGATTTAGAACCAGATGGAGTATCTGGTATCATAGAAGCTTCATCAACAATAAAAATTGTGTTTCTATGTTTATTTGGCTGCATTACAAATTTTACTCCACCTCCTTTTTCTTTCTTCGGAAAGTATATTTTTTTGTGAATTGTGAATGCTTCCTTCTTAGAATAATTAGAAATTACTTTGGCAGCTCTTCCTGTTGGAGCTAATAAAATAGCACTTTTTTTTGCTTGCCATAAGTTAGAAACAATAGTGCCAATGATACTCGTTTTTCCTGTTCCAGCATAACCTTTAAGTAAATATAATGCGCTCTTGTTAGTGTCAAAAATAAATTGAGATAGCTGCATTAACACCATATCTTGCTTGGAAGTTGGCGAAAAAGGAAACTTAGATTTTAGTAAAGTATAAAATGCAGAAGCATTAGAAATCATAGATAAATAAATATACAGCAAGATAGCATTATTCTAGATTTTAAATGAGACTCAGCACTTTACTTGTTTATTTTGAATGATTTTTATTTAGATAGTTTTAACGAACAAAAAAAAATTGTAGATTTGCGATAGACCTAATTAATAAACACATATATGAAAGTAATTATAGCAATTGTAGTTATTATATTATTAACCATTGGTATTGTTTGGTTAATTGACAAATTTGTACCAAAGAAATTAAAACCAATCGTTAATATTGTTCTATGGGCTATAATTATTTGGTTAGGCTTTATAACATTTAATTCTGTTTATAAAGATATTAAGTTTAAGAAAACAAAAATAGAGCGTTATAAAGTTGTTATAGACAGATTAATAGATGTTAGAGATTCGCAATTAGCTTACAAAGAAGTGAATGGTGAATTTGCTGGTGACTTTAAAAAGTTAATAAGTTTTGTTGACAATGGTCAAGTACCTATTACACAAAGACGTGACACTTTAGTTTTAGATGTTGAAAGAACAGCAGCCTTTGGTGGTGTTGAAACTTTTAAAACTATAACATTAATTGATACATTAAGTTTTTACTCTGTAAAAGATTCTATATTTAAAGGAAGTGATCGTTATAAAACTATGATGAATGTTGGAATTGGAAAGGCAGGCGCAGAATTCACTTTAAAAGCTGGTAAACTAGATGAAATCCCTGTGTTTGAAGCGAGTGTAGACAAATCTTTAGTTTTAGATGGTGAAGATAAATATCTAATTGAGCAAGAAAGACAAGCATTTTCTGTTGCTGGTGTTAAAGGTGAATCTGTAAAAATAGGTTCTATGGAAGAAGTTACTACTAATGGAAATTGGGGTAAAGATCTTACAATCAAAGAGTAATTTTGACTAAAAATAATATTAAGGAACTGTCCATTCAAGTGAATTTGAATGGGCTTTCTTTTTGTATACTAAACAGAACTTCTAATACCATTGAATTTCTAAAAACTACTGCCTTTGGGCAAAAGTTGAATCCATTTGATGTTCTTAATCGTTTAAAGACAGAGCTTAGTAGCAGCACCTCATTCTCCGAAGACTTTGATTCAGTTACAGTTATTCATCAAAATGAACTAGCAACTTTGGTACCTAATGCTTTATATAACGAAAATAATAAAGCAGATTACCTAAAATTTAATTCTAAAATTCTTAAAACCGATCTTATTGCGCATGATGATATTGTAATAAATGATAGTAGTAATGTTTATGTGCCTTATGTAAATATAAATAATTACATTTTTGAAACCTTTGGTGAATTTGTATACAAACATGCCTCTAGTGTTTTAATTGATAGTATTCTACAAAACAATCGAAGGGACGAAACAACTGTTAATGTTAATGTTAATGATAACACATTAGAGGTCATTGTATCAGAAAAGAAAAGTCTTATGCTTTTTAATTCTTTTGAATACAATTCAAAAGAAGATTTTATCTATTATATATTATTTGTTTTTGAACAACTAAATTTAAATGTTGAAACTACCTTTGTTTACCTTAGTGGAAATATTTCCAAAGAAGATGGACTTTATGATATCATCTATACATACGTTAGGCATATCTATTTTGTTGAAAATTTCTTAGCTTACAATCTCGAATCAACAATCTCAAATAATGCATATAAAACGCATTATTTAATTTTAAACTCATTTTAATGCGCATTATATCTGGCCTATATAAAGGAAGACGAATCACAGCACCAAAAAAACTACCTGTTCGTCCAACTACAGATATGGCGAAAGAAGCTTTATTTAATATTTTAAATAATCAATATTATTTTGATGATATTTCTGTGCTCGATTTGTTCGCTGGTACTGGCAACATAAGTTATGAATTTGCTTCACGTGGTACAGAAAAAATCTCAGCAGTAGATGATAATTTTGGTTGCATAAAATTCATCAATGAAACTGCTGAATCTTTTGAAATGTCAATTAACACCATAAAAAGCGATGTATTTAAGTTTCTTGAAAAGACCAAGCAAAAGCATACGATAATTTTTGCAGATCCTCCCTACGATTTTGAAATTGAAGTCTTTTCAAAAATTCCTGATTTAGTATTTAAAAACCAGTTGTTAGAAGACGAAGGCTTGTTAATTGTTGAACATTCTAAACATACTGATTTAAGTAATTTAGAGTATTACTCCCATTCTAAAAGCTATGGTGGTAATATGTTCAGTTTTTTTGAAATTAAAGAAAACGAAGACTAAAAAAACAAAGCCTCATGTAAAACATGAGGCTTGTTTAATTAAGCAAATCTATAAGCCGAATTCTGTACTCTAAAAAGAGCCCTTATCATTTATCTTCGTTTACTGTTACCAGCAAACTTTAGCTGCCTACCCTCTAACAATCGCGCGTGTACACTCGAACGTTAGTATACATGACATTGCACCACATAGAGTTTACCTGGTTTCACTACAGCATTACCTGTACATACTTTCTGTTGCACTTTTCCTAGCCTTACGACTGGTGGCTGTTAACCACTATGATTGCACTATGGTGTTCGGACTTTCCTACCCTAAATAAATTTAGAATCGATAAGGCGATTTACTAGCAGGCAAAGTTATAATATTAGAATAAAGAGTTAAGTGTATTGCAATAATTATTTTTAACTTAGATTATCATTAAAACTTATTTTATGAAAAAACATATCGTTTTAACCTTTATTGCTTTAATATCTATCTCAGCATTAAGTGGGCAACGTGGCAGTAAAATTATGACTAAATTCAAAGAAAAAGCTGTTGATTTTAAAAGCAAGACTCTTTTGGTTGTTCTTAAAGAGGAAAAGAAAGACATCGATATTAAATACAATAATTATATCAAAAAAACCTTTGAAAGTGAATGGGATATCAATGATAGCATCATGTACATTACTGAAAAAGAGTATAAAAAGTCTTATAGAAAAGATGATTCAAAAGCTTATTTTATGCATAAAAAAGGTGGAGCTCCAAATATGATGACAAGTGCTAAACAACTATTCACGCTAGGGAATTGCGGAGAAAAAAGACCTGTACATCAATACGGTTTTGATTTCGATGAAGAATCTACATTAGGTAGTGTTTACAGGCAAATTCAAAAAATAGAACAACTATTATATACGTATTTGGAAATAGACCCTAAAACAATGTGGAAACGTTATAAAGAATTTAAAGAAAATGGATTTGATCAGCGTGATTCAGCAGAATCTTTAAAAAATATGACTTTATATATTGATAGAGAGGCTGTTGACGACGACTTTAAGTCTAATTTAGATAAGATTTATAATTATGAATATAAATTAGTTACCAAAGCAGATATAGATAACGCGATTACGGAAAATAATGAAGATATCGCCTATGTAGAATATGGAGTAGTTATAGATGCAGATGAAGGTTATGCATTCGTAATGTTTGGTGGTATACTTATGAATTACTATTTCACAGATACTTCTAGATTGAAATTAAAGAAGAAAGACCAACTTCTTAAATTAGAAGTTTTAAAAAACCTTGCTAAAGTTATAAATTAATTAAAGAATACTGTTAATAACTCCACAAAACTAAGCCCAAATTGAAATACAATTTGAGCTTAGTTTTTTAAATTTGTAACTCAGTTAATTTCAATGGAACATTTCGTAGTATCGGCTCGCAAATACAGACCACAAACCTTTAAGGATGTTGTAGGTCAGCAAGCTATTACTAATACATTACTTAATGCCATTGAAAACAATCACCTAGCCCAAGCCTTATTATTTACAGGTCCACGTGGTGTTGGTAAAACAACATGCGCACGTATCCTTGCTAAAATGATTAATAGTGATGGCAACACAAGTGAAGACGAAGATTTTGCTTTCAATATTTTTGAATTAGATGCAGCATCTAATAATTCAGTAGATGATATAAGAAGCCTTACAGATCAGGTTCGTATTCCTCCACAAGTTGGTAAGTACAAAGTTTATATCATTGATGAGGTACACATGCTATCTCAAGCTGCTTTTAATGCCTTTCTAAAGACCTTAGAAGAGCCGCCAAAACATTGTATTTTTATTTTAGCAACTACTGAGAAACATAAAATTATTCCAACGATTTTATCGCGATGTCAAATTTTCGATTTTAAACGAATTACTGTTAAAGACGCTAAGTCCTATTTAAAATATATTGCTGAAGAGCAAGATGTAACAGCAGAAGATGATGCGCTACATATTATTGCTCAAAAAGCAGATGGTGCTATGCGAGATGCCTTATCGATTTTTGATCGAGTTGTTAGTTTTTCTGGTAAGAACTTAACCAGACAAGCAGTTACTGAAAATTTAAATGTACTAGATTATGAAACGTATTTTACAAGTACAGATTTAATCTTAGAAAATAATATACCTGAATTGTTAGTGAAGTTCAATAGTATATTATCAAAAGGGTTTGATGGACATCATTACATTGCTGGTTTGGCATCACATTTTAGAGATTTAATGGTTTGTAAAAACCAAGCAACTATAGAACTCTTAGAAGTTGGAGACGATACCAAACAAAAATATATTGACCAATCGTTGAAAACCTCGCATAGCTTTCTCATGAAAGGTATCCAACTTGCAAATGACTGTGATTTAAAGTATAAAACTAGTAAAAATCAACGCTTACTAGTTGAACTAACCTTAATGCAGCTTGCCTCTATCACTTTTGATGGAGAAAAAAAAACAGTAAGCATTTCATAATTCCGCCTTCTTATTTTAAAGCTAAAGGTATTACTCCAATTTCTGTTCGTAAACCTAAAGTTGAATCTAATGTTATTGATAAAAAACCAATTCTCAAACAAGAACTGGTTGTTGAAGAAACCCTCGCTGCAGTGGCAGCAACCCCTGTAGTTCCTAAAATATCTATTGAAAAACCAAAGAAAAGTATATCAGGATTATCTTTAAAAAGTATTAAAGAAAAGAAAGAGCACCTCATCCGACAAATGGATGTTATTATTGATGAGGATGATCTTCCAAAAGAACCTGTGACTCAAGAAGCATTATCTGAGGCTTGGAAATCTTACACAGCACAAATGGATAAGAAGGGCGAAAAAATTATGGCTTCAATATTACAAATGGATTCACCTAAACTCAATGGAAGTATAATTCACTTAACCTATTCTAATAATACTAATAAAATAGAATTAGAACGTGCTGAGTTTCCTTTGATGACTTTTTTAAAGAAAAAATTACGTAATTACGATTTAAAATTAGAGATTACGGTAAATGAGGAAATTGCTAAGAAATACGCATTCACACCTTTAGAGAAATACGAAAAATTAAAAGAGAAAAACCCAAATATTGAATTACTGAGAAAAACATTTGGGTTAGATATATAAGATCATAATCTATACTTTATAAATCAACTCAACACGAATTGAAACAAAATAAAAAATGAAAAAAACATTTGGACTATTTTTAATCTTAGTTATTGTATTTACTAGCTGTGAAGGAAGAATTACGCAAAACCAAGCACTTTCTGAAAGCATAGAAGAATTCAAAAAAACTGTTAGTTTTGAAGTAGATGTATACCACCCTGAGGGCTATATAGAACATGAAGTTGACACCTTATTAAGTAATGGCTATCGCGTAAAAATAAAAGCATTTTCAGATATGGATAATAGTGTCCTTTTTACTAAAATAAAAGACACTATTAATTATCAAACGCATTATAGAAATTTCAAGTTTAATGTTCAAGTTGAAAAGGAAGGTAAACTCATTTATAATAAAAGGTTTAATAAGTTTAATGCTAATAAAGTTTTAAGCTATAACTCTAATAATCAGCTACATAATTTTGATAAACTTGCTGTACTAAAATCTATAGAAGTTGATGGTGATAGTACTTTAAAAAATAGTATTTCAATTCATATCATTTATGCGATTCCTGAAACAGATCAAATAGCATCACATAAACTTATTATAGATGAATATGGTAACTCAAAATTTATTCACCTAGACCAATAAAGATGATGCTAAGACTTAAATTACCTACGGATCCAAGATGGGTGAATATCGTAGAAAAAAATATTGAAGATATTCTTACTGATCATGCATACTGTGAGCAAAAAGCTGCTAGTACTGCAATCTCTTTAATTGTTAGTTTTCCAGAATATACGGACCTTGTCCAAGAAATGATTGAATTAGCTAATGAGGAAATGAGTCATTTTAAAATGGTCCATGATAAAATTCTTGAACATGGTTGGACCTTAGGAAGAGATCGTAAAGATGATTATGTCATTTCACTTTTAAAATTCTTTCCTAAAGGAGGAAGTAGAACTACGCAATTAGTCCATCGTTTATTATGTGCCGCACTTATTGAAGCACGTAGTTGCGAGCGTTTTAGACTATTATCTGAAGAACTAGAAGATAAAAAACTAGCAAAGTTTTACAAAAAATTAATGATAAGTGAAGCTGGCCATTATACTATGTTTTTGAACTTTGCAAGACAATACGGGGACCGAAAAGAAGTTGATGACAAATGGCGACAACTTCTTGATTATGAAGCTGAAATAATAAGGAACTTAGGAAATAAGGAAACAATTCATGGATAAAAAAAAGCCTAAACATTGAGTTAAGGCTCTATAATATATTGTTGAAATTATTTCTTTAGATTTTTATACCAAATCCAAACTGCATTACATGATTCTTAGCTGTAACATCTGTTAGGTCTTTATCTAAAATATTAGAAAATCCATAAGATAATCTAGCATCAACAAATAATTCGTCTGTAATCATATATTCTAATCCTGCAATACCAGAAAATGCAAATGTTGAAAATCCATCTTGGTTTTTCCATGTTTTCAAAGCAATTTGAGGTCCAGCACCTAGAGATAATCGATCCGAAACAGATATACGTAATAAAATTGGTAACTGAATATAGTCTGCTCTTATAGCTTCATCTTTTCCTCCTTCAGCAGACCACTGAAGTTCTGTGCGTAAAGCAACGTCTTCTGTTAATCCGAAATCCACAAAACCAGCAAAAGCAAATCCATTACGATGTTTGTTACTGAAAGTGGCATCAGGGTCAAAGTCTAAGTTAGACACATTAAGCGCTCCTCTTACACCATATTTAATCTCCTGAGACATACATATAGTTGTAAAACAAGCAAATACTAAAGCAAATACAAATTTTTTCATAATATTTAATTTGAGATGGCTAATATAAATTTAAAATCTAATATTTTTACCAAAATATGACTTTTTTATACATTTTGTCTATAAAAACAAACGTTTAAGCGGATTATTTTACTTCTACACTAGATACTGTTTCGTAGAATATACTTTTTATAATCCCATCTGAAAGTCCAATTTTTGGTACATAGATGTCCTTTGCGCCACTCCATTTCATAGCGGAAAGATAAATACGAGTCGCAGGAATTATTACATCTGCTCTATCTTGGTTTAAGTTTAGTTTTGTGATGCGTTCTTGGTAGGAATAGCTTTGAAGCATCTTATAATAACTCGTTAAATAAAAATACGTTAATGGTTTACCTGCATCCTTTCCTGAAATCTTAAATATTTTATTAATATTTCCTCCAGATCCAATCAGTTCTATTTTGTAATATTGCTTAGTATTTTCTTTAATCCAGAGTTCTAATTCTTCCCAAGTTTCGTTTTTAACAATATCATTCAATAATCTTACAGTACCAATTCTAAAGGACTTAGATTTTACTTTTTCTCCATTATGAATTATTGAAAATTCAGTACTTCCACCACCTACATCCACATATAGGTAAGTCTTATTGGGATCAATAAATGCATTTAAATCCGTTGCAGCAATTATTGTAGCTTCTTCTTCACCATCAATAATATCAATGTTAATTCCGCATGTCTTTAAAATTTTCTCTGTTAATGGTTTACTATTACTCGCTTCTCGCATTGCAGAAGTCGCACAAGCTTTATACCTAACAACACCATGAGACTTTATTAAAAGACTAAAAGCTTTCATGGTATCTAACATTCGTTCTTGGTTGTATTCTGAGATTTCCCCATTCAAGAAAACATCTGCACCTAATCTAATTGGAACCCTAACTAATGAATTTTTTTTAAATCGAACAGGCTCATCATCTAACTCAATAATATTTGAAATTAATAATCTTACGGCATTAGACCCGATATCTATAGCTGCATATTTTTTTATTTTTAGCATACTATCCTTCAAATTTATTTAAGTAATACTTATATGTATCGAATTGTGCTCGTGTTTTTGGTTTATCATTTTTTCGATATGAATTGTCTTGGGTTTCATTAATAATACGTGCCTTTACATTATCATTCCAACAAATCATATATAAATCTAATAACTCATTTTTAATGTCTTGATCATATATTGGACAACTAACTTCTACTCTATTATCAATATTTCGTGTCATCCAATCTGCAGAAGAGATATACATTTTTGGGTCATTATTATTAGAGAAGATGTATAGACGTGTGTGTTCCAAAAACTTATCGATAATACTAATAATTTCAATATTCTCGCTCATGCCTTTCACTCCAGGCACTATGCAACATAGTCCTCTAACTATCATCTGTACTTTAACACCTGCTTTACTCGCTTCATATAATTTATCTATCATTTTATAACTACTAATGCTGTTCATTTTTAGCTTTATATAAGCCGGTTTTCCTTTTTGAGCATTCGCAATTTCTGTATCAATTAAAGCAAATAATTTTGATTTAGTATAATGAGGTGATGTAATAATATGTTTATATCTATTTATCTTATAGTTCACCTCAAAAAAGTTAAAGACTTTATTAATATCCTTGAGAATCTTAGAATTTGCTGTAAGAAGCGTAAAATCAGTATAGAATTTCGCAGTAGATTCGTTAAAATTCCCAGTACTTACAAACCCATATCTAACTAATTTGTCATTCTCCTCACGCTCAATAACACACATTTTACAATGCACTTTAAGACCTGAAACTCCGAATAACATATTTACGCCAGCATCTTGCATTTGTTCAGCATAATTGATATTTGCTTCTTCATCAAAACGTGCTCTGAGCTCAATAGAAACTGTTACTTTTTTACCATTTTTAGCAGCATTAATAAGTGAACTTGCTACATGTGATATTTGTGCTAATCTGTAAATTGTAATTTTTATAGTCTTAACCTTTGGATCTAATGCAGCCTCTCGTAGAAACTTAACTAGATAAGAAAAGGTGTGATATGGAGCATATACTAAATAATCTTTCTTAGCTATAGTCTTAAAAATACTTTCCTGTAAGCTTAAACCTTCAACAGGAAGCGGTCTTATTTTATCGTATAACAAATCTGTTCTACCTAAACTCGGAAAATCCATATAATCACGTCGGTTATGATAGCGACCACCAGGAATAATACTATCATTATCATTAATCCCCATACGTTCTAATAAAAAAGTTAATGTATCTTCATCTATACTTTTATCATGCACAAAACGCACGAGATCACCACTTTTTCTATCTTTAACACTATCGGATAACTTATCAATAAAGCTTTTACTTAAATCACTATCAAAATCGAGTTCACCATCTCTGGTAATCTTAATCATATAAGCTGTTATAGTTTCATAATCGAAAATATTAAAAATTTCATCTAAACAATGGCGTAAAACATCATCTACTAATATGATATAATTAGAATCATTTTTACTTGGCAGAACAATAAATCGATCCATCGTTTTAGATATCTCTATAAGTGCATATTGATCATCACCTTTAGAGTTCGACATTTTTATTGTCAAATAAGCCGCACTATCCTTTAACTCAGGTAATTCTATAGCTTCGTTTAGAACTATGATAACTAACGCTGGACTTATCTCTTGATAGAAATAATTCTTTATAAATTGATGCTGATCTGCATCAATTTCCGTCTCATTAATGATTTGTATATTTTCAATCTTTAATTCTAAATCTATAGACTCAAGAATTTTTAAACTTTCACTTTGTTGATCAATAACTATTTTAGTTATCTCTTCCAAAAGATCTCCAGCTTTTATACCTCCCAACTCACTTTTACCTCCTTTACCTGCTTCAAAAATCCGTTTCACGGTAGCATATCTAACTTTAAAAAATTCGTCAAGATTATTAGAAAATATACCTAGAAATCTTAGTCTTTCGATTAATGGAACATCATTATCAGCAGCTTCTTGAAGTACACGAGCATTAAATTGTAACCAACTAAGTTCTCTATTTATATATATGTTTTTATCTTTTGTCATTATTTTAATTCCTTTGGAATAAGTATCTGTTCCGTTTTTCCTTGTTCTAAATCTGACCAACTATCTATTTCAAATCTAATTTTCACCAATCCACATGTTGGGACATTATCGATAAAAATACTTCCAAAAATATTAGAAATAGATGTAAATGCATGATTGTGCCCAAAAATCATTATTTCATCATAATCATCTGGTAAATTTTTAATAAATTTAATTACACTTTCACCTCCAAAGTCGTATAAATCATCAACAACTTCTATTGTGTTTTTAGGTAAACTAAGTGATTTTGCAAAAATTTTACAGGTATCTAAAGCTCTTTTTGCTGGACTGGAAAAAATATTTTTTGGAAGTCTATTCTCTTTGATAAACTGATTTACAATTAATTTAGCGTCGTTCTTACCTCTAGTCTTTAAAGGTCTTTTACGATCTGAAACATCAAACTCCCATGAGGACTTTCCATGTCTAACAAGTACGATTATCTTCATATATCATCGATTAAGTGCGATTTTTTACGACAAAATGTTGCATATTTCCGTTTTAAGGGCTATTTTGCCTTTTTTCAACTCTAATATTTGTTTATAGTTTCAGTTATTAGTTCTTTTGTTTTGTAAAATTAATGTAAATGACCCCAAATCAAAAATATATTAATCCATTCTATTTATCATTTAAGTTAATAATACTTCCCTCTATTTTTAACATAAAACGCATATCTATGTTGTTTAATAAGAAAAGGTGTATCGCTAAGAATTAATCTTTGGTGTTTCCCTAATTTCTATTTTGAATGACATTTTTACAAATTATAAGTTATTATATATAAAGTATGAAAAACAAATACAATTGTATTTCAGTCGTAAACATTGCAAAAGTTATTTTAATAGTTCTTTGCGTTGTTCTACCTAATATTATATTAGCACAGCAATCACCATCTATACAAACTGGTGTGACGTTTCAATGGTCTGATACACAATCTAACAATAACGACCCAGCAACCATTCAATCAGTTACAATTGGAGGGGTTGTATATAATACATTTGTTGTCCCTACTAGTTATGAAATGACAAGATTAGGTCCTACAGGTGATACAGCAAATAACATTGAAGAAAACGGTATTACCATTAATAATTCAAGTGACAATGCAAATTGGAATTCTATGGCCTTATTAGCCATGCAAGATAAAAATCTAAATCATTATTTTGAATCTGTTAGAAATGGTAGAGATATTTGTTCAAATTTTACTGATGTAGAAACGACTGATGCACAAAAGCAAACTATTTTTTATAGTCCAGCCATTCCAGCAAATCAAGACGGAGTGATAGCGATTACAGAAAGAGGAGGGAATAATTGTTTTTATGTTGAAATATGGGGAATTCCTTCTGGTGGTGGTTTAGAGCAAAAGTTAGGAGAGACATTTGTTAGGAATTCTGGAAATTATACTGGGTGTAGTTTTGCACCTCCTATTTCAGGATCTGATTATTGGCAATCAGGAAGATGTAACGAAAATGGTCAAACAGTTGGTATTGGTCTATTTTACTTAAGCGATATTGCACCAATTGGATCAAAGATTACAAAAATTGAATTTGTTGGTGCTACAAGTGATCATGGAGATGGAAAGTTCTTCCTTCTCCAAAAATATGCTATAGATCAGCAAAACATGAATTGTATTAATACAAAATATTATGGCGATTTAAATGTAAATAATAATGTTCCTGATAACTCGACTTATAGTTTAGTTTCTGGACCTGCACCTACAGGCGATTTTTTTGAACTTAATTCAGATGGAACATATAGTTATATTCCTTTTAATGGTTTCACAGGTAATGTAACTTTTGAATATGAAGTCTGTTTACCAGCTCCAAATACTGGTGTATGTGATAGAGCTACAGCAACAATAGAATTTGTTAGTTTATCACCAGTTCCCCTAGCTAGTGTAAGCTGTGGTTCTGCAATTGATGATTTTACAATTTCAGTGACAAGCCCATTAGGTGTAGAATATGAGTATGCTTTAAATAATGGTGCGTATCAAAGCTCGCCAATTTTTAATAACTTACCTGAAGGCTCTTATACAGTAAACATAAGAAGTACATTCACAACTTGTGAAAATATAAACTCTATTCCAATCACCTTAGACAACCTAGAGCTTGCAGGAACCATCTCTGATGTTACATGTAAACTTGACGAAACTGGTGCAATTGATATAACTCCATCAGGTGGAACACCTCCATATACTTATTCTTGGAGTAACTCAGCAACCTCACAAGATTTATCAAATATTTTTGTAGGTATCTATACTGTGACAGTTACAGATGCAAACGGATGTACAATATCAAATAGCTTTACTATTAATGAACCTTCCGAATCGCTAGATTCTACTATTTTATCGACAACAAATGTATTATGTAATGGCGAAAGTACTGGAGAAATTGATTTAACTATTAGTGGAGGAACTGCTCCTTATATTGTGCTATGGAATAATAGCTCAACTTCACAAGATCAATCTAATCTTGCTGCTGGTGATTATGACGTAACTATTACTGATGCAAATGGATGTACAACTACTAACCAAGCAACAATTTCAGAACCAAATAATGCATTAACAGCTTCTATTACAGATTTTACTAATGTAGATTGTAATAGTAACTCAACCGGTAATATAACAGTAGAAGGTTCAGGAGGAACACCACCTTATAATTATTCTATTGATGGTGGTACAAATAATCAAACCAATGGCTTATTCGAAAATTTAGCCGCTTCTAGTTATATTGTACTCGTTACAGATGAAAACAACTGTACAACTACTGTAAATCAAACCATTTCAGAACCTATTGCTTTAGACGTATCTATTGCAAATGTAAATGATGTTGATTGTTCTGGTGAAGCTACAGGTGATATTACTATTACAGTTTCAGGAGGTACACAACCTTATTCATATTCTTGGAGTAATTCTTCAATGAGTCAAAATTTGACTAATGTTATAGCAGGTGCTTACTCTGTCACTGTAACTGATGCAAACGGATGTTCTGTTTCAGCTAATACTACAATAACAGAACCTACTAATCCTTTAAGTCTTAATATGAGTAAGATCGACGCCAATACGGCTCAAGGCTGTATTAATGGAGAAGCTACTGCAGATGTTTCTGGTGGAACAGCATCTTATACATATTTATGGAGTGCTTCTGCTAGTAATCAGACAAACGCAAATGCTACTAATCTCTCTGTTGGAACTCATTCTGTAACAATTACTGATGCTAACGGTTGTACTATTACGCAAAGTATTGTTATAGTATGCACTAATACATGTGATGCTGAGTTAACAATTGATGATACAACAAATGTATTATGTGTTGGTGATGCAACAGGTTCAGGAACAATTTCTGCAAATTCAAATGCTAACCCTGGAGCAACTTTTACTTTTACTTGGAGTAATGGTCAGGTTGATTCTGGTGTTACTTCGAGTACAATAAATAATATTACAGCAGGAGTATATGATGTTAATGTAACCATTGATGGGACGGTTTGTCAAGCTGTTGAAGAAACGATTTCTATAACAGAACCAAATAACGCTTTAAATTTAACATCTTCTTCAACTGACGAACTTGGTCCAAGTACAGGCGATGGAACAGCTAGTGCAACAGCAACTGGTGGTGTAGAACCATACACATATCTCTGGTCACCAGGTGATGAAACAACTCAAAATATTTCTGGTTTATCTGCTGGCAATTACACTGTAACAGTAACAAATGCTAACGGTTGTAAAGATACTAATACTGTGACTGTTAATCCTGGTACTTGTAATAACCTTTCAATTTCTGGAACTTCAACACATGTAATTTGTAATGGTGAGAGTAATGGAAGTGTTACGGCCGTAGTATCTAATGGAGTTGGTCCTTTTACGTATTCTTGGGATACTTTACCAGATACTACACCTAGTGTATCAGGATTGCCTGCTGGAAACTATACTGCTACTGTAACAGATCAGACTACACTTTGTACTCAGAATACAACAATTACCATAAATGAACCAAGTGCTTTGAGCTCAGGTATTGAAATTACTAATATTTTATGTAAAGATGATAATACTGGATTCATTGACTTAACAGTAAATGGAGGTACTTCATCATATACATTTCTATGGAATACTGGTGCTACTACAGAAGATTTAGCAAATGTCGTTGCTGGAACATATTCTGTAACGATAACTGACGCTAATGGCTGTACTGTAACAAATCAATCCACGGTTAATGAACCTGCTGAAAATGTTTTAGGTTCAATTACTCAAATTGTAAATGTTGAATGTCTAGGTGAAAGTACTGGTAGTATAACTGCTGGAAGTACTGGTGGAATTCCACCATATACGTATTCATTAGATAATGGTTCCTCTTCACAGTCTAGTGGTTTATTTGAAAACTTAGTTGCAGGAAATTATACAATATTAATTACTGATGCCAATGGATGTATCTTTAATGTTAATGGTACAATTGGAACAGATGATATTGAAAGTCCGATAATAACAGTACCAGCTACAATTATTATTGAAGGCTGTTCTACTGGAGATATTACTAATGGAAATGCTGTATTCGCATATAGTGAAACGCAATCTGGTGATATACAATCAACTTTTGCTTCCAATACAAATTACAATGCTTCTGACGATTTTAATATTCAGAGTATAACATATATTGACGTTACAACATCAACTAATAATTGCCCAATTACAGTATTAAGAACATTTACAATTACCGATAATTGTGATAATACTGCAACTGCGCAGCAAACAATTACAGTTCAAGATACAACACCACCTACCCTTACACTTCCTTCAGATGTTACAATAGAATGTACGGAAGATGAAACAAGTACTAATACGGGAATTGCTGGTGGTATGGATTATTGCAGTAGTGTAACTATTACTGAGAGCGATGTGGTTACTGCATCTTGTAGTAATTCTAGAACAATTGTGAGAACTTGGACGGCAACTGATGCTTGTGGTAACGCAACGTCAGCGGATCAAACGATTACTGTTCAAGATACAACACCTCCTACTATATCTGTGCCTGCTGATGTGACTATTGAATGTACAGAAGATGAGTCCTCTGCTAATACTGGTATTGCTACTGGTGCTGATACCTGTGGTGATGTGACCATTTCTCAATCTGATGTAGAAACCGCAGCTTGTGGAAATACGAAAACGATTATAAGAACATGGACAGCGACTGATAATTGTGGTAACGCAACTTCAGCTGACCAAACGATTACTGTTCAAGATACAACACCTCCTACTATATCTGTGCCTGCTAATGTGACTATTGAGTGTACTGAAGATGAGTCTTCTGCCAATACTGGTGCCGCTACTGGTAATGATACATGTGGTGATGTGACCATTTCTCAATCTGATGTAGAAACCGCAGCTTGTGGAAATACGAAAACGATTATAAGAACATGGACAGCAACTGATAATTGTGGTAATGTAACTTCAGCGGATCAAACGATTACTGTTCAAGATACAACACCTCCTACTATATCTGTACCTGCTGATGTCACTATTGAATGTACAGAAGATGAATCTTCTGCTAATACTGGTGTCGCTACTGGTAATGATACATGTGGTACAATTACTATTTCACAGTCTAATGATGTCACAACTGCATGTGGAAATACTAGAACTATAATAAGAACATGGACAGCGACTGATAATTGTGGCAATGCAACTTCAGCGGATCAAACTATTACTGTTCAAGATACAACACCTCCTACTATATCTGTGCCTGCTGATGTGACTATTGAGTGTACTGAAGATGAGTCTTCTGCTAATACTGGTATTGCTACTGGTGCTGATACATGTGGTGATGTGACGATTTCTCAGTCTGATGTCGAAACTGTAACTTGTGGAAATACGAAAACGATTATAAGAACTTGGACGGCTACTGATAATTGTGGTAACGCTACTTCAGCGGATCAAACTATTAATGTTCAAGATACTACTCCACCCACGATTGACAATTCAAATATTCAAAATATAAATATACAATGTGGTGTGACTCCAAATGGAACACTAGAAACTTGGTTATTAAATAACGCTGGTGCTACAGCATCTGATACTTGTGGTAATGTAACCTGGTTTAACGATTATGATGCAAATACAGCTTTAGATTGTAATAATGGTGCCTTTACAGTTACCTTTACTGCTACTGACGATTGTAATAATTCTTCATCTACAACTGCTACTTATTCAATTATAGATACAGTAGATCCAGTTTTGACAATACCTGCTAATGTAACTATTGAATGTAATGAAGATACAAATCCAACAAATACTGGAACTGCCACTGCAATTGATGACTGTGCTATACCTAATGTGTCTTACTCAGATGTCGAAACTGCAACTTGTGGAAATACGAAAACGATTATAAGAACTTGGACAGCTACTGATGATTGTGGTAACGCAACTTCAACTGACCAAACTATTACTGTTCAAGATACTACTGAACCTAATTTTACAGTACCTGCTGATATTACAATAGAATGTGATGTTGATACTAATGATCTCAATATTACTGGTAATGTTATTGATGAAGAGGATAACTGCTCTAATGATTTGAATGCTACATTTACTGATAGCGTAACTAATGGAAATTGTATTAATGAATCGATTATTACTCGTACTTGGTCATTAACTGATGAGTGTGATAATACAACAACGCTTGTACAAACAATAACTGTTCAAGATTCTACTTCACCTACCTTTACAGTACCTGCTGATTTAGTCCTAGAATGTGATACAGATGTTAATGATTTAACAATTACAGGAGATGTAACTGACGAATCAGATAATTGTGCAACTGGATTAGATGCAGTTTATAAAGATATTATTACTGCAGGTAATTGTCCTGGATCATATATTATTAATAGAAAATGGACACTTGTAGACAACTGTGATAATGTTGCAACGGCATTACAGATTATAACTATACAAGATACTACTGCTCCTATATTTAATGTAGCCTTACCTTCTGACATAATTATAGAATGTGATACAATTCCTGATGTGGATACAATAACTGCAACAGATAATTGTGGTGAGGCTTCAGTAACTGTTGCAGAATCTACTACAGTTGGAAGTTGTGATAATGAATTTACTTTAATTAGAACTTGGACAGCTACTGATGATTGTGGCAATGAGACAATTCATACGCAAACTATAAGTGTACAAGATACAACTGCACCATCATTTAATGAGGCATTGCCAACAGATTTAGATGCTGAATGTGATGCTGTTCCAACAGCAGAAACATTAACCGCAAGTGATACCTGTAGTTCTACAAATGTAACTTTTGAAGAAACTATTACTGAAGGAGCATGTATTGGAGATTATATTATTGAGCGTACTTGGTCAGCAATTGATAGCTGTGGAAACGAAGCAGTACACACACAATTTATTACTGTACAAGACACAACTGCTCCAACTCTTGTTACACCATTTGATGAAAACATAACTGTTGCTTGTGATGACATACCAGGAGTTCCGGACTTAGTCTTTGAAGATGCATGTTCTAATAATATAAGTGTTGATTTCAATGAAATTTCTACTCAAGTAAATGAATTTGAAGATTATAGTATAATTAGAACATGGACAATTAATGATAATTGTGGCAACGAATCTCAGTTTGTTCAAACTATATCAGTAGAAATAAGCAATGTGATAAATGTATTCGATGCAAATCTCTGTATACTTGATACAGAATTCGATTTATTCGATTTATTATCTGGTGATTTTGATATGAATGGTAATTGGAGTGTTGTTTCAGGTAATACGAGTTTAAACGGAAGTTTCTTTGATCCTACATTAGTAGATGAAATTGGTACTTATACATTTATGTATTCAATTACCGAAGGACCATGTCCAACAGAAGTCAAAGTAAATGTGACTTTAGATGATGACTGTGTTGTATTAGCTTGTGGTCTAGTTGATGTTGAAATCTCAAAGACTGTAACTGCTAATGGCGATAGTTATAATGAATTCTTTACTATAAGTGGTATTGAGGATTGTGGCTTTGTAATCGAGTTACAAATATTCAATCGTTGGGGCGCTGAGATTTATAAAAATAATAACTATCAAAATAATTGGAACGGAGATGCACATGGATCTTCAGTAGGAAATTCTGGAAAAGTCCCAACTGGAACATATTATTATATAATTAATTTAAGAAATAGTGGATTAGAGCCATTTGCAGGTCCTATCTATGTAGCAACTAAATAAACTTAACCGATGAAGCTATCTAAAATTTTAAGTATTGCCATACTCTTTTTGAGTGTATCAACGGCTTTTGCACAGCAATTACCTCAATTTACGCAATACATGTTTAATACTATCTCTATAAACCCAGCTTATGCTGGTAGTAGAGAAACATTTAGTGCTGTTGGCTTGCATAGAAGTCAATGGGTAGGATTAGAAGGTGGACCAGAAACACAAACACTATCTATTCATACACCTTTACGAAATGAGAATGTAGGTTTAGGCCTATCATTTATAAATGATAAGCTTGGCTATGAAAACTTCTCATACATTTATGGTGATTTCTCATATACAATCCAAACCGGTGTTAATTCAGAACTAGCATTTGGTCTTAAGGCTGGATTTACTCATTATAATTTAGACGAAGAATTACTAAATGACCCATCTGTAGTTAACGATCCTTTCTTTAATGATGTATCAAATCGTTGGAGTCCTAATGTTGGAGCAGGTTTATATTGGCATTCTCAACGTTGGTACTTAGGGCTTTCTGCTCCAAGAATATTAAATACAGATTATAATAATGGGGGGAACGGTACAATAGACTATGTCGCACTAGAACGTATAAGTTATTATGTTACTGGTGGATATGTTTTCGATTTAAATGAAACTACAAAGTTAAAACCATCTGTATTATTAAAAGCTACAAATGGTGCTCCACTCTCTTTTGATATTTCGGCAAACTTTTTGTTTAATGAAACTTTTTGGGTGGGAGCAGGATAT
This sequence comes from Winogradskyella sp. PG-2, assembly GCF_000828715.1. Classification (NCBI taxonomy): domain Bacteria; kingdom Pseudomonadati; phylum Bacteroidota; class Flavobacteriia; order Flavobacteriales; family Flavobacteriaceae; genus Winogradskyella; species Winogradskyella sp. PG-2. The sequence goes on along the minus strand of NZ_AP014583.1, from coordinate 3,155,833 downwards.
AGAATCAATGAAAATGCTGCAGCAATTGGTGGTATTGCAGATTTTCAGATATCTAAGCAAATGAGAATTGGTTATGCATACGAATACCCGATTTCTGATTTAAGACCTTATACAAGTGGTACTCATGAAGTATTGTTGATGTTCGAAGTCTTTAAAAGTAAACGAATTAAATCGCCAAGATACTTCTAAAATGAAATACATTATGAAGACTAAATTATTAGCAATAACTATAACTTTAATAAGTTCCCTTTCTTTCTCTCAAGTAAAATTGGCTGATAAGTTCTTTGATAATTTTGGTTATGTAAAGGCCATTGAATTATATGAGAAAGCAGTTGAAAAAGGCGAAAACAGTGTGCATGTTTTAACACGATTGGGAGATGCATACTATAACAATTCTAACTCAGAAAAAGCGGTCTATTGGTATAGTGAAGCTTTAAAAGAATCTGAAAGCATAGATGCAAAATACTTATATAAATATATTCAATCGCTAAGAAGTATAGGCAATTATGATGAAGCGGATAAATGGTTTAAAGAACTTAGTGCTGCACATCAAGGAGATAGTAGGCTTAAAGGTTATAATCCTGATGAAGTAGATATTTATAATAAACTAACTTCAAAAAATGATGTAGTTGTAAATATTGAGAATTTACCTTTCAATACAGAAAATTCAGATTTTGGATCCTATATTCACAATAACACTTTATACTTTGCATCCGCAAATAATGAAGGGAAAAAAGTTTATAACTGGAATGACGAACCTTTTTTAGACTTAGTACAGGTATCAATTACCAAAGAAAATGGTAATCAAAATTACGGATCTGTAACTGATTTACCTTCTAGCATGATCAATTCTGAATACCATGAGGCTTCAGTTGCAATCACAAATGATGGAAAAACACTCTATTTCACTAGAGATAATGTAAATAAACGTAACCGTCTTAACTACGATAAAAAAGGAACAACGCATTTAAAAATTTATAAAGCCACTCTAACAGATGATAAGTGGGAAAATATTGAAGAATTACCTTTTAATGACAAAGTATTTTCAACAGGCCATCCTGCTTTAAGTCCAGATAATAAAACGCTATACTTTGTATCTGATCGTGAAGGTGGAATTGGGCAAACCGATATCTATTCAGTCTCCATAAACGAAAATGGCACTTATGGAGAGCCAGAGAATATGGGAGAATTAATTAATACAGAAGGAAGAGAAATGTTTCCTTTTGTAAGTAAGGATAACACCTTATACTTTTCATCAGATGGCTATTTAAATCTAGGTTTATTGGATATTTTTAAATCTAATAATTTAACAGGAAATCGTTCAGAACCTGAAAATATAGGAGCTCCATACAATAGTGGTTATGACGATTTTGCTTTTTATATAGACTCAGAAACTCAAAAAGGTTACTTTTCATCTAACCGACCAAATGGTAAAGGAAGTGATGACATCTACAGTTTTAATGCCTATCAATGCAAACAAGAAATTTCTGGAGTAATTAAGGACAGTAAAACAGGCATCTTTTTAACAGGTGTTATTATACGATTGATTGATGAAACTGGTAAAGTTATAGAAGAGATCGACACAAAAGACAACAGTAATTATACATTTGTAGTAGATTGTGACAAAACTTACACTGTTGTTGCTACAAAAGAAGACTATAAGGAAGATAAAGAAACAATTAATACGGACCTTGATAATGAAAAGGTAAATACCCTAGATTTAGAGTTAGAGCCATTAATTATAGACAATCAGATTGTGATTAACCCAATTTTCTTTGACTTTGATAAATCTAATATCAGAACTGATGCAGAATATGAATTAGAAAATATTGTTGACGTACTTCGTAAACATCCAGAAATGATTATTAAAATTGAATCTCATACAGACAGTCGTGGTCGTGACAGATATAATTTAAAGCTATCGGATAGACGAGCAAAATCTACAAGAGATTATATTATTTCAAGAGGTATTGATGCTAGTAGAATAGAAAGTGCAAATGGCTATGGTGAAACTCAACTATTAAACAAATGTGCCAATCGCGTAAAATGTTCAGAAGAAGAGCACCAAATGAACAGGCGTTCTTACTTTTATATTGTTAACGAATAGAATTTAAAGGCTTTAAAATAAAATTTAAATATAAGCAAGCTCACTGAGCTTGCTTTTTATTTTTAACTGCTAAAGCAATCACAAAAAATTTCATTTACAAATTTTCTAGATTACATTTATATAATATATGAATTACACAAAACACACGATAGAACTATATGATTATGGCTATTCGATAATTGATACGTTTTACTCAAATGAAGAAATCAAAGGAATAATAAGCTGTTTAGAATCAAATAAATTAGAGACGAAGTCTCTTAGTAAGTCTAAAAAAATATATGCCATTAGACAACTTTTTAAAGCTGTACCAGATTTAAAGAATTTAGTATTTAATCAAAAATTAATTAATCTCATAACAAGTCTTAGTGAAACTAATCCTTTTTTAATAAAAGCTATCTTTTTTGACAAGCCACCAGAATCTAATTGGTTTGTTCCATATCATCAAGATATAAGTATATCTGTTAATAAAAAAGTTGAGTTAAATAGCTATAAAAATTGGACCATCAAAAAAGGCTTATATTGTGTACAACCTCCTCACAAGATTCTAGAAAAAACTATTACAATTCGCATTCATTTAGATGATACCAATAAAGATAATGGAGCTTTAAAAATAATTCCTAAGTCTCATCAAAAAAAAAATTATAAGAAAAAATACTTCAGATTGGAATCTAGATAATGAGATTATATGTGAGGTCGAAAAAGGTGGAATAATGTTAATGAAACCTTTTCACCTCCTTGCTTCAAACAAAACGATTAACAAGGAAAGGCGTCGTGTTATTCATCTAGAATTTAACTCGCATCAGCTTTCAAAACCATTAGAGTGGTTAGAATACGAGTCTATAAACTAAAAAAGCCACAAGAATTTGTGGTTTTTTTTGCTATTAATCAATTTTAAAACGATTTAACGTTTTATAAAAATATTAGTAAAGTACCATTTACCCTCACTATTCTGTTCGGCTGATACATCAAAATCTGTAAAGTTTCCTTCAATATTTTCTTTATGACTTGGGCTGTTTAACCAAGCATTAACAACAGACTCCGCAGAATTAAAACCGTATGCCACGTTTTCTGAAACTATATTAGCACTAGCATTAGCTTCCAAGCTCTGTTTTCTTTGAAAAAAGTTATCATGAGACACATTATCTACTTCAATCATATAATCTGTGTGGGTAGATGCTACAGCCTTGACCGTATTATGATCATTTAATGGATTTAAACCTTTTGTAATTCTGTAAACATTAATAAGTTCCATAATCTCTATTTCGATTTGCTTTGCTTGAGGAGCAACTGGAACTTCTATAGAGTTAGTTTTATCATCTGTTGCACTGTCTGTGGAACAAGATGATAAGCCTAAGAGGGCAACAATAGCCAAAAATGGCAAAAGCTTAGCAACTTTCATAAGTAGGTTATTTAGGTTTGGGATTACTAAACTAAGTGCCTACTTGCTAAAAAAAAAGAAATTTAGATAAATTCGATGAAATACATGCATTTTATCGAATTTAATTGCAAAACATCGGTGAAATACACTTTTAAGTATCAAAAAATCAAATTACATCGAATAAAAAAGCTTTTTATCGATAAAACTAAGGTGATAACCTATCAATTTTCCAATTATAATCTTTTTGAAGTTGGTAACGAATTCTATCATGAAGTCTATTAGGTCTACCTTGCCAAAATTCAATCTCAACTGGTTTTACTATAAATCCGCCCCAATGTTTAGGTCTTTCTAAGGGCATACCTTCATATCTATCTTCTAAAGCTTTAAGTTTAGATTCTAATTCGTTTCTATCAAAAACAATATCACTTTGATTTGAAGCAATAGCACCTAGTTGACTTCCTCTAGGTCGCGATTCAAAATATCCATCACTTAAGTTTTCAGAAATCTTCTCAGCTGTACCCTTTATAATTATTTGTCGCTCTGCTGTATGCCAAAAAAAAGATAAGCAAACATTTGGGTTATCACTAATAGCCTTACCTTTTTCACTATTATAATTGGTATAGAAAATAAAACCTTCGTGAGAATACTTTTTCAGTAGCACTACTCTACTCTTAGGATAACCATCTAACCCAATAGTGGAAATAGTCATTGCATTAGTTTCATCAACATTGAAATGAGTATCAACTTCAATAAACCAATTTCTGAATAACTCAATAGGATTCTGAGGCACATTCTCCAATAGAAGCTCACCTTTTTCGTATGATTTTCTGTAGTTACTTAAGTCTTTTTCCATAGATATTACGAAGTTAGTAGAATATTTTGTTTCTATCAAAAAAACCGTAGATTTGATAAAGTTAACCCTTATTAACTAAAATAATTCTTAGAATGCAATTTGAAGATTCTCCTCTTTCGAAATCACTGAATTATGAAAAAATAGTTCTTGACTTTGGCTCATACTACCTCTGTGATGACTTTTTTATTATGGAGGTCAATGAAGGTGAACATTTTAACTCAGAAAAGTTAAATAAACTTTTAAGTTCTTTAAGAGCTTATTATGGACATCATAAAACCCTAGCTTATATAGCAAACCGTGTTAATGCTTATTCTATCGATCCAGTCTTATGGTCTTACTTTGATAAAGATGATAGTATTTTAATTGCTGCTTCAATAGTAAGTTACAGAGATTCTACATATTTAAGTGCAAACATTGAGAAACAAATGGCCTCTATACCAATGAAGCGTGCATTAAGTTTAGGAGAGGCAATTAATTGGGTGCAACATTTAAAAGAATTTAACTAAAATTCAAAAGATTTTCCATCTTTAGATAGAAGAACATTTTCAAAAACAGTCTTCGCTTCAGTTTCAAAACCATCGTAACTTCCATATCGTGTGGAATAGTGACCAAGTATTAGCCTACCTACATTAGCTTTTTTAGCAATAGTCGCAGCTTGTTTAGCTGTACTATGCTTAGTACGTTCACAAAGATCTTCATTTTTATCTAAAAATGTAGATTCATGGTAGAGTACAGTAACATCTTTTATTATTGGTATTACAGACTCGTTATAAACTGTATCACTGCAGTAGGCATAACTTTGAGGAGGTATTGGATCTTTTGTAACTGAACCGTTATCTATTAAAACACCATCTTCATTTTCAACATCTGCACCCTGTTTTAGTTTTCTATAATAAGCTCTACTTATATTAGCTTCATTAACAGCATTTATATCTAATTTACGCTCATTTTCTTTCTCTTTAAAAAGAAAGCCATTCGTATAAATGCGATGCTTTAGTGGAATTGTATGAACTTCAACTTTATCATCCTCATAGATTAATTCTGTCTCCTTTGAGTTTAACTCATGAAAAATCAGAGGATAATTAGTCCAACTATCAGACAATTTCATTTGAAGTGTAATCACCTTTTTTAATCCTTTTGGGCCATATATATGAAGTTCAGTTTCTCTAGTGAGTAAACGAAATGTACTCACTAAACCAACCAAACCAAAATAATGATCGCCATGAAGGTGAGAAATAAAAATATGCTTAATCCGAGAGAACTTCACTTTGTTACGTCGAAGTTCTACTTGTGTACCTTCACCACAGTCAATTAAAAACATGTGGTTTTTAATCTCTAAGACTTGAGAAGTTGGATTGGTATCTGTTCGTGGAGTTGCGCTGTGACAGCCTAAAATGGTTAATTTCATGTATTAAAACCCTAAATCGCGTTCAATGTCTTCCATTTCTATAATATCAAAAGCTTCTTGCAATGTTGGCACTACGATAACTTCGTCTGGCATTTCGTCTAAATCTGCTTTCTCAGAAACTACGACAAAAGATTTTTTAGCAGAACGATGATCATTACTAAGACGCAAAAATTCAATAACATCTTCTAAAGCAATCTTGTCTAAACTCGATAACCGAACAACAAGGTGATGATTTTTATACTTATCATAGGCCTGCTCAATATTATTAACCAAAGTTTTAACAGAAGCATTTTCTTGAGCAATTATTATCGTATTACCATCTTTATCAATAATCATAATCTATTGTTTTATTTTAGACGCTAAAAGGTAAATTACCGCCATCCTAACTGCTACACCATTTTCTACCTGATTTAATATAATAGCTTGTTTAGAATCTGCTACATCACTTGTAATCTCTACTCCTCTATTTATTGGGCCTGGATGCATAATGACAATCTCTTTATCTAAACTATCTAATAATTCCTTATTAATACCAAATTGCTGAGTATATTCTCTAGTAGAAGGAAAATAACTAATATCCATACGCTCATTCTGTACACGAAGCATATTAGCTACATCACACCATTCGAGTGCTTTTTTAAGATTAGTTTCTACCTTTACACCAAGATCTTTAATATACTTTGGAAGTAATGTTTTTGGTCCACAAACCATAACATTTGCCCCTTGCAATTGCAAAGCATATATATTAGATAGTGCAACTCTACTGTGTAGTATATCACCAACAATAACTACATTTTTTCCTTTAACAGCACCTAACTTCTCTCTTATAGAATAAGAATCTAATAAAGCTTGCGTCGGATGCTCATGTGATCCATCACCTGCATTTATAATACTTGCATTAACATGTTTAGATAAAAATACACCTGCTCCAGGATTTGGATGACGCAATACCACCATATCTACTTTCATAGATAATATGTTATTTACTGTATCAATAAGCGTTTCCCCTTTTTTAACTGAGGATTGTGAAGCTGAAAAATTAATCACATCTGCTGACAATCTTTTCTCTGCTAACTCAAAAGATAATTTTGTACGTGTAGAATTTTCGAAAAATAAATTGGCAATGGTAATATCTCTTAGTGAAGGTACTTTTTTAATCGGTCTATTAATAACCTCTTTAAACTGATCTGCAGTTTCAAAAATAAGTTCTATATCTTGTTTTGTAAGATATTTGATTCCTAATAAGTGATTGACACTTAATTCACTCATAATTTAGTATTCTATTTATCTATTAAATACACGGCATCTTCCCCTTCATTCTCTACCCAATTTACTTTTACCTTCTGGTTATCGATTGCATCTACTTGTCTCCCTTTATAATTAGGTTGTATTGGTAAATGACGACTAAAACGTCGGTCTATTAAGGTTAATAATTCTATATTTTTTGGTCTTCCAAAAGACTGAATTGCGGTTAATGCAGACCTTATACTTCGTCCAGTATAGAGCACATCGTCAACAAATACCACATTTTTATCTTCTACAATAAAATCTATCTCTGTTGTATTAGCTTCTAGAGGCTTATCTCCTCTTCTAAAGTCATCTCTAAAAAATGTAATATCTAAATGACCTAATTGAATATTTTTAATTTTATAGTCATTTCTAAGCATTTGAGCTAAACGATCTGCTAAAAATTTACCCCTTGGTTGTAAACCAATAAGTACAGTTTCAGAAAAATCATCATGGTTTTCAATAAGCTGGCAAGCCAATCTGTGTAGAGTGATATTGACTTCTTTAGAGTTAAGTAATACTTTTTGACTCATATAGTATCCAAGCGTTGCTGGTTGGCAAAGTTAAGGTAAATTATTTGAGTTTCAAACAGAAGTGCATTCATAAAAAAGCCTTTCATTTCTGAAAGGCTTTTTTCTATAATTAAATTTCAAGGAATTACTTCTTCCCGTCTAATTTATCTTTAAGTGCTTGTAAAGCTTCATTTGCATCACCAAGAGTTGGTTTAGCTTCTGCCGCTTGAGCAGCCTGTTTTTTAACAGCTTGCTTAACGATTTTAGCTTCTTCAGCTCTAAATACTGCTGTATGAGATGCTACAACACGCTTGAATTCTTTATTAAATTCAATGATTTTAAATTCTGCTTCTTCACCTTTCTTAAGTTTAGAACCATCTTCTTTCTCTAAATGACGTGCTGGAATAAAGGCCACAATATCTTCGTTGAAATCTATTGTTGCTCCTTTATCTACCATTTCAGTAACTGCTGCTTTGTGAATAGATTCTAAAGCAAACTCTTTTTCGTACTTATCCCAAGGGTTATCTGTAGTTTGTTTATGACCTAAAGATAATTTACGTCCTTCTACATCTAATTCTAATACAACGACGTCTAGGTTATCACCAACGTTACAGAACTCAGATGGATGCTTAATCTTCTTAGTCCAAGATAAATCTGAGATGTAAATTAATCCATCAATACCTTCTTCTAATTCAACAAAAACACCAAAGTTTGTAAAGTTACGTACAATACCTGTGTGCTTAGAACCTACAGGATATTTCTTAGTGATATCTGTCCATGGATCAGGTGTTAATTGCTTAATACCAAGAGACATTTTACGATCTTCTCTATCTAAAGTTAAGATAACAGCATCAATTTCATCACCTACAGTTACGAAATCTTGAGCTGAACGTAAATGTGTTGACCAAGACATTTCACTAACGTGAACTAAGCCTTCTACACCTTCTTCAACTTCAATAAATGCACCGTAATCTGCAATTACAACAACTTTACCTTTTACTTTATCACCAATCTTAACATCTTCACCTAAAGCTTCCCATGGATGCTTAGATAATTGTTTAAGACCTAATTGGATTCTTGATTTATTTTCATCAAAATCAAGGATTACAACATTTAATTTCTGATCTAACTCAACAATCTCATTTGGATGGTTGATACGAGACCAAGATAAATCTGTAATATGAACTAAACCATCTACACCACCTAAATCAATAAACACACCATAAGAAGTAATGTTCTTAACAATACCTTCTAATACTTGTCCTTTTTCTAGTTGACCAATGATTTCTTTCTTTTGTTCTTCAATATCAGCTTCAATTAAAGCTTTATGAGAAACAACTATATTTTTGAATTCGTGGTTGATTTTCACAACTTTAAATTCCATAGTCTTATTTACATACTGATCGTAATCTCTAATAGGCTTAACATCGATTTGAGATCCTGGTAAGAATGCTTCAATACCAAATACATCTACAATCATACCACCTTTAGTTCTGCATTTCACAAAACCATTTACGATTTCACCAGTATCATGTGCGTTGTTTACACGATCCCAAGCTTTGATTACTCTCGCCTTTCTGTGTGATAATACTAATTGACCTGTAGCGTCCTCACGTACATCAATTAATACTTCTACTTTGTCACCAACTTTAAGATCTGGATTGTAACGAAACTCATTAAGAGAAATTACACCTTCAGATTTTGCGTTAATATCAATAATAGCATCACGATCTGTAATTGTGATAACTGTACCATCTACAACTTCATCATCTAAAGTGTCAACGAAATTTTCTGATACCAATTTTTCAAATTCTTCTAATTTAGTATCTTCAACTTGCTCAATTCCTTCTTCGTAATTGTGCCAATCGAACTCTTTTAAGAATTTTTCTGGATTTGCTTGTGCTTCAGAGACTACTGGAGCTTCTACTGTTACTGCTTCAGTTGCTTCTACTGCTACCTCAGCTTCTTTTGTTTTCTTTTCAGCCATTGCTGATTAAACTTTGTATTCTGTAATTTTTGAAAGCCTGCGAAAAAAAGCTACAGAAGTTATTAATTATTATTTTTTTATTTCCTTTCTATTCTTCCTAATATTCGCTAAAAAGGAGCGCAAAATTAAGCATTTATAAGTAATTAACAAATATTTCACCCTATTATTAATAGGTTAATTAAAGTTAGTTTTCGGATTGATAACAGTACATTTTCAGAAAAGATGAATATTTAAGTTATTTTTGATAAAAAGAAATGATGAAAAAGCATTTTTTCTTATCTGTTTTACTTGGATTTTTAATTATCAGTTGTAGTAAAGATGATGACACTAGTCCTAACAATCCACTCGTAGATATTGAAATACTAGGGGAATGGGATATTAGTGCTCGTGGTGTAAATAACATATCTTCATTAGAGGTAATATGTTGCCACACTTTAAGTTTTTACGAAGATGCCGACAATAGAGACTTTAAAGGTACTTATGTTTCAAACGATAGTGGATTTATAACAAGTGGCAGTTTTATTATAGATAACAATATAATTTCTTACACAACAGATCTTGACAATACTTATATGTTAGAATTCTCAATTGAGAATAATGTACTAGAAGTTTGGTCCATTGATGAGGATAATGGTGATCGTAACTGGTCCCAATACCTCAGAGTTATTGAATAAATACAACTAAGAATTATATATCTGTAAATCCTTAACAGCTATATGTGACATAATAAATATAATTGTGTCCAATTATTGGTATATCAAAATGATTAGTTAAATCACAAAACTTGGCACATAATTTGGTATATTCACAATACATTAATAACTTAAAATTCAAACAACTATGGTTAGAGCTAAATACCAAGGCGTATTAGACTTAGGCGAAAAATTAAACATTCAAAACGGAGATGTTAGTGAAGACAATGGAGTACTTAAAGTAACTGGTACTGCTGCCACACAGTATGAGAAAAACCTATTATGGGATGCTATTAAAGTAGCTGGTGGTGACAATCCTTCTGATATTATGGCAAATATTAAAGTGGCTGATGAAACAGTTTATGCAATACATACAGTTGCTTCTGGTGAAACTTTAGGAAAAATTGCTAAGCACTATTATGGTGATGCAATGAAGTATAAAGAAATCTTTGCTGCAAACACAGATATCCTTAAGAATCCGGATTTAATTCATCCAGATCAAGAATTAGTAATTCCTAATCTTTAACAGGAATTAAAAAATAAAAGAAGCGACTTTAGAGTCGCTTTTTTTTATTTAGAAATATTATGACTTGCAAGATTTATAATTGTATCTAATTGCTCTTCAATTGTTAATTCTGAATTATCAATTTCTATGGCATCATTTGCTTTTACCAATGGTGAATCCTCTCTTGTAGAATCAATGCGATCTCTAGTTGTTACATTTTCTAGGACATCTTCGTAATTTAAATTATGTCCACGTTCTAAAAGTTCTTTGTAACGTCGCTTTGCTCTAGTTTCTGCAGAAGCAGTCATAAATATTTTTAATTCTGCTTCAGGAAAAACTACAGTTCCTATATCGCGTCCATCCATTACAATACCTTTATACTGTCCCATCAACTGCTGTTGTTTTACTAACATACGCCTTACTTCGGATAGTGTAGCGACTGGACTTACAAATTGGGAAACTCTTAGTGTTCTAATATCTGATTCAATATTAATACCGTTTAAGTAAACTTCTGCAAAACCTTTAATGTCATTAAACCTAAATGTAATAGAAACTTTATCTAGGTTTTGAATCAATTTTTTAGAGTGAAAAAAATCATCACCAATAAAATCATTCTCTAATGCAAAATAGGTCACAGCTCTATACATTGCACCTGTATCTACATATATATAATTAAGCTTAATGGCTAATTGTTTTGCAATAGTACTTTTTCCTGTTGATGAAAAGCCATCTATAGCGATAATGATTTTATTCATACTTTAAATTTAAAATATTATCTCCTCCTACTATCTAAATCTATTTGCAATCCGAAAAAACTTGTATTAGATGCACTTGTATATCTTGCGTGAGTATAACTAAATCGCATTTTATTTAACTTAATACCAACACCAACTGAGAGCCCTGAGAAATTTCTTTGATCTAAAATTCTTAATTCTTCTGCTCTCCTAAAATTATATCCTAATCTTATATTAAAACCTCCTTCCGGAAATAATTCTGCACCTAAAATAAGATGTCGTAAACCTTTATTAAAAAAGCTAACTTTTTCTTGAGTTTGATTCCCATCTAAATCTGTAGTCGCCCTTGCTGGATTTGAAACACCAATTGGCCACTTTTGCAAATTCTCCAAAGTTAAGTGCCAACGTAAAGGTACGTTTTCTAGAGTTTGGGACATTCCAAAATTAACTTCAAATGGTAAAGGTTCATTTTGACCTGCATAAGTTGTAAACTGCGTTCCTAAATTTCTAACTGTAATAGCCGCATGAAAATCTAAATCTTCATTAATGTACATTGCTCCAAAGTCTAATGCTCCACCAAAAGAGTTGTATTGTTCTAATGACGATGTTATAAGCTTCACAGCTGCTCCAACATAAAAATCTGTAAAAGGAATATTATAATTATAAGCTGCGGAAAGAGCGGCTTCATTTCCATTGAAAGTACCTGTTGAATTACCATTAACATCATAACCATCAAAAGTACCATAATTGATGTAGGAAACACCAATGTGAAAGGTCTGTACATGTCTATCCCAAGTATAAGCATAAGCAGCTGTTCCATAACTTATACCTCCTAAATAGTTGGAATAGTTAACAGCTAATTGATTCCCCATTTCCCAATTAATTGAGGCAGGATTATATAGACCTTCTGTAACATCGTGATCGAAATTGGTAATGATTTTTCCTCCTAAAGCAGCTTGTCGTGGTGAGGAAACAAGATTTAAGAATTGGTATGTAGATTCTCCACCTAATTGCGCGAACAATGGTAGTGCCAACAATAAAAAAAATAAGTTGGTAACCCTCTTAATCATAAACCATGCAAAATAACTAAATCTATCTTAAAACGATGATATGATTTTTTTATTTTTTGGGTGTAATAATTTTCTATTTTAATTGCAGTATTTGACCAATCATAAGCATATCATTAGTTAACCTATTCAATTTCTTAAGCGCTTTTACAGATGTTCCGCTTTTCTTAGCAATACTATATAAAGTATCCCCTTTAGCAACTGTACAAACTGAAATATCAGCTTTGTCATTAGATAATCCAAAATCTCTAACACGAAGCTTTTGACCTACTTTAATTAAGTCTGTATTTAAACTATTCTTGCTTTTTAATTCATTAACAGTAAGGTTGTATCTCATAGCTAATCCAAATAAAGTTTCCCCACGTTCTACAATATGAAAATTTGAAATATTTTTATTGGCTGTATTAATAGGCTTAGACTTTGATTCTGGTACAATATGTAGATCAAAATTCTTTACTACCAGCTTTTGTCCTTTATCTATTATCGTAGTTTCTAAATTGTTTACTTTCTTTAATTGAGTTAAAGAAGTTTCAAAACGATTTGCAATCTGATATAAAGTTTCACCTTGCTTTACAACATAAAAATCTGAAGCATCTGAGGAAATTTCTTGTTTTGGTATTATTGCTTTGACAACATTTGAAGTATCTGCTTTTTTTTCTTCTAAGTTAACTAAAGTAATTTCTCCAGTGGCAATATTTAGTTTTGCTGGTTTACCATCTAAAATGACATCTTTATATTCAATTTCAGATTGCGCAAAAGCAAATAAACTAGATATTGCCAATGCAATAATGGAAAAAATTAACTTATAGTTTTTTTGCATTTTTAACTTTTTGATTGGTTAATGCGAGTTTTAACACATCACTCATATCTGTAACATAATGGAAAGTTAAACCTTTAAGGTATTCAGGCTTTATCTCATCAATATCTCTTTTATTGTCTTCGCAAAGCAAAATCTCTTTAATACGAGCACGTTTAGCTGCTAGAATTTTTTCTTTGATGCCTCCAACTGGCAACACTTTTCCTCTCAATGTTATCTCACCAGTCATAGCTAAACTCTTTTTCACTTTTCTCTGAGTGAATAAAGATACTAAAGATGTTAACATGGTTACACCGGCACTTGGTCCATCTTTTGGAGTTGCACCTTCTGGTACGTGAATATGTACATTGTACTTATCAAAAACTTCTGGTTTTATCCCAAATTCATCCGTGTTAGCCTTAATGTATTCCATGGCAATTGTAGCAGATTCCTTCATGACCTTACCTAAGTTACCAGTAATAGTTAAGCTACCCTTACCTTTAGATAAAATGGATTCTATAAACAAAATATCACCTCCTACTCTAGTCCAAGCTAAGCCAGTAACTACACCTGCGACATTATTATTTTCATATTTATCGCGTTCTAATCTTGGACTACCTAATACTTCTATAACATCATCATTAGAAATCTTGATGTTATACTTTTCTTCCATTGCAATATTTTTAGCAGCATAACGCACCATTTTTGCAATTTGCTTTTCTAAACCTCTTACACCAGATTCGCGAGTATAACCTTCAACTATTTTTTCTAATTGTGGCTTTGCTATTTTTAAATGCTTACTATCTAAACCATGTTCCTTTAGCTGTTTTGGTAACAAATGACGCTTAGCAATCTCAACTTTTTCTTCAATAGTATAACCTGTAACATTAATAATCTCCATTCGATCTCTTAATGCTGGTTGTATAGTATTTAAACTATTTGCAGTAGCTACAAACATTACTTTAGATAAGTCATAACCCATTTCTAAGAAATTATCATAAAATTCACTGTTCTGTTCTGGGTCTAGCACTTCTAACATCGCAGATGATGGATCACCTTGATTACCAGTTGAAAGTTTATCAATTTCATCTAATACAAAAACTGGATTAGAAGTTTGAGCTTTCTTTAAACTCTGAATAATTCGTCCTGGCATTGCACCAATATATGTCTTTCTATGACCTCTAATTTCAGATTCATCACGTAAACCACCTAATGAGATTCTTACGTATTCTCTACCTAAAGCTTCAGCTATAGACTTTCCTAAAGATGTTTTACCTACACCTGGTGGTCCATAGAGACACAATATTGGAGACTTCATATCATTACGAAGCTTTAATACAGCTAAGTACTCTATAATACGCCTCTTAACATCGTCTAAACCAAAATGGTCACGATCTAAGATTTTCATTGCTCGCTTAAGATCAAATTTATCTTTGCTAAACTCATTCCAAGGTAAATCTAAAAATAAGTCTAAGTAATTTCGTTGAATTGAATACTCAGCCACCTGAGGGTTCATGCGTTGCATTTTAGACAACTCTTTATCGAAATGTACTTTTACTTTGTCATCCCATTTCTTTGCCTTAGAACGAGTCTTCATCTCTTCAATCTCTTCACTAGAAGATACTCCTCCACCTAATTCTTCTTGAATAGTTTTCATCTGCTGATGCAAAAAATACTCACGTTGCTGTTGGTTCATATCACTTTGAACCTTATTCTGAATATCATTCTTAAGCTCTAGCTTCTGATATTCCATATTCATAAACTTCAAGGTTTGAAGCGCACGTTCCTTAAGATCATTAATTTTTAATAATTCTTGCTTCTCCTCTACTTTAAGATTCATGTTTGAAGACACAAAATTTACTAAGAACGAGTTGCTTTCAATATTCTTAATAGCAAATGATGCTTCAGATGGAATATTTGGGCTTTCTTTAATAATTTCTAGTGATAAATCTTTTATAGAATCTATTATAGCTTTAAACTCTTCATTATCCTTTGCAGGTTTAGCTTCAGAGATATCAGAAATTGTTGCAGTTAAATAAGGCTTTTCAGAAATAACCTCTTTAATCTGGAAACGTTTTTTTCCTTGAATTACAACTGTAGTATTACCATCTGGCATTTTTAAAACCTTCAAAATTCGAGCTACAGTTCCTATTTTATAGATATCCTTTGCTGTAGGGTTTTCAACAGACTCATCCTTTTGAGATACCACTCCAATAACTTTTCCTCCTTTATTAGCATCATTAATTAACTTTATAGATGCATCGCGTCCTGCAGTAATTGGAATAACTACTCCAGGGAATAACACAGTATTTCTTAAAGATAGAATTGGTAAAGACTCAGGTAGAGATTCATTATTTATTAACTCTTCATCTTCAGGTGTCATTAATGGAATTAATTCTGAATTTTCATTAAAATCCTGAAATGACAAACTGTCAAGGCTTATAAAATTTGATTTTCCCATATATATATTTAAGCCATTCTGTCATTTATAAATTAAGAATAGCATTGGTTTAAATGTATTAATAATTAACTTTATTCTGAATATCAGTTAGTTATAAGATATTCAAAGTTGTTCACACTATTATATTTTCAATTGTTATGCCATTACCTTTATAAAAATTAAAACTTTTTTTAATTAAACTGTAACAGTTTATGAATGTCTTCATCTTTATACCAAAGCAATTGTTTTTTTGACATCAACCAATCAAAATATCGAACAGTTACTATTGCATTGTAAATCTGGAAATCAACGTGCACAGTTGGAAGTTTACAACAGATATAACAAAGCAATGTATAACACAGCAATTAGAATCGTAAAAGACTCTTTTAAGGCTGAGGACATTATGCAAGAGTCATTTTTAACGGCTTTTACAAAGTTAAATACACTTCAAGACACCAAAGTATTTGGTTCTTGGTTAAAACGAATTGTAGTGAATAATAGTATTGCGCATTACAATAAAACGTCGAAACAAAATAAAGTGCCTTTAGACAATTTATTATATAAAGTTGAAGACGACACAGGCATAGAAGAAAGCAATCATAACAACGAAAAAGTAAAACAAATAATGAACGTAATGAAAACCTTAAAGCCTAACTATAGTTTAGGATTATCATTACATCTTATTGAGGGTTATGATTATGAAGAAATCTGTGACATTATGGATATTTCTTATGCTAATTGCAGAACGATGATCTCAAGAGCAAAAGAAAGTTTACGTAAAAAATTAATGCAAACCGCATAAAATAAAGAACTATGCAAAAAGATACTATAGACGAATTATTTGACAACTTAAAAGATGAGTTCGATGTTAACGAACCTAGTCAAGGTCATGAGCTTCGCTTCTTAGACAGGTTAAAAGCAAATGATGTGGTTGTTAATGATTCTAAATCGTCATCTCGTTTTAACTGGAGACCTTTCCTAGCCATTGCAGCTTCTGTAGTTATTTGTTTAAGTGTTTTTATGACACTTCAAAACGAACCAGAAACTTTAGACTTGGCAAGTGTGTCGCCAGAATTAGCTGAAACACAAGATTTCTTTACAGCAACTATTGAAAATGAGTTAAAAAAACTAAATAATGAACGTTCACCATTAACAGAACAAATAATTACAGATGCGCTAGAGCAGATTAAATTATTAGAAAGTGAATACCAAAAATTAAAAACAAATTTAACCGAAATTGGAAATGATCAGCGTGTTATCTATGCTATGATTACCAATTTTCAAAATAGAATAGACATTTTAAATATTGTCTTAGAAGAAATTGAAACTATTAAAAATTTAAAAACAAATACAAATGATACTAAAAATACAATATAGGTTAGCATTATTACTGTTAGTTATTCCTTTTTTAACATTTGCGAATACAGATCTAATAGTAGCTAAAACAAGTAAAGAAAGAAACATTAAAAAGTCTTTTAATGTCTCATCTGACGCAACTTTGAAGGTCACCAATAGTTTTGGTAATTTAAACATTATCACATGGGATGAAAATCGTATTGAATTCAATATTACTATAAAGATCTCAGGTAATGATGAAGAAAAAGTACAAGACCGTCTTAACGGAATTGATGTTGAATTTTCATCTTCTAATGATTTAGTTTCTGCAATTACCAAAATTGAAAAAAACAAAAAGAACTGGTGGAACTGGGGAAAAAAGATGAATTTAAAAATGGAGATTGATTATGTTATAAAGATGCCAATGACTAATAATGTAGATCTTAATAATAAATTTGGATCAATTAATTTAGATAGATTGAAGGGCTCTAGCAAAATTAGATGTGATCATGGTAAAATTACTACTAAAGAATTAATGTCTAATAACAATGTGATTAATTTCAACCATACAAGAAATAGCTATTTTGAGTATATTAAAGAAGGGAAAATTTCAGCTAACCATAGTGGTTTTACAATCACAAAAGCTGAAAAAATAAATCTTAGCGCTAATCATACAAGATCAATAGTTGAGTTTGCAGAAAATATTGATTACAATTGCAATCATGGTTCTCTAAAAGTTGATAATATTAATAATTTAGATGGCAAGGGTAACCACCTCACTACTAGAATTGGCAATGTTTTCAAAAATCTAAAATTAAGAGGTAGCCATGTTTCTTTAAAAATAGAACGTTTAGCTTCTAAAGCTAATTCTATCGACATAGATACAAGATTTACAAGCATGACTATAGGCTATGATGCTGGTTTTAATTTTAATTTTGATTTCGACTTTAGTCATGGGTCATTAAGAGATTCTCAAGGTTTTAATTTCACAAATAAGCATACAGATTATACAAGTAAAGCATATGAAGGTTACTATGGCTCTCAAGATTCTGGTAATATGGTAAAAATTAAATCCCAACATGGAAGTGTGAGTTTTAAAAGACAATAAACAATCAAAAACAAATAAAATCAATTAATCAAAAACAAAAATTATGAAACTATTAAAATCGATTACGCTATTAGCTTTTCTTTTGAGCACAACACTATCTTGTGCACAATGGGGAAATGGTAAAAAAATGAAAGGTAATGGAGATATTACAACAGTGACAAGATCAACAAGTTCTTATGATGGCTTAAAAGCTGCAGGACCAATGGACTTTAAACTAGTACAAGGAAAGGAAGGTGAAATTTCTATCAAAGGTGACGCTAACCTTATGGAGTATATTGTTACTGAAGTGAAAGACAATAAACTTATAGTTAAAGCTAAAAAAGGTTATAATTTAAAGCCTAGTAAAACTATTGTGGTTACTGTACCTTTCGAATCTATTAGTTCTGTTTCTCTTGCACGATCTGGTGACATAATGAATACTGGTACAATTAAAGCAGATGACTTTGACGTATCTATAGCTGGTTCTGGTGATATTAATTTAAATGTAGCTGCCAAAACTATAGAAAGCGCTATAGCTGGTTCTGGTGATATTGTATTAAAGGGTTCAGCAAAAAAATTAACAACTAAGATTGCTGGTTCAGGAGACTTTAATGGTAAAGGGTTAGAAAGCACAAACGTTACTGCAAAAATTGCAGGTTCTGGTACTGCAGATGTGGTTTGTAATGGAGAACTTAAAGTTAGAATAAGTGGTTCTGGAGATGTTAACTACTCTGGTACACCAACAAATAAAGACATTAAGATTTCAGGCTCTGGTAGTGTGAGTAATTAGTAAATCAATCAACCAAAAATTGAAAAAGGACTAGCTTTGCTGGTTCTTTTTTTTTATTTATTTAATTTCTTAAACTTTCAGTTAGATCCTTTAAACTATAAAACCCGCATCTATCGCATTTAGAGATTAAACTCTCAAATTTACTTTTAGTAATCTCCTTATTTTAAAAGGCATTATCTACTTATAATCATTTTTACCATTAAACAATAGTGATTTCCCATAGATATAATAGAATCTATTCTTAGGCATAAATCTAATCTTTATAACTTAACATATACATAAGTAATGCGTTCATTAATCTGAGACACACCATCAACTGTACTCGTTGCTGAGAAAGCATTATCAATAGCTATAAACAAACTATTAGAATTTCTAAAGTAATTAACTATACTTCCATCTTCCATTGTAAAAATTAAAGTGTTATTACCTATTTGCACCCAATTAAAAGGCCTATCTATACTTATAGCGTTACAGGTAACAAAAAAGTCCTCTTCATTAGGAGATCCATCAATTGGTGTGTATGTAATATCTGCAACAGATCTTAAGTATAAAACTCCTGTACCATCACTATAAAATGTAATGGTTTCGTTAGTGTAACAATCGATATCTTCTAAATAATCGTTTGTTACCTCACCATCATTATCAATATCCCTAGCTTGATCTGTTAACCATGCTTCTAATCTCCAAGTACCAACAGTTTCAACAAAAACGGGTTCGCAATCACCTAATTCATCTAGTATAGCTCTAAGTGTACCATCATCACCACAAACTTCGATTTGATACTCAAGAGCATCTTTGTAAGCATTACACAACGCTTCTGTATCAGAATCAGAAGCAAGCAAATAGTTTTGTCTTGCAACTTCAGTTGCAGCTATAGCATCATCACATAGTGGGTTTTCGAGAACGCAATCTCCTAATTCATCAATTATATTCTGTAATAATCCATCAGGATCACCACAAAGTGAAATTTGATCTTGTAAAGCATCTTTATAAACCGAACACAAAAGATTATATTGGTCTTCTGTAGCAGCACTAAAGTCTTCAGCAGCATTTGCTGTAGCTTCTATAGCAAGCTCACATGGATTGTCTCTAGTTGGTAAATCACCTTCATAAGGTTCGTTACCACAATTAACCAACAAAATGAGTGCTATAAATAAACATAGCACTAAAATTTTCTTCATCATAGCACTATAAAGTTAAGGATTAATTTTAATATGATACTACTGAAAATCTAACTCTGATCTATTTTTACATTTCTGATCGTATTCAGTATTAGTAAGCCTACAACAAAAAATGTAATAAGAAATAAAATAGAATATCTCATACTGCCAGTAATACTGGCAACAAATCCATATAAAAACAACCCTATTACGAGTCCAATTTTTTCTGCAACATCATAAAAACTAAAGTAAGATGCTGTGTCTTCAGACCCAAATGGTATCAATTTACTGTATGTAGATCTAGATAATGCTTGTATACCACCCATTACTAAACCAACAGTAGCAGCTGTTATGTAAAAATGTGTTGGAGTCTTAACAAAATAAGCAAATCCGCAAATTAAGATCCAAATGCATATCACACAGATTAAAGCTTTTATATTTCCAATTTTTTTAGAGAGTTTTGCTGTGTAGTTTGCTCCAATAACAGCTATCAATTGAATTAATAAAATACTAATAATTAATCCTGTAGTAGAATCTTGAGTTCCCCAATCTAACTCCTCAACTGCAAAATATGTAGCAGCTAACATTATGGTTTGTACTGCCATACTATAAACAAAAAACGCAGATAAATAGGTTTTTAAAATTTTATTGGACTTAAGTGCTAACCATATTTTTTTAAGTTCATTAAAACCAGACATAAGTACTGTTTTTGTTACTTTATGACCTTCATTAGTTCCTGTTGGTAAATGTTTAAAAGTATATTGAGCAAATAAAACCCACCATACACCAACCATGATAAATGCAATTCTTGTTGGTTGCGCCTCGGTTTCAAAACCAAACCACTCAAATTTAAGAATCATCACAAGATTTATTAATAGTAATAATACGCTACCTATATAACCTAGAGAAAACCCTTTAGCACTAACTTTATCTTGTTGTTCAGGAAATGCAATATCTGGCAAATATGAATTATAAAATACTAAACTTCCCCAAAAACCTACTAGTCCTAGAACGTAACACACCATTCCAAAAAGTAAATTATCTAGAGAAAACCAATATAATCCTATACAAGCAGAGGCGCCTAAATAGCAAAAGAACTTCATAAAAGATTCTTTATTACCTACATAATCTGAAATTCCAGAAAGTATTGGTGAAAGTATCGATACTATTAAAAAACTAAAGGCTGTTACATAACTTATTAAGGAGTCATTATTAAACTGATAGCCTAAAAAATTAACTGTATCATTTAATACTTTACCTGTTTCTTCATCTTTTATAATAGTCAATGCACCATAAAATATAGGAAATACAGCTGACGATATAACTAAAGGATATACAGAATTAGCCCAATCGTAGAAAGCCCATGCATGCAGAAGCTTTTTGCTTCCTTTTTTTAATTCACTCATAGTATAGAAATAAAAAAGCTGCTCTTATTGAGCAGCTTCTAAAATAATCAAATATTATGAATAGGTTCTTAATTTATAGGTCTAAATGAAGTAACGCCAAATTTCTTTGCTTCTGCTTGTGCTGTTGGCGCCATTGCCTGTAAATTAGTTATTCTTGTGTCGTTACTTGGATGTGTGCTTAAAAATTCTGGTGGTGCTTGACCTCCACTATTAGCTTTCATACGTTTCCATAACTCCGCTCCTTCATCAGGATTATATCCTGCAATAGCCATTATAAGCAATCCAACTCTATCAGCTTCTGTTTCATGTGCTCTACTAAATGGTAACATTCCAGCAACATTAGAAACAATACCAAAAGATTGATTAAAAATGCCTAATGCTTTTTGATCATTTGCTAAAGCTACATTTCCTGCTTCTGCTAAACCTTGTTGTAAATATGCTGCACTCATACGTTGCTGTCCGTGATTTGCTAACGCATGTATAACCTCATGTCCCATTATAGCTGCTACACCAGTCTCATTTTGAGCAATAGGCAGAATACCTGTATAGAATGCAATTTTACCACCTGGCATACACCATGCATTAACTTGCTCTGATTCAATAAGTGTATATTCCCATTGATAATCATCTAAATAACTTTGATGTCCATTTGCATTTAACCAACGCTCTGCTGCAACAGCAATACGCTGACCTACTCTAGTGATCATCTCAGCATCTTTAGTGCCTTTAATAACTTTATTTTCTGAAAGCACCTGATTATATTGGGCAAAAGCTGAAGGGAATAATTGGTCATTACTAACAAAAGCCAATGTTTTTTTACCTGTAAAAGGATTTGTAGCACAAGACAGAATTACGGCCAGTATACCAAGACTTAATATTACTTTTTTCAACTTCATAGCTAATGGTCTATATTATGATTACTAAAATACAAAAATGAATTTGTAACTATTAGACACTAAAATAAACTTTTGGTCACTTTGATTTTGACGCTTTACCAATAATATGCAATTCAGAAAAATTCTTATCTACAACAAAAGAAATCGTACCATTAGATTTTAGATGCTTTAAAGAAATTGTTTCGTTGTCTATCTGTACTTCACCAATTTCGAATGGCAATCCGTGTATTTGAACCTTAAATGTTTCATAAGGTGTAATAAATTTACCTTCTTTATGCTGATTAATGATTAATTCGTTTTTACGGCCAGTTAACATAAAGTTTCTTAAACTATAACGTCCTTTGGTATAATCGAAACCATCATTAGCATCACTAAAAAGTTCACTTTCTTCTTTACCTTTTTTATAATAAACGTCTAAAGTAATTTCTTTTATTTCTTTTTCGCCTACGTATTGTTGAATAGGATATTTAGGAATTATAGCACCTTCTTTTACAAAAATCGGCATACTGTCTATATCTGCATCAATCCACATTTCTCTTCCACCTTTAAGAACCTCATCTGTCCAGAAATTATACCAATTCCCTTTTGGAATATACATACGTCTTCCCTTGGCATTTGGCTCTAAAACTGGACAAGCCAAAATTTGTTCTCCAAAAATAAACTCGTCAGTTCTGTAATGTGTTTGTACATCATCCTGATCAAATAACACTAGTGATTTTAATAAAGGAGTTCCGTGATCTGCATAGTTCCAAAATGCAGTATATAAATAAGGTAGTAATTGGTAACGAATTTCAATAAACTTTCTAACTATATCAGTAACATCTTCATCGAAAGCCCATGGTTCTTGATCACCATGATCTCCTGAAGAATGTACTCTAAAGAATGGGTGAAAAACACCAAGCTGAACCCAACGTGTAAACAATTCTCCTTGTGGTTGCTCTGCAAAACCACCTATATCACTTCCTGCAAAAGAAAAACCAGACATTGCCATACGCTGCGCCTGAATATTTGCAATCCATAAATGTTCCCAAGTTGCAACGTTATCTCCTGTCCATGTAGATGTATAACGCTGTGTCCCAGAATATGCTGAACGTGTTATTACAAAAGGACGTTTTGGATAAGAATATTTCTTTAAGCCTTGGTATGTAGCTCTTGCCATTTGCATACCATAAATGTTATGCGCTTTTCTATGGCTACAAGGATTACCATCATAATCATGCCTTACATCATCTGGAAATGTTTTATTTGGCACCTCCATTACGGCTGGTTCATTCATATCATTCCAAACTCCTTTTATTCCAATATCCTCAATAAGTTCTTGAAACAAACCAGACCACCAATCTCTTACTTCTGGGTTTGTAAAGTCAGGAAAGTAACATTCACCTGGCCAAACTTTCCCTTTCATATAGTCTCCATCTGCTCGCTTACAGAAATAGTCTTTTTCTAAAGCTTCTTTAAAAACTGAGTAATCTTTATCTATTTTAATCCCTGGATCAATAATAGCAACAGTTTTAAAACCATCTTCAGATAATTCTTTAACCATACGCTTTGGGTCTGGAAAATAATCTTTGTTCCAAGTGAAACACCTAAATCCATCCATGTAATCTATATCTAAATAGATAGCATCACAAGGGATTTTAAGTTTTCTGAACGTTGAAGTAATCTCCTTAACTTTACTTTCAGGGTAATAACTCCATTTACATTGATGAAATCCTAATGCCCAAAGTGGAGGTAAATGGTGAGGCTTTCCAGTTAAGTCTGTATAACTTTCAACAACATCGTTCATCTTAGGCCCATAAAAGAAATAATAATTCATTTCCCCGCCTTGTGACCAAAAGCTTGTTACATTTCTACGCTCATGAGCAAAATCGAAAGAAGTTCTAAATGTATTATCGAAGAAAATACCATAGGCTTTACCATGATGCAGACCCGTATAAAACGGAATTGCCTTGTATATTGGGTCAGTATCCTTACCATAAGCGTAAGAATCTGTTACCCAATTATTATAACGTTTTCCTTTTAGGTTAAGATGATTAGGCTTATCACCTAAGCCATAATAACTCTCACCATCATTAGAAACTTTACTCATTTTTACAACATTACCACCATATTGGTAGCTTTCTTCCCAATGGAAACCAGTTTCGTCTTGATTTATAAGTTTACCATCTATAACATCATAGATAGCTACTCGCATGCTTTCTTTAGAAATCTCGCATCGTAATTTTGAAGTTGTTATCTCGTAACGATCCTTTTTCTCTTCAATTTCTAATTTATTATAACCAATGCTGGCATATTTGGTAATAGCATAAGAAAAATCATTATCAAAATTACCAACTGTTGTATATCTAAAACGAAGTAAACTATCTCTTACAACTGTTAATTGAAGAATAACATCATTATCTGCAGTAAAGTAAAGCTTATCAACGTCCTTTTTGAAGTCTATTAATTTTGAAGGAAATAAATTTCCTTTATTTTCTAGTTCAGTATTTACAATCATATATCAATCTCTTTGTAAAATAACTGTAAAAAAACGGAAAAAATAGAACTATTAAAAACCTTAAACGTGGTATTTATAATGAATTGCTAACTATAACGTTTTCGGGTAAGAATTTTGATTAAATGATAATTTAAATTAGGTTTTATGTCTATTTAATATTGATTTCTTAATCGCAAAAACTGAAATTTCAAATACAAAATAAACACCTAATTTATTTCGAATACTTAAAAACAACCATCCCTAATGGTGGAATAGTAACCTCAATAGAATCATCTCTAAAATGCCAGGCATCGGCTTTACTAGTTTTTATTTTGTTCTTAAATTCTCCGCTACCAAAGTATTTCTTTAAATCACTATTAAAAATCTCTTTTAACTTCCCTTTTCTTGGCAAGCCTAATTTGTAATTTTCTTTAGGAACTGGTGTCATATTACAAGCTATAATGACATCGTCTTCCTCATTATTCCCTTTTCTGATATATGTAAATACTGAGTTTTCGGCGTCATTATAATCTATCCATTCAAATCCTTCTCCCGAAAATTGTTTTTCGTGTAAAGCTGGTTCTTTTTTATAAAGTGCATTTAAATCTCTAACTAATTCTTGTACTCCTTTATGAGGATTGTATTGTAGCAGATGCCAATCTAAACTTTGTTCAAAATTCCATTCTTCACTTTGGCCAAATTCAGCACCTTGAAATAATAGATTAGTTCCTGGATGTGTAAACATATAACTATACAATAGTCTTAAATTTGCAAAACGTTGCCACTCATCACCTGGCATTCTTCCCAAGATTGACCTCTTACCATATACCACTTCATCATGACTTAATGGTAGCATAAAATTCTCAGTAAATGCGTAAGTCATTGAGAACGTTAAATCATTTTGATGATGCTTTCTGTATATAGGTTCTTTTGCAAAATACTGTAACGTATCGTGCATCCAACCCATCATCCATTTCATACCAAATCCTAAACCACCAATAGAAGTTGGCTTAGATACCATTGGGAAAGCAGTTGATTCTTCCGCAATAGTTTGTACATCTGGAAAAGACGAATACACAGCTTCATTCATTTCTCTTAAAAATGACATAGCTTCTAAATTCTCTCTTCCACCAAACATATTTGGTTCCCATTCACCATCTTCTCTACTATAATCTAAAAATAACATGGATGCTACTGCATCAACTCTTAAACCATCTACATGAAATTGATCTAACCAAAATATGGCGTTACTAATTAAAAAAGACTTAACCTCGTTACGTCCATAATTAAAGATTAAACTTTTCCAGTCTTGATGATAACCTTTTTTTGGATCTGGATGTTCATAAAGTGCTGAACCATCAAAAAATCCTAATCCGTGAGCATCTTCTGGAAAATGCGATGGCACCCAATCTAAAATAATTCCGATATCATTTTGGTGTAACTTATCGACAAGTAATTTGAACTCTTCAGGATATCCAAAACGAGATGTTGGCGCAAAATAACCAGTAAGTTGATAGCCCCAAGATGGGTCATATGGAAACTCCATAACTGGCATTAATTCCACATGTGTAAAATTCATATCCTTTACATAAGCAACTAACTCATCTGTCATTTCTTTATATGACAAAAATCGATTTTCTTCAATTTTCTTTTTCCAAGAACCTAAATGAACTTCATAAACCGAATAAGGTGCATCTAAGGCATTATGCTTTTTACGCTTTTTCATCCATATGCTATCCTTCCAAGAATAAGGTTCATCCCAAACAATTGAAGCTGTTTTTGGATTATGCTCTGCACGCCTTGCATAAGGATCTGCTTTTTCAGTTTTTATATCGTTATGATTACTCTGAATCTTATATTTATACTTACTCCCTTTACCTGCACCTGGAATAAAACCTTCCCAAATACCACTAGAATCCCAGCGTACATTTAATTTATGCTCACCTTCTACCCAAAAATTAAAATCTCCAATTACAGATACCATTTTGGCACTAGGTGCCCAAACAGCAAAGTAAACACCTTCTACTCCATCTACAGTAGTTATATGTGATCCAAACTTCTCATATAATCTATAGTGCTTTCCTGCTTTAAAAAGGTTAACATCGAAATCTGTAAAACGACTGTGTGCAATTACTTCTGCCATAAATTAGTTGTTAATTATATTTGAGATTCCCTTTAAAGGAATAACTGCCCATCTTGGACGCGAATTAAGTTCATATCCTAATTCGTAAACTGCTTTTTCGAGTAATGAATATTTTAATAAGAATATACGTTCTTGCTGATAGCCAATGTTGATATTTGCATTTTGTATTTCTACTACATAAGTACCTAAAAATAGACCTATAAAGTATTGATATAGTATTTCACCAGCTTCAAAAAGTTCTGTTTGTGTATGCTTATAATTATCTAGGTTATTGAATATAGTAGCATAAATCGCATAATGAAAAGACCTAAACAAACCTGCTACATCCTTTAATGGTGGTTGTTTTACCTTACGATCTCTAATCGTACTTTCTGGTTCACCTTCAAAATCTAATATATAAAAGTCATCGTCTTTAACGAGTATTTGACCTAAATGGTAATCGCCATGCACACGCAAACGTTCTCCTTTTAGTTTAGTCCAATCAAAATCTACAAAACGTTTTCTTATATCGTTTTTCTTATCCAGAAAAACATTAGCTAGCTCTAAAGCTAAACCATCTAACTTATGCAAGTTATTTTCTACAGCATTTAAACGATTCTGAAATTGATATAATAGTCTATTCTTTAACCAAACCGTATAGTCTCCATTAAAGCGAGTTGGTGTAAATGCAGTATCCTCAAACTCTGAGCCCAAAGCAATATGCATCTCAGCCGTTCGTTTAGCTAATTGCTGAATTTTAGTAAATACATTTAAACCAACCCAATCAATAATTTGAGGTGGAATATCTCTAATATCTAGTCGTACAAAAGTCTCAGTATGTGGCAACTGGCCAATATCAATAGACTTATATTCTAAATTAGAAAACACCTTATGTAATTCTTTGAGCATATAATCCCATGCATCACCATCATTAGGGACCATTTCATTCATCAATGCAATAGTAATATTGGTATTTTCGTGATCTTTAATTTGCATACTACCTAAATACGCAGGTGTATTTTTAAAGTCTTTCTTTTCGGATAAGAAACGGCTCATCTCGTAATCTGGATTACGATCTGCATATATGCGTCTAAAAAACTTTAAAACAAACTTATCATTGTAAACTATAGACGTATTACTTTGTTCCATTCCCATGAATCGCGAAGATTCATATTTACTATCTTTAAACAATGAGCTTTTTTTATACTGAACACGAGTTCTGTCCTTAGGAACTGCACTTAGAATACGCTCAAAAACAACGCGTCTAAAAGCCTCAAGATTTATGGCATCTATTATAAATCCTTTTTGATTTTGGATACTTATAGGAAGAATACGGTCGTCTTTTGCAAAATTTTCATCAGAAACAAAGGCTATTGGTAAAAAGTAATGTTGGTAAAAGGCTTCGACAAAATTAACTTCTAAAATAAGACCATAATAGACCTCTTCGTTTTGTTGAATACGAAAATATTCTGCTAACTCAACATATTTTAGTTTACTCGATTTTCCACCATACCAGCGTTGTTTTACAATATACTGTTCTAAAACATCAGATAAAAAAATGTCTACGAAATCTTCGTTTTCCATTAGCTCTTCCCAACGTATATCGAAGTTATACGGTTGCTTGAGATTAACAGCCTGAGAATTCTTTTTAGACATGCCTACTTATTTATCTTAAAGATATGAAATGGTAAGGTTGGATGCAACTCAACGTAATTCCATTCATCATACCAATTGTATGAGCTACCAGTAATTAAATCCTCAACCTGAATACTTTGCCCTGCATGTACTCCAATATCTCCTATAGGTAACTGGACATTTCCTTTTTGCGCATAGTATTGGTCTAAACTAATGATAATCAGTAATTCGTTTGTTTTATCATCATTCCATTTATAAAATGCTAATAAATTATCGTTATGTATATCGCAAAACTTAATATTATTAGTTTGCTGTAAAGCCTCATTTTGATTACGAAGTGTGTTTATCTTAGAGATCAGTAGTGTTAATTTATTTTCTATAAACCAATCATAATGCTTTACCTCAAACTTCTCAGACATGTAGTATTCCTCTTTACCTGGAATTGCATCGTCTATCATTTGTTCAAATACAGGACCATATATACCGATACTAGAACTTAGAGTTGCAGCCAGAGCATAACGCTGTAAGTATTTAGATTCATTAGCACCTTGTAAGTGATATGGATTTATATCTGGTGTATTTGGCCAGAAATTAGGTTGCATATATTCGCGTTGATCCGTTTGGGTTAGCTCTGTAACATATTCTATCAATTCGTGCTTTGAATCTCTCCACGTAAAATAAGTGTAAGATTGTGTATAACCTTGTTTTGCTAATTGCTGCATTACTTTTGGCTTAGTGAATGCTTCAGCTAAAAATAAAACATCTGGGTATTTCTTTTTTACTTCAGCAATTAACCAATTCCAGAAATAGTATGGCTTAGTGTGTGGATTATCCACTCTAAAAACATTAATACCACAATCTATCCAATATATTATAGTATCTAGACACTCTTTCCATAGGTTTTTATAATCTTTACTCTCCCAATAAATAGGAAGAATATCTTGGTATTTCTTAGGTGGATTTTCAGCATACTGAACAGTTCCATCTGGTCGCCATTTAAACCAATCTGGGTTAGACTCTACCCAAGGATGATCTGGTGCAGCTTGCAATGCGTAATCCATTGCTATTTCTATATTGAGATCTTTTGCTTTTTTAATTAAGGCTTTAAAATCCTTTATAGATCCTAATTCTGGATGCAAATCTTTATGACCTCCATGCTTAGAACCAATTCCCCATGCAGATCCTGCATCATTATCTTTAGCTTCAGTCGTATTATTTCTTCCCTTTCTATTAATTTCTCCTATAGGATGTACAGGTGGAAAATAGAGCGTATCAAAACCCATTTGTGCTACTCTTGGTAACAAACGCTCACAATCTTTAAAGGTTCCATGTTGTCCGTCTATTTCTGATGCAGAACGCGGAAAAAACTCGTACCAAGTACTAAACCTAGCTTTCTTTCTATCTACATAAACTTGAAACTCTTGAGTTTCATTTGATAAATGCTTTTCTGGATACTTTACAAATACATTGTGAAGCTTAGAACTCACAGCTTCTTTGATAGCATCATCATATTTATTATCGTCTTCAAAACAATCGATACAATATTCTAAATAGTCCTTTTCTTGCTTTATTGTTTTTTTAAGCAAAGGTTTTAAAAATGTAATACCTTCTAATAATTCTGACTTTACATGCTGATTATCATCAATCTTACGTTCAATACCATGCTGCCAATTCAATGCGTAATCTACCCAACCTTGCACTTTATAGGCATAAAAACCTTGCTTCTCAACTGTAAATGAAGATTTCCATTCGTCATTACCGATATCATCCATTCTAACTTCATTCCATTTTTTAGCTTTTTCATGTTTGTATAAAACTGAAGCCGCAATGACATCATGTCCATCGACTAAAACATTTGCATCAACGTTAATAATCTCATTTAATACACGTTTTATGAAGAATTCACCACCATTAATCTGAGGACTAACAGCATCTATAACAACTCGTCTTTGGTTTTGCATAGTGTTGGTTGATTGTTGTTTACGATGCGAAATTAAAACACATTATCTACATTTAAAAGACAATCCGTTTTAAAAATATACTACAACGTTTGAATTGGATAACTATTTATAAAAAGAAAGTTTACTATTGAATAATTGTGCCTGAAGGAATGTGTGCATCCTTTTTAACAACTACAATACCATCTTTTACAAAGTAAGTATCGGTTTCTTTATCTTTAAGTTTCACACCACCATTAATTCTTACATCGTCACCTATTCTACAGTTTTTATCTAGAATAGCATTTTTAATAAAACATCGTTCCCCTATGCCCATAAAGGTTTTAACTTTTTGTGCCTGTACATCATCTAAAGACTCATAATGACTATTACCCATCATATAACAATTAATGACGGTTGACTCTGCACCAATTCTTGAACGAATACCAATAACGGAACGTTCAATTTTTGCTGCATGAATTAAACATCCATCAGCAATAACGGTTCGATCACATAGGGTTCCAGAAATTTTTGATGTTGGTAATATTCTAGCATTAGTATATATACGTTGGTCATTATCATATAAGTTAAACTGAGGAATAGGATCTGTTAATCCTAAATTAGCCTCGAAGAAAGAATCTATATTTCCAATATCAGTCCAATACCCTTCATATTGGTAGCTTAAGGTTTTATGTTTTTTAATAGCTCCAGGAATAATTTCTTTACCAAAATCTACAGTTCCATCGTCTTTCATCAATTTTACCAGTAAGTCTCTATTAAAAATATAAATACCCATGGATGCCAAATAATGTCTTCCATTATTTTTCATCTCATCACTTACATTAGAAGTCCAATCTGGTAATAATGATGTATCTGGTTTCTCTATAAATGTTTTAATAATATTCTTCTCATCCGTTTTCATTATTCCAAATGAAGTAGCGTCTTTAGCATTAACAGGGTATGTGGCAATAGAAATTTCTGCACCACTGTCCTCATGTGCTTGTATCATTTCATTAAAATCCATTTGATACAATTGATCACCAGATAGAATTAATGCATATTCAAAATCATGACGTAAAAAATGATGCATACTTTGGCGAACGGCATCTGCAGTACCTTGAAACCATTTGTCACTGGCAATAGTTTGTTCTGCAGCTAAAACATCTACAAAAGCAGAGCTAAAGAAACTAAAGTGATATGTGTTTTTTATATGCTTATTTAAAGAAGCAGAATTGAACTGTGTTAACACAAACATGCGCTTTATATCTGAATTGATACAGTTAGATATTGGTATATCTACCAATCTATATTTACCTGCAATTGGTACAGCTGGTTTAGATCTGCTCTCCGTTAAAGGATATAACCTAGAGCCTTGTCCACCACCCAAAATAATACTTAAAACTTTGTCGTTAATCATTTCTTATCTATTAAAGATTTATATATAGCTTCTGTTTGTTTTGCAATGGCTGTCCAATCGAAAAATTCTTCTACTCGTTTTCGACCATTTTTAGCCATTTTATTTTGTAACTTTTTATCGTTAATTACTTTATTAACACCTTCAGCCAAATCCTTTGAGAATTCATCTGGATTAACCGGTTCAAAAGGTGCGCTTGTCTGTTGCTCTAAGTTAATCAATAATCCCGTTTCTCCATCAACTACAACCTCTTTTATACCTCCAACTGCACTTGCTACAACTGCAGTTTCACAAGCCATAGCTTCAATATTAATTATTCCGAAAGGTTCATAAATAGAAGGGCAACAAAATACATCTGCATGAGAATAGAGTTGAATCACATCTTTCTTGTCTAACATCTTATCAATCCAAACTATATTATTTCTTGTCTTTGAAGCTTCTGCAACTGCATCTTCCATTTCTTTAGCAATTTTTGGTGTGTCAGGCGCACCAGCACATAAAATTACTTGTGTATTTCCATCTATATATTTAATAGCATTTACTAAATGAATAATTCCTTTTTGCCTTGTAATTCTTCCTACAAATAATACATAAGGCTTGTTCTTATCTATAGCATATTCATCAAGAACATTAGTCTCATTAACAACAACATATTCTTTTAAGTCAATTCCATTATAGACAACTTCAATTTTATTTTCATCTACATTAAAATGCTTAAGAACATCTTCTTTTGTCTCTTCGGATACAGCAATTAAACAATCTGCCATTTCAATAGCTGTTTTTTCAACCCAAGATGAAGCATCGTAACCTCGTCCCAGCTGTTCTCTTTTCCATGGTCTTAGTGGCTCCAAAGAATGTGTGGTTACCACCAAAGGTGTTCCATAGCATAATTTAGCCATAATACCAGCAAAATGAGAGTACCATGTGTGACAATGCACTATATCTGCATCAATCTCATCTGAAGTCATGCTTAGACCAGTGCTTAATGTTTTAAATACTGCTTTTAATTTGTCGTTGGCATTATCAAAAGCCGAATTTTCATAGGGAAACCCTTTTACGCTCATTGAATTATTAGTAATATCTTGATCTCCGAAAGCTCTAACTTCCATTTCCATTAATTTAGAAAGCTCACTTGCTAAATATTCAACATGTACTCCTGCACCTCCATATACATATGGTGGAAATTCTCTTGTGAAAAATAATGCTTTCATTACTTATTGTAGCGTAAATTATTAATTTAATTAAGACATCTAAAATATCTATTAATAGCTTAAAATTAAGACAAATAATGAAAAGACCATTGTGATATCACAAAAAATATTAAATAAAAAGTTAAATCGATTTCGTAATGAAGTAAAATCATTTTCGACTTAAAATAATATCAAAAAATCATTAACTTTATTGCATGAAAAAGTTAGTCTTAGTTACATTAATTAGTTTCTTTTTTAGCTGTAATAGTTCAGCTCAAAAAACTGGAACTAAAGAAAAAGAAACCTTCCCGATTACAAAAACTGAAGCTGAGTGGAAAGAACAACTCACAGATAAGCAATACTATGTCTTAAGAAAAGCAGGAACCGAAAGACCATTTTCTAGTAAATTAAACAAAAATTACAAAAAGGGAGTTTATCATTGTGCTGCTTGTGATACACCTTTATTTAAGAGTGAGCACAAGTTTGATTCTGGGACAGGTTGGCCAAGTTTTGATAGAGAAATAGAAGGCAATGTCGCTTATGGTACTGATAACAATTTAGGTTACAGTAGAGATGAAGAGCATTGCGCCACATGTGGAGGGCATTTAGGGCACGTCTTTAATGATGGTCCAAGAGAGACAACAGGCAAACGTCATTGTATTAATGGTGTAGCCTTAAAATTTGTGCCTTCAGAAGGATAAACAGTATTTAAATTTTTAAATAGCGATATAATATCTATCTATGGAAATCCCATAGTTTATTAGATAGTATATCGCTAATTTTATATTTCTAAATAAATTATTATGAATGTCTCATATTTAACAAGTTCAATTAAGCAATTTGAATATTACAAAAGTCTAGGTGATAAAACTATAGCTCAACTTTCTTTTGATGAACTAAAGAAAGAATTTTCTGAAGATTCTAATTCAATAACTATCATTGTTAAACATATTGTAGGCAATATGTTGAGCCGTTGGACAAATTTTTTAACAGAAGATGGTGAAAAAGAATGGCGTAAACGTGATGAAGAGTTTGAAGACACTTATGCTTCTAAAGAAGATTTAGTAAATTCATGGGATAAAGGTTGGAATTGTTTGTTTGAAGCTATTAGACCATTATCATCAAATGATTTAGATCAAATCATTTATATAAGAAATCAAGGTCATACTGTTACAGAAGCTATGAACAGGCAAATGATGCACTATGCTTATCATGTTGGACAAATCGTTTTTTTAGGAAAACTAATAAAAGGAACTGATTGGCAATCCCTATCTATTCCTAAAGGAAAATCTAAAGCTTACAACAAAGATAAGTTCTCAAAAGACAAAGGCAAAAGACATTTTACTGAAGACCTTTAATGTTACGTTTTGGTTTTGTAAATTTGTGGCTTCAAAATTCAACTAAAAAATTGACGCATGAGTAAATACGATGTTATAGTTTTAGGAAGTGGTCCTGGTGGTTATGTTACAGCAATTAGAGCTTCGCAATTAGGCTTTAAAACAGCTATTATAGAAAAGGAAAGTCTTGGTGGTGTGTGTTTAAATTGGGGTTGTATTCCAACTAAAGCGCTTTTAAAATCTGCTCAGGTATTTGAATATCTTAAGCACGCTGAAAATTATGGTCTAAAAGTGGAAAACGCTGAGCACGATTTTGATGCTGTGGTAAAACGTAGTCGTGGAGTTGCCGATGGCATGAGTAATGGCGTCAAGTTTTTGATGAAAAAAAATAAAATTGACGTTATTGAAGGTTTCGGAAAACTTAAAACAGGTAAGAAAGTTGATGTTGAGGGCACTGAATATTCTGCTGACCATATTATCATAGCAACTGGAGCACGTTCTCGAGAATTACCAAGCTTACCACAAGATGGTAAAAAAGTAATTGGTTATAGACAGGCTATGACATTAGCCAAACAACCTAAGAAGATGATTGTTGTTGGTTCTGGAGCTATAGGTGTTGAGTTTGCATACTTCTACAACTCCATGGGAACTGAAGTAACCATTGTAGAATATATGGATAAAATTGTACCTGTTGAGGATAACGAAGTATCTAAACAATTAGAGCGTAGCTTTAAAAAATCTGGAATTAAGATAAAGACATCTGCTGAAGTTACTTCTGTTGACACTTCTGGAAAAGGTGTTAAAGCTACTGTAAAAACTAAAAAAGGAGAAGAGATCCTAGAAGCAGATATTGTTTTATCTGCAGTTGGCATAAAGTCTAATATAGAAAATATTGGATTAGAAGATGTTGGTATTGCTGTTGATAGAGATAAAATCTTAGTTAACGATTATTACCAAACAAATATTCCAGGATATTATGCGATTGGTGATGTTACACCAGGACAAGCATTAGCACACGTTGCTTCTGCTGAAGGTATTCTTTGTGTTGAAAAAATAGCTGGACAATATGTAGA
Organism: Winogradskyella sp. PG-2; assembly: GCF_000828715.1. Classification (NCBI taxonomy): domain Bacteria; kingdom Pseudomonadati; phylum Bacteroidota; class Flavobacteriia; order Flavobacteriales; family Flavobacteriaceae; genus Winogradskyella; species Winogradskyella sp. PG-2. Next base: position 3,120,209 of record NZ_AP014583.1, on the reverse strand, counting down.
AGCATTAGATTATGGGAATATTCCCGGTTGTACCTATTGTTCACCTGAAATAGCTTCAGTTGGCTTAACAGAAGAACAAGCAAAGGTTCAAGGCTTAGATGTTAAGATTGGTAAATTTCCTTTCTCAGCATCAGGTAAAGCAAGTGCTGGTGGACATAAAGATGGTTTCGTGAAAGTAATATTTGATGCCAAATATGGTGAATGGTTAGGCTGCCACATGATAGGTGCTGGTGTCACCGATATGATTGCCGAAGCTGTTTTAGGAAGAAAGCTTGAAACTACAGGGCATGAAGTTTTAAAAGCTGTGCACCCGCATCCAACAATGAGTGAAGCTGTTATGGAAGCTGTTGCAGCTGCTTACGATGAAGTGATTCACTTGTAATATATAAACTGAACTAAAAACAAAAAATGCGATTCTTAAGAATCGCATTTTTAGCTTAAAATTTATAACCTACTCCAAAATTAACTGTAGACTTCTTTCCATAGATTGACTCAGTATCAAAGCCATTAAATACTCTAATCTGATTTGTTAAACCATGTGTATATCTTGCATCAATAAACCAATGTGTATTGATATTATATTGTGCACCGAGCACTAATGAAGTACCTAAACGCTTATTCTTAAAAGCTTCTTGAATATTATCATCTAAGGAAACTTCTAATTGAGCACCACCATAAATTTCAAACTTATCAGAAATTCTATATTTTAATAATACAGGAAGCTCTAAAAGATTAGAATGTGAGTAATTAGCTTCTAGTTGAATGCTAAGTTTTTTAGATAATCTCGTTTCGAGAAATAAGCCAACATAGAGGTTAGTGTCGCTTAATCCACTATTAGATGCATTTACATCCCAAATACTGTATCCGTGCCTAATACCGAAGTCGAATTTTTTCTTTTTTAAAGCAGTAGAATCTTGAGCAGTAGCAGTAGCAATAGAAATAGTAAAAATGAGTAGCGTGGTAAAACATAAATTTTTCATAATTAATTGATTGTTAGAAATTAATAATGACAAACCTACTCTTGTAAGTTGTTAATTAATCCTAACTAAATCACAATCAAAATGAAAATGAGCGTTAATCTATTGTGAAAAGGCTTAATTTTTTATGGTAATATTATCTTAATTTTATAATCTATAACCGAATCCTAAAAATAGAATATTAGGAGACAGCTCTTCTAAACCAATAGTGTATTTCATGTGAAGATTTAATTTGTCAGATAAGTTATAAGCTAAACTTAAATCTGCTCTAACTTTTAATTTACTGGAAAAGAAATCGAAAAAATAGTTTAAGCTTGGACCTGCTAGTATATGAAATGTATCATTAAGACTATACTTTAAATATATAGGTGTTTCAAAAATTTAAAATCGTTGACACCTATATATAATAATTCTGGTTGAATATGAAAGTCATTTTCAATCTCAAAATCAGCAAATAAACCAGCGTATAATCCAATTTCAATATCTGGATTTGTACCAAAATCAGCTTCAGTGACTTTATAAAAAGTAAAATTTAATCCGCCTTTAACACCAAATTCTGTCTGAGCTTCAATTATACTTGAGAAAAAAACGACTCCGATTATGGCGAGAAATAGTTTCATGAATTATGAGTTCATAAAACTTTCAATCGTTAAATCATAACTCTGCAAACCAAAACCTAGTATAACGCCTCTAGCATTCGGAGATATGTAAGATTGATGTCTAAACTCTTCTCTGCTAAACGTATTAGAAATATGCACTTCTACTACTGGAGTTGATATTGCCTTTATAGCATCACCAATACCAATAGAGGTATGTGTGTAAGCTCCAGCATTTAAAATAATACCATCATAAGAGAAACCAACATCTTGTATTTTATTGATAAGCTCTCCCTCTACATTAGACTGAAAATAATCTAAACTAACAGTATTAAATTTAGATTTAAGTGTTTTTAAATAATCTTCAAAGGTTTGGCTTCCATAAATTTCTGGCTCACGCTTTCCTAATAAATTAAGATTTGGACCATTTATGATAATTAATTTCTTCATAGGGTAAATATATAAAAAAGGCAAAATAGTTTACGCCTCATTCTCAATTATCGAATAAATAAAAGAGAGGCCTAAAAGCCTCTCTTTTTATATAATATTTTAATAAGTATTATAATCCAAATTCAACACCTAAAGTTATAGTATCAAAAGATCCACCATCAAGACTTACCCCTCTATAAGCTAAAACTACATCTAAAGCTTCACTAACTGCATATTGTACTCTAGGAGCAGTATAGAATCCACTTTCTAATTCACTTGGAGAAATACCAAGTCCGTATCCTAAGTCTAGACCTAACGTAAACTTTTCAGAAGCTGCAAAACGTCCAGCTGCAGCAATCGGTAAAAAAACGGCATCGTCTACATCAATTGTACCGAAACCAGTATCAAAAGAATCACCAAAATTATAAGATAATCCAGAAGCAACACCTGCATGAAATTTTTCAGAAACTTCCCATAAATAATTTACATCAAGAGTGACATTAAAAGTCCAACCGTCACCAGCATCACCAATAGGTAGCCCTAGATTAGCACCAGCATTAAATTCCTGAGCGTTTACACTTGCAAATGCAAAAACTGCGAATGCAGCTAAAAATAATTTTTTCATAATTTTTAAAGTTTTAAAGTTTTAAAGTTTTAAAATTGATAAATGCAAAATAAAGCCTTTTTTCTCAAATAATAAAGTTTCTAGGCACACTTATTAACAGTTTTACAAACAAAATAATTTAAATATTTTATTTTCAACACTTTGAATTGATTTGTTATTAACTACTTTTTAAGAAATTATTACAAAGCACGTAGTCAATTCGTTAAACTATTTGGTATTTATTGCTATTTTTAGGCATGGATTGGGAGAGCGCTTTAAAGGATTATTTATTGTACCTAAAACTTGAACGTGGTTTAGCAGAAAACTCAATAGAAAACTACAGGTACGATATTAAAAAGATAATTACTTACTTGACTGAATTTAAGATAGATGCATCTCCAGTTAAGATAAACAACGAGACTCTTAAGCAATTTATATATCACATTTCAAAGGCTGTTAATCCGAGATCTCAAGCACGAATCATTTCAGGACTTCGTAACTTTTTTGACTATTTAGTTTTTGAGAATTACAGGAAAGATAACCCAACTGATCTCATTGAAACTCCGAAAATAGGAAGGAAACTTCCTGAGACATTATCCCTTGGTGATATAGATTGTCTTATTTCTAACATTGATTTGAGTTACCAATTTAATGGAGTAAATCTTGGAGAACGAAATAGAGCGATTATAGAGACCCTTTATAGTTGTGGTTTAAGAGTAAGTGAGTTAATTGAACTCAAAATTTCAGATTTGTTTTTTGATGAAGGCTTTATAAAAGTCCTAGGTAAAGGTAATAAAGAACGATTTGTTCCTATTAGTACAAGCACACAAGGTTATATTAATATTTGGAAATCTATAAGGCAACAAATTTTGGTTGATATAGGTTCAAAAGATGTTCTTTTCCTCAACTATAAAGGCAAAAAACTAACACGTGCAATGGTGTTTACTATCATTAAAAGACTAGTTGAAAAATCGGGACTAAAGAAAAATGTATCCCCTCATACGTTTAGACATTCCTTTGCTACGCATCTTTTAGAAAATGGTGCTGACCTTAGAGCAATTCAAATGATGCTTGGTCATGAAAGTATAACAACTACTGAAATCTACATGCATGTGGATCGTTCACATTTGACCGATATTTTAAATAAATATCACCCAAGAAAATAAGAATAGGCATTTAAAACTTAAATTTAAATACCTATACTAAAAATTTGAGTTAGTTATATTTTACTTGGCAATATTTACTGCACGTGTCTCTCTAATTACAGTCACCTTTACTTGTCCAGGATAAGTCATATCCGTTTGAATTTTTTGAGAAATTTCAAATGATAAACTTGCGGCTTTATCATCAGATACCTTTTCACTTTCAACAATAACACGTAATTCTCTACCTGCTTGTATTGCGTAAGCTTTCTTAACACCAGTAAACCCAAATGCAACATCTTCCAAATCTTTAAGACGCTGTATATAAGAATCTAATACTTGTCTTCTTGCACCTGGTCTTGCGCCAGAAATAGCATCACAAACCTGTATTATAGGCGAAAGTAATGTTGTCATTTCAATTTCATCATGGTGAGCGCCTATAGCATTACATACTTCTGGTTTTTCACCATGCTTCTCAGCCCATTGCATTCCCAATATTGCATGTGGAGTTTCAACATCAGTTTCTGAAGATGGAACTTTACCAATATCATGAAGTAAACCTGCACGTTTTGCTAACTTAGGATTAAGTCCTAATTCGGCAGCCATGACTCCACAAAGTTTAGCCACCTCTCTTGAGTGTTGCAATAAATTTTGTCCATAAGAAGAACGGTATTTCATTCGACCAACCATCTTAATTAATTCAGGATGCAATCCATGAATCCCTAAATCAATAACAGTACGTTTACCTACCTCAATAATTTCTTGTTCAATCTGTTTTTGAGTCTTTCTAACGACCTCTTCAATTCTTGCTGGATGAATTCTACCATCAGTCACTAATTTGTGTAATGATAAGCGTGCTATTTCTCGTCTTACAGAATCAAAACAAGATAAGATAATAGCCTCAGGTGTATCATCTACAATAATTTCCACTCCAGTGGCAGCTTCTATTGCTCTAATATTTCTACCTTCTCTACCAATAATTCTTCCTTTAACATCATCAGATTCTATATTAAATACAGATACACAATTATCGACTGCTTCCTCGGTACCTATTCGTTGAATGGTATTAATAATAATCTTTTTAGCTTCTTGTTGTGCTGTTAGTTTTGCTTCTTCTAATTTATCCTGAATAAAACCCATTGCATCTGTCTTAGCTTCTTCCTTAAGGGATTCAACTAATTGCTCTTTCGCTTCTTCAGCAGATAAAGAAGAAATTACTTCTAATTGTTTGATTTGGTTTTTATGAGCTTTCTCTACTTCACCTTTCTTCTTCTCTAAGAACTCAAGTCTAAAATCATAATCCTTAATTTTACTCTCTAATGATTGGTTAGATTTTTTGGATTTAGATAATTCATTAGAGATTTGTGATTCTTTATCTCTAATTCGCTTTTCTGCTTCAGCCATTTTCTTATCTCTCGACAAGATCACTTTTTCATGCTCAGCCTTAAGCTCAATAAACTTTTCTTTTGCCTGAAGAATTTTATCTTTTTTAAGGGCATCTGCATCGACATTAGCCTGCTTTAAAATCGATTTAGATTCGCTTTCAGCATTAGATATTAACTTTGATGCATTTCCTTTCGCTAAGGATTTTGCTATAATATATCCTAGTATTAATCCTAATACTACTCCTCCAACAATATATAAAATTGTGTTAGTGTCCATGTTTATTATTTAGTGTTAGTATATAAAAAAAGCCTACATCAGTTATCGGTTTTGTATAAACTCCTTAAAAACAAGTTTAGGGCTAACAAGCTGATCAAAAATCTGTCTAAATACCAAAGTATTAACAGCACGATTTTACAACTTCAACTCACCCTTTTTAAAGAATTGATCGTTGAGTTTATCAAAAAATGTAACTAATGTAGGCAGTAACCTTTTATTTTAAAGAACGTACGAGTTATACATGCCCTTTCAAAAGTTCGTTTAAAGCTTCTAACTTCTCCTGAACTTCTTCATTAACATACTCTTTATCTATTGACTTTTGCTCTACTTGAGCAGCAAACTGTAAAGCACACATTGCTAAAACATCTTGCTTATCTCTAACAGAATAATTCTGTTCAAATTGTCCTATCATGGCTTCAATTTTCTTTGTAGCCTTTCTTAAACCTTCTTCTTGAATCGGATTAATCGTTAAAGGATATACTCTATTAGCGATTGAAAGTTTAATTTTTAATTGATCTGACATCTAGTCTAATTTACAACTTTATTCCGAGATCTGCCCAATACAATGGTCAATATCTCTAATAAGTGCATTTATTTTGAGCTTTGTTTCTCGTTTATTTTCGTCACTACCTAGCATTGAATTTGCGATTTTGAGTGTTTCATACTTTTCTGCCCAAGACCCTAATTCTTCTTGTTGCTCTAAAAGTTTTTGCTGTTGTTGTTCTAATTGTTCAGAAAGTTTCGCGTTGGTCTGTTTTAAAACCTCTTGCTTATGTAAAACTTTACTGATTTTATTTTCTAAAGCATCAACAATGTCTTCTATTTTACTCATTAAAGTAATTCAATACTGTTGAAACAAAGTTAACATACCTAATGAAAAAACACAATTCTTTTACAATTATTTTTAGTTCCCATAACATCAAAAGAATTAATACGTTAAAAAAAATAATATTATATTAAGATTTGAATTTCTCAATCAAATTGATATTTTAGCTAACATAGTCCATTATATGAAAAAAAAATTGCTCCTCCTTTTAATTACCTGTTCTGCTTATGGTCAAACAGAATACCCTCAAGATTATTTTAGAAACCCTTTAGATATTCAGATTGTTCTTGCTGGTACTTTTGCTGAGTTAAGATCATCGCATTTTCATGGTGGTATAGATATTAAAACACAACAAAAACAAGGACTTAAAGTTTATGCTTCTGCCGGAGGTTATATAAGTAGAATTAAAATTTCGCATTTTGGTTATGGTAAAGCAATATATATAACTCATCCCAATGGGTACACTACGGTCTACGGTCACCTTCAAAAATTTTCTAAACGCTTAGAAAAGTATATTAAAGAATGCCAGTATGATAAGGAAAGTTTTGAGGTAGAGGTGTTTCCTAGTACTGAAGAAATTATTATTGCTCCTAACGAAGTGATAGCTTTCTCTGGTAATACAGGAGGTTCTGGTGGACCTCATCTACATTTCGAAATTAGGGATAACCAAGAACGACCATTGAATCCTATGCTTTTTGGCTTTGATGTAAAAGATACTAAAGCGCCTTATGTTTCGGCTATTTATGCATATCCAAAAGATGAAAACGCTATAATAAATGGCAAGAATGAACGCGTTCCTTTAAGGTTGATTCCTAAGAAGAGTGGAGATTACGAGGTTGAAAAAATTACTGCTTTTGGTAATATTGGTTTTGGTATAACGAGTTATGACAAACAAGATTTAGCACCAAACAACAATGGTGTAAGTAATATCCAAACTTTTTTTAATGGTAATAAAAGTCTAGAAATAGACTTTAAGCGCTTCAGTTTTGACGAAACTAAGCATATTAAGAGATTAATAGATTATGAATACTTTAAAACTAATCGTTCTCGTATCCAAAAGTTGTTCATACAAAAAAATAACCCTTTGAGTCTTTATAAAGATGCTTATGACAATGGTTATATAAGTGTTGAAGATAGTACATCATCTGTCTATAAAGTAAGAATAAGAGATTATAAGCAAAATGAAACTTGGATTTCAGTTCCTGTAAAAGGAAAATTAGAAATTATTGAAAAAGTAAATAATGATACTTTATTGTCTAAATCTCTTGTATATAGTAACAAGGCAACAACGTTAGAGTCTAATAATATAAAAGTTAGCTTTTATAAAAATACATTATATGACGATCGTTTCATAGATTTTAAAGTTAACTGTGATACGCTCTTCTTGCATGAAGACAATATTCCACTACAAAAAAACTTTTATATTAATTACGACTTAAGTAATTACAAAACAGAACATTTAGATAAGATTTTTATTGCTAGATTATATGGCTACTACAAGAAACCAAGCTATGTACGAACTAAACGCAAAGGCAAAATTTTAAGTGCTGGCAGCAAAATTTTTGGCACTTATACTTTGGCTATGGATACTGTTGCACCTTCTATAAGACCCACTAATTTTCAAGATAAAAAATGGTTAAGTAAATACCGTTACCTTAAAGTAAAAATAAAAGATGGACTATCTGGCATTAGTAAATATAGAGCAACAGTTAACGGAAAGTGGATTTTAATGGAATATGATTATAAAACTGATACACTTATACACGATTTTAAAGATAATATCGTTACTGATACAAAGAACGAATTAAAAATAATTGTTACAGATAATGTTGGAAATAGTTCTACATTTGAAGCAATCTTTTTTAGAAAATAAAACTAAACTATTTGAAACGCTTACATTTTATAGTTCTACTAGGCTTATTCTTTAGCTTATTATCCTTTTCACAATCTGCAATTATCAGAGGTGTTATCTTAGATGAAAACAACAACCCTATTAATGATGTTAATATTAAGGCTAGCACAGGTGAAGGTACAGCTACAAATGAAAACGGATTTTATGAACTTAAAATTCCATTTGGTAAAGACATCACTATTGTATTTACTCATTTAAATCATAAACGAGTTGAGGCTAAATTCAATCTAAAAAACGGACAAGAGCTGGAGTTTAATCCTGTTATGAAAATTGAAATTGAGCAAATTGCAACTGTAGTTATTAATACTAATACAAGACAGTCCGTTGATGGAGTTACTTCCATTTCTCCTCAGATGGTGAGAACAATTAAAGGTGCTCAACCTGGTGTTGAGAATATTTTAAAAACACTACCAGGAGTTAATATCTCAAATGAACTAAGTACACAATACTCAGTAAGAGGTGGGAATTTTGATGAAAACTTAGTATATGTTAACGAAATAGAAATCTATCGCCCTTTTCTAATTCGCTCTGGTAATCAGGAAGGATTAAGTTTTGTGAATACGGATTTAGTTCAGAATGTTGATTTTTCAGCTGGTGGTTTTCAAGCAAAATTTGGTGATAAATTATCTTCTGTATTAGATATCACATATAGAAACCCAGTTGCTTTTGGAGTAAGAACCGACTTAAGCTTATTAGGAGGTAGTGTCGCTGCAGAAGCCGTATCTAATGATGGTAAGTTTTCGGGAATAGCTGGTGTTCGTTACAGAGATAATAGTTTAATATTAAATAATCTTGAGACTGAAGGCAATGTAGAACCTGTATTTGCAGATGCTCAAACCTATCTAACCTATCGTTTTTCGAGTAAATTTCATCTAAATTTTTTAGGTAATATTTCATTAAATAAATACAATTTTGAGCCAGAAAATAGACAAACTAACTTTGGTACTTTGCAAGAACCTGTAGCACTTCTAGTATTTTATGATGGGCAAGAAAAAGATCAATACCAGACTTATTTCGGAGCATTTAAAGCCAATTATTTTGCAAGCGATGAATTAACTTTAAAAGTAATTGCTTCAGCATATCATACTACTGAACAAGAGTATTTTGACATATTTGCACAATATCGTTTGGGAGAAGTTAATACAAATATTGGTGACGAAAATTTAGGGGAAGTTGAGTTTAGTGAAGGTATTGGTTCTCAATTAACACATGCCAGAAATGATTTAGACGCTTTTATAGTTAATGCAGAACATAGAGGTGATTATAAAATTGACGATGAAAGTACTGTAGAATGGTCTATAAAATATACACATGAGGATATTAGAGACCGACTTTTAGAATGGGAAGTTATTGATTCGGCTGGTTTTTCTATTCGTCCGCCAAACTTTAGCTCACCAAACTTACAGCCTTACGAACCTTTTTCTGGTCCACTTGCAGCTTTCGAAAATGTAAGAGCTTTAAATAAAGTTCAAATTGACCGCCTACAAGCTTTTGCTCAATATAGCAAGAATACAACTTGGGGAAATAACGATGTCTTTTATAATGTAGGAGTTAGAGCACATAGTTGGACCGTTAATGGTGATGGAATTGAAAGTAACTCTCAGACCGTTTTTAGTCCTAGAGCCCAATTAGCTATAAAACCAGATTGGGATAAAGATATGCTTTTTAGAGTAGCAGGTGGTTTGTATTACCAACCCCCTTTCTACAGAGAATTAAGAGATTCTTCTGGTGTTGTTCAACCAAAAGTAAAAGCGCAAAAATCATTTCATGTGGTTTTAGGAAACGAGTATAGCTTCGAAATTTGGGATAGACCATTTAAACTAGTGACTGAAGCATATTACAAGGGTTTGAGTAATGTAAATCCATATACCTTAGAGAATGTAAGGATTAGATATAGAGCAAAAAATAATGCTGAAGCATATGCCTATGGTTTAGATATGCGACTTAATGGTGAGTTTGTACCTGGTACTGAATCCTGGTTTAGTTTTGGTTATCTAAAGACCGAAGAAAATATTGAAAACCGTGGTTATATTGCAAGACCTACGGATCAACGCTTAAAATTTGGAGCTTTGTTTCAGGATTATGTACCAAATATGCCAGACTTAAAGATGTATTTAAATTTAGTTTATAATACTGGTGTACCAGGTGGTTCACCAAGCTATGCTGATCCTTATGACTTTCAGATACGTTTACGTGATTATAGACGTGCTGATTTAGGAGTATCTTTAGAATTAGTAAATCCAGATAAGACATATAATTCTAAATGGAAAAAAGCATTTAAAGAACTCTCAGTAGGCTTTGAAATCTACAATATGTTCAACAATCAAAACTCTATTACTAATACTTGGGTAAGAGATGTTTATTCTAAACGTCAATTTGCTATTCCTAACTTCTTAACTCCTCGAGTTTTTAATGTGAGGTTATCGGCTCGCTTTTAGCCTTCTTCTAAATATTTAGTGAAATTACTTAGATTTTTAGTGCAAGTGCCAAAATTGACGATTATTAAACCTATAAAATGATACAAAATTGTTAGATTTGTAACTGTCTAATCCACTTTAGATTACCCTACTAAGCTATAGTACAAAATTTTAAACATGAAAATTTCCCTCACTGCATGTCTAATGCTATGCTTTAGTTTTTCTTTTTCGCAACTTAGCGTAAGAAATAATGCTTATGTATATGTAAAAGATCAAGTTCTCTTTGTTAATGATGATATTAATTTAGAAGAAACCACAGCAAAAATATATTTAAGAGACGAATCTCAACTTTTGCAAGGCACAGGAACTACAGGCAATTCTGGTCTGGGTGAGTTAAGTGTATACCAAGATGGAACTGTAAATCAATGGTCTTATAATTATTGGTGCTCACCAGTAGGAGGAATATTGACAAATACTTTTGGGAATAACGACTTTAGAACAAATCAGATAGATGACCCTTTATTAAGTACCGCAAGTCTTATTGACAGTAATAATAGTACGTTTACAACAGGTTATAACGGAACTGCAAGTCCTCTACAAATATCATCTCGTTGGTTATGGACTTATGTATCTTCAAGCGCATATGCAGATTGGATTTTTGCTGGTGATGTTGGTGACATTGACCCAGGATTAGGTTTTACAATGAAAGGTACAGGCATTGGAACGACAGGTAGCACTGATTATGATTTTAGAGGTAAACCAAATAACGGAACAATGTCTAACACTGTTGCAGATGGTGATTTTACTTTGATAGGTAACCCTTATCCAAGCGCAATAGATTCTGCTGCTTTTATTCATGATACACAAAATGCAGCGGCAATTACTGGTACACTTTTCTTTTGGGAACAAGATGGTACTGTTGCATCTCATACCTTACAAGATTATGTTGGTGGATATTCTGAATATACTATTAATGCAGCCGGTACTGTTATCACTACTACTCCTGCAATATTTTTTACTTATGATGAACAAGACAACGTTCTTCCATTACCACCACCTGGAGCAAATGGAACCAAACTTTCTAGAAGATTTATCCCAATAGGGCAAGGTTTTATGGTAGAAGGTCGTTCAGGCACTTCAGGAATTGTTCGTGCAAAAAATGAATTTCGTGTATACGAAAAGGAAGGTGCCGATAGTTTTTTCTTTAGAAATAATACAAATTTAAATTATCAAAATAATGGATTAACTATTGTTCCTGATGATTTTAGAAGATTTAGAATTAATATAGATTTTACAGTTGATAGTAGCAAATATACACGACAAGTTGTTTTAAATTTTCACGATTCTGCAACAGATGGTTTTGATTATGGTTTAGAGCTAAGTCGTTCTGATAACGTAAGTTCAGATGCCTATTTTGCTATAGAAGATATAAAGTATTCAGGTCAAGCTTATCCCTTTGAAGAAGCACTAGTAATTCCTTTAGTTATTGATATAGAACAACAACAGCCGCTACGTTTTAGAATTTTTGATATTCAAAATTTTGAAGAATCTCAAGGTATCTATATCCATGATATTGAAAATGAAACTTATGTAAACTTGAGAAATCAAGATTACGATCTTAATATAGAACCTGGGAACTACACTGATCGTTTTGAAATTGTCTTTACACCACAAGACCCATTAAATATTAAAGGGTTTGAAGTTAATGACTTAGTGATAAATCAAAATAATGGTATTCACCAACTTTCGGTCATTAATCCTAATGGTTTAGATATCACATCCATTGAAGTATATGATATTGCGGCAAAACGCTTATTGCATGGCACTTATGATTCAGTACTAGATCGTTACGTGCTTTCTACAACAGATTTAAGTGATGGTGTTTATGTTGTAAATGTAAGGTCTAACACTAACGCAGTTAAGTCGCAGAAGATTATTGTTAAGAATTAACAAACTCTTTTAATACCCAGATTACATAATCTAACTCCTCTTGAGTATTAAAAACACTAAACGAAAAACGCACAGATGGTCGCTTTAAATTTTCAGCATTAAGTAATTCAGTTAACACATGAGATTGCTGTGAGCTTCCGCTCTGACAAGCGCTTCCTTTAGAACAGGCTATACCTTTTAAATCTAATTGAAATTGTAGCATAGGTGCTTTTTCTGGAGCAATAGGTAAACACACGTTTATTAATGTATAAGTACTATTAATAACATCCTCACAACCTCCATTAAAATGAACATCTAATAAATTTGTTTTGAGTTGTTGAATGAAATACGTTTTTAAATCTGAAACATATTTTTTTTCTTCATCAAGACGAGCATAAGCAATTTTTAAAGCTTCATCCATGCCTACAATATTATGCGTAGACTCTGTACCTGCTCTATAACCTCTCTCCTGCTCACCACCAAAAATCAAAGGTTTTAAACCAGATTCTTTCCTGACAAAACAAAATCCTACACCTTTAGGCCCATGAAACTTATGAGCACTTGCTGCCATAAAATCAACAGTAATATCTTGTAAATCTATTTTATAATGTCCTACAGATTGTACCATATCACTATGAAATAGTGCATTATTAGCTTTGCATAGCTCTGCTACTTGTTTAATGTCTAAAATATTACCTACTTCATTATTAATATGCATTAAACTTACTATTGCTTTATTGCTAGAGGCTAATAACTGTTCTAAATGTGAGTAGTTTATTAAACCACAAGGATCTAAATCGACATATTTTACAACAATATTATATTCTTTTTGCAATTGTTCAGCAGTATGTAAAACAGCATGGTGTTCAATTTTAGAAGTAATAATTTCTGTAACACCTAAATCTCTTATCACACTTCTCAGTGCTAAATTATCAGCTTCTGTCCCTCCAGAGGTAAACACAATCTCAGAAGATGTAACATTAAAATAACTCGCAATGTTTTTACGGCATTGCTCCAAAAGCGCCTTTGATGATCTTCCAAAGCTATGTGTAGATGAGGCGTTTCCAAAATTCTCATTAAGAACCTTAGTCATACGATCAACAACTTCTGGTCGTAATGCAGTTGTAGCTGCATTGTCTAAATATACTGCCTTCATGTTGCAAAAATATTGTAAATAAAATTATTTAGACAATGGAGCGTTATAATTTTACAAATCCATTATTTTTGTTCAAAATAGAATCTATGAAGTGTCACTATTATATCATCTTTTGTTTAGCCTTATTTGTATCCTGTGATGATGGCGACATTTTTACTGTAGATTTAGAATTTGATGAATTACTAGAACGTTGTGATAATTTTGAAGATTCATATCTGGTTTATGATACACGTGAAGACCCAAATGAGGCATTGCTTTTAGTATTACCTAAACCATCAAGTGATTATTTGTTTACTACAGCAACTGAAACATCTGTAGAACTTACAATCCCTGGTGAAGTTCAGTTTTATTATCGTAAATACAATACGACCTTGTCTGATGGCGTATTGTGTAATGTTTTATCCGACTCTGGTTTAGTAGTCACCGAAGATAATGTAGCTAGTGCTGGCACTGTAGTCGTTAGTGTTAATATTGAAGATGATGATAATGATGGAATTCCGAGTGAATTTGAATATGGGCCAGGTGGAATAGCAGACCCTCAAGATTGGGATGGAGATGGTATTGCTGATTATTTAGATGAAGATGATGATAATGATAATGTAAAGACCATTAATGAAATTGATAACAGTGATAGTGATGATAATCCTAATACAAATCCACTAGATACAGATGGTGATGGTGACTTAGATTATTTAGACACAGATGATGACGGAGACGGGATTGACACACGCTTAGAGGATGAAAATGAAAATGAAAACCCAAGGGATGACTATCAAGAAAGTACGGATGGTTCTGTAGTACCAAGACGATATTTAGATGCTAATGCATCAGAGGCATTTACTGATTCTGGGTTTATTGACAATACATATACAAGAATTGCAACCACTCGTTTTTTAGTATTAAATACTGGTATAGGTCCAATAAATTCTACTGAAATTCCATTTGGGACATATATAGGAGATCCTATAAGTTTTAATACTGAAATAGATTAATATCTAGGGCTCTAAATTCTGAAATACTCTAACTTCCGTTGCACCTAAACCGTAGGTCTTATAATCTGCATCGTAAAACTTTATATTATTATAACGTCCAAATAAGGTTTCTAACTCTTGACGAAGTACTCCTTCACCTACTCCATGTATAAATACAATCTTAGGAATGCGCTTCCGTATTGCAAAATCTAATTGACGTCTTGCTGTGTCTAACTGCAGGTTTAGCATATCATAATTAGACATACCACTAGTAGATGAAGTTAAATGATGAATATGTAAGTCGACTTCAAATTTCGGGGCATGTCGTTCTTTAGGTTTTACTGTAGGAACAATTTTACGCTTCTGTATTTCCTTTTCTCTTTTTACAGCATCTAAATCTGAATTGTAGATGGAGTTCTCAATGGTGTTCTCGTTTGATGATATCATTAATTCATTAGTTTCAAACTGAAACTCGAAACCATCCATATCTTCTATTGAAATGGTAGTTCCGGATATCTTTGTCACTATTCCAGAAATAGCATCATCAATGGTTTCTACCTTATCACCAATATTAATCTTCATCTTCTGTTTGTATGAAAGTCTCTTCTTCTTGCTTATCGAACTTACTTGGAATGTTTCGAGAGGTTCTATAGATACCAAACATTAATAATACAATTCCTGCTGTTAACAAATAGGTATTTTGTTGTTCTTGAGCTTGAGCATATAATGCAACTAAACCACCAACAACAATACATATAAAATTTATAGTTCTAGAGATATTCATAATAAACAATTAAAATAGTAGCACAAAAATACAGCTAAGAATGATTTTTTATTGAACTTTTTATCAAAAGAGCTAAATTTGTTGTTATGAAATTACTGATAGCACAATTAGAAGATTACATGTTACCATGTATGTGGAAGAAGACATTTAATGTAGAATGCATGGGTTGTGGAATTCAGCGCTCAGTTTCATTAATTTTAAAAGGTGAGTTTATCGCTGCTTTTTATATGTATCCAGCTATTTACACGCTAATTATTTTGTTTTCTTTCTTATTATTACATCTAAAATTTAAATTTAAGTTCGGTCATAAAATAATACTTGGCCTTTTTGTAATAAATATTAGTATTATTGTAGTAAGCTTTATAATTAAAACATTTTAACTAAAATAAAAATCAACTCAAATGGAAAAACAACAAATACCAAATGGAACGCTTGTACTTGTAATGGGAATATTATCAATCTTAGGCTGTTGCTGCTATGGAGCACCAGGACTAATTTTTGGTATTGTTGCAGTAGTATTAGCAGGGAAAGCAACAAAAATATATAAAGCTGCGCCTGAAGATTATACTGGATTTGGAAATGTTAAAGCCGGTAAAATAATGGGAATAATAGGTATAGTGTTAAGTCTTTTAATGACTATTTATATGATATGGTTATTCACTTATTTTGGATGGGAAACAATGCAAGATCCAGAATTACTCCAAGAAAAAATGAGAGAAATGATGGGACAATAGTCTTATTAGTAAAAAAATAAAAAGCGATTTTCTTAATTGAAAATCGCTTTTTTTATATCTTAATTTTGATAATTTAATCCACAAATTCCTTTAGTGTCTTAATGATTATAGATACACAATCTAACAATTGATCTTTGGTCATAACTAATGGTGGTGCAAAACGAATAATGTTACCGTGTGTTGGTTTAGCCAATAAGCCATTATCTCTTAATCTTAAACAAATATTCCAGGCTGTATCGCTATATTCATCATCATTAATCAAAATAGCATTTAAAAGTCCTTTACCCCTAACACTATTCACAATAGAACTTGTTTCAATAAACTTAGATAATTCAGTTCTAAATAATTCACCTAATTGTTGAGCATTATTAGCTAATTCTTCATCTTTAATAACTTCTAGTGCAGCCATACCAATAGCCGCTGCTACTGGATTACCACCGAAAGTACTTCCGTGATTCCCAGGTTTAATAACATTCATAATACTATCATTTGCTAATACCGCAGATACAGGATAAGCTCCACCAGATAAAGCTTTCCCTAATATTAAAATATCTGCTTTTACTTCAGGTGCACCAGAACAATGTTTGTCTGAACAACTACAATTACCACATGTAGCCAAGAGACGACCAGTTCTTGCAATACCAGTTTGTACTTCATCTGCAATAAATAATACATTATGTTTTTCACATAACGCTTTAGCTGCACTTAAATAACCTTCACTTGGCACATAAACACCAGCTTCTCCTTGGATTGGTTCAACTAAGAAACCAGCAACATTTTCATTAGTATTGAGAGCTTCTTCTAAAGCGTTTAAGTTGTCATATTCAATTTTAATAAACCCGTCTGTATATGGTCCAAAGTTTTTTCTAGCAACAGGATCATTAGAAAATGAAATAATCGTTGTTGTTCTACCATGAAAATTGTTTTCACAAACTATGATTTGTGCTTTATTTTCATCGATACCTTTAATTTCATAAGCCCATTTTCTACAAAGTTTTAATGCTGTCTCTACTGCTTCAGCACCTGTATTCATTGGTAATAATTTGTCGTAATGAAAAGTTTCGGTAGCAAACTTCTCAAATTTACCGAGCATATCATTATAAAATGCTCTTGATGTAAGCGTTAAAGTTTGTGCTTGATTAGTCATTGCTCCAACAATTTTTGGATGACAATGGCCTTGGTTAACTGCTGAGTATGCCGATAAAAAATCATAATACTTTTTACCTTCTAAATCCCAAACATACACACCTTCTCCCCTACTCAGTACCACTGGTAATGGATGGTAATTGTGTGCACCATACTTGTTTTCTAAATCAATCGCTTGTTGCGACGTTAATTGGTCTAAAACTGCCATAATAAAATAAATTTTTAAATGAATAAAATATCCATTCCTTATCTACCTTTATCCTTTCAAAAGTTTTGAAAATTCAGCGTGGGAAAGAAATCATCCCTAGAGACCTGCAAATTACTAAATAATACTGTGATTTAAAACTTAGTCAGGTATTTTACTAGAAAGTGATGATACCTGTAGCTCTAATCTCTTAATTTCTCTAATTATCGCTTTCTTATCCATTTGCATCCAAGAAAATAACTTTAACATACTCGATGCCATCAATGCCAAGGTTCCATAAATTCCCCATTTAATTAGTTCATTGGTCGTTTCAACTTTAAAAAATTGAATAGCACAATAAATAAAAAGACCAAAGAATACAACTTGAACAATGCTCATAACATAAACAATCCAGCTATTTTTTCCTTTAAAAATACCAAAGATCATCTGCCATAGGTTTTGTTCTTCTAAATCATCATAGAATTTAGCTTCTTCTTGTGTTAAGGTGTCTTTAATTAGTTTGTCTATGTCTTCCATATTAGTTTTCATAATTCTTGTTTTTGAGTATTATTTTTAATTTTTCTCTAGCATGAAACAATCTCGATTTAGCTGTTCCAACTGAAATATCTAACAAATCACTTATTTGTTTTAGACTATAAGCTTCGGTATAAAAAAGTCTAACTATAACTTTTTGATTAGCTGATAACGTGCTGACTGCTTTTAACAATTCAAGTTTTAACTGCTCATTATCAGTATATTTATTGTCATCATTTTCAATTTCAAACTCATAGCCGATAGATTGTTTTTGATTTTTGGATTTTATTCGTAACCAATCAGTGGACTTATTACAAACAATTCTATATGCCCAATATTTGAATTGTTTTGGCTCTATTAATTTTTCTAAATTATTAATAATGGTCGTCCAACTATCTTGAGCAATATCCTTAGCAACATCTTTATCCTTAACCATCCAATAGGCCTTATCACAAAATGATTTATGCCAACGTTTAACTAACAAGGTCAGCGCTCTTTTATCACCAGCCTTATAATCCTCGATTAATTTTTTATCTATGCTATGATCTATTTTCAATTAAGCATGTTTAATTTGAAATGGTTTTCTTTTATAAACTTCTCTAAGCAGTTTTACCCAAAGGTTATATCTAGTTACTTTTTTTGTTGCTAAATAATAATTTTCAACCTTATCAAAAGCATCTTCTATTAATGCATCATGCAACCAGCGAATAACAAATACCCAAAAGAAAGTAGCTTTTAATGATGATTTCGCTTCTATATGGTGACTGATTTCGGTCTTGTTATCATTAACAGCAACTATTCTTAACTGGTGCGTACCAACAAAACCTTCAGGTTTAGAAAATTGAAACTTAATATGATTGCCAGACGTAAGTTCTATAATAGTATATCGAATACGACCATGACCACCTTTACTACCAACTTGCAATCCGTCTCTAAACCGAATAGCCGGCCAATTTTCATAAGGCCAAACTAAATCATTAGAGGTAGCTAATGTTTTAAACAATTGACTCACCTCTTTCTCAGATTGATTAATTATTCGCTTATGGATATTTATGACTCGCATACTCTAAAGACGAAGCATATTTAAAAAGGTTCAATTATTTCGAAATCTTTTTAAAGATAATCTAATTTATGTCGATACTTTTATCTTCTACTATTTATAAAATTGCACCTATATTTGCACTCTAATTTTTTGTAAATGCCAAGAAGAGAACGAAACAAATTTGTAAAACGCGGACAAGTCATAGAACTTTTAATCGAAGACTATGCTTATGGCGGAAAAGGCATTGGACGAATTCGTAATGAACACGGTGAGTTTGTGGTTTTTGTTCCTAATACATTACCTGGTCAATTGGTAAAGGCACAGGTTAAAAAAAGCAGCAAAAAATATGCAGAGGCAAAACTTTTTGATGTTTTAAAATCATCAGAGGATGAAATTGAAATGCCTTATCAAGATATTCCTGGTGCTCCATATATACAGTTGCCAATTGAAAAGCAGCATATCTATAAAAAACAAAGTACACTTGAGCTATTCAAACGCATTGGCAAAGTTGCTGATATTGAAGATAAATTCGATGAATTCGTAGATTCTCCAAACACCTTTCACTATCGTAATAAGATGGAATATGGCTTTTCAGCAATTGGTTATAATAGAGAATTAAAAACAGATGTGGATGAATTTACACTTGGCTTTAAAAGGCGAGGCACTTGGTGGTGTGGAGATAACCTTAAAAAAGATTCTGGTCTGTTTGATGCCGAGTTTGAAAACAAAATCAAAGACATCAAGGCTTATTGTGAGGCTACAGAATTAGATCCTTGGCATGCACCAAAAAGAGAAGGTTTCTTTAGGTATTTTGTAGTGCGTAAATCATATAAAACAAATAAATTATTATTCAACTTAGTAACAACTTCATATGATTTACCTAAATTTGACTTAGATAAATTTGCTAATTACTTAGTTGAATTATTTGGTGACCGTGTTGCAGGTTTATTACATACTATAAATGATGAAGTTGGAGATAGAACCATTGCCACAACTGGAAGTATTAATCTCGTTTATGGTGAAGACAAAATTGTTGAAGAACTACTAGGATTAAATTTCGAAATAAGCATGAAAAGCTTTTTTCAGACCAACCCAAAATGTGCAGAGAAGCTATATTCTAAAGTCGTTGATTATGCTTTAGAAAACAAAGATGCAATAGATAATACAATAGTTTTAGATTTATTTTGTGGCACCGGAACTATTGGTCAAATCATTGCCAGTAGAGCGATAAACACAAAAATTGTAGGTGTAGATATTGTGGCTTCAGCTATTGAGGATGCTAAAGAAAATGCCAAAAGAAACAACATAAAAGGCTTAGAGTTTTACGCCGCGGATGTTGGGAAATTTTTAAACGAACATCCAGAATTCACTAATAAGATAAGAACTATTATTTTAGATCCAGCTAGAGCTGGCATTGCTCCTAAAACCCTTAAAAAAATAATAAACCTTAATGCAGACCGTTTGGTTTATGTATCTTGTAATCCTGCTACACAAGCTAGAGATACTGAGCAGTTAATGGAAGCTGGTTATGATATTAAAAAACTGAGTTTAGTGGATCAATTTCCGCATACTGCACATATTGAAACGGTAGTCCTATTCGAAAAATAGTAAATGAAAAAACTAAAATTCCTTATTCTATTTGTTACCATAGCATTGATTAGCTGCGAGCGCGATGACATTTGTGCTGAAACGACAGTAACAACTCCAAGATTACTTATTGAGTTTTATGATGTATCAAATACTGATGATTTAAAGAGTGTTCCGAGACTAACATTATATGGCGAAGATTTAGTTACAAACCCAGAAGTAAGTTCAGATGCTACTATAGCCTTCAACGAAAATGTAAATGCTGCAGATTTGCCTTTACAAATTAATACAGAAGGTACTGTCACTACGTCTCGTTTTATTGCAGAAAAAGATAGTAACTTAAGAATAGATGGCACAGGAGACTCTAATATAGACATTCTAGAAATCTCATATGTACCAGAATTTATTTATGTATCTAGAGCATGTGGATATAAAAGTATATTTACCGCCCTAACCGTAACAAGAGTCACAGATACAGATAATTGGATTAGTAATAATATTGAAATTGTAGAATCAACAGTTGAAAATGAAAACACAGTACATGTACGTATCTTCCATTAGAAGTGCTATAATTTTGCTGTTGTTTACAACAATAGCTTTTGCGCAAAACGAAAAGAAAACTGTCACAGACACCTTAGTCTTTAAACAAAAGTATGGATTACGTCTAGGTACAGATATAAGTAAACTAGCACGTACATTTTTAGATGATAATTACACAGGCTTTGAAGTTTTGGGAGATTATCGCCTTACAAAACGTATGTACTTAGCTGGTGAAATTGGAAATGAAGAACGTACTTTAGAAAACGAAGTTTTAAACAATACGTCTAAAGGAAGCTATTTTAAAGCTGGTATAGATATTAATTTCTACAAAAATTGGCTCGATATGGAGAATATGCTTTATGGTGGTTTCCGTGTAGGTGCGAGTACATTTAGTCAAACTTTAAATAATTATAAAGTTTATGATATAAATAACCAATACTGGAATAATGGGTTATTCTCAGTAGAAGAAGGTCAAGAATTTAAAGGTTTAACTGCAATTTGGGGAGAAATACAAGTAGGATTAAAAGCTGAACTTTTTAATAATTTCTTTGCTGGTATAAATGTTCAACTTAAGTTTCTTGTTTCAGAAACAAAACCTAGTGGTTATGAAAATCTCTATATTCCTGGTTTTAATAGAACTTATGATAGTGGAGCTATTGGTGGTGGTTTTGGATTTAATTTATCTTACTTAGTTCCTATCTTCAAAAAAGATAAAGTTGTACTACAAGAGAAAGAAGTGGAATAATAGCTTGTAAATACGTAATTTAGAAACTCCTCATTAAAATTCGTATCTTACTTTATCAAACTAAGCGTTATGAATAAAGAAGACATTGTAGATTTAATTGAATCCAAACACAACGAATTAATCACTTGGTTAAAAAACCAACCAGAAGATGCTTGGACACAAGGACCTGAAGGTAAATGGACATCAGGACAGCAAGCACTTCATTTATTATAAAGCATTAAACCACTCAGCAATGCCCTGAGTATGCCTAAGTTTTTATTGCGTTACAAGTTTGGGAAAGCGAACAGACCAGTCAGAAATTATGAGGCGATAGTACAACGTTACCAAGAACGTTTAGAAGATGCAAAAGGCAGAACTTTCAAAGGTTCTGAAAATATGAAAGTACCTGCTTTTAGTGAAAAAGAATATATTCTCAACAGGATACAAACAGAACAAAAGAAGCTGCAACACAAAACAAAAACCATTAGTTATAAGAATTTAGACACACTGATTTTACCTCATCCTTTAATGGGAAAAATGCCTGTGCGAGAAATTATAATGTGGACAGCACACCATGTTGAGCATCATACTGAGACTTTGAAGGCTAAATATTAAATAACCAACGTTATTGTAGAATTAATTGACTTCGATGTCATTTATTTTTCAAAAACAACTAATTCATAGATATAAACTAAATCAAATATGAAAACTTTTAAGTACTTATTTATAATTCTCTTGTTTGCAACTCCAAATTTAACTGATAGTCAAAATGAAGTTGTTATTGGTAAAATGGATAGTATTCAATCAAAAATTCTTAATGAAGAAAGAAAAATAATGGTGTATATACCACCATTAGGAGTAAAAAACTACCCAGTAATCTACTTATTAGATGGTGATGCACATTTTACCTCAGTTGTTGGTATGGTTGAGCAATTAGGTTCTAATAATATTATACCAAATTTGATGGTTGTTGCCATACCAAATACTAACAGAACTCGAGATTTGACACCAACAAAATCAGAACCTAACCCTCCAATGGCTCCACAAGGCTTAGTTGCTCAATCTGGAGGTGGAAGAGACTTCTTAAGGTTTATGGAAAAAGAATTATTCCCGCATATTGAAAAAAATTATCCAACATCTCCTTATAGAATGTTTATTGGTCATTCATTTGGAGGGTTATTAGTAATGGATGCTCTAAACAATAGACCAGATTTATTTACAAGTTATATCTCTATTGATCCTTCGATGTGTTGGGATAACAAAAAATTATTAAATGCCTTTAACGAGTCAAACCTTAAAGATGAAAAGTATAAAAACAAATCGCTTTATTTAGGTATAGCAAATACTCTTGAAGCAGGTATGGATACAACTTCCGTTAGAAAAGCCAAAGGACCAATGGTGGAACCTATTAATTCAATTTTTGAAACTAGAGATTTATTCAGAAACACTAACGAAAGTGCTGTGGATTTTAGTTATAAATATTACGAAAATGATGACCATGGTTCAGCTCCTTTAATAACTACCTATGATGGCTTAAGGTTTCTTTTTGACTTCTATAAATTTGACATTAAATTTTCAGATGTCATGACTCCTAATACAGATATAGTGGACAGAATGAAAACTCATTTCACTAAAGTAAGTAATACTTTGGGTTATGATAACAAGCCAGATGAGGGAACGATTAATGGAATGGGTTACCAACTCATGCAAATGAATAAGCATGACTTAGCAAAACAATTTTTTGAGATGAATGTAGAGTATCACCCAAAAAGCTCTAACGTTTATGATTCTCTAGGTGATTATTATTTGGCTGTAGAGAACAAGAATAAAGCAAAGGAAAATTTTATAAAAGCGCTAGCATTACAAGAAAATCCGTATTCTCGTGAAAAACTAGAAAAGCTAGAAAAAGAATAGCTACGATTTTAAATAGTCATTTACATTTGCCTCTATCCGACTCTGAATATCACTGACGTCACCTTTCACAAAAGTGTCACCTGTAATATTTTCATACAATTCAATATAACGCTCGCTAACGGTTTCAACATAATCATCACTCATAAAAGGAACTGTTTGCCCTTCTAATCCTTGAAAGTCATTAGAAATTAACCATTGACGCACAAACTCTTTAGATAATTGCTTTTGAGTTTCACCTCTATCTTGACGCTCTTGGTAACCGTCTGCATAGAAATAACGTGAAGAATCTGGTGTATGTATTTCATCAATCAGAACTATTTTACCGTCTTTAGTTTTTCCGAATTCGTATTTGGTATCTACTAAGATTAAACCACGATCTGCTGCGATTTCTGTCCCACGGTTAAATAATTTTCTAGTGTAATCTTCAAGAATAATATAATCTTCCTTAGAAACGATACCTTTTGCTAAAATGTCTTCACGAGAAATATCTTCATCGTGGTCTCCCATTTCAGCCTTAGTTGCTGGAGTTATAATCGGCTCAGGAAATTTGTCATTCTCTTTCATACCTTCTGGCATTGAAACACCACAAAGTATTCGCCTACCGGCTTTATACTCTCGTGCTGCATGACCAGACATATAGCCACGTATCACCATTTCGACTTTAAAAGGATCACATAAATGACCTACAGCTACATTAGGATCTGGTGTAGCGACCAACCAATTAGGTACTAAATCTTCAGTTTCCGTCATCATCTTTGTTGCTATCTGATTTAAGATCTGCCCTTTATAAGGAATACCCTTTGGCATTACCACATCAAAAGCACTTAAACGATCTGTTGCAATCATTACTAACTGATCATCGTTAATATTATAAACTTCTCTAACTTTTCCTTTGTAAACACTTTTTTGGTTTGGAAAGTTGAAATTGGTATCTATGATTGTGTTACTCATTTTCTAATGTAATGTCATTACGAGTCGCCTTTGCGACGCAGTAATCTGTATGTTTTTAGTTATAATTTAAAAGATTATTCATTCTCTTCTTATTGATTTTTAAGGTATTAATGAATACTACGTATTTGTCACGCTTTTCTCGCAATGACAGTAGTATTTTAATCTCGATTCTCAATGCTCTTGTATGCAGAAATAACTTTCTTAACTAATTTATGACGAATCACATCCTTATCATCGAGATAAATAATACCAATACCTTCAATATTCTTTAAAACTAAAAGCGCTTCTTTTAATCCAGAAATTGTGCGACGTGGTAAATCTACCTGACCAGGATCACCAGTTAATAAAAACTTAGCGTTTTTTCCCATACGTGTTAAGAACATCTTCATTTGTGCATGAGTTGTGTTCTGACCTTCATCTAAAATCACAAAGGCATTATCTAAGGTGCGTCCACGCATAAAGGCCAATGGAGCAATTTGAATAACACCTTTCTCAATGTAACTTTCTAATTTCTCATGAGGAATCATATCTCGCAAGGCATCATACAATGGTTGCATATAAGGATCTAATTTCTCTTTTAAATCACCTGGTAAAAACCCAAGATTCTCACCTGCTTCAACTGCAGGACGAGTTAATATAATTCGCTTTACCTCTTTACTCTTCAAAGCTTGTACAGCTAAAGCAACTCCTGTATAGGTTTTACCAGTACCAGCAGGTCCAATAGCAAACACCATATCATTTTTTCGCATACTCTCTACCAACTTTCGCTGATTTGCTGTTTGTGCTTTAATGAGTTTACCACCAACACCATGTACAAGAACTTCACCACTTCTAGCAGATGTGTTGTAATCTTCACTACTAACACTTGTTAGAACACGTTCAATCACATTTTCATCAAGTTTGTTATACTTGCCAAAATGCTTCATTAACATAGTCATTCTATGATCAAACTCTTCGAGTAATTCTTCATCACCATACGCCTTAATTTTATTACCTCTGGCAACAATTTTAAGTTTTGGAAAGTATTTTTTCAGAAGTTCAATATTGGCATTTTGTGCACCGAAGAATTCTTTTGGTGTAATTTCTTCGAGTTCTAGAATAAGTTCGTTCAAAAGGCTACTAAATTTAGTGTGTTAATCTGTTTTCTTTTCTTAGTTTTGTATACTTACAAAGCTAGCAATTTTACTTTCAAAAATTTCAAAAAAATATCAACAATCAATCCATGGCAATAATCACTTTAACGACTGATTTTGGTGAAAAAGATCACTTTGCTGGTGCTATAAAAGGTGCGATTTACAGTGAATTATCTGATATTAGAATTGTGGATGTATCACATTCTATATCTCCATTTGATATTTCTGAAGCAGCATATATTATTTTAAACGCTTATAGTAGTTTCCCAAAAGGAACGATTCATATCATAGGAATTGATTCTGAGTTAAGCCCTGAAAATAAGCATATTGCGATTAAACTGGATGACCATTACTTTATATGCGCTAATAATGGTATTATGAGTATGATTTGTTCTGAAATTGCACCAGAAAAAATTGTAGAAATTAATATTCATGATAAAATTGAAACGAGTTTTCCTGTTTTAGATGTCTTTGTGAAAGTAGCTTGCCATATTGCAAGAGGTGGTACATTAGAAATAATAGGAAAAGTTATTAACACTATCAAACCAATTAAAAATTTAATTCCGTTTGTAAATGATGAAAAAAATCAAATAATTGGTTCTGTAATTTACGTTGATAATTATGGAAATGTGATCACAAATATTACACGTAAATTTTTTGAGGATATTCAAAAAACAAGAGGGTATGAAATTTCAGCTCGAAATCATAAATTTAAAACCGTACATAGCAAGTACAGCGATATTGTAAATTTTGAAATTGAAGAATCTAAACGTAATGATGAAGGAAGAGGGTTAGTTGTTTTCAATTCTTCAGGCTATTTAGAAATTGCAGTTTATAAGAGTAATAGTAGCACTGTTGGTAGTGCCTCGACTTTAATGGGTTTAAAAACTATGGATACTGTAACCGTAAATTTCTCTAAAACCTAAGCTATTGTTAGTAAGAATTGTAAAAATGAGCTTTGAACCGTCTAAGATTCAAGAATTCTTAGCTAATTTTGGAACCGTTAAAACTAAGATTCGCAATTTTAATGGTTGCAACTTTTTAGAATTATACCGAGACCAGAACAATACCAATATCTTTTTTACTTATAGTTATTGGGATTCTGAAGTAGATTTAAATAATTATAGGCATTCAGACTTATTTAAAGGTGTTTGGGCTAATACAAAACCTTTATTTAACGCAAAACCTGAAGCTTGGAGTGTAAACAAACTACATAGTTTAAAGTAAAAGACCAATGTTAGCAATACTTAAAAAAGAAATAAACACCTTCTTCGCCTCACCAATAGGTTATTTAGTTATTGGCGTTTTTTTATTACTTAACGGTTTGTTTCTTTGGGTTTTTAAAGGGGAGTTCAACCTTTTAGATAATGGCCTAGCTAGTTTATCATCTTTCTTCCTTTTAGCTCCTTGGATTCTTATTTTTTTAGTGCCGGCAGTTACAATGCGAAGTTTTAGTGATGAAAAAAAGCAAGGGACTTTAGAATTATTGGTGACCAAGCCTATTTATCATTTTCAGATTGTTTTAGGAAAATATTTTGGTGCTCTAGCCTTAATACTTATAGCATTAATCCCAACATTACTTTATGTTTATAGTATCTCACAACTAGGAAACCCAGAAGGAAATATAGATTTGGGAAGTACCATTGGTTCTTATTTTGGGTTACTCTTTTTAATAGCGGCATATACTGCTATTGGTTTGTTTGCCTCTACCCTCTCAGATAATCAGATCGTCGCTTTTATAATTGCAGTCTTTATTTGTTTCTTTATTTATTTTGGTTTTGAAGGGCTTTCAAACTATAATTTATTAGGTGATTTAGTATATATGGAAAACCTAGGTATGTCGGCACATTATAATAGCATGAGTCGTGGAGTGATTGACACAAGAGATTTAGTCTATTTTATAAGTATAGCTCTGGCCTTTTTAATATTTACAAAATTTAGAATTCAAAAACATTAATAATGATTATAACGCCTTTTTTAGTCATTTTTATGATCGTAGTTTTTATACTACTATTCTTGTTTATGAATACAGTTGATAAGCGTAAATGGTTATCAGCTATAATCAGTTTGGTTCTTACTCCATTTGTCTATTTCTATATGTTTTACCCGTTTGTAAATATTATAAGTAATTACCACCATTTAAAATATTTTAATAGTGAAGCATGGATTGAAAAACCAAGTTTACGCTATGAAATGATCGATAATACTATTGAATCTGATACCTTAATTGGCTTTTCAAAATCAGAAATAGAATTAGCTTTAGGAAAACACGAATGGTTAACATGGAATGATGTAACAAAAGCACAAGACATTAATAAATGGAATTATGCTTTGGGTATTGAACCTGGCGCTTTTAATGACAAAAAAGAATGTGTAGAAATTACATTTCAGCAAAATAAAGTCAGTGTTATAAAACCATATCAAGAAGAAATTACGTTCGAAAATGAAAAAGAATAAAACGCTTATATCAATTATAACTGTTATTGTTGGGTTACTTCTTGTAAATTTTATTGCGAGTAAGTTTTATCAGCGCTTCGATTTAACTAAAGATAATCGTTATACATTATCTAATGCTTCAAAAGCATTAGTAAGCGATTTAGATTCTCCGTTGATAATTGATGTATTTCTAGAAGGTAATTTTCCTTCTGAATTTAGATTACTTCAAACTGAAACAAAACAAATCATTGAAGAGTTTCAACTTGAAACTAATCAAATATTCATTAACTATATCAATCCTATAGAAGATGAAACAACTCGCGAGAGAAATATTGATGAGCTTACTAAATCTGGACTAGAACCATATATTAACACAGATAATAGCACTGGAAAAGTTACAAAAGAGATTATTTTCCCCTGGGCTTTTGCAAGTTATAAAGATGAGATAGTTAAAATTCCTTTATTAAAAAGAAGTATTACACAAGGTTTACAAGAACAAGTTAATAACTCTGTGCAATCCTTAGAATATGCATTTTCAGATGGTTTTAGTCAATTAGTTAATCCTAAGTCTAAGACTATAGCAATTTTAAAAGGCAATGGTGAATTAGATGATGTATACCTTGCAGATTTTCTAAAAACAATGCAACAATATTATAGAGTTGCTCCTTTTACATTAGATAGTGTCGCATCTAATCCTCAAAAAACATTAAATGATTTAAAGCAATACGATTTAATTGTTGCAGCAAAACCTAGTGAAGCCTTTACAGAAAATGAAAAATTAGTTTTAGATCAATACTCTATGCATGGTGGTAAAAGTTTATGGCTAACAGAATCTGTTATTATGGATGAGGATAGCCTGCACAATGCTACAGGAACAGGAGTTTCCATTATGCGCGACTTGAAACTGAATGATTTTTTCTTTAAATATGGTATTAGAATAAACCCAAGTTTAGTAAAAGATTTGTACTCTGCACCAATTATGTTAGCAATTGGTGAAGGTAGTCAAGCCCAATTACAACCTTTGCAATGGCAGTATTCTCCGCTTGCAGCATCGAATCCTAATCACTCAATTACTAAAAACTTAAACTTAGTGAGATTTGATTTTGCAAGCCCAATTGACACTTTAAAAAATGGTATAGAAAAATCTATACTCTTACAAAGTTCTCCGCGTTCTAAACTCGAAGGTGTACCAAAAAGTATTTCATTAGCTAACGTTATGGAAACACCAGATGAAACCACTTATAATTTAGGGCCGCAGAATCTTGCCGTATTATTAGAAGGGGAATTTACTTCTGTATACGACAAGCGTGTATTACCTTTTGAAGTGAAAGATTTTAAATCTAAGAGTACCGAAACGAAAATGGTTGTAATCTCTGATGGTGATGTAATTAAAAATAAAGTTGTTAGAAATAGACCTCAAGAATTAGGTTTTGATCAACTCACAGGAAAAGCTTTTGGAAATAAAGAATTTCTCATCAATACTATCAATTACCTTTTGGACGATACAGGACTTATAAACATTAGAGCTAAAGAAATTAGTATTGCTTTTTTAGATTCAGAAAAAATAAAAGATAGCAATGGTAAATGGCAATTGATTAATATTGTTTTACCACTGGCTCTACTTGGTCTTTTCGGTTTTGCGTTTAACTACTTTAGAAAGAAAAAATACACCTAACATTTGTTAATAAGTTTGTTTTATAAAACCCTTTGATTAGGATATATTTGTAAGACAAATTCAAAGTTAAAAACACATATATTACATATGAAACATCTAACCTTTCAGGTTGGATTTTATCTTAAGATGTTCCATGTGACAATAGAAAACAAATAAAATACAACACATGAAATTTATTGTTTCAAGCACTTATTTATTAAAACAACTTCAAGTACTAGGGGGTGTTATTAATAATAGTAATACGTTACCAATTTTAGATAATTTCTTATTTGAGCTAAGTCAATCTAAACTGACTATTTCAGCTAGTGACTTAGAAACAACTATGTCTTCTACAATTGACGTAGAAAGTGATTCTGAAGGTAGTATTGCATTACCAGCACGTCTATTATTAGATACTTTAAAGACATTTCCTGAACAGCCATTAACATTTGTTGTTGAAGAAAATAACACGGTTGAGATTAGTTCTAATCATGGTAAATATGCTTTAGCTTATGCAGATGGAGCTGAGTTTCCAAATGCTGTTTCTATTGAAGATGCTAGTACAACAAACATTAAAGGTGATATCTTAGCAACTGCGATTAGTAAAACTATTTTTGCTGCTGGCAACGATGATTTAAGACCTGTAATGAGCGGAGTATTCTTTCAATTTTCTCAAGACAATTTAACTTTTGTTGCTACTGATGCTCACAAATTAGTTAAATATACAAGAGACGATGTTAGTGCTACTGAAACAGCTGAATTCATTATGCCAAAGAAACCTTTAAATCTTTTAAAAGGAATCTTAGCAGGAAGTGATGATGATGTATTAGTAGAATACAATGAATCTAATGCAAAGTTTACTTTTGAAAACTCTGTTTTAATTTGCCGTTTAATTGACGGTAAGTATCCAAATTACGAAGCGGTAATTCCTAAAGAAAATCCAAATAAATTGGTTATAGACAGAACTCAGTTTTTAAACTCTGTGCGTCGTGTTAGTATTTTCTCTAATAAAACAACTCATCAAATTCGTTTAAAAATTGCTGGAGCAGAATTAAACATATCTGCAGAAGATATAGATTACAGTAATAAGGCTGAAGAACGATTAACATGTGATTACCAAGGTGATGATATGCAAATCGGTTTTAACTCACGTTTCTTAACAGAAATGATTAATAACTTAAGTTCTGATAATGTTCAATTAGAAATGAGTTTGCCGAACAGAGCAGGTATTTTAACACCAATTGACGGTTTAGATGAAGGCGAACAAGTTACAATGCTTGTTATGCCAGTAATGCTTAACAACTAAAATAATTTAGACTCAATAATAAAAAAAGGCTCATCAAATGATGAGCCTTTTTAATTCCATTTCTTTAATACTAACTAACAAAATTAAGAGATAATGGATAGCTAGGTAATTCACCATTACTAGCTTTTATGGCGTTTATAATTGGCATTACAAATGCCATGATTCCGATTAATATTAAGGTTAAAAATCCAATTCCTATAAGCATTAAAGGAATACTCAAAATAAAATAGACTATAATACTTAACTGAAAATTTAATATCGCTTTACCATGAGCATCCATTTGGTCTACACGATCTTTTTGTGTCGCCCAAATTACTAATGGCACAATTAAACCACCAAAACCTGTAATGTAAGTCAGTAATTGCGCTAAATGTGTAATAACTAACAATTGATTGTCCGTACGTTTAAGTGTGTGATAATTTGATTCCATGAATATTTGTTTTACAACTATATGACGTGGAGAATTTAAATATGTTACAAAAAAAGAGCACAAATTTTGTGCTCTTTTTTACTATATAATAATTATTGTGCATGTAGTCCCATACTAAAACATACCGCCTATAAAAAAGAAGTACGATTATTGCACAGTCAAATCTACACAACTTAATATTTCTAAAAAATATCCTATATCAATAAAAACATTTTTTAAATACTGATTTTCAAACATTTACATGTCAAAAAAAGTCTGCTTTTGTAACACATTTTTGATAAACACTACTTCCCAATACAAAAGTTAGCAAAAATATTACCCAAAAGATCATCATTAGTAATCTCTCCTGTAATTTCACCAAAGTGATATAATGCCTGTCTAATATCTATCGCCAATAAGTCTCCGGATAAACCAGTTTCTAATCCATGTTGTACTTTTTGAATTTCTTCAAATGCTTTTAAAAGCGCATCATAATGACGCGAGTTAGTGACAATCGTTTCATTATTTCTAAGCGCACCAGTATTTATAAGATTAAGTAATGAATCTGTTAATTGCTCCACACCAAAACCTGTCTTAGCAGATAATAACTGAATATTATCGATTTCTGTGCTCAATTTTGCTAATTGTATATCTTCTAGCTGATCAATCTTATTTGCAATAATTAATAATGGCTTTTGTGGATGCTTATTTTTAATCTTTTCAATTTCTAGTTTAACAGTTTCTAAGTTGTTGATACTCGACTTACTATCAAATAAATAAATTACCACTTGAGATTGTTCGATTTTTTCAAAGGTCTTTTTAATTCCAATACTTTCTACAACATCTTCAGTATCTCTAATACCAGCTGTATCTATAAACCGAAATCCTATTCCTCCTATTGAAATTTCGTCTTCGATAGTGTCTCTTGTTGTTCCTGCAATTTCAGACACTATAGCTCTATCCTCATTTAATAAGGCATTTAAAAGTGTTGATTTTCCAACATTAGGCTCACCAACAATAGCCACAGGAATTCCGTTTTTAATTACATTACCAACAGCAAAAGAATCTATTAATCGCTTTAGAACAAAATTGATGCGTTCTATCAATTCTTTAAATTGTGTTCTATCTGCAAACTCAACATCTTCTTCTGCAAAATCGAGTTCTAACTCTATTAAGGATGCAAAATTTAAGAGTTCTTCACGTAGTTTGGCTATTTCAGATGAAAACCCTCCACGCATTTGTTGGATAGCGATTTGATGCGATGCTTCGTTATCACTAGAAATTAAGTCCGCCACAGCTTCAGCCTGACTCAAATCTAACTTACCATTTAAAAAAGCACGTAAGGTAAATTCCCCTGCTGTAGCCATTCGGCATCCTTGTCGCAAAAACAACTGAATAATTTCTTGCTGAATATATGATGATCCATGACAAGAAATCTCAACAACATTTTCACCTGTATAAGAATTCGGATTTTTAAAAATTGAAATTAAAACCTCGTCAATTGTTCTGGTTTGGTCAATAATATGACCTAAATGAATTGTATGCGTAGATTGTTGACTTAATACTTTATTTGAGACCGACTTGAAATTTCGTGAGGCAATTTCTATCGCAGCATTACCAGATAATCTTATAATAGCAATTGCTCCACTTCCAGAAGGAGTTGCTAAAGCTACAATAGTATCATCATGCATAATTAAGTACTTTGATGCAAAAGTATTGTAAAATATATAATTGTTATAAATACAAGACCTACTATTTTAAGATTTAATTCACATCGCGTCTTCATTTTTTTTCAGCATTGTTTATATATTTGTAGGGCTATAAATAGAATCAAAATGAAAAGAATATTTACAATTATTATTGTTGGCTTGTTAATAGTGAGCTGCAAGAAAGAAAATAGAACAGACTTTGTAATCAATGGAACTGCACCAGGTGTTTACAATGGTGTGCGTATTTATTTAAAGTATATAGATGAAAAGGGTAAAGAAATTGTAAGCGATACTGCTATAGTTTTTGACGAAAAGTTTAATATGGACGGAAAAGTCGAAGAGCCAACAATGCATTTTATTTCTGTAAATAGTGTTGATGGTAATGCTATGTTAATGCTAGAGAATAGTGAAATAGACATAGAAATCAATAAACAAAACCTAATGGAATCTAAGGTAACTGGATCTGAAAGTAACGAGGGTTTTATTGCTTTTCAAGATGGTATGAATAAAATTAGAGAAGAAGGACAAGGAGTCATGACTGCCTACAGACAGTTAAAACTACCCGAAGAAGCTGCTAAAAAGGATTCCCTTACCAAGGAAATAGAAAAACTTGGATTACGTCTTACAGGCCACCCATTGAATTTTATTTTAGAAAATAACGATAGTTATTTTAGTCTTAACTTAATTGGATTAGAAGCGAACAAACCTAAACTTGATGTACCAGGTTTTATGAAAGCTTTTGAAAATCTAACACCTAGATTAAAAGAAACGAAAAAAGGTAAAGAAGTTAAAAAGAGATTAGATGAACTCTTTGTAGAATATGAAAAAATAGCGCACTTAGAAATTGGTAAAGTTGCTCCCAATTTTGAAGCACCAAAACCAGATGGTACTTTAGTTAGTTTAAATGATCTTAAAGGTAAAGTAACAATAATTGATTTTTGGGCAGCTTGGTGTGGACCATGTAGAAGAGAAAATCCTAATGTGGTTAGAATATATGAGAAATACCATGATCAAGGTTTAGAAATTATTGGAATCTCTTTAGATGGTGAACGCAGACAACAAGACCCAAAGAAAGCATGGTTAGATGCGATTGCTAACGATAAATTAACATGGACTCAGTTATCACATTTAAAATATTTTGATGATCCTGTAGCTAAATTATATAATATCAGTGCTATTCCTGCAACATTTATATTAGATAAAGATGGTAAGATTGCTTATAAAAACCTTAGAGGAAAAGCATTGGAGTTAAAAGTAGAAGAGCTTTTAGCTCAGTAAATCATTTATTCTTATTGAGTTTCCCAGTTTTATAAAGTACAAATAACGCAACGATTGGGATTGCTAAAAGGCCTATATGGCCTAAATCTGTTTTAAATAAACTGGGCATGAGTAGTAATGTAACTACATAACCACCTACAGCTCCACCGAAATGAGCATCGTGTCCAATATTACCTATTCTGTTTTTCATACCATATATGGAATACGCTAAGTAGCCTATCCCGAAAATATAACCAGGAATTGGAATAGGTACAAAGAACATATATAAACTCATATCTGGACGCAATAGGATTGCAGCATACAGAATGCCAGTTACTGCTCCACTTGCACCTACAGCACTGTACCAATATTCTTCTTTATGAAAATATAGAGATAGTAAATTTCCAAAAACTAAGCTCGCTAAATAAATAATTACAAAATTTATTTCCCCAAGTTCAATAATTACAGCATCAGCAAAGAAATAAAGCGTCAACATATTAAATAATAAATGTTGAGTATCTACATGTAAGAAACCAGAACTAAACATTCTTATTTGTTCTCCACGTCTAATATTACCAATATTGAACTTATATTTTTCAAAAAACAAACGATCATCAAATCCTTTCATAGAAAAGATAACATTCGCAGCAATAATAGCAATAGTAACTAAACTTAAATTGTACATAAACTGTAATCTTATAAATCAAATATAACATATATTTGCCCTTAATTGCTAACATATTTTAATGCAACTTATTGCTTACATTTTAATTTATCCAGTACTGTGGCTTGTTTCTATTTTGCCCTTTAAATTGCTTTATGGAATTTCTGATATACTCTGCTTTTTTTTATACAGCGTTTTTGGATATAGAAAATCAACTGTAAAAGAAAATTTAAGATTAGTTTTTCCTGATAAATCCGAAAAAGAAATTTCTAAAATCACTGGTCAATTTTATCATCACTTATGCGATATGATGTTAGAATCTATTAAATCGATGACTATTTCAGAAGCTGAATTAAAGAAACGTTACACATTTTCTAACATAGAATTAATAAAAAATCTCGAAAGCAAAGAAAGAAGCATCATTTTAATGTGTGCTCATTATGGGAGTTGGGAATGGATATTCATTTTACAAAAATATATTAATCTCAAGGGCTACGCTGTATACAAACGTTTAACAAATAAATATTTTGATAAACTAATCAGACGTATTAGAGCTAGACATGACACCTATCTAATTACAACAAAAGAAACATTAAGTGTACTTAATTCCTCAAAAAAGAAAGGTGAATTAACTATCAATGGATTTGTATCTGATCAATCACCAAAAGCAACCAAGGCCTTTCATTGGAATGAATTCATGGGGATAAAAGTACCGATGTATACAGGTGCTGAAATGTTAGCAAAAAAATTAGATATGGCGGTTGTTTTCTTTAGTGTAAAGCGTCTAAAACGCGGCTATTATGAAACTACTTTTAAAACTATTTGTGAACATCCCAAAGATTATAAGGATTATGAAATTACGGATATCTTCTTTAAGCTTGTAGAAAAACAAATTATAGAAGCACCTCAATATTATCTTTGGACACATAAACGCTGGAAACATCGAGATAAGGTTCCGACAGAATTTCAATAAATACTAAAATTTATTTTTATCTCTCACAACTCTATAATAAGACAGAAAAAAAACTTTCGATGCGAGCAAGCAGCATAGTTGTAAGAGACCTATTTTATAACGAAAATTATTTATAATTTCTAAATAGTATATCAGAAAATTTACTAGAGGAATAGACATTAAAATAACAGCGATTAATAAGTCCTTTTTCGCTCTTTTTAATCTCAAAGGTTCAAATTGTTCATTAAACGACTTGAGTTTCAGTATAGACTCATTTTTATTTAAACCTTGCAATGACAAATGCTTTTGAAGATACTTAAAGCTCTTACCATCAATATATCTTCTTTTTAAGACTTTATCTAAATCATTTATTGGTTTTGAGTCCAAAATTCAATTAATTACAAATCAAACCAAGTATCCACTTTAGTAGCGTTACAAGGTTGATCAACTAATGATTTATGAATAAACTCGTTATTACATTTCGAATATTCATAGTCTTTAGCCCAAGTTTCATGATGCTTCGCTAAGTTAATAATACTATCGCAAACAAATTCTATCTCGGCATTTGTTGTTGTAGGATGTATAGACATACGAATCCAACCAGGTTTGCGGATCAAATCTCCAATAGAGATTTCGTTAGTTAATTCGTTAGACATTTTTTGATCTACATGTAATAAAAAATGGCCATATGTACCTGCACAACTGCAACCACCTCTAGTTTGTATACCAAATTTATCATTCAATAATTTCACTCCTAAGTTAAAGTGTAAGTCGTCTATATAAAATGAAATCACGCCTAAGCGATCTTTATGCTGACCAGCCAGAATATTAATATTAGGAATTGGATCTAATTTTTTGAAAATGATATCTACTAACTCATGTTCTCGCTTCAACATATTATCAATTCCCATTTGCTCCTTTAGCTTTACTGAAAGCGCCGTTTTTATAGTCTGAAGGAATCCTGGTGTTCCACCATCTTCTCTATCTTCAATATTGTCAATATACTTATGCTCTCCCCAAGGATTGGTCCAACTTACTGTACCACCTCCAGGGCAATCTGGAACCATATTTTTATATAATTTTTTATTAAAAACTAAAACACCCGAAGTTCCTGGTCCACCTAGAAATTTATGAGGAGAAAAGAAAACAGCATCTAGCTGAGCATCTTTATCATTAGGATGCATATTAATTTCTACATAAGGGGCTGAACATGCAAAATCCACAAAACAAACACCTCCATGTTTATGCATTAATTTAGCAACATCGTGATGTGGTGTTTGGATACCTGTAACATTAGAGCCACCAATAATTGAAGCAATCTTAATGGTACAGTCTTTGTATTCTAAAAGTAATTTTTCTAAATTCTCTAAACAGAATAGTCCATTTTCATCTGGTGGGACAACCTCAACCGAAGCTATGGTTTCTAACCAAGACGTCTGATTAGAATGGTGCTCCATATGTGACACAAATACAACAGGCCTCATTTCATCTGGAATCGATGTGTAATCTTTTAAATTCTCAGGAACTTTGAGTCCTAATATGCGCTGAAATTTATTCACCACGCCAGTCATACCATTACCAGAAACAATTAAGACATCATCTTCATTACAATTTACATGGTCCTTAATGATTTGTTTGGCTTTATGATACGCTTTGGTCATTGCAGTACCAGAAACAGTTGTTTCTGTATGTGTATTGGCAACAAATGGACCGAATTCGTTAGATATTTTTTCCTCGATTGGTCTGTATAAACGACCTGAAGCTGTCCAATCTGTATAGATGATTTTTTGCTCACCATAAGGTGACATAAAAGTCTGATTTTGCCCTATAATATGTTCCCTAAACTGATTAAAGTATAACTCTAAATCAGTAATTTTGGTTGTTATAGTATCAGAAATCAAAGTCATAACAAGATTCTTATATTTATTTCAAAGGTACTAAATATTAGCGATGGCTTTAATTTCACCAATAAACCTATCAGCTAAAGTATCTGCTGCATCTTGCGATGGAGCTTCAGTATATATTCTAATAATTGGTTCGGTATTACTTTTACGTAAATGTACCCAACTATCAGAAAAATCAATTTTTACACCATCAACAGTTGTTAACTTTTCTTGACTATAATTAGATTCCATAGTATTCAAAATACCATCAACATCTAGTCCTGGTGTTAACTGTATTTTCTTCTTGCTCATAAAGTAATTTGGATAAGACGCTCTGAGTTCGCTTACCTTCATTTTCTTTTCAGCTAATAAACTTAAAAAAAGCGCTACGCCAACTAAAGCATCACGACCATAATGTGAATCTGGATAAATAATACCACCATTACCTTCACCTCCAATAACAACATTATTCTTTTTCATTAAGGTGACTACATTTACTTCACCTACAGCACTTGCTTCATACATACCTCCGTGCTTTTCAGTAACATCTCTCAACGCTCTTGTAGAACTCATATTACTTACAGTATTTCCTGGGTTTTTACTTAGTACATAATCTGCACATGCAACAAGTGTATATTCTTCTCCAAACATCTCACCAGTTTCATCCATAAATGCTAAACGATCTACATCTGGATCTACTACAATTCCAAAATCAGCACGCTCTTTTACTACAGCATTGGCCAAATCACCTAAATGCTCTTTGAGTGGCTCCGGATTATGTGGAAAATGACCTGTTGGATCACAATATAATTTCAATGGGTGCACACCTAAACGCTCTAAAAGCAATGGGATTGCAATTCCTCCAGTAGAATTTACACCATCGACTACCACTTTAAAATTTGCAGCTTCTATAGCTTTTTTATTTACTAGTGGCAATTCTAAAACCTCATCAATATGAATATCAATATAAGCTTCATTCTTTGTTATCTTTCCTAAATCGTCAACTTCTGCAAAATTCATATTGTTAGATTCTGCGATTTCTAATATCTTTAGTCCTTCTGCTCCATTCAAAAATTCGCCTTTTGCATTTAATAACTTTAAAGCATTCCATTGTTTAGGATTATGGCTTGCCGTTAAAATAATTCCACCATCTGCATGTTCTAAAGGCACAGCAATTTCAACAGTAGGCGTTGTAGATAATCCTACATCAACAACGTTAATACCAAGACCTACCAATGTGTTCATAACTAAATTCTGAATCATTTCACCAGAAATACGAGCATCTCTTCCAACCACAACGCGATAGTTCTCTTTGTTGCGTTGTTGTTTTAACCAAGTCCCATAAGCCGCTGCAAATTTTACAGCATCAATTGGAGTCAAATTTTCTTCAACTGCACCACCTATAGTACCTCGAATTCCTGAAATAGATTTTATTAATGTCATATATGTTTCATTTTTAGCAAATATAAATAGATATGTCGATTATGTTAACGTGAATTTGTAAATTTCCAATTAGAAATATCTATAACTATAAGATTCCTGTTTTCACGGGAAATACTATGAATTTTTTAGCCCACATATATCTCTCTAGCGATAATGAATTACTAAGGATCGGCAATTTTGCAGGAGATGGTGTAAGAGGTGGAAATTACACAAGTTTCCCTGTAGCCATGCAAGCAGGTATTCAATTACATCGTGAAATTGACACCTTTACTGATGCACATCCCATAATAAAACAAAGTAAAAAACGCTTACATAAAAACTACAGCCATTACAGTGGTGTCATTGTAGATATTTTTTGCGATCATTTTCTAGCAAAGAATTGGCAACAGTATTCAGTTACTCCATTAGAAGATTATATCGATGCTTTTTATTTAAGTTTAAATAAACATTTTGATCATCTACCAGACCGATTTAAAAAGTTTGTACCTATAATGATAAAAGGAAATTGGTTATTAAGCTATGCTAGAATTGATGGTATTCAATTGGTTTTAGATGGAATGAACAGGAGAACTAAAGGAAAATCAAAAATGAATGAAGCCACAAAAGAATTAAGAGCTCATTATACTGATTTTGAAAATGAATTTACGCTCTTCTTTAAAGAGCTAATTACATTTAGTACTAAAAAACGAAAAGAAATAGAAAAACAATATAATATATGAATCGCTTACTTTCACTTTGTCTACTAGTATTTGTTCTTGTTACAAATTGTAAAAATGAAGAAAAAACACAGGCAAATCCAATCAATAAAAGAGGCTTAATTGCAAAAGAAGCTATGGTTGTTAGTGCAAGAAAAGAAGCTTCAAAAATTGGCGTAGAAATTCTTAAACTTAATGGAAATGCTTTTGACGCTATGATGGCAACCGAAATGGCTTTAGCTGTTGCATATCCCTATGCAGGCAATCTTGGTGGAGGTGGTTTTTTAGTATATAGAATGGCAGATGGCACCAAAGGCGCATTAGATTATAGAGAGAAAGCTCCATTAGCATCTACAAAAAACATGTATTTGGATGAGAATGGAGATGTGATTAAAGATTTAAGTACTGTTGGCAGTATGGCTGTCGGAGTTCCTGGAACTATTGCTGGAATTTTTGAAGCTCAAAAACGCTTTGGCAAACTCGATATAGAAACCATCTTAAAACCAGTGATAGCCTTAGCAAAAAATGGTTATACTGTGACTGATAAACAAGAAAAGCGTATTGCGCATTACGATAGTATGATTAGAGCTGTCAACGGAAAAGAAATACTCTACAATAATAACCTAAAAGCTAATGATAAAGTCATAAACTTACCATTAGCTCAGACTCTAGAACGCATCTCTAAAAACGGTAGAGATGAGTTTTATAAAGGTGAAACTGCTAAACGTCTGGTAAATTACCTTCAAGCAAGAGGAAGTATTATTACACTTGAAGATTTAGAAAAATATGAAGCCAAATGGAGAGATCCTGTACAATTTCAGTATGATGACTTAACAATTACATCCATGTCTCCTCCATCCTCTGGTGGCATTTGTTTGAATCAAATTATGAAAATGGTAGAACCTTTTGACTTACATGATTTTGGACACAATTCCTTAAAATCAATTCAAGTGATTGTTGAAGCCGAAAAACGAGCTTATGCAGACCGTAGCTTTTATTTAGGTGATCCAGATTTTGTAGACATTCCAAATTCAACATTAACGAGCGACGTTTATCTTAGTG
Source organism: Winogradskyella sp. PG-2 (assembly GCF_000828715.1). NCBI lineage: Bacteria > Pseudomonadati > Bacteroidota > Flavobacteriia > Flavobacteriales > Flavobacteriaceae > Winogradskyella > Winogradskyella sp. PG-2. The sequence continues at coordinate 3,078,845 of NZ_AP014583.1, read as the reverse complement.
AACGGATGAAAGATTTCTCTTTTGAAAACCCAACTCCAGTAGATTCGATTTCTCATGGAGCTATTGTCGGTTATGAAAGTGATGAAACTACCCACTACTCTATTGTTGATCAATTTGGGAATGCTATTGCAGTAACTACAACACTAAACGGAGGTTACGGATCTAAACTTTATGTAGATGATCTCGGTTTCTTTTTAAATAACGAAATGGATGATTTTAGTAGTAAACCAGGAGAGCCAAATTATTATGGTTTAATAGGTGCAGAAGCCAATAGCATTGCACCAGAAAAAAGAATGTTAAGTTCTATGACACCAACAATTGTAGAAAAAGATGGAGAGCTTTATATGTCTGTTGGTACACCAGGTGGATCCACTATTATAACCTCAGTTTTACAAACCATACTCAACGTCCATGATTTTGAATTGACCATGCAAGAAGCTGTTGATGCACCTCGTTTTCATAATCAATGGTTACCAGACGAGATTCGTATGGAACCAAATTCTTTTAGTCCTGATTTAATTAAACAATTAGAAACTAAAGGTTACATCGTAAATTTAGAACGTACACCAATCATTGGAAAAGTAGATGGCATTTTAATGTTAGAGGATGGTACACTAGAAGGTGGTGCAGATAAACGTGGAGACGATACTGCTGTAGGTTTTTAGGTTTTAACATTGTTTTAGAATTTTCAAATACTCTAAATTGTATATTTATACTCACCGAATCTACTAGACATATTTACTTCTTAAAACCAATCAAAAAATGCGACAATTTATCATTGCAATAGCATTATGCTATTCATTATTCAGCTTCTCTCAAGGCACACAACTATTAAGACAACCAACATTACATGGAGACGATGTCGTCTTTGTTTACGCTAACGACCTGTGGAAATCATCCATTAATGGCGGAACAGCAATTAGACTTACAAGTGATGACGGTTACGAATCTAGCCCTCATTTTTCTAACGATGGGAAGATGATTGCGTTTACAGCACAATACGATGGTAATGTAGATGTTTTTGTAATGCCTTCTGATGGTGGAGAACCAAAACGTCTCACCTATCATCCAGGAGGTGATTTTGTACAAGGCTGGACTCCAGATGGAAAAGTCTTGTTTCGTTCTGGTAGAGAATCTCAGCCGACAATGACTAATAAGTTTTTTACAGTTTCTACCAAAGGCGGACTTCCAGAAGCTTTAGATATTCCTCGAGCTGCTTATGGAGAACTATCATCAGATGGAAAGCATATTGCCTATACTCCAATTACGGGTTGGGATGCAGAATGGAGAAATTATAGAGGTGGTCAAGCCATGCCTATTTGGGTTGTAGATATGAAAACAAAGGACTTAGTAAGAACATCACAACCAACAGGTGAGCGTCATTTAGACCCTGTTTGGTTAAATGGTAACGTTTACTTTATGTCTGAGCGTGACTATACGATGAATATTTGGTCATTTAATCCAAATACAAAAGAAGAAAAACAAATCACATTTCATAAAAAATTCGACGTTAAAAGTCTAGATGCAAGTAAAGACAAAATTGTGTATGAACAAGGAGGTTATCTTCATGTTTATAGTCCAAGTTCTAATAATACAAAACAACTAAATATAGACGTTAAAGCAGATTTAAATTTCTATAGAACAAAATGGGATAATGTATCAGCATTTCAATTATCTAATCCAAATGTATCTCCAAAAGGTAAGCGTGCTATTTTTGAACATCGTGGTGAAATCTTCACAGTACCTAAAGAAAATGGGACTTGGATGAATATAACCAACTCACCAGATGTTGCTGACCGTAATCCTATTTGGTCACCTAAAGGTGATAAAATAGCTTGGTTTTCTGATAAAGGAGGTGAATACCAATTAATGTTAGCCGATCAAGATGGGCAAAACGCAGAAGCTATTAAGTTACCAAATCCTACCTTCTACTTTCAACCAGATTGGTCACCAGATGGCAAATACATTGCCTATTCAGATACGCATTATAATGTCTGGATTCTTAATTTAGAAACCAAAAAAACGATTAAGGTAGCAACAGATCGCTATGCACATCCTAATAGAACTATGAATCCGGTTTGGTCGCCAGATAGTAAATGGATTGCGTTCCCAAAACAACAAGATAGTCATTTTAAATCCATCTTTGCTTATAACGTAAATTCAAAGAAAACGATACAACTTACAGATCCAATAGCTGATGCTATTACACCTGTTTGGGATGCTTCAGGTAATTATTTATACACATTAGCAAGTACCAATTATGGCTTACAATCGGGTTGGTTAGATATGAGTAATTACGATCCTGCTGCTAATTTAACAAGAAGTTTATATGCTGTAGTACTAAATGCTAATGATGACGCACCAAATCTTCCGAAGAGTGATATGGAAGCCATAAAGAAAAAAGAAGCAGACGAAGATAAATCGGATGACAAGAAAGATGATAAAAAGTCTTCAGATGGAGTTACAGTAACTATTGATGAAAACGGTATTTTCGATCGTGCTGTTGCTTTAGACTTACCTGCAAGAAATTATATAGCCTTATTAAAAGGTCCTAAGAATAAAGTCTTTATTGCTGAAGCTATACCTAATGCTAATGGATTAAAAGTGCATTCTTATGATGTCGAAAAAGAGAAAGCAACGGATTATGCAGATGGTGTTAACCAAATGGTAGCCTCAGAAGATAGAAAATCAATTTTACTCTTTCAAAATAGAAGTTGGGTTTTAGCAAGTGCAACTGCTCCACCAAAACCTGGAAAAGATAATTTAAAAACGAATCTTAAAATAAAGCTCGATCCAAAAGCTGAGGCACATCAAATCTTTAAAGAAGGTTGGAGATATATGAGAGACTTCTTATATGTAGATAATGTGCATGGAGCACCTTGGGATGATGTTTACAAATGGTATGCACCTTGGATTGATCATGTACGACACAGAACAGACTTAAACTACGTTGTGGATATTATGAGTGGTGAAGTTGCCGTAGGACATTCGTATGTGTCTGGTGGTGATTTCCCTAATGTAGATCGTGTGCCTATTGGCTTATTAGGTTGTGATATTGAAGTGGTGAATGGCAACTTCAGAATTTCAAAAATCTTTAATGGAGAACGTTGGAATCCGAATTTAAAAGCCCCTTTAGCACAACCAGGAATTAAAGTTAATGTAGGTGATTATATTTTAGCAATTAATGGCACTCAACTTTCTGCAGGACAAAACCCTTACAGTTTATTAGAACAAACTTCTGGGCGCGAAATCAATATTACAGTAAACTCTCAACCATCAATGACAGGTGCTAGAACGGTTTTAGTTAAACCTGTTGGTAGCGAACGTGGTTTAAGAACTATTGATTGGGTAGAAGGTAATCGCAGAAAAGTAGATGAGTTATCTAAAGGTAAGTTAGCCTATGTCTATGTTCCTAACACTGGAGGTGGTGGTTTTACCTCATTTAATCGTTACTATTTCTCTCAACAAGATAAGAAAGGAGCAGTTATAGACGAGCGTAATAATGGTGGTGGTTCTGCCGCAGATTATATGATTGATATTATGGGTCGTGAGCTATTCGGTTATTTTAATAGTAAAGCAGGAGATAATAGACCATGGACTACTCCAATTGCTGGTATTTGGGGACCAAAAGTGATGCTAATAAACGAACGTGCAGGATCAGGTGGTGATTTATTGCCTTATATGTTTAAAATGAAAAATATGGGTCCATTAATCGGAACAAAAACTTGGGGAGGCTTAGTAGGAACTTGGGATACACCACGTTTTATTGATGGAGGTCGTATGGTTGCACCAAGAGGTGGTTTTTATGATGTCAATGGAGAATGGGCTGTTGAAGGTGAAGGTGTTGCACCAGATATTGAAGTGATACAAGAGCCAAAGTTAACGTCTAAAGGTATAGATCCGCAATTAGAGCGTGCTGTACAAGAAGCCTTAAGATTATTAAAGGGTAATGAATTTAAAATGAAACCAGAACCAAAAGCTCCTGTGCGTTGGAAACGACCAGCTGGTTACAAATCTGATAATTAATATATGGCAAAATTCGATGTCATTGTCTTAACGGATCATCGCTATTTAAAAGATAGTGATGATCCGTATAAGCATAATGTCTTTTACGAAGACGAACTTGTAGTTAACGCTCTTAAATCTGAAGGCTTAATCGTAGATAGAAAAGCTTGGGATGATTTAGAATTTGATTGGTCAACAACAAAGGCTATTATGTTTCGGACAACATGGGATTATTTTGATCGCTTTAATGAATTCTCAGAATGGCTGCGTTTTGTAGCAAAGCAAACAAAGCTTTTGAATTCTGAACGATTGATTCGTTGGAATATAGACAAGCACTACCTCAACGATTTAAAAGCCAATAAAGTTCATATTCCAGAAACTGAGTTTATTGAAACTGGCACTGAGATTACGCTTAAAGAACTACACAACAAACTTAATTGGTGTGATACCGTATTAAAACCCTGTGTTTCTGCTGCCGCAAGACATACGTATAAGCTAAATCCCAGCAATCTCTCTGAACATGAGACTATTTTTGCTGAGTTAATTAAAAGTGAAGCCATGATGCTACAGCCTTTTCAACATAACATTGTGAGCCAAGGTGAAATTTCTATGATGGTTTTTAATGGCCAATTTACACATGCTATTTTAAAAAAGGCCAAAGCTGGCGATTTTAGAGTACAAGACGATTTTGGAGGTTCTGTATATGACTACTCACCAACTGAAGCTGAGATTAAGTTTGCAGAACATGCCGTAACAGGTTGCCCAGAATTACCATTGCATGCACGTGTAGATATTTTTCTCGATAATGATGAAACCCTAGCGGTTTCGGAACTAGAGCTTATTGAACCCGAATTATGGTTTAGGAATCATCCTAATGCCGCTAATGTTTTGGCTAAGGCAACAAAAGAAAAGTTAACTTTGTTCTAAACACTAATATATTTTGGCAAAAAAACTAACACCTAAACGCATTCTAAAAATAATTGGAGGTATCATCATATTCTTCACCTTACCAACACTCCTACTCTTTGGCTTCATGTACTTAAAATACAATGAAGATTTACCAGAAGGACAACAAGGAGCAGAAGCAGATGCCTTAGCCACTCAAATGCTACAAACCTTAAATGAAGAAGCTTATATAAACACAGATTATTTAGAATGGACCTTTAAAGGGCGTCACCACTACAAATGGTATAAAACTGATAAAACTTGTGAAGTCTCTTGGGATGATTTTACGGTGATTTTAGATTTAAAAAACCACGATAATTCTAAAGTATTTGTTGCGAAACAAGAGTATGACGGAGTAGAAAAACACGATTACATTCATAAAGCAGAAACCTACTTTAACAATGACTCGTTTTGGTTAGTAGCACCCTATAAATCTTTTGAAGCCAATGTAGAGCGTCGATTAGTTAAAACTGATGCTAATAAAAATGCACTTTTAGTCACATTTACTTCTGGTGGCACAACGCCTGGTGATTCTTACTTGTGGCATTTAGACGACACAGGCAAACCTAAAAGCTACCAAATGTGGACTTCAATTCTACCTATTGACGGTTTAGAAGCCACTTGGGACAATTGGATCACAACAGAAAGTGGTGCGCAATTGCCTAGCTTTCATAAGTTGTTGTTTTTGGATTTGGAGATGGGTGATGTTAAAGGACTTTCATTTAATTAGGTGTATAATATTCAGCTGTGAATTCTCCATCAGTAATACTTATAGTCTCATTTGGATCGGTTAAAGAGGTTAACTCAGCGGTAAAAGTCCCTTTAATTTCTTCGCCATCATCAGATAATACGGTTATTGCGCCACAATTCGTATCGCTTGTACCACTGCATTTATATTCTTCATCGTTTTCATTAAAATATCTAACAGAACTAAAGCCTGAATTTAATTCATAAGTACCTACGTCTTGCAACCCAAAAAGACTAATCAACAGAATCTTAGCAGAAACGTCATTTCCACTTATTGTTAAGTCTTTGCTGTTAGCACCTTCTTGAATGCTAACATATACTTGACTAGAATTAAACTGTTCACCATTAATTTTAGCAGTCAATCGAGAATTTAAATCTGGCATGTCGTTATCTGAAGAATCATCGCTTTTAGAACATGCACAAACTCCTGAAATTATAAGGATAAGTAATAAAAATTTTGTTTTCATAATATAGTGGTTTACATGTATATCGTAAATTATATATTATGTCATCATATTTTATAAATTATTTAGAACTTTGTCCTTTAAACTGCTGTGTCTTTAGCTTAAACAACACATTAAAACTCGTTAAACTACCATAACTTCTGGTAATATATTGCTGTAGATCTATCTTTTCTTGCGCTTCTAAATTACTGGAGTTAATCTTCTGCTCCATCACACGCAAGCGATCGCGCACCATTGTAATCTTATGAAAGAATTTATCTATAGGCAATTCACTAGCCTTTAAGTTCTCATCACCTGGTTGCATTATGAGTTTACCACCTTTCCACTTATCTGCAATGGTAATGACCTCAGAGGCATCTGACCATTTTTTAAGTATATCTCTTAAGCTTTTTTCTACTTCGTAAAAACTGACGGTATCCACATCATCTTCAGCGGCTTCTATCACATCAAAGTCTGAGTCTAAATCTATAGTTTCTAAACCTTTATCTATAAATGTGACCCAATAGTGTTTTGCCGTGACGTTAGTAATGACTCCTTTACCAAATTCTGGGTGGTTTATTCTTGAGGATATTCCTAGTAGTTTCATAAATTAATTTTAAGCTTTAGGTATTTAATTTTGTTATGTTATGTTAATATTGGGTTAGCCATACTAGTTTTACCATTAGATGCTTTACCCGTTTCATGACAATACTTTTCTGGAAAGTATATATCACCATATCGATTCCAAACTTTCCAAGCCTCTTTTGACAAAGGTTGTTGAGGATTAAAAAGGATTTCTTCTCTAGTACGAATACAATAACCTACTTTTTTTGGATTTTGAAAAGTTTCAGCTTTTTCACGCTCAGGTTTCTTTCCGTATTTCTTCTCTATGATAGTTTCGGTTTCCATATCAAATTCGCTAAAGTAACGTTTTTCATAATGACCACAATTATCAAAAAAGTCATCACAAATATCGAATATAATATTTGACCCTACTCTTTCTTTTTTTAAGCCAAATAAACTTTTAGAATACTGAGGTCTTTTAATATAAACTACCTCACTAGATTCGTGAATTAGTTGATGTGTAAAATTGTATGTTTCTTCAAACAATTTATCTAAAGGATATAAAATAGTTTTAGAAAAATATACGCCATACTCTACATTATGAATCATAGAATAACCATATAAATTCAATGATGTGATTAGACCTTCATTTTCATTAGAATAATGTTTTGCATGCAAATCTTTATTATATAAAATCGTAATATTCTTAAAATCCTTAAAATATTCTAAATCATTCTCGTTGAAACTATTGTATTTATAATCTTCGTTCTCTCCAAAAACAATGTATAAAGCTATTTTTGGTGTATTTTTTATTTTCTCTAATATTTCTTTAGTATGCTCATCTAGTTTTATAAAAGGAGAAACTATCACCACGTACTTTTTGGCATTCCAAATAATATCAGTGAGTTTACTTTCTAATGCTTTTCCCGTTAAAAATGTACTCATTGTATACTTGTATTTTATTTAATTTTGTTTTCATTTATATTATTTTTAATTTCTTTAATATATCGTGCTTAAACTTGCTTAGTGGTCTTTTATGAAAATCTTTTGTATCTAATTCTGTTCCAAAAAGAATCCTATAAATTTCATTTTTACTCAATTGAATAGAAGGAAATAAATCTTGAATTTTTTGTATGTAAGTATCTGAATATGCATCTTTAATTTTTATCTGTTTTTACTTTGTAGCGTTCCATAATCCAATGGATGGCAGATTTACCATAATTATCAAAACTTAAATAAAGAATAACCTACACCAATTCCTAACCAAGGTAGTTTATCATAATTCCATTTTTCTGAGGCTTCACCTAAACTGTAGTCCCATCCATAGAAAACTCCAAAATTAAATTTATTAAATGCGTACGTTGCTCCAAAACCAAAACTAAATAAACCTTGATTGATTGTGTTTCCTGATTCGATAGGAATATTAGCCGATGAAGTGTTTGAACTATTTAACTCGACTGTAGATGCACCAAGAATTATACCTCCTGTTAGTTTCCAGCTATTAGATTTATTACCAACTTTGTCTCTAAACATAAAACTAGAATTACCATAAGAGAAACCTAGTAAAAAATTTAAATTAATACCGCTAGTAAAATCTTCACTTACATTATTTGCCTCATCTTTAAATCGATATTTTAAAGGTATAGTTAAAGAAGATATTGTAAATTCAGTAAATGGAAGCCATAACTTTTGTCGATTTTTTAATGTTATATAATAGGTGGAATTAATGGTATCTTTTTTGTTCAAAAAAGGGTTTATTATAATTTCATTTTTATCATCTGGAAACTTAATAAAAGCCTTTATAACTTCATTCCTGTTTGGACTCTCTGCAATCAGATATTTCTGTTTTACAAAAAAATCGTCATTCACTAATTCTACTTTCTTCACCTCTACACTCTTCCCGTTAATAATCTCCGAAGTCGTATATTCAATTTTTTTATAATCTTTAAAACGGTTCTTTATAGAATCTTGTTTTACAGAATCCAAATCTGAAAATTTGACTTTTTTCTTAACTTTTAAATACTTAAGCTTACTCTTGGGAACATAATATGTTCTCTTGTATGTATCCTGAGCATAAATCATAATTGTAAAAAAGAAAAAGCTGAAAGCAAATAAGTATTTCATAATCCGGTTGGTCATTTAGTTAATCATTAAAATTAATAGTAAGCACCATATCAAACTAGACCCAATACTGAGTAAATATGCTATTCGTGCAGTCAACAAAGAATTATGTGATTCTATACCATAAGGATTGGTACATTAGTAAATTATAAAGTAAGTTATAAAAAATATAATTTCTCACCTTTTTAATTAGATGAAACGACAATTAATTATGTGTAATGCAATAAGTTATTTTGTGCTTTTTAATACTTAAAAAGCATAAAATCGTTGATATTCTTATTTATTCTTAATAATTTTACAGTATTCGCATTTTTGACCTTTTGATTATGAAAAAATCATTTTTTACATTGTTATTTTTAGGATTCTATTTTTTAAGCTTTTCACAAAGCGAACCAAAAGTAGGTGACCAACTCGTAATTAATAAATCATCAACTTACAATTATGTAAAATTTCCTAAACTGAATATATTAACAAAACGTGGGAAAGTAGCTAACTACAAAAGTGTATATGGTAACTTGGTTGTTGTAGATGAAGTAATTACTACAACTGATGGATCAACTTATATGATTTTAAAAAAAAAGACGGTTCTAAGTTTTTTGGATATTTAACCAAAGTTAAAGCCCATTACTCCAAATCTATTGAAGCTGGAGAATTAGTTACAACTAAATAATTTTTGTTTAGTATTAGCACTAACTATTAAGCCAATAAACTAATTAAAGCTTTATAACAAACTATAACAAATAGTATAGAACAGATTGATAAACCAATAACACCAACGGTAAAATAAATTTGTTCTTTCTTAACAACTAAGTCTTTCAACATTAAATGTGAAATATTAGCTTTTTGGTTAATGATTCTAACTTGTGATCTCATAAAAATTTAAATTCTTTAATAATCTCAATATGTAAGGGGCATAATGGTTATTGTATACTTAATTTTACTTTATTAACTAGAGTTTTTAGGTTTACCGATCGCAATATACAAAAATTTATCCATACAACGATAAAATATGTATTTCATCAAAAAATAATTTATGAGGTTTACCTATACATTCATTCTCAGTATAAAATTTTGTGATATACCATTTAGAGAATTAGCTTAATTATTCTAATTTAAATTAATGAGATTGCTTCGTCCTTCGTACTCGCACTGACCGCAAAATTTGTACCTTTGCGCTTTTGCAAATCTATGAGCCAATTCGACGATTCTATTGAAGTAAAAGGTGCACGTGTTCACAACCTTAAAAACATTGATGTGACTATACCTAGAGAGAAGCTAGTAGTTATTACTGGGCTTTCTGGTAGTGGTAAATCATCTTTGGCCTTCGATACTATTTATGCAGAAGGGCAACGTCGCTATATAGAAACTTTCTCTGCTTATGCACGTCAGTTTTTAGGCAGTTTAGAGCGACCAGATGTGGATAAGATTGATGGTTTATCTCCTGTAATTGCTATAGAGCAAAAAACCACAAGTAAATCACCACGTTCTACAGTTGGTACCATTACAGAAATCTATGATTTCTTGCGCTTATTGTATGCCAGAGCTGCAGATGCTTACAGTTACGAAACTGGTAAAAAAATGGTAAGCTATAGCGATGCGCAGATTAAAGCGTTAATATTAGCGTCTTATAAAGGTAAACGCATTAACATCCTATCACCAGTGATTCGGTCTCGTAAAGGACATTACAGAGAATTGTTTGAACAAATTGCCAAACAAGGCTTTGTAAAAGTGCGTACAGATGGCGACATCGTTGACCTTGAAAAAGGCATGAAACTAGACCGTTACAAGACGCACGATATAGAAATTGTGATTGATCGTTTAAAAATTGATGAGTCGCAGGATAACGAAAAACGATTAATGGAAAGCATTAATACGGCCATGTATCATGGTGATGATGTCTTAATGGTGATAGACCAAGAGACTAACGAATCGCGTTATTTTAGCCGAAATTTAATGTGTCCGTCTTCTGGGATCTCATACCCAAATCCAGAACCAAATAACTTCTCTTTTAATTCACCAAAAGGTGCTTGTCAAAACTGTAACGGAATTGGAGAATTGTATGTGGTTAATGATAAAAAATTGGTGCCAGACGAATCTCTATCTATAAAAAATGGTGCCTTGGCTCCTCATGGTCCTGAAAAGAAAAGTTGGATTTTTAAACAGTTTCAAACCATAGCACAACGTTTTGAATTCTCGTTAGCCGATCCATGGAAAGCCATTCCTGAAGAGGCGAAACAGATTATACTCTATGGAGGAAAAGATAAATTCACTGTTGAAAGTAAAATTCTTGGTGTTGCAAGAGATTACAATATCGATTTTGAAGGTGTTGCTAACTTTATACAAAACCAATACAAATCTAATTCTACCTCTTTAGTGCGTTGGGCAAAAGAGTATATGGACAAAGTAGAATGTTCTGTTTGTAATGGTTCTCGTTTACGTAAAGAATCTTTATACTTTAAAGTTGACGGTAAAAGTATTGCTGATCTGGTAAAAATGGATGTGGTAGAACTTGGAGAATGGCTAGAAGGTTTAAATGCGCGTTTATCCGAAACCCAACAAAAAATTGCTGAAGAAATCATTAAGGAAATTAAAGCGCGTACACAGTTTTTATTAGATGTAGGTTTAACCTATTTATCACTAAATAGAAGTTCTAAATCTTTGTCTGGCGGTGAAGCACAGCGTATTCGTTTGGCCACACAGATAGGCTCTCAATTGGTTGGTGTCCTCTACATTTTAGACGAACCAAGTATTGGCTTACATCAACGCGATAATGAAAAACTTATTAATTCTTTAGTAGCTCTTAGAGATGTTGGGAATTCGGTTATTGTTGTTGAGCACGATAAAGACATGATTGAACGTGCAGACCATGTTATTGATATTGGTCCTTTTGCTGGTAAATATGGTGGTGAAATAATAAGTGAAGGCACACCAAAAGCGTTACTAAAAGAACATACGCTTACTGCAGCTTATCTCAATGGTGAAAAAGAGATTGAGGTTCCTAAAACCAGACGAAAAGGGAATGGTAAAAAGATAGTCTTAAAAGGCTGTACAGGAAATAACTTAAAGAATGTTGATATAGAAATTCCTTTAGGTAAAATGATAGGTGTCACTGGTGTTTCAGGCAGTGGAAAATCAACTTTAATTAACGGAACACTCTATCCTATTCTTAATGCCTATTATTTTAATGGTGTTAAAAAGCCAATGCCTTACAAAAGCATTAAGGGTTTAGAGCATGCAGATAAAGTTATAGATATTAACCAATCACCTATTGGACGAACTCCAAGAAGTAATCCAGCAACCTACACAAAGACCTTTGACGAAATCCGAAGTCTTTTTGCTAAAATACCTGAAGCTATGATTCGTGGTTATAAACCAGGACGTTTTAGCTTTAATGTTAAGGGTGGACGTTGCGAAACCTGCCAAGGTGGTGGATTGCGTGTTATTGAAATGAACTTTTTACCAGATGTCTATGTAGAGTGTGAAACTTGCCAAGGTAAACGCTTTAATAGAGAAACATTAGAAATTAGATATAAAGGAAAATCTATTAGTGATGTGTTGAACATGACGATTGAAGACGCTGTAAGTTTCTTTGAGCATATTCCTAAAATCCATAGAAAACTAAAAACAATAAAAGATGTCGGTTTAGGCTATATCACTTTAGGACAACAAAGCACAACGCTGTCTGGTGGAGAAGCACAACGTATTAAGCTAGCCACTGAATTAAGTAAACGCGATACTGGCAATACCTTTTATATTTTAGATGAACCTACGACGGGTTTACATTTTGAAGACATTAGAGTCTTAATGAAAGTACTGAACAAATTAGCAGACAAAGGAAATACAGTTTTAATTATAGAACACAACTTAGATGTTATAAAAACCGTTGATTATATTATAGACATTGGTTTTGAAGGCGGAAAAGCTGGTGGACAAGTTGTTGCTAAAGGCACACCAGAACAAATTATAAAAGATGAAAATAGCTATACGGCTAAATTTTTGAAAAAAGAATTGAACTAGTAATATATTGCTTCAGTTGCTAATGTGAATTTAAAAGAATTATATTAGTAGGTTTGCAATACTAAAATATGATATTGATATATGAGAAATGAGAAAAACCATAAAAGGTGGAATGAAATTAAGACCAATGACTCTTGGGCGATTTTTAAAATCATGGGAGAGTTTGTTAACGGTTATGAGAAGTTAAGTAAAATAGGTCCTTGTGTTTCTATATTTGGATCTGCAAGAACAAAACCAGATCATAAATATTATAAACTTGCTGTAGAAGTCGCTCAGAAAATAGTTGATAATGGCTATGGAGTGATTACTGGTGGTGGACCAGGTATCATGGAAGCTGGTAATAAAGGTGCACATATTGCTGGAGGTACTTCCGTAGGTCTAAACATTGAATTGCCTTTTGAGCAACATGATAATCCCTATATAGATGGTGATAAGAGTTTAGACTTCGATTACTTCTTTGTGCGTAAAGTTATGTTTGTAAAATACTCGCAAGGCTTTGTGGTAATGCCAGGAGGTTTTGGAACTTTAGATGAATTGTTTGAAGCGATTACCTTAATACAAACCCACAAAATTGAAACGTTTCCAATAATTTTAGTTGGAAAAGAATTTTGGGGCGGATTAATGGATTGGGTTAAATCTACACTTCTTGATGCTGGTAATATTAGTGCTAAAGATTTAGATTTAATACATCTAGTAGATTCTGGAGACGAAGTCATAGAAATACTCAACGCCTTCTATGAAAAATCTGGATTAAGTCCTAACTTCTAAGAAACCAAATTTTGTATTCACTGCTATGAAGAAGAAAATCCTAAGTTTCTTATTATTTAGTTTCGTTTTTAGTTTAAATGTTTCTGCACAAGAGACCTTTAAAGTGATGTTTTATAATTTGCTTAATTATCCGCTCGAAACTGCTGTTGCTAATCGTGAAGACGATTTAGAACTAATCCTTTCAGACTATCAACCCGATTTATTTTTAGTTTGTGAGTTGAATAATATTACTGGTGCAAACACGGTTTTAAATATTACAAGATCATCCATAAGTGCTAATTTTGAAATGGCTACCTATGTCTCTAACACATCAGACGATCTTTCTGGAAACCAAAACGATTTGCAGAACTTACTGTATTATGACAGCACAAAATTTATTCTTGATGAGGAAATTATAGTCCCAACTGAGCTCAGAGATTTTAATGTTTATAAACTCAAATTAAATACTGTCGACCAAGCTACAAACCCAATTGAATTTTACGTTGTGGTTTGTCACCTCAAAGCTTCAAGTGGCACCGTAAATGCACAACGTCGTTTTGAAATGGTTCAAGAATTAGACGCTTATTTAAATACGCTTCCGGCAACAACCAATGTGATGTTGACTGGAGATTTAAATATTTATACAGCTACAGAATCTGCTTTTCAGGAGTTATTAGATAGCACCAATAATATAACATTTGCTGATCCTGCCAATCGCATTGGTAGTTGGAACAATAATGTAAGCTTTGTCGATGTGTTTACGCAATCTACACGCACGCAGAATGGGTTTGGTGGTTCTACAGGTGGTTTTGATGATCGATTTGATTTTATCTTAACTTCAGAAAACATGATAAGCACATCAGCTATTAGTTATGTCGCTGATTCCTATCAAGTTTATGGAAACAATGGTTTATCTTCTTGTTACAATAGTCGTATTAATTCTACGAATTGTGGTAATTCAAGTTCTGAATTCTCATTTGAAATTAGAGATGCCTTACACAATTTTAGCGATCATCTTCCCGTTACATTGTCTTTAGAAACGGATGCAACTGTACTTAATGCTAATAATTTTGATAATGTTATTAGCTTCAGTTTAGAGAAAACAATCATTAAAAATGAGTTGGTGATTAATGTAAATGATTTTCAACTAAAAAACACAGACCTCGTTATATACAATAATATAGGTCAAAAAATAAAGACGCTGCGCACCAATACAGATAACAAACAACGATTCAATATTTCTGGCTTAGCAAGTGGCTTATATTATATTGAGCCTCTAAATCTAAACGTTAAACCGCTTAAATTCATTATATCTAATTGATTAGAAACTTATTTATATCGTTTGTTATACTAGTTTTTAGTAATCTATTATGGTCTCAAAATGAAATTAGCATTGATGCCATTGTAGATGTTGAAACTAAAACTATTAAAGTCTCTCAAACTGTTATATATAAAAACGAATCATCAGATATTTTAAAGGAGATTTATTTAAACGATTGGAATAATAGTTTCTCTACTAAAAACACTCCACTCGCCAAACGTTTTGAAGAAGAATTTAGCACTAAATTTCACTTAGCTAAAAGTGAACAACGTGGTTATACACTTGTTACGTCTATAAAAGACAAAGACAATACGAGCTTAGAATATGAAAATTTAAAGGCGCATCCCGATGTCATAAAAGTAGATTTAAAAACGGCGTTACGGCCTCAAGCGTCTTACACTCTAACTTTAGAATATATTCTTGTTATTCCTGATGCTAGTTTTACAGATTATGGCTATGCTAAAAGCAAAGATTTTGAACTTAAATATTGGTATATCACTCCTGCGGTCTATGATGGAAAGTGGAATTATTACAGCAATAAAAACTTAGATGATTTATTTGTCCCTAAGTCAGATATCACCATAAAAATAACGCACCCTTTAAACTACAGAGCGACATCAGAATTAGATTTTATCTCATCAGATAGTAATAGTGATAAAACACTAACTACTACATTATACGGAAAAGACAGAGTTGACACCTATTTATCATTAAATAAATTCCCGCGATATGGATTTGTACAAACCGATGATTTAATTCTTATCTCCAACATTAATGAAAAGGGGCTTCCAGGTGCCCAAAAAGCCATATTAACCGATAAGATTACGCGTTTTTTAAGAGATCACTTGGGTGAATATCCTCATAAACAATTATTAGTATCTAATATTGAATACAATAAAAACCCATTGTATGGTCTAAATCAGTTACCCGATTTTTTACGTCCATTTCCTGATGAGTTTCAATACGAATTAAAATTGCTTAAAACCTCTCTAAAAAAATACATTGATAATATATTACTACTTAATCCTAGAAAGGAGCATTGGCTAGGTGAAGGACTTCAAATTTATTTTCTGGCAAAATATGTTGAAGAGAATTATCCAGATATGAAACTTTTAGGAACATTAGCAAATATTTGGGGAATCAGAGCTTTTCATGCTGCGGATTTAGATTTCAACTTTCAGTACTTTTTATATTCTATGGAGGTGGCTCGAAAAAATAGAGATCAGCCTTTAACAACATCAAAAGACTCACTCATAAAGTTTAATGCAAATATCGCTGGAAAATATAAGGCTGGTGTTGGTCTAAATTATTTAGATCAATTTGCTGATGATATGTCATTAAATGAAAGCATCAGGGAATTCCTTAATTCTAATAGCTTAAAATCCGTTAACATTTCAGATTTTGAATCCTTTATAAAATCAAAAACCAGTAAAGACATTAATTGGTTTTTTACAGATTACGTGAATACAAGAAAGAAAATTGATTTTAAGATAAAAGCCATAGAAACCACTGAAGATTCTATTAAAGTTACATTAAAAAATAAAAGAGAGAATAACATGCCTATATCTCTTTTTAAATTGGTGAATGATTCAGTAACAGATCAATTATGGATTGAGGATATTAAAGATACTAAAACCATAAGCTTACCAAAAGATAATACCGAAAAATTTGTATTGGACTACGATAATGTTGTTCCCGAATTTAACCAAAGGGATAATCATAAATCCGTAAATGGTTCATTCATTAACAACAAGCCTTTACAATTTAGACTTTTTAAAGATATAGAGGATCCTGACTATAATCAGATTTTCTTTATGCCACTCGTTGAGTTTAAAAACATTTATGACGGATTAACTTTAGGTACCAAAGTTTATAACAAAACCATTCTTAGAAAACGCCTTAATTACAGGTTTTCACCACAGTATGCTACTAAATCTAAATCTTTAACTGGCTCAGCATCTGTATTCTATACTCATAATATGGAAGATCAGAATCTATTTGATATTTCTTATGGTGTTTCTGCTAGCTACAGATCTTTTGCCGAAGACGCGTTCTTCACAAGAATACGACCTTCAGTTTCATTTACATTTAGAAATGACAATGATTTTAGATCGGATCAATTAGATCGTATCACAGCACGTTATGTGAGCATCCGTAGAGATATTGGTGAAAATGCTATTGTAGAAGTCGACGAGCCAGACTATGGTGTTTTTAACTTAAGGTATACGCATTCTAATCCTGGTATAATTAACTTTTCGCGTTTTGCAACAGACTTCCAGGTCGCAGATAACTTTAGCAAGCTTTCACTCAATTATGAATTCAGAAAATTGACTAAAAGCAATCGAAATATTAATTTTAGATTATTCGCTGGTGTGTTTTTAGATAATAATACGAACCCTAATTCAAACTACTTTAGTTTTGCTCTAGATCGTCCCACAGATTATTTATTCGATTTAAATTATTTAGGAAGATCTGAAGCCGCAGGTATTTTTAGTCAACAAATCATTATTACTGAAGGTGGTTTTAAATCTATGTTAGAAACTCCCTTTGCTAATCAATGGATGACTACAGGAAACTTTAGCACTTCTATTTGGAGATATATTCAATTCTACGGAGATGTTGGATTAGTAAAGAACAAATTTGATTCTGCAAATTTTGTTTACGATTCTGGAATTAGACTCAATTTAGTTGAAGACTATTTTGAAATCTATTTACCCTTATACTCTAACCGTGGATGGGAAGTCGCACAACCAAATTATGATGAACGCATACGCTTTATGTTTACGGTAGATCCGCAAGTGCTCTTAGGGCTTTTTAGAAGAAAGTGGTATTAAAAAGTAGATAACTCACTTATTAACGAATTCTTATCAATATGTTAAAATATTGAATTATTTTATGTAATTCGTATTTTTAAATTTGATTTACTGGTAATAATTCAAAAATATAACATTTCACACTATTGCACAAGAGTGTTAAAATCACTAATTTTGCAGGACTGTAAAACGAACCTATGAAACGAGCATGTTCAGAATTTAATCCATTAAGAATAGAGATTGATAGCGAACAGCATGTGTCCATAAAAAAACAATACAGATAAACGTATGAAGTCCAACCCTAACACCAAAACTGAAATTACATTTGAAGATTTTAAAGCTGAAGTTTTAAACGACTATAAACTTGCAGTTACAAGTCGCGAATGTAGTTTATTAGGTCGCAGGGAAGTTTTAACAGGAAAAGCTAAGTTTGGCATTTTTGGAGATGGGAAAGAAATTCCACAGATCGCTTGGGCAAAAGCTTTTGAAAATGGTGACTTTAGATCTGGTTATTACAGAGACCAGACATTTATGATGGCTATTGGCGAATTAACTATTGAGCAATTCTTTGCTGGTTTATATGCTAATACGGATTTAAAAGAAGAGCCCATGTCTGCTGGCCGCCAAATGGGAGGTCATTTTACAACGCATAGCCTAGATGAGAATGGGCATTGGAAAAACTTAACACAGCAAAAAAACTCTAGTTCTGACATTTCTCCTACTGCTGCACAAATGCCAAGATTATTAGGTTTAGCTCAAGCCTCTAAAGTTTATAGACATGTTGATGGAATTGACACTTCTAATTTTTCTGTAAAAGGAAATGAAATAGCTTGGGGAACAATAGGTAACGCTAGTACAAGTGAAGGCTTGTTTTTTGAAACAATTAATGCCGCTGGTGTTTTACAAGTCCCAATGGTTATAAGTATTTGGGATGATGAATATGGGATTTCAGTACACGCCAAACATCAAACCACAAAGGAAAATATATCTGAAATTTTAAAAGGGTTTCAACGTAATAAAGACGAAAAAGGTTACGAAATATTTAGAGTTAACGGCTGGAATTATCCAGAATTAATTGATACGTATCAACGCGCTGCTCAAGTTTCTAGAAAGGAACATATTCCTGTAATGATACATGTGCAAGAGTTAACTCAACCTCAAGGTCACTCTACTTCAGGGTCTCATGAGCGTTATAAAGATAGTGAGCGATTGGCTTGGGAAGCGGAATACGATTGTAATTTACAAATGCGTAATTGGATGATTAGCAATAATATTGCTACTGATGACGAACTTACTGAAATAGATAGAGGTATAAAGAAAGCCGTAAGAGATGGTAAAAAAGCAGCATGGAATTCATTTATAGAACCAATTATATCTGAACGTAATGAGGCAATAAGCCTTCTAGATCAATTAGCTTCTAGCAGTCCTAATGGTGTTTTTATAACCAAACTAAGAAATGATTTAACAGACATAGACGAGCCACTGCGTAGAGATATATTATCTGCAACTAGAAAAGCACTCCGCTATGTAGTATCAGAAGAATCAACGATTAAAATAACGCTTCAAAATTGGATTAACTCCTATTTAGAAACCATTCAACCAAAATATAGTTCTCACTTACATAGTGAATCGAGTTTAAGTGTTTTGAATCAATCTGAAGTTATACCAACATATGATGAAGATGTAAAGGAGGTCGATGGACGTGTTGTTTTAAGAGAAAATTTTGATGCTATATTCAAAAACTATCCTGAAGCTTTAATTTTTGGTGAAGATGCTGGTTACATTGGAGACGTTAATCAAGGGTTAGAAGGGCTTCAAGAAAAATATGGAGAACTCAGAGTTTCTGATACAGGCATTAGAGAAGCTACTATAATTGGTCAAGGTATAGGTATGGCAATGCGAGGCTTACGCCCTATTGCAGAAATTCAGTATTTAGATTATGTGATGTATGCGCTTCAAATAATGAGCGATGATTTAGCAACAGTTCATTACAGAACTAAAGGGAGGCAGAAAGCCCCTTTAATTGTAAGAACACGTGGTCATCGTTTAGAAGGGATTTGGCATTCTGGATCGCAAATGGGAGGTATTTTAAATCTTATACGAGGTATCCATGTATTAGTTCCAAGAAATATGACTAAAGCTGCCGGATTCTATAATACGTTATTAGAAAGTGACGAACCTGCATTAGTTGTAGAATGCTTGAATGGCTATAGATTAAAAGAAAAATTACCTAATAATATTGGTGAATTTAGAACACCTATTGGAGTCGTTGAAACAGTAAGAGAAGGAGATGACATTACCTTAGTGTCTTATGGATCTACCTTACGATTAGTAGAACAAGCTGCCAAAGAATTGCAGACTGTTGGTATTGATGCAGAAATTATTGATGTACAGTCCTTACTGCCTTTTGATTTAAATCACGACATCGTAAAAAGCATCTCTAAAACCAACCGCGTTATGGTTATTGATGAAGATATTGAAGGAGGAGCTTCAGCCTATATACTCAATGAAATCATTAACAAACAGAATGGGTTTCAGTATTTAGACAGTCAGCCAAAAACCTTAGCGGCTAAACCACATAGACCAGCTTATGGTACTGACGGTGATTATTTCTCAAAACCTTCGACTGAGGATATTTTTGAGGCTATTTATGAAGTTATGCACGAATTGAGCCCTATTGATTTTCCGAAATTGCGATAATTCTTTTACATTTAGATTCTAAATCTAACTGTTTTGTTTCCAGATTTTAATCGTTGGAGTTTACCTTTACTTATTCTTGTTATACAAGGATTAGTTTTTGTTGTTCTATTATTTTCACGATACTTCAAAAAAAAGCATCTTTCTGACTTATTTCTAGGCCTTATTCTACTCCTTACTTGTTATGCACAAATATGCTATACTTTAGGTTTTTTGGGCTGGTATAATGAGTTTAGAACTACTAAAATCAATTACTTTCTCATAAATATTGGAGTCGCATTGGCTCCATTGATTTTTCTTTACATTAAATCTATAACCACCTCAAATTTTAGATTTAAAACCTCATATTGGTGGCACTTTGCATTGGCATTTGTAATTATAATGTATCGTTTTAGTATATACACTTATGATGCTTTGCAACCAGGTTTTAATGACACTCAAAATGGTATTTTAAAGATTGAATTAGATGAAGCTTATATCCAATCTATACTAAGCTATATAGAAACACCATTTATGCTTCTATATCTCGCATTTACATTTCAATTATTCTATAGTTATAGAAAGAAGATCATTCAATATTTTTCTAATACATATAAGCTAGAGCTTAACTGGATTTTAAGCTTTCTAATATTGTTTAGTCTTTCATTTTTATATGGTACCATACAAGATATTATAGGATCTCGTTTTATGGATCTTGGGTACCAGCAACGTTGGTGGTTAAATTTATTTATGGCCATAATTACGCTCTATGTAGGTATTAAAGGCTATTTTACGGATACCACTAAGCTTAATAAGTTAGACTTTACATTTACGCCTAAAACTATAGGCATACCAGAAGACACAAATGATTTTGAAGAAAAATCTATTTCTAATAACGATATTGATACAGTTAAATATCTTATGGAAACTGATAAAGCCTATTTAAACCCAGAACTCAATCTATCTGATTTAGCTCAGCTTGCCAAAATGACTAGAGGGCAACTCTCAGAAACAATTAATTCTGGTTTTAATAAAAACTTTAATGACTTTGTTAATGAATACCGTGTGAATGCTTTTAAGAGTATGCTAAAAGAAGATAAGCACAAACAATTATCTCTACTTGGTATCGCACAAGAATGTGGCTTTAATAGTAAAGCAACATTTAATCGTGTGTTTAAAAAGCTAACAAACTACTCACCTACCGAATATTTAAAATCTCAATTAAATTAAGACGTCTCAAATCGTATTTGGGTCGCTCTAGTACGCAATAAGTCGTGCGTCGAAGACTTATATTCGAAATTTGTATCAACAACATTTAAACTATTTGTTATGATACATTTAAAAAGAATACTAAAATTTTTAATTGCTCCGATTACTCAAAAACATTGGTCTATAGATTTAGCGTTTGCTATTCCAAGATTTTTATGTGGTCTTTGGTTAACTGCAATGTTTGGAGCAGACAAGTTTGGAATGCCATGGACAGCCGATAGCCAAAACTTGAATCTATTAGAAGTAGCAGCTTGGTTTCCTGAAGATGTGGCCACTTATGGTGGTGTTTTTGCATTAGCACCAATATTCTTCGCATGGATGGGAGCATTTAGCGAAGCCGTTGGAGGTTTATTTCTATTACTCGGTCTAAAGACTCGAATCGCTTCATTCTTAATTATGTGTACCATGTTAGTGGCCATTTTTATGCAAAAATGGAATCAAGGATTATGGTCAATGTTACCAGCATTAGGATTTCTTTGGGTAGCTATCTACAATCTTTTATTAGGTTCTGGCAGATTCGGAATCGATTATCTCATCAGTAAAAAATTAAATAAATAATATTAAAATCAAATATCATGAAAAATCTATTTACAACATTTTGTCTTTACGTTATCGCTTTTAACTGTAATGCACAAGACCCATTAAAATTAGCTGACTTTGAAATCTTAAATAACACGAGTTGGGTAGGACAATTAACATACAAAGATTATCAATCTGGAAAGCCTACAAGTATTGATGCAACAACTCAAATTAAAATTGAAGATGAGAAAATAGTTTTTAATATTCAATACACTTATGAACCAAATAAAAACAATAAATCATCAGTAAAAATTAAAAAAGAAGGCACTTATTTTGGTAATGAAAAAATTGTTAACAATACCTTAGAAAATGGAATAAGAACTTTTGTAACTACATACGAAGGAAGAGATGATGGGAAAAAGCAACTATTTATATTACACGTCAGTTCAGTAAAACTAATTATAAGGTTACTAAAGAAGTACAGTTTAAAAACTCAAATGAACGCTTTGTAAGAAACACCTATACATTCACAAAAGCTTAATTAATATCATGAAGAAATATTTAGTACTAGTGCTATTTCTTGCTGGGATAACAGCAATAGCACAAACAAAAGGAAATAAAGTAATTGAAACCCGAAACTTTAATGTTGATGGTTTAGAGCACATAAAAATCAATTTTTATGCAAAAGTTACAATCGATCAATCTGCTGAGGAAAACATGAGTATTACCACAGATACTAACCTATTTGACTTAATAGATACGGAAGTAGTAGATGGAGTATTACACCTCAACCAAAAAGAATGGATATCACCATCACAGCATGCAATAATCACAATAGGAGCACCCAATTTAAAACGTCTAGAGTCAGGAACGCATGACACAACAAAAATCATCAACGTAGATAACGACGAACTTAGGGTTAATGCACCTTTAGGACATATTATTATTGAAGGAAAAACCAAAGAATTAAGAATAGGGTCAGAATTAGCAACAATTGATGCTTCAAAAATCATAGCAGACAACGCTTATATAAATCTATGGAGCTGGGGAAAAGTTACTGTAAATGTAACCAATTTACTTTGGGCTGATGTAGCTAATGACGGTAAACTCATATATTTAGAAAAACCGAAAACCTTAAAGACAAAAACAAAAAAAGGTGGGTGTATTTATGGTATAAATGATGCGAAAAAAGTTAAAAACCCAGAAGCTGTTTATATCAATTTTAAGATTAAGAATAATTCGAGTAACCGCAATCATTTCGAAGTTGTTGGACCAAAACAAGATGGAACAAAATTTGGATATGGGTTTCCTATGATGCCATTTACAACTCGAAAAGAGAACTGGACAGTTGGCACTAAGGTTTACAAAATAAATAGATTAGGGTTCAGAAAATTACTAATCACTATTAAGAAAGAAGATAAGGATAGAACGGTAAAACTTTTCAATTGATTCTAAAGTTAATTTTTGTTATAAAACCATCATCCATGTGATGGTTTTTTTATCTTTAAGTCTAAACAAACCTTTTATGCTAACTAAATCCGATAAATCTAAATTAAGAAGTACCATTTTTAGACATTTAGATGGTATTGCTGTATCAACTTCAGCTTACACACTTCATAAAAGTAATGTTCTAAACTTTATTTTAGAGAATAGCAAAATTGGGTTAGAAGATCTGACGACTAAGTTTAACGCAAACGAAGGTTATTTAAATGTTGCACTACGCGTACTTTGCTCCCAAGGTTGGTTAGAACAACATATAGACAATAAATCAAACACATTATATTTTAAAATAAATAAAAATAGTACTAAAGCGTTTGAGTTAGCTCACCTTTATGAAGATGCTGTTAACCTCTTAAAATACTCGGATAAATTCGCTGAAGAAAAAACAATTAGTACAGATGCGTTTATTGCTTTAGAAAGAATATTTAAAAAATTTGAAACCAACTTTGGTATAGATGCCTCAGATGAAAACTCAATTGAATTTCAAATTTTAAAACACATTGAAGGAGTCATTGCAGGTCCAATTATTGTACTATTAGGAGTCAACGGATTATTTCATAAATATTTTATGGAAGCCTCATTTACGGCTGAAGAGTATCATAAAAACCCTGAGAGTTTTAAAAAAATTCTAGATTTTTTTACTCATTTAGATTGGTTTAAAAAAAAGAAGAATACCTATCAATTTACAGATAAAGGGTTATTCTTTGCCAAACGCGCAAGCGCTTATGGAGTTACTGTCTCTTACATACCTACATTTTTACAACTAGATGAGCTTATTTTTGGAAACCCATTGATATTAAAAACGGAATCCTCAAGTGATACAGAAAAACACGTACATCGAGAAATGAATGTTTGGGGAAGTGGTGGTGCACATACTACTTATTTTAAAGTCATTGATAAAGTTATTATCGACTTATTTAATAGACCCATTGACGAGCAACCTAAAGGTATTTTAGATATGGGTTGTGGTAATGGTGCTTTTATAGAACATATTTTTAATGTTATAGAGCAACAAACCTTACGTGGTAAATTATTAGACGAATATCCTTTATTCTTAGTAGGTGCAGACTTTAATAAAGCCGCATTAAAAGTAACTAGAGCCAATCTTATAAAAGCGGATATTTGGGCTAAAGTTATTTGGGGAGATATTGGACGTCCAGATATATTAGCTTCAGATTTAAAAGAGGATTACAACATCGAATTACTCGACCTTCTAAACGTTAGGACTTTCTTAGACCATAATCGCATTTGGGAAGCACCAAAAATGAGTTATGATTTTATAAGTCAATCTTCAGGTGCTTATGCTTCAGAAGGAAAACGTTTATCTAACAATAATGTTGAAGCTTCATTACTAGAACACTTACAAAAATGGAAACCTTTTGTTGAAAAATTTGGGTTGCTCATTATAGAGTTACATACTATAAGTCCAAAATTAACGTCCAGAAATATTGGTAAAACCGCAGCAACAGCTTATGATGCTACACATGGTTATAGTGATCAATATATTATCGAAGTTGATGTTTTTAAAACTATGGCTGAAAAAGTTGGATTAAGACCAGATGAAAACCATTTTGCCAAATTCCCTAACAGCGAATTAGCAACAGTAAGCATTAATCTTTTAAAGGGTCTTATATAATTTCTTAATATTTAATAATGGCTCAATTATTGTATTTTTTAAAACAGATTAAACGTAATCAATTACTATGAAAAAAACTATTCTTATTCTATTAGTTACATTACAATTATTTAGTTTCGCTCAGAAAATTAAAGTAAAAAAAGGGGTTATTACTTTCGATAAAAAAGAAGTCGCTAAAGTCAATGATGATACAAGAGATTTTTGGAAATTCTCTACATTAAAAGGCGAAAAATCTTTCGATGTCTCTTTTAAAGGCATGTCTACCTCTAACCTTGAAGGCTTTCAGTGGTTAGAAATGACATCTGCAGGTGGTAAAAAAACTGAAATACCTTATGAAGTTTTAATGACATCATTTAGTGTTACTAAACTTGTTATAAAGCTATTAAGCTCTAAGTATGAATTAATCACTACTGATGGCATAGATATGGCTAAAGTGGATGAGTTCTTTGCAGTAGAGCGTGAAATTTTAAGTGATAAGTACGTCAAAGCTGTAGTATCTGCTAAGGCAGATGAAGCAGAGCGTCAAAAGACTGTTGGTCGTTATAATCCATTTGTAAAAGACGATGGTACGATTCTATTCGGTGGTTCTAGAGGTACTAAAATTGCAGGTCGTGTTACTTATGGGCAAAACACCTAAAATGTTATTGATTTAGATGGTATCACAGTTAGTACCGCTAAAGGATGCTCCATATGTACAGATGTAGACGCAACAACTTATACTGATGAAGAATTTAAATTCGATTATGGTTCTCGTACTATGATGACTGGTCGATTTTCGAGATCTTTTGCTCAAATATTTGTAGAAGAATTATTAGGTAGGGGTTACCAATTACAGTATGAAGCTAAGGCTTACAAAGCTAAATTGCACAAAGAACGAGTTAAAGAAGCTAGAGAAAATAGCATTAATCTTTATGGAGTTGATGACACAGTTACAGACCAAGAAGGTAAGACATACAAAGGAACAGTTTATGCCATTTTTGAAAAATTAGAACTTAATCCTGCACAACAGCAAAGTGACTATGCAGAAATGAATTCTATTGATAAGTTTGGAAAATTTGTAAGTGTAAAATATAAGAATGAAAAGAAGAGAGAACGTACCAAAAAGTTCACTGCAAAAAGTAATACAAAATTTTGCGCAGATGATGATGGTACTGAGAAATGTTTTATGGGAATGAAAACAAAAGGGAATGCACTTAAAAAATTATCGAACGCTTCAAATTTTGGATTCGACAATTCTTACTTCTATGAAATTATTTATGAAAATAATGGCCAAATGGTATTATCTAAACCAGGTGAAGAAGGCTCTTATGTTTTAAAATTCTCTGATAAAAAAGAAGGATTTATAATAGATAGTAGAAAAAATGATAAAGTTTCTGCAAAGTTATCTAAGTATATTTCAAACTGTAAGAGTTTAGCTGAAGATATTGGTAAAGGTGAGTTTGATTTAAGTAATCTAGGTAACTTAAAACAAATTGTTGACGAGTATTGTAAAAACTTGTAAGGAGTACTTAAAAAAATTAATTAGAGAAGGTAAAAGCCCTCTCTTTTTTTTGTTATAAATTGTTTGACATTAGTTGCATCTTGTTTATCGAAATTTGTTGTGGCAAAAATTTAATATTAAGAGTTTAGCTAAAACTTTTAAAAACGATATATTATGAAAACCAAAGGAATTATTTTATTATTAGTTGCATTATTATTTAGCTCTTGTATTGTAAAATCGCTTCAACCGTTCTATACAAAAGGCAGTTTAAGTTTTAATGAAAAGCTTTTAGGAAATTGGGTAGATAACAAAAAAGGAGAATGGAATGTAGAATCCATTAAATCTAAAATGGAAGAAGATGAAGAGAACGGTATCAAATTATCAAAAGAAGAATTAAAAGTATTTGAAATCTACAAAGAAGGTTACCACATCACTTACTCAAAAAAAGAAAAAGAAGCTGGTTTTATAGCTATGCCATTCAAAATTAAAGAGCAATATTTTTTGGACTTTATTCCTATTGAGATTGAAGATGATGAGATTAATAGCTTAGCGGCAGAACACCTTCTTAAAACACATTCGGTTGCAAAATTAGATACTAACTCCGAAGTAGGAATTTCATTATCATGGTTGAGTGAAGAGCACATTAAAGATCTTTTTGAAGATCAAAAAATACGTCTAAAACATGAGAATGTTGGGTTTCAACAAGATTTATTAATAACAGCATCTTCTGAGGAATTACAGGCGTTTTTAAAAAAATGTGTCGAAGCAGAGTTATTTAATAAATATGACAAAAAAGATAAAAAATGGAAATCATCAGATAAATTAAATTTAATAAAAGCTAATGCAAAGCCTTAATTTAAATTCACTTATAAAAAAAACAAATTACCACAGACCACTTATTTTTAATGGTGTTCTGTGGGTTTTGGCATTTACAATTTTACTCTTTGTTTTCTCAAAAGGAAAAGCACCAATTAAAGTAGACTATATTTATACTTCCGTATTTATCATACTGTTGGCTATTCCTGTTAGTATTAATTTCTATATCTATATTCCCAAATTATTAAAACAAGAGAAATACGGTTTATACATTGTTAGTTTTGTTATCAACCTATTGATTTTTGCCTTGTTAGGTGCAATGTTTTTAAACCATATATTAGACACGCTATTCCCTAGTTACTTTTTTATTTCCTATCTCTCAAAACCAAATATTATATTAGTTTTTATTATTTTTTTAATTGCGACGACTTTATTAAAATTAGCAGAAGATTGGTTTTACTTTAACACTAATGAGAACAAAATATTACGTCTCAAAAATCAGCAAATAGAAACACAATTATCCACATTGAGAGCGCAAATAAATCCACATTTTTTATTTAATTCATTAAACGTTATTTATGCTTTAGCACTAGAGAAGAAAGAAGGTGTAACAAACGCCATTGTACAACTTTCTGATATTTTGAGGTATGTCATTTACGATTCGGATACAGAACGTGTTTCTATAAAAGATGAAATTAGTTTACTTAAAAATTATATTGCATTCCATAATCATCGGGTAGAAATACCAAACACAACCCATTTTGAAATTAACATAGTAGAAGAGCACTTTAAGATATATCCTATGTTATTATTACCACTGTTAGAAAATAGTTACAAACATGGAGTCGTTGCTGGCCAAACTAAAACACCTATTAAAATAATGCTCTATCAAAATGGTAATCAGTTTAAGTTTAATATAAGCAATGCTAATTTAAATACTAAAAATCAACTTGAAGAAAAATATTCTGGTGTTGGTATAGAAAATCTCAAAAACAATCTGAACTTAGTATATCCAAATCAACATCAGTTTGAAGTTAATGAAACAAAAGATACTTTTGAAGTAACACTAATAATCAATGAAGCCTAATAATTTAATAACATGTTTAATAATTGACGATGAACTTTCTTCGCAACGTGTGCTTCAACATTTTATAGCAGAAACGGATGTCTTAGATTTAAAAGCAACTTGCAACAATACAGCAGAAGCCTTTAAATATTTACAACTCAATGGTGATATAAATTTGCTGTTTTTAGATATAAATATGCCTCAACAATCTGGTTTAGACTTTTATAAAGGACTTCAGAAACCGCCAAAAGTTATTTTTACTACAGCTTATCCGCAATATGCGGTTGATGGATTCGAGGTTAACGCTACAGATTATTTACTAAAACCTATTTCATATGAACGCTTTTTAGCGGCTATAAAGAAGGTTTTAAATACTAATAGTAACCAATCTGGTAGCGAAGATGATTTTATTATTATAAAAGAAAACAAGGCTTTACACAGAATAGTTTTTAAGGATATTCAATATGTCGAAGCCTATGGAGATTATGTAAAAGTACATACCGAAATTAAAACAATTACAACTCATAGTACATTTTCTAAATTCATAGAAAGCCTACCTAGTAACTTTCTTAGAACTCATAAATCTTTTAGTATTAATCTTAACAAAATGAATCACCTTTCTGGCAATCAAATCACAATCGATTCTCATACAATTCCTATTGGTAAAACCTATAAAAAAACAGTTCTAAAAGCCTTAAATTTGTAAAATGAAGATTGAATCTATTGTTACCATAAAAAAAGAGCTAAAGCACTTACCAAAAGAAGATTTGCTAGAATTGTGCTTACGTTTAGGCAAGTTTAAAAAAGAAAATAAAGCACTACTCACTTATTTATTATTTGAAGCTCATGATGAAGATGGTTATATCGTAAGTGTTAAGTCTACATTAGATGAACTATTTGAAGTTATTAATCCTGATAGTTACTTCTACATGAAAAAAACCATTAGAAAGATTCTAAGACAAATTAGAATTTATAGTCGTTACTCACTTAAGAAAACAACAGAGGTTGAACTCCTACTCTATTTTTGTGAACGTTTAAATGAGGTCAAACCATCTATTCATAGAAATACAACGTTGAGTAACCTTTACGAAAGGCAAATCCTATCTATAAAGAAAAAAATTAGTGTATTGCACGAAGATTTACAATACGATTACTCAATGCTGTTAGAGGAATTAGAACGCTAGTCTTTATTCTGCTTCTTAGTCTTCTTACTCCCTTCATACATTTCGTATTTTACTAAACGTGCTTCAAGCTTTGCATTAAATACTTTTATTTTTCGAGAAGGTCGTAAGCCAACAAATTTTAAAGCTTCTAGATTAGAGGTTATTAACCAAGCATTAGTACCAGGATAACCATGCTTCAAAGTTGTTCCTATATTTCCGTAGAATTCTTCAACATTTAAATTTTCTAAACGCTCACCATAAGGTGGATTAAAGACCATATGCAGTTTATCAGTTCCAGCTTTTTGAGTCTTAAAAAAGTCTTCATGCTGAATATGAATAAACTCATCTAAATGCGCATTCTTAATATTCTCCTTAGCCTTTTTAACTGCAGAAGGCGACTTATCATAGCCTAATATTTTATGATGAAAATCTCGTGTTTTCTTTAATAAAGATTCTTCAATTTTTTCAAACAAATCCACATCCCAATCATTCCAGCGTTCAAAAGCAAATTCTTTTCGCATTAAGTTTGGTGGAATATTACATGCAATCATAGCAGCTTCTGCTAGCATTGTTCCACTACCACACATTGGGTCCATAAAATCCATTTGTCCATCCCAACCACTCATCATAATTAATCCAGCCGCAAGCACTTCATTAATTGGTGCAATATTCGTAGCCGTTTTATAACCACGTCTATGCAAGGACTCACCAGAAGTATCTATAGAGATAGTGCAACGTTGTCTATCAATATGCACATTGATTTTCAAATCCGGAAAACGCAAATCAACATCTGGTCGCGTACCACCATTTTCTCTAAAACGATCCACTATGGCATCCTTAGTCTTTAAAGCCGTGTACTGTGAATGTGTAAACACGCTGTTATGCACTGTAGCATCAACAGCTAATGAACCAGTGGGTTTTAGATAATTTTCCCACTTCATATACTTTACATTCTTGTATAGATCTTCTTCCCTAACTACTCTAAATGATTTTATGGGTTTTAAGATTTTTATGGCAGTTCTAATTCCCATATTAGCCTTGTACATAAAACCTTTATCACCCACAAAACTTACGTTACGCACCCCTTTTGTGACCTCCATGGCACCAAGCTGTGTAAGTTCTTTTGCTAAAATATCTTCGAAGCCAAATAAAGTTTTGGCTACCATTTTGAAATTATTGTCCATACATTACGTCTGAGAGAATGCAAATTTACACTATTTTTGCAGGACATTTAACATTATGACTAAATCAACAAAACAATGGTACGCATCTTGGTTTGACACACCTTACTACCATATTTTATATAAAGATAGAGACTACTCAGAAGCCCAAGGCTTTATGGATAATCTCACAAATTACCTTAACATTCCAGAAGGTGGTAAGATCTTAGATTTAGCTTGTGGTAAAGGAAGGCACTCCGTGTATTTAAACAAACTTGGATACAATCTTACTGGAGTAGACTTATCAGAACAAAGTATTGCATATGCAAAACAATTTGAAAACGAAACACTAAAGTTCGATGTACATGATATGAGTAAAACCTATCCTGATACATTTGACGCTGTTTTTAATCTCTTTACAAGTTTTGGATATTTTGAAGATGAAAACTGTAACCTTAAAACCATAGCATCTATTAAAGCAGAGCTAAACGAATTTGGTTTTGGTGTTATTGACTTTATGAATGTGAATTACATCATTGAAAATCTAGTTGAAGAAAACGTAAAAACAGTAGAAGGTATTGATTTTTATCTAAAACGAAGTGTAAATGATGGTTATATAATTAAAGACATTAGTTTTAAAGCTGATGGTGAGCCCTACGAGTTTCAAGAACGCGTTAAGGCTTTTACTTTAGAGGATTTTAAAGTCCTTTTTGAAAAAGCAGGAGTCTATTTGTTAGATGTTTTTGGAGATTATAAACTACATCCATATCACTCTAAAACATCCGAACGCTTAATTATGATTTTTAAGTAAATTGTGGCATGAATAAATACCTACTTCCTATTATAGCCATAATCATTGGCGTTGGCATAGCTTTTTTTACTAAAAAAGATAAATCTATTAGTACTAAATTATTATTGTCTTTTAGTGGTGCATTTTTATTAGCACTAACACTGTTCGATT
The DNA here is from genome assembly GCF_000828715.1 of Winogradskyella sp. PG-2. Classification (NCBI taxonomy): domain Bacteria; kingdom Pseudomonadati; phylum Bacteroidota; class Flavobacteriia; order Flavobacteriales; family Flavobacteriaceae; genus Winogradskyella; species Winogradskyella sp. PG-2. The sequence goes on along the minus strand of NZ_AP014583.1, from coordinate 3,046,876 downwards.
TGTTGCCAGAAGTTTATCACCATATCGATGATGCCAAACAGACCGGGCTTTTTATAATGTGTGGTATATTATTGCAAGTTATTTTGGAGTTTTTATCTAAAGGTGCAGAACATGGTCACGTACATATTCATAAAGAAGACACAGCATTTCCGTGGTTACTATTTATAAGTTTATGTATTCATAGTTTCTTAGAAGGCTTTCCAATTCACGAGCATAACGATATGGTCTATGGTGTATTGATTCATAAAATACCAATTGCAGCTTTGATAGGTGCATTTTTATTAGAGTCTAGTTACACGAGACTACAAATTGTAGGTTTCTTAATCATATTTGGTGCAATGACACCATTAGGCACATTTATTTCTAACACAATGCCTTTTGTTGCAGAATATGTAGATGCTATAAATGCAGTTGTGATAGGTATCTTTTTACATATCTCAACAACGATTCTTTTTGAAACTGGAGAAGGTCATAAATTTAACTTATCGAAGCTCCTTGCAATATGCTTGGGTATTCTAATTGCATATTTCATCTAAAATGTTCTCTAAAGAGGAAGGTCGTGCGCTACGACAAGAATTCTGGACTAGTTTTGGTAAATCCTTCCCAAGGAAATGGATTCTGTACGATACAAAAATTAAAGGAGTGGCTTTTAAATTTCATTTCGACACCAAATCGGCTTTAATCGCTCTAGACTTAGAAGACGATTTAGACAATCGTATTAACTGCTGGGAAAAACTAGTAGCGCTAAAAAACATTTTTTTAAATGACTATATACCAAAAGCAATTTTTGAAGAAGAATACTATTTAAAAAACGGTAAAGAGATTTCTCGTATTTTTTTACCACTAGAACAAAAAGTCTCTATCCATAACAAAAATACTTGGCAAGCTGTTATGGAATTCTTTAATATTAATATGAGTTTATTTGAAACTTTCTTTGAAGAATATAAGGAACTTATAAGAAATTAGTTTAAAAGTTTTCAATTAATCGTAATCACAATTAGATCTGAGTTTTCTATTTCTTGCCCGTTCAAAATTGTTTTGTTAGAGAATGTTACGTTTCCACAGCATAATTCACTTTTTCGTTCGGCCAGTTCAAACTCTAAAGCATCTATTAATACATTAGATAAAGTTATTTGGTAAGATGTACCTCCGTTTTCGAGATCAAAAACAATAACACCTGTATCTTCTTGCTTATCGTAATCTATAATTTCATTACTTCCAGATGTAATTATTATAGAATCTGGATTGTAAATCGCCTCACTACCAAATAAAACATTATTCCCGTTAGAATCTATATATCTAAACTCTTTGAAGTAATCTCTAAGCACTCATCACATCCATTTTCACTACTGCAGTTCAGTAAAAAGATTGGTATTAAAAATGAAAGTATACTAACTGCATTTCTATTTTTAGAAATAATTGATTTGAAGTTTAATAATCTATGAATAATATTAGTCAGCTTTAATTTTAAAAAGTATTAATTTAAGCGCTACAAGCCTCACATTGCCCCATTAAGAGAATATCTGTAGAATGTACTTTATGATTTTTTAAAGTTGGTATTGTAACTTCTAAAGATAGACATTCCACCTTATCACATTCTGTACACTGAAAATGGGGATGAGAATCAGAATGACTGTGAGTTGTACATCCACTGCATTTAGCATACCATTTTAAACCATCTTTTCCATTAAAAGAGTGAATAACCCCTTCTTGCTCAAGTCTATCTAGCACGCGGTAAACTGTAGTCTTATTCATCTCCCCTTTTACTTGTTCAATAAGGCGCACTACTGATTTAGCATCATTTTCTGTTTCAAAAATATTCAATATTGAAGTTACAGCTTTTGTCTTTCTAATAATTCCCACGGAGACAAATTTAGTGCAACTATGTTGCAATAACAAATTTTATTTTATAATTTTGCGACTCAGTTGCATTAATAGAATCTATTTATGATCCAAATACAAGACGTTAGCAAATCATTTAAGGGTAATATAGCAATACAAAACTTAAATTTAAACGTTAAACAAGGAGAAATTTTAGGATTATTGGGTGCAAATGGTGCAGGTAAATCTACAACTATAAATATGTTGTTAGGGTTTCTTAATCCAGATTCCGGTAAAGTACAAATCAATGATCTAGATACTATTAAAAATGCTGAAGAGACTAGAAAACTCATTGGTTATATTCCTGAAAATGTAAACCTCTACCCTTACCTATCTGGTTTAGAGAATTTAAATTATTTCTGCAAACTAGCAGGTTTAGTATATTCTAAAACAGAATTAGAAGATTATCTCACAACTTGTGGTTTAGAAAGTAAAGCGCACTCAAAAAGAGTAAGTGGTTATTCTAAAGGCATGCGGCAAAAAGTGGGTATCGCAATTGCGTATGCAAAAAAAGCAAAAGTTTATCTCCTAGATGAGCCTGCAAGTGGTTTAGATCCATTAGCAAGTAATGAGCTTTCACTTCTTCTTAAAAAGTTAGCCAAAGAAGGTGCTACTATTCTAATGGCTTCTCACGATATTTTTAGAGTACGAGAAGTTTGTAATCGCATTGGTATTCTTAAAAATGGAATTTTAGTAAAAGAGCTCAATAGCAAAGACGTAAGTGCTAATGAGCTAGAAAATTTATATCTAAAATTTATGCAAAACTAGTTCAACTGTTATGTTACAAATCATCAAAAATGAATGGCGGTTTTTAGTTCGAAGTCAAATATTTTTCGGCATTTCTTTTGCGTTTGTCTCTATTTTAATAGTATCGGTTTTTCTAGGGTTTAATCAAACTAAAAAGCAAGAACAAACGCATAAAAATGCCAAAGACCATGTACGTCAGCAATGGGTAAGTATTGACGAAATGAATCCTCACAGCGCAGCACACTATGGTACTTATATCTTTAAACCTTCTAACTTATTGAGTAGTCTTGATGAAGGTGTTAACAGCGTGACTGGAAATGTGCTTCGTGTTGAAGGGCATGTACAAAACGAGATTGTACATTCAGAAGCATCACAAATGCAAGCGATTTCAAGATTTGGAAAATTAAAGTCCTCACTTCTACTTCAATATATAGTTCCTTTATTATTAATTTTTTTAGCTTTTAATTCGGTCAGTAGTGAAAAACAAAGTGGACGACTAAAATTATTGGTATTACAAGGTGCAAAGCCAATACAAGTTATTTTATCCAAAACGCTATCTGTCTGGTTTTATGGTTTGCTATTATTGATTTTTGTAGTAATTGTTTATGGTATTTTAAATATTCAAAACATTACGTTAGAAATTTTAACTAGAGCGCTATTGTTCTTTTTATCCTACTCGCTTTATTATTTTATTATTAGCGGACTTACTGTTTTCTTTTCAGCTAGATGGCAAAATGCAACACTAGCCTTAACGTCTATGTTAGGGATTTGGATTTTATGGACCATGTTTTTACCTAATATTTTAATGAGTTCTGCCGAGAAATGGCATCCATTACCTAGCAGGAATGAATTTCAATCGGCTATGAAAGAAGACCGTTCAAAAGGCTTAGATGGTCATAATCCTTCTGACGAGAGAGGTTTAGCTTTAAAAGAACAAGTACTTAAAGAATATGGTGTTGATAGTTTATCACAACTACCTATAAATTTTGATGGTATGCGCATGCAGGCTGATGAAGAATATGGTAATAGTGTTTGGGATAAAAATTTTGGAAATAACAGTAATATATTAAAAAAACAAAAGCTAAGCTTTCAATTAGGTGGCATTTTCAATCCATTTATTTCTCTACAAAACACAAGTATGGGTTTTATGGCAAGTGATAATTTACACCATCAAGAATTTTTATTACAAGTAGAAAACTATAGACGCGTTTTTATTAAAATGTTAAACGATAAGCAAACTTATGGAGGATCTAAAACAGGAGATTGGAGTTGGAAAGAGGATAACGCCTTTTTTAAGTCTGTACCTGATTTCGATTACAAACCAACTCGACTTTCTTCTGTATTATCAAATTACCTCTTAGACTTGGCATTACTAACATTTTGGTCAGTTATCGTTATTATACTTATTCGTTTTGGAACAAAAAAAATACAAATCGCATGAGAACTTTAAGCATATTTTTATATGAGTGGAAACATTTTCTACGTAGTCCTTTTAAAATTGTGGCGCTTTTATTATTTGTATTAGCTAGCATATATGGTTTGCATAATGGATCTGATCTATATGAAAAACAAAACGATGAAATAGAACGACTTAATCAAAAAGTAAAAGAGGACAAAGCAGATATACTCTCTTATTTCAAAAAAGGCGAAAATGGACCAGAAGCAAGACCTTGGGTAAATGTAACTGAACCTTTTTGGGCTATTTGGTGCACACCAACTTACTACTACAAAAAACCGTCGCCAACATTAGTTTATAATATTGGGCAAACAGAACACTATGGGTTTTATAAAAAAATTAATATGTATGCGAACCCTTATGATGCTGATATGGCCAAAGAAATTGCAAATCCTGAGCGTATTCAATCTGGTACATTAGACTTTGCATTTGTAATTTTATACTTACTACCGCTTTTAATATTAGTTCTTTTATATAACATAAAAGGATTTGAAGCAGTTCAGGGGTTTTTACCACTCGTTGTTGTACAAACAGGTTTAAAAAACTGGTGGATTCTTTCTCGAACAGCATTTTACGCCATTCTACTGCTGCTAGTAATATTTGTTTTAATGCTTTATGGTACATCACTTAACAGTGCATTTGAAACGTATACAGCATTTTGGAATATTTTTCTTTTAATGACACTCTATCTTTTATTTTGGACAGCTATTTATTTTTTAATTCTGAAACTTGGAAAAAGCACTATTTCAAATACCTTACAAATGATAGGCATATGGTTACTATTTGCCTTTATCATTCCTGCAGCCATTCAACAATGGATTAGTATTGAAAAACCTACAAATTTAATGATAGACCTTATTGATACAGAGAGAGATAAAACTGGCGAAATATATGCACAAGGTGATGAATTAACAGATAGACAACTTTTCAAGTTATATCCAAGTTTAAAAGAAACCAAACTAGCAAAAGACACGGTCAAAATAAAAGAAGCACGAAGTGATTCATACATAGCCTTAATTAATGTGGCTAAGAAAGAAGCAACGACATCCATAGAAAAAGATAATCTAACTAAAAATAAACTGATTTCAAAAACCTATTGGTTTAATCCGTTGACTTATTTTCAAAATAAACTGAATCATTTAACTGAAACTCATTATGATGATTATCAAAATTATAGAGACAAAATTCAGCATTCAGTAGATATACGCATAGAAACCATGGTTTTAGATATATGGAATGATGTCAAAGTTGATAAAGCAAAATATTTAGAATATAATACCACATTTTCAAACAATGAATGACTTTAAAAAATTACCCGTAACCGTATTAAGTGGCTTTTTAGGAGCAGGAAAAACCACGTTATTAAATCATGTTTTACATAACAAAGAAGGCTTAAAAGTAGCCGTTATTGTAAATGACATGAGCGAGGTAAACGTTGATGCGAATTTGGTAAATAGCGAAAATGTATTATCTCGTACCGAAGAAACACTCGTTGAAATGAGTAATGGTTGCATATGCTGTACTTTAAGAGAAGATCTAATGATTGAGGTAGAAAGACTTGCAAAGGAAAATCGATTTGATTATTTACTAATTGAAAGTACAGGAATTAGCGAGCCTATACCAGTAGCACAAACCTTCTCATTTATAGACGAGGAGAATAATATAGATTTATCTCGATTTAGCTATGTAGACACTATGGTTACTGTGGTGGATGCATTCAATTTTTTTAAAGATTTTGGAAGCCCAGAGCGGTTAGTAGATCGCAGTCTTACAGATATAGAAAATGATTTTAGAACGATTGTAAATTTATTAATCGATCAAATAGAATTTTGTAATGTCATTATTTTAAACAAAACCGATTTAGTTACTAAAGAACATTTAGGCATCTTAAAATCAGTAATACATAAACTTAATCCAGCGGCGAAAATAATTGAATCCTCTTTTAGTAAAGTAAACCCAAAGGAGATTCTCAATACTAAACTATTTAATTTCGAAGAAGCTGAAGAAAGTGCAGGCTGGATTGAAGAATTAAAAAAAGACGAACATACACCAGAAACTGAAGAATATGGCATTGGCTCATTTGTTTTTAGAAGCAAAAAACCTTTTCATCCCGAACGTTTTTGGGATTATGCACAACACCAATTCCCTCAAAACATTTTAAGAAGTAAAGGACTGTTTTGGCTAGCCTCAAGACCAGACCAAGCTTTAATTTGGGGACAAGCCGGTGGTTCGCTTCGCTCAGATAGTGCAGGTGTTTGGTGGAGCAGTATGCCTTTTGAAAAGCGTATACAACAAATGGCTTTTGTTGATAACCAAGCACATATTGAAAGTGATTGGGATATAACTTTTGGAGATCGAAAAAATGAAATTGTTTTTATAGGTCAAAATTTAGATGAATCTCTGATTAAAAAACAACTCAATGCTTGTTTACTAACCGAATCCGAACTTGCATCTATCAATTTAGAAGAAGACCGCTTTGAAGATGAATGGCCAGTTGAACGTGCTTATGCTTTTTAAAATAACTATTTATAACTACAACGCATTAAAAAAAAATAAATGGCGAATACAAATAAAATATATTGGGCAGATAAATTAGGTGCAATTAGTGCCTTTCTATGTATTGTTCATTGCTTAGCAGCACCAGTATTACTTACTATGGGAGTTAGTTTTCTACATCATCCAGTAATTGCTTTCCTTTTTATATTAGTAGCTTTCATTTCTATTTATAAAACAACAAAAGGAAGACTATTTATCGGTTTAAGTATTCTTTTATGGATTGCTTTTACTGGTTTTGTAGTATCTATTCTACTCGAAGACTATGCGGAAATTTTTGAGTACACCATGTATTTTTTTTCGATAAGTATTATAATCGGACACCTTTATAATATGCGCTATCACCAAAATGAGACTAAGCAATTTCATTAAAAGGTTTTAATATAATAGAAATATGATATCTCAAATACTCACAATAAAAACATAAAAAATGATTACAAAAGAACAAGTATTAGAAGCCCAAAATAAATGGGGAAACGGAGTCGTAAAAATTGGGTCGCTAAAAGAGTCTAGAATAGAATGTGAAGCATATGCAAGTGAATTTCTTGACATACGCTATGCATTTGAAGCAGGTACAGTTTTATTTAAGCCAACTAAATGCGCTTTTGAACAATTTAGACCCACTAAGCCAGAAGCTTTATCCTATTTTATTGCTGGTGATGACCGTGCATGTGATGAAGACAAAGGGTTTGCCATACAACCATGGACCAAAGTACGGTTTGAAAATACAGGCTTTATTTTAGAAGACCATAGAGCTATAGCGATGGGTAATTACTTTTTTACCGATTTAAATGGTGATGAAGCGAAGGTTGAATATACGTTTGGTTACAAATTAATTAATGATGAGTTGAAGATTGATGTACACCATTCTTCTTTTCCGTTTCCAAATCCTGAAGACGTGGTCTAATGGATAAAACACTTTTTCTTTTATGTCCTACGGATTGCTTAGAACCTATTATTAACAATAGGTTCAGGCAAGAGAACTTTTTTTATACATCTCTAGGGAATTCATTTTCCCTAGATTTTACAACTTTAGAGGGCATAAAGGAATTAATAACAAAGCATGATATCAAAGATATTTCTTTTGTAACTTCCAACGACAACAAAATTGTATTGGATGCATTGGGAAAGCAATCGTTTTCAAAAATAAGAGGTCTAAAAAAGTTTTATGGTGAATTAGTAAGGCAAAAAGAACACTCAGAGGCATTATGGGAGAAAGAAAATCTTCAGTTCGCTATTATTTCTTACTACCTAAATTATAAGATAAAAGAATTAGGTCTTGAATTAAATCGTTTTACGGATTATCCTATTAAAATTGATGGTAAAATTTATGATGGGCAAAAAAACACTTTTAACGCTATTCATTCTAATCTAATTTGTTTGGAAATGCATTGTCTAAATTAAGTCAATATGAACTATAATAGAAGAAAAATTATTTCCTTTTTAGTTAAAACCAACATAGTTTTCATAATAGTTCTACTTTTATTATAAGCAGCATTAGTAATAGTACACCGATTACATTGGGAAATCTATATAATTTCAAAAACACAAAATATTTTTAAACAAATCTTAATTACTTAAAATGAAAAAGCTAAACCGAATTCTAATTGCCCTTTTTATTGTATTACCAACTTCAATATTTGCCAATGAAGGAATGTGGTTTTTAATGCATCTCGAACGTCTCAATCATCGTGATATGCAGAAAATGGGTTTACAGCTAACGGCTAAAGAAATATACAGTATCAATAACCAAAGTTTAAAAGATGCTATTGTGCAATTTAATGGCGGCTGCACAGCAAGTATCATTTCTAGCAATGGATTGGTGCTTACAAATCATCACTGCGGATACAACGCTATAGCCGAATTATCTACCGCAGAACAAAACCATTTAAAAAATGGCTTTTGGGCCAAATCATTAGACCAAGAATTAAAACCTCAAAGTCTCTACGTTAGATTCTTTGTACGTATGGATGATGTTAGTGAACGGATTCTTTCCTTAGTGACTAATACAATGTCAGAAAAAGAGCGCGAGGCTATTATTAATAAAGAGATTGCTAAAATTCAAGAGGAAAATAGTGACGGTGGAAAATATACAGTATCAGTAAGACCTTTTTATCAGGGAAATGAATATTACTACTTTGTATATGAAGATTATACTGATGTAAGGTTAGTTGGAGCTCCATCTGAAAGTATTGGGAAATATGGAGGTGATACAGATAACTGGGAATGGCCTCGTCATACCGGAGATTTCTCGCTATTCAGAGTATATGCAGATGCCAATGGACAACCTTCGGAATATTCTGAGGATAACGTACCCTTAAATGTTAATTATCATCTTCCTGTAAATATTGGTGGTGTTAAAGAGAATGATTTCGCTATGATTTTGGGGTATCCAGGTCGAACAAACCGTTGGATGCCTGCCGAAGGGATTGAGCAAAACGTTAAGTACGCATATCCTGCTTGGGTTGAAGGTTCTAAACTAAGTATGGATGTGATGAAAAAATATATGGATAAAGATGAGTCTGTAAATTTAATGTACGCTTCGCAATACGCTGGAATAGCAAACTATTGGAAGAATCGACAAGGGATGATCGATGCTTTAACAAAGCACGGAACTGCAGAAACTAAACGTAAGACAGAAAATAAGTTTGATAAATGGGCAAATAAACCAAAGTATAAAAGTGCTTACGGCAATGTAATTAGTACCATCAACAACTATTATAAGCTTACTAATGAAAAATCTCAGCACGATAATTATTTGATAGGGTTGTTACGCTCAAGTAAATTCTCAATACTTCCGTACAGAATTGGAAGAGGACTTGAAAATTATGCAGATGCTAATGAAGCAAAACGTAAAGAATTAGTGCCACGTTTAACCGCATTAATCAGTAATTCATACAAAGAGTATCACTTACCTCTAGAAAAAGAGATTTTAGCAGAGCAGCTCAAACTTTACACTTCAAAATCTAATTACTCTTTACCTGAGCTACTGTCTGAAGTTAAACAAATAAATGACTTTACGGACTATGTAGAAGCTATTTTCAACCTCAGTATGTTTGGCTCAAAAGAAGGAGTTGAAGCATTTTTGAAATATCCAGATAAGGATATATTGTCTAATGACCCACTTTATAAATTATCGTCAGCTATACTCGCAAAATATAGAGAGCAACCTGAGATGCTTCAACAACCGCTAAATGATTACCAAAAATCATTCAGGTTATTAGTTGAAGGTTTAAGAGAATCAGGAATCAGTAGAATAGAATATCCAGATGCTAACTCAACACTTCGATTATCCTATGGAAAAGTAAGAGCTTTACCTAAAGATACCCGAAATGATGCTTATATAAATAATTATACCACCTTTAAAGGTGTTATCAATAAATACAAACCAAATGATGACGAATTTGACTTACCTAAAGATATGCTCAAGTTTTTTGAAAATAAAAACTACGGAAGATATGCTAATAAAGATGGTGAATTAGCGGTAAATTTTTTAACAGATAATGACATAACTGGCGGAAATTCTGGGTCACCAGTACTAAACGGAAAAGGAGAATTGATAGGTTTAGCTTTTGATGGAAACATTGAAGCGATGGCAGGAGACGTCATATTCGATAAGGACTTACAACGCACAATAAACTTAGATATTAGATACGTACTTTGGTTAATTGATACTTATTCTAATGCTAAAAATATTATAGACGAATTAACTATTATAAACAATTAAGTACAATATGAACTACAGTAGAAGAAAATTTATTTCCTTTTTAGGTAAAGCTAGCTTAGGAGCTGCTATAGTTCCTCCATTTTTATTTAGTTGTGGTAATATAAGTAAGCCCATTGACATAGAAAGTCTATCTAATGAAAGACTTAATCACTTAAAAAATCTAGTCTTAGAAGGATTAAGCGCCTCTAACCAAGATGACTTACTATTAGTAAACGGACTAGATTATCATACCATTATAAAATGGGGAGATGAGATTAGTGAATTAGACACTTTTGGATTCAATAATGACTTTACGTGCTTTATTCCACTCGATAAAAGCAACCCCAAAGATGGCTTACTTTGGGTAAACCACGAGTATGTTAATCCGCTTTATGTTTCAGACTTTAATTACAGAGATTATGAAAATCCTGATGAACATCGTACTATCGAACAAGTAGATAAAGAGATGTATAATGTCGGAGGAAGTATTGTAAGGATTAAAGAAGAAAACGGTAAATGGAAAGTTGTTAAAAACGACCCTCATAATAGACGTATTACAGCAAAAACAAAGATTCAATTAAATTGGAACAGTCCAATAAAAGGTAAATCAGAGGCTATTGGAACACTAGCTAATTGTTCTGGCGGAATTACACCATGGAACACCTTTCTCACCTGTGAAGAAAACTATGATGGCTTTTATGGTGAAACTGTTTATGACGATAATAATAATGCCTCTAGAATTCCTAGCAGGTATAGTGGTTGGGAGAACTTTTATGATTATCCACCAGAACATTATGGATGGGTCGTAGAGGTAAATCCAAAAGACGGTACTGCTCAAAAACATATTGCACTTGGACGATTTGCACATGAGTGTTGCACCTTATATCAACTAGAAGACAAACGTATTGTTGCTTATACAGGGGATGATAGTAATAATGAACATTTATATAAATTCATTTCCTCTCAACCAGACTCTTTAAAGGAAGGGATACTCTATGTTGCGGACACTGTTAACGGTAAATGGCTAGCTTTAGACTGGGAGAAACAACCAACTTTAAAAACGAAATTTAAAGACCAAACAGAAGTATTAATAAGAGCTCGAGAAGCTGCAAAATTGTTAGGCGCTACTGAATTAAATCGTCCTGAAGATATAGAAATTGATCCTATAACCGGACATATATTTGTCTCATTGACCAATAATAAAAGTAAAGGTGATGTTCATGGTTCCATCCTAAAAATTGAAGAGACTAATGGTGATTTTGATGCCTTAACCTTTAAATCATCTACTTATTTAGCAGGTGGTGAAGCTAATGGATTCTCTTGCCCTGATAATTTAGCCTTTGATTTAGCTGGAAATCTATGGTTCACTTCTGATATGTCTGGAAATGCTATGAATAAGGCTAATAAACCATATATATCATTTAAAAACAATAGTTTATTTGTGATACCAAGATATGGAAAAGATGCTGGAAAAGTCATCAGAATAGCTTCAGCGCCAAAGGATGCAGAGTTAACTGGTCCATGGTTTTCACCAGATGGAAAAACACTATTCTTAAGTGTTCAGCATCCTGGTGAACAAACAAAAAATATAAATAACCCAACGAGTACATGGCCTTTCGATGGTGATAATATTCCCAAACCTGCTGTAGTTGCTATTACTGGTGATTTAATAGAGAAAATGAACAAGTTGAATCAAATAGTGAGTTAAGTAAATTAGAGTTTAAACAATTGCTCTAATTAACAACTAAATTATATGAGACTAAAAGGTATAATGTTTGCATTAATAATATTGTCGTTAAGTGCATTTACCAAAGAGCACGCACTCAAGATGACATTCAGTAAGCTTATTATTAGTTCTAATGGCAATGTGGATTTAGAGACACGCATTTTTTTGGATGATTTAACTGCGCATATGCAAAAATTATATGATTTGCAGCAAACGGATTTTTCTACCACTACGAGCAATGGCACAATGGCATTACGCCAATACCTCAAAAATCACTTATATTTTAAACAGGGTGAAAAAAAAATAAATCTCTATATCAATAGTGTCTCTCTTTCAAAAAACCGTTTAGCACTAGTAGTAAATATGAGTACGACCAACAAATTGGATGTCTCAGAAGAGCTGTTTTTGATTAATACAATATTATGTGATGCCTCGCTAATGCAAACAAATGATATAAAATTTCTAGACAAACATCATATCTTAAGCATAAGTAATCCAAAAGTAAAAATCGAAATCAATTAATGATACATTATATAGAACTTGGGATTAATCATATTTTAGATCCACAAGGGTTAGATCATCTGTATTTTATAGTTTCTTTCTGCCTTCTGTATACGATAAGTAATTTACGTAAAATTGCTGGACTCGTAACTGCATTCACTTTAGGACACTGTATCACTTTAGCTCTTGCTGCACTAGAAAAAATTTATATAAATCCAGATTTAATCGAGTTATTAATTCCTATTACAATTATAATAAGTTGCTTACTCAACTATTGGATTCTTATAAAAGAAAATAAATATCAGACACCTAAAGGCAATCTTATTTATGTAATAATACTTTTTTTTGGTCTTATTCATGGACTCGGATTTTCCAACTTTCTATCAGCTATGTTATTTGAAGGAGAAAGTATTGTAGCTCCGTTGCTAGGTTTTAACATAGGGATTGAAATTGCACAATTAATTATAGTTATTATGGTTCTTGCAGCTCTTTGGATTAGTGATAATGTAATAAAATCTAAGAAAATAGTTAGGCTAACTTTGAACACCATAATTATGTTAATGGTACTTCAAATGATTTTATTTTAGCTGTGCTTGCACATATGATAACATGGTCAACATTTAAAGTATAATAGAATGAAATTATTTTATCTTATACTAATCTTATTAAATTTTCCTATAGAAGGCAAGGCTCAGGAAAAAGAAACCGATAATTTTCCACCACCAGAAACACCTATTGAAATAAAAGCTACAAAAGCTAATAATAAAATAGTTATTGATGGAAAGTTAGATGAAAACGATTGGCAAAATGCAAATGTAATTACAGAGTTTTTTAAAGTAGAACCTGTGCAAGGAGGTACTATTAAAAACCCGATTGAAGTACGCATCCTTTTTGACGATAAGTATCTCTATGTTGGCGTTTTTGCTAAAGATTCACTTGGCAAAAAAGGAATTAGAATACAAGACTTAAGACGTGACTTTAATACTTCTGAGAATGATGTTTTTGGCATACAAATAGACGCTCAAAACACCAAGTAATATGCAGTTTCCTTTCAAACAACACCTCACGGTAATCAACTCGATTTACAAAGTTTTTATGACAGAAATAGAGATACAAACTAGAATGCGCTTTGGACTGTAAGAACCAACAGAACCGAAAAAGGTTATTATGCAGAATTTGCTATCCCTTTTAAATCTATTCGTTACGATAAACCTCAGGAGGGAAAGCCAATATCTTGGGGAATTACATTTTACAGATTGGCAAGAAATGATTTTGAAAAGACAGTTTTTCCTGCAATACCACAATCATTTTCTCAAAACCGAATGATCTATTCGGCAAAACTAACTGGGCTGCAATTGCCAGCGCCTTCTGCGAATATCAGAGTAGAACCTTATGCGCTTTATCAGTATGATGACACAAAATCAGGTGGTAATATCTCAAATAAGTTAAGTGAGCCAAAAGTTGGTGGAGATGTTAAATGGGTTGTTAACCCAGAAACAGTATTAGACCTCACCATTAATACAGATTTTGCTCAAGCAGACGTTGATAGAGCAGTTAATAACTTAGAAAGATTCAACATATTTTTTCCAGAAAGACGTCAGTTTTTTCTAGAAAATTCAGGTATTTGGGCTGGTAGTAGTAACTTTCAAATTAAACCCTTTTTTAGTCGCACCATAGGATTAGATAACACATTTAATGCACAACCAGCACCTCTCGATATTGCTACTAGATATACAAGTAGAAACGATAAAAGAGCCATTGGTGCATTAGCTGTAAGGCAAAGTGATACAGATGAAGCCGGAGGAAGTACTTTTGGTGTGGCGAGATATACTCAAAATTATGGAAAAGAAAATAATATAGGTGCTATGGTTACGCATCGTCTTGATGATAGTTTTAATGCTTTAAATATTGGCAGTAAAAATAATACAACGCTCACTGTAGACGGTTTTATACGACCTACAGACGAGACTTCTATTTCGTATTTATTATCTACATCCTCAGATAGTGAAGTCAACGGTTTAGGATATGCAGGACGAATTTTCGCTGGTAAGCGCACCAATGATTATTATATGGGTTACGTCAACTCATTTGTAAGCGATAATTATGCTCCAGATATGGGTTTTGTTTATCAGAAGATGTAATGTATCATAGTCCTGGTGGTTATGCCATATTAAGACCCAAATCATTACCTTTTATTAGACGTTGGGATCCTGGCGCTTTTGTTAACTATTATCGCGATTTAAAGGACTTCGGAAGTTTTAAGCAAGCAAATATTTACATTTTCCCAATATTTATGTGGTTTAAGGATAATAGCTTTTTTGAAGCGACTTTGACTCCTACTTGGCAAAATATAAATTTTAATTTTTCACCTTTAGGTGTCGCTATTGATCAAGGAAACCATCGCTATACTCGGTATTTACTAAGGTATAATACCGATCAGTCTAAGAAATTTTCATTAGGTACCAGATTTAATTTTGGTAATTTTTATAATGGAACACAAAATACTTTAACAGGTAGTTTGCGATACGCACCATTACCAAATATTTCGTTTACTGCAACATACGAGCACAATAATATCAATGGCCTCGGATTATTAAATGAAGACTTAGAAATCGATTTATATTCTGCAAATTTAAGATTGGCACTTAATCCAAGAGTACAACTCTCTAGCTTCTATCAGTAAAATAGCTTTAATGAGCAAGGACGATTAAATTTAAGGTTAAGTTGGGAATACCAACCATTATCATTTATCTATTTGGTATTTAATGATATAGAAACTGATCTATTAGACCCTCAAACTCAGACGCGGCAGTTTATTAGCAAAATAACCTTTTTAAAACAGTTTTAAATAGTGTTTACTCTAACGAATTATAAAATCCTAATGCTAGCATAATTTTGTTTGAAGTTTTTTTGACGACTATCTAGATATTATAATAAGGTAATTTTAATCGATAAATCATTATTTGAAAAAGGAATAATAAAAACCGAATTTAATTTTGATTTTAAAAATACTTTGGAAGTAATTAAAAACTTATCTTGGAAAGGAAAAATTTACAGCAAGATTAAAAATGAATAAAAAGAAAATCGCAAAGCAATATATAACTTACCTTGAAAATGAAAATATTGGACAAGTAGTTACATTATTCAATCATAATGGAATGGTTGATTCACCATTGTACGGAATCAAAAAAGCAGATGAATTTTATCATGAATTGAATAGAGATACTTCAAATTCTGAACTGAATTTAAAAGGAATTTTTGAAGAAAAAGACTCATGTAATCTAGCTCTTTATTTTACCTATAAATGGACCTTAAAAAATAATTAAAAAGTGGAATTTGATGTCGTAGACATCATTGAATTCGATAATCAAAATAAGATTAGTAAACTAAAAATTATATATGATACTGTTACCTTTAGGAAACTATTGGAACATCTATAAAAAAAGCCTGTGTAAAAAAACGTTTATAGTACATTATTATTTATAACCTACTTATTAAACTATTATCTTTTCATAATACCTAAATCCAAACTGTGTCTCATAAAGATGATGTGTCATTAGAGTGAGTAAAATTATAAAAAGATACAGCCTTCTAAATAAATTATTTCGAGGGTGTTAAGAAACTCTTCTGTATAATTTTTTTCAGAAGGAGAGAAAATAAATGCTTGACCGTCAGAGCTCGAAAAATGAAGTAAACCATCAATTACTTCATATTTATAATTTATAGTATATTCAATTTCTGCACTAGACCCATAATATTCATAATCAAACTTTAAAACATCAAACTCATCTTTTTTGATTTTAATATTCCATTTTATTCCATTGCGAATTGTTTCACCTAATTTCCATCCATCACAATAAGAAGTAATACTATCAAGATTAAAAAAAGATATAAAATATTCAGTACCAGTAAAGTTTGATAATTTTATATCTGAAAAGTCACTATAATAATTTTCCGCATCTTCCCAGATTGTGCCATCATACCTAAATAAAAATCGACACATCTTTCTTCCCCAACCTGGCCCACAATATTGATGTGACGGTGGATCCAAAGAAGGATATTGTACTCCACTTGCACTTGTTACAATATCTTGATTTTCTACATCTTGCTGTTCAGGCTCAGATGGTTTTATATTGCTTTTTACACAAGCAAAGAAAATAAATAATAAACTTAGTAAATGTATTTTTTTCATTTCTAATTTTTTTTAAAATTAAAACATCAGATTTAATTACTAAAAAAACCTAAAATATTCTTGAAAAATTAGCAAAAATTCATAGAATCTAACACTTAACAATATATAAAATTAATTCGAGGTACTTGGTATTTGCTTACCAGAGATTCTTACAAAATTCCCTTTGTTTCGCTGCATTTTTGGTAATTCAGTTCCTGAAACATGCAACGAAATCATACACAAACACATTGTAAACAATTTAAGAACAAAAAATAAATATGAAATGTTCCGCTTGCTCTAATGATATTATAGAGAATTATTGCACGAATTGTGGTCAATATTATAAAAATAGTAGAGTTACAAAAGCAACAGTTTTTGGAGATCTATTTTATAATACCTTTTCATTAGAAAAATCCTTTTTCAAGAATATTATCATTGGATTAAATCAACCTAAAACTTTAGTTTCAAATTATTGGAATGGTTTTAGGCGATTTTATTTTAGCCCAGGCAATTTTTTTGTAATAGCATCTTTATTTCTTCTACTTAATTATTTGATTTTTAAAAATTTTCTAGGAATTACAATTACTAGCAATGTTTCCTCTCAATTTGTATTTTTAATATTTATTATTTTCTTATCAACCATTTTAAGTTATCTATTATACTTTAAATTCAAGAAAAACATTTATGAACATTTAATTTTCAACATTTACAATGTGAGTTTATGGACTATCATTTTTGTCCCAATATCAATAATTTTAAATCTATTAATAAAAAATAATTCCGTTATAGCTCTATTCTTCATACCATATACTTTATTAATTCTAATTTGGAATTCTACAGCTTTTGAATTAACTAGATTAAAACGTTCTGTTTTTGTTATAATAAATTTTATATTGGTTTATGGAATCATCATATATCTAGCATATATTTCCGGAGGCTTAACGAAGTAATTTAATATCACTGTTTACAACAACGTGAATAATTTATTGCTTGGTCACTGCCAACTTACGAAAATTGCTGCCCCAGTTCGCTACCCTAGTGTCCGCAGGAATTTTCTATCTGTGATTTGTTTGCTAACTTAGTTGCTTAACCATACAACAGGCCAGATAAAATATCATTGGCTGTTATGTCTATTTTTGAACCTTGTACAAATAAAAATGAAATTTATAACATCAAAAAAACTACTTATTTTTAATTGCCTTTTTTTGATTTTTCAAAATGTATCACTAGCACAAAAATTAGACCCAAAAGGACGGAATAGCTATAAATCAGACCATATCATTAAATCAGAAATTACAGATAAAGAGTATTTAATTCATATGTCTTTTCCAAAGCACTATAATATTAAGGACAGCATAACTTATCCTGTTCTTTATGTTTTGGATGGAAAAAGCACATTTGGCTATTTCGAATCTAAATATATTGATTCTGAAAAAATTGAAGATGTAATTCTCGTTGGAATTAGTCATAAGGTAATGGGAATTCAATCCAATATTAACAGATTTATTGATTACACGCCATATCGAGACACAATTACGGAAAAAAGAATTGCGAAAAAATTCGGATTTAAATATGGAACGATTAAGACAGGTGGAGCGAACAAATTTTTAGAATGCTTAAAAAAAGAAATAGTTCCATTTATTGACAAAAATTATAAAACAAATTCTGAAAGAGGAATTTCAGGACATTCTCTCGGAGGATTATTTACAGCATACTGTTTCGTTAATTCTGATAACTACTTTACTAAATTTGGCATAAACAGCCCTTCTTTTCAACTTAATGAAGGTATATTTCTTAAACCAGCAATTTCTAAATTCTCTGATAGTCAAAACTGGGATATTAATCCAACAAAAGTTTTCATATCAACTGGAGAAAATGAAAGTCCAATGATGGTATCGAATATGATCAAATTTAGTATGTTCCTTCAAAAAAGGAACTATGACAATGTTGATATGAATTGGCGTATATACAGAAATGAAACACATTCATCAGTAATACCAATCTGTTTAAATGGAACTCTGACAACATTATATGAGAAAAAATAAAAAACTACAGCTAACTGTGTATAAATGAAATTACTGAGGTTTTGACTAAATTCTAATCCACTCATAATTACTAACTAAATGAAAAACAGACCAGTTTTAATTGTAGCTATAATTATAACCTTAATTGTTGAACTGATTTTAATGATTTTAGTTTATAATAAAATTGGTACAGAAAGACTTCCCTTTCAAATCGGGAGATTAACTATTCAGCTAATTTTAATTATTTGGGTTTTAGCATGTAAATCAGACGTTGGTCTATTTTTATTAGCCGCTTATCATATTATTTCTGCACTCTTTGGAATGTATTCAAAAGGTTCAGCTGAATTATTAGGGCAAACATTAATTGGATTACATGTCATAATCGGAATAATAATTTACTTTCATGATTGGATTGAAAGCAAAATCGGAATAAAGTGGTCTGACTGAAATATAAATAAGCATTAATATCTATAAAGCCTAATCTTTTTAACACTTCTCTACTCCAATTTTAATGATTAACTTTATTCGGAGAAGCAAACTCTTCAAATTTTAATCCAAAACAACAGTTATAAAAATGAAACTACAGGTCTTAAAACGTAAAAAGTTTTGGAAAACTCTTGTAGTTATAACCATAATAATTCCAGTATTACTTTGTAGTGCAGTACTAATCTATACACATGCTAATCAGGCTAATATAATACAGAATAATGTCGCTAAATTAAACGAAGAGTATAAAGGAGCTATTAGTATTGGGAAAAGTGAATTATCGCTTTTTGGAAATTTCCCTTACATATCTATCAAAGTTGATGATGTTAAACTATTTGACACAAAAGCGCCTGATGCAGCAATTATTATGGATGTTGAAGACATTTATATTGGTTTTGATCTTCTTGATATTGTAAAAGGTAACTACAACATTCAATCCATTTTAGTAGAAGAAGGGGTTTTTAACATCATTATTCATAGAGATAATACAACCAACATACAAAACGCATTAGCCTATAATAATCCTAATGAAGAAGCTTCTATCAACATAGATCTACAAAAAATTAAAATGCGAAATCTAGATTTTCATACACTAGATGAAGCTACAAATTCAGATGTAGAAACATTTATTTACAAAGGTGAAGGTGGTTTTAGTAGAGAAAGTGAAATCCTAAAAGCGCATGTTGATACAGACTTTGAACTTAATGTTATAAAAAATAAAGACACCACCTTTATTCGTCATAAACACTTTGAAGTACACACTGATTTAGTCTTTAACGAACGTACTGGCATTCTAGACATTAAACCTTCAGGTATAACCATGGAACATGGTGACTTTGATCTAAAAGGGTCGTTAGACACAAAAAATGATATGGATTTAGACCTCTCAATAGAAGGTACTAAACCTAATTTTGATATGCTTATTGCTTTTGCACCTACCGATTTAATTCCGGTTTTAGAAAGTTATAAAAATGAAGGTGATATTTACTTTAATGCAAGTATTAAGGGACCTGCTAATGCAGGAAATATACCGTTAATTGATGTTGAGTTTGGAGCAGGAGAAGCTTTTTTAGAAAATACTGCTAAGACAAAGCGAATTGACAAAATGGGTTTTAAAGGCCATTTTACAAATGGTGAAAATAGAGATATGAGTACCATGGAATTTTCATTAACAGACCTTAAAGCTAACCTAGAGAAAGGTGTTTTTGTAGGAGATTTGTTTATTAGAAACTTTGAGTCCCCAGAAGTTGACATGCAGATCAATTCTAATTTTAATCTCAATTTTATTACTGAATTTTTAAATCTAAAAAATGTTCAAGATTTATCTGGTATTGTGGCCTTAAAAATGAACTTTCACGACATTATCGATTTAAGTCGACCAGAATTAGCGTTGCAAAAATTAAATCGAGCCTATTTTGCTGAGTTAAAAATAGATAACTTAAGTCTTACATCCGAGAATCTTCCTGTTCCATTAGATTCTCTAAACGCGCATTTAGTTATGAATGGTAAAGCCTTACAGCTTAATACCTTTAATCTGCAGATGGATGAATCGGACTTATCAATTACAGGCTTTTTATCTGATTTACCTGCTATTGTGCACCAAACAGACACTCCCATAGAAGCGCATTTTGATATACTATCAAAACAAATCAATATAGCAACGTTAACTAAACATTCTACGCAAGATAGTATTTGGATAGATGAGCAAATAAAAGACCTTCAATTAGGGCTTTCATTTAAATCTTCAGCAAAAGATTTTATAAGTGCACAGTATTTACCTAAAGGAGAATTTTTTATCGATAGTTTACATGTACAGCTAAAACATTACCCACATGAGTTTCACAACTTTCATGCAGATATCTTAGTCGATGATGAAGATTTAAAAATTGTTGATTTTACAGGTCATATTGACGATTCTGATTTTCATTTTAATGGGCTTATTCATGATTACAAATTTTGGATGAAGCACCAATTAGATGGTGTTGTTGATTTAGATATCAATCTTGTAGCGAATCAGTTGAAACTGGAAGATTTATTTTCTTATAAAGGGGAAAACTATGTACCTGAAGAATACAAACACGAGCAGTTTGATAAACTCTCGTTGCATGCCAAAACTAAATTACAATACAAAGATTCTACATTATACACTATTGATGTTAATCTCGATAAGTTAGACACCAAAATGAAGCTACACCCTTTACGTTTCAAGAATTTTAAAGGGCTTATACATTATGAAAATGAGCATGTGGTGATTAAAGATTTCTATGGAGAAATTGGTAAAACCAATTTTAATATAGATTTAAATTACTACTTAGGAAAAGATGAAACCATAAAGAAACGTGACAATTATTTAGGTTTAAATGCTAATTACATTGATTATGATGAGCTATTCAATTTTAATTTAAACGCACCAGAAATCATCGAAACCCAAGTTGCTACTATTGAAGATGTTGCAGCACATAAAGAAGTCTTTAATTTATACCAACTACCATTTACAGACATGAAGTTTAATGTAGATGTTGACCATTTTATATACCATCGCATAGATCTTCAAAATATCACTGCAGATCTAAGAACAACACCTAACCACTATATATATATTGACACTTTAAATATGAATGCAGCAGGCGGTAACATAGATTTATCCGGATATTTTAATGGCAGTGATGCTGACCATATTTATATGAAACCAGATTTGAAGATGCGAAACATAGATATAGACAAACTGCTCTTTAAATTTGAAAATTTTGGCCAAGATCATTTAGTGTCAGACAATCTCGAAGGCAAAGTGACTACACAAATTAAAGGTAATATAAGAGTATATCCAGATTTAGTTCCTGACCTAGACCAATCTGAAATAGAAATGGATGTACAGGTTATTAATGGTAGTTTAAAGAATTATGATCCTATGGAAGCTTTATCAGATTATATGGGAGATAAAAATCTAAAAAATATTAGATTCGACACCTTACAAAATCATATAGATATTAAAGAAGGAACCATCATTATTCCAAATATGACGATTGAATCTACAATTGGTCATATGGAAATTTCTGGTAATCATGATAGTGAACACAATATAGATTACTATCTACGAATACCTTGGAAAATTGTAAAAAAAGCTGCATTAAGGAAAATCTTTGGAGGTAAAAAAGAAATTGATTCCACTAAAGTCGAGGAAATTGTAAAAGTTGACAGTAAACGAAAAACGAGGTATCTTAACCTTAAAGTAAGAGGTACAGTCGATGATTATAAAATATCATTAGGTAAAAACAAGTAGTATTTTTCTAAGTCATTCAACAACCTCACCATATTCTTCAACAACATATTCTCCCCATTCTATAATAGATTTTATAAGTGGTATTAAAGTTTCACCAAAAGGCGTTAAACTATACTCTACCTTAAGTGGTGGTTTTGTTGTATATACTTTGCGCTTTACAATACCATCTTCTTCTAGACTTTTTAATTGTAAACTTAATGTGCGTTCTGTAACACTGCCTGCTTTCTTACGCAACTCACTATAACGCAGAGGACCATCCATGAGATAGGCCAGAATTACAGTTTTCCACTTACCTCCTATTATTCCCATAGTTACGCTTGTACAACATGGATAAGATTTACCATTAAATTTATGTTCCATAATGTTAAATATTCATAAAAGTTAATACTATCAAAAAGGATAGGTATTGCAAAGATAATATACTATACTTAATTTTGCTACTATAAAAATTATAGTAATTAAAATTTAAAAATATGAATACACTTAATATTGACAAAAATGACGTTTTAAATGCCTTTAAATTTAGACATGCTTGTAAAGAATTTGATGCAACTAAAATGGTCTCAGAAGATGATATCAATTATATACTTAAAACAGCCAATCTATCACCAAGTTCTTTTGGTTTTGAACCTTGGCACTTTGTAGTTGTTCAAGATAAAGAATTAAGAGAATTGCTAAAGCCAGTAGCTTGGGGAGCACCATTAAAGTTAGATACTGCAAGTCATTTTGTATTAGGTCTAAGCATGAGAGCACCAATGGTAAAACATGATGCTGATTATATTATGCATATGATGAAAGATGTTAAACAGTTCCCTGAGGATGTAATTGAAATGTATTCAAAATTTTACAGAGAATTTCAAGAAAAAGATTTCGATTTAGATACAGATAAAAAACTATTTGATTGGTCATCTAAGCAAACCTACATCGCATTAGGTAACATGATGACATCCGCAGCTTTAGTTGGTATTGATAGCTGTCCGATTGAAGGATTCCATCAAGAAAAATCTGAGGCATTACTAAAAGAAAAGTTCAATATCGATACTGATAAATATGGTTTATCTTTCATGGTCGCTTTTGGTTATAGAAAAACTGAACCACCACATGCTAAATCAAGAAGGGATTTAGATGATATTATAACTTGGAAATAACACTAAGATGAAAACCATTTTAATTACTGGCAGTACTGACGGTATTGGAAAATTAGTCGCATTTCAACTCGCTAAAGAGGGTCATCAAATTCTACTTCATGGTAGAAATGAAAGGAAACTTGCTGATACAGTCGCAGAAATAAAAGAGGCTACAAAAAATAGTGCTATCGAAAGCTTTATTGAAGATTTCTCTGATTTAAACAGTGTAACATCAATGACGCTAGCCATAAAAGAAAAAGTGTCCAAAATTGACATCCTTATTAACAACGCAGGTATCTTTAAAAGCCAAATCACAAAGAGCAATGACGGCTTTGATATTCGTTTCGCCGTTAATTATTTAACTCCTTACATACTCACAAAAGAACTCTTGCCTTTAATAGAAAAAGGAAACGCACCAAGAATTATTAATTTAAGTTCTGCAGCACAATCTACTGTCTGTATAGACGCATTATTAGGCAAACAAGAACTTTCTGATCAAGGAGCTTACGCGCAAAGTAAATTAGCATTAACAATTTGGAGTTTTGATTTAGCAAAAAAACACAAAGACATTAATACTATTGCAGTTAATCCTGGTTCTTTACTAAACACAAAAATGGTCAATGAAGCCTATGGTCAATATTGGTCTTCTGCTGATAAGGGTTCCAATATTCTTTATGATTTAGCTGTTTCAGAAGTCTATTCAAATAGTTCAGGACAGTACTTTGATAACGATAAAGGATCTTTTTCTACTGCACACTCTGATGCCTATGATGCAGATAAAATAGCAGAGTTAATTGCCGTTACAGAATCTATATTTAAGGCGTAAATGAATACATTTAAAACTATCGCAAAAAAAGGCAAATTAACTATAGGCCTTGTATTTCCTATAGAATCTTATACTGGTTCAATTCCGAAAATGGAAAACCAGGAAAAACTTGCTAAACGCTCTGAAAAACTGGGCTTTAAAGCTTTATGGTTTAGAGATGTACCATTTAATGATCCTAATTTTGGTGATGCAGGTCAAATTTATGATCCATGGATCTATATGACGCATATTATGAATCATACTAAAAAAATTGCACTAGCTACAGGCAGTATTATTTTACCATTACGTCATCCTGTACATACAGTTAAGTCCATTCAAAGCTTGCAAGTGTTGTCCAAAGGAAGACTAATTGTTGGTACAGCTTCTGGAGACAGAGCCATCGAATATCCTGCATTTAATCAAAATCTTGAGAATAAAAGTGAACTCTTTAGAGATAGTTTTTCTTATATAAAAGCATTACAAGCAGATTTTCCAAAATATGAATCTAAATTATATGGTAGTACAAATGGAAGCATTGATGTGTTACCAAAATATAATGATAAAACACCAATGCTTGTGACAGGCTTCTCTGGTCAATCTTTGGATTGGATAGCTGAACATTCTGATGGCTGGATATTTTATCCACGAAGTTTTCCGTTCTTAAAAAACAATATAGACCATTGGCAAAGTGCTTTAGACAAAACCAAACAACCTTGGAAACCTTATATGCAATCTTATTAGAAGAAAAAAGTGCAAGTCCAAAGGGTATCCATTTAGGTTTTAAGTCCGGTACAGATTATGTGATTGAACATTTAAAGGATTAGAAGTCTTTGGAGTTAATCATGTTATTATTAATCTTAAATATGGCTCTCGACCAGTAAATGAAGTAATTGAGGAACTTGGCAAACATGTACTTCCACATTTTTAATAACCCAAACAATATTAATTTAATAGCGGTTTTGATTTTCAATCATTATCGCTATTTTTTATATTTAAAGAAATCAAAAGACTATGAACTTAGAAGAAAATAAAAAAAACGCGATAGCCTTTTATAAAACTACTTTTCTAGGGAACCCAGCAGTAGCAGTTGAAAAATATGTTGGAGATATGTATATAAAACATAATCCTATGGTAGGTGATGGCAAACAACCTTTTATAGATTACTTTGATAGAATGCAACGCGAATATCCTAAAAGTCAATTGACTTTGTAAGAGCAGTTGCTGAAGGTAATTTAGTAGCTTTGCATACACATCAAATTTGGCCTGATGATGACCAATATGTTACTATGGATTTCTTTAGATTTGACGATAATGGAAAAATCGTTGAGCATTGGGATTCTATGCAGCAAATACCAAAAGAATCAGCTCACAACAATACAATGTATTAGATGAAGCAAATTTTAATTATATGTATATCACTAGCATTATTTTCTTGTCAAAAGAAAGTAAATCATTCAGGATATGATAAAATAAAAATAGATTCTAATCTAGATAGTCCATTATTCAAATCAACAGAATCAATGCTGAATCCATTGACTATTAAAACGAAATATGGCTATGACGGTTTAGAAGACTCAACTCAATATCAAATAAAATCCAACATATTGGTTAATGACGATCCTTTTAGAACTATTCGGTTTACTGATCTGAAACAAATATCTTCAGATACACTGGAAGTTAATATTTACGAAACAAATTCTATGTATTATCATGAACTAAAGATTATAATTATAAATAAAACTTTTAAGGTTTTATATGATTTTAATATGTCAGGACCAATAATAGAACCAAAGATTAAAACGATTAAACAAGAATTAATTCTAAAGTCTATACCTAAGAAAACAAGTGATTCACTTAATGGTTATATCAATTATCTTGCAAAATGCGAATCTGATTGTAATGGAGAGATAAAAATTAATGGCTATTTTAAAGCTAAATTAGAATAAGGCTATGAAAACAACAAAACTAATCGCCAAGAACTTACACCAAGTCTATTTTGGTGGTAACTGGACAGCTTCAAATTTTAAAGATACTTTAGAAGGTGTGACCTTAGAAGTAGCGACAAAAAAAGTCGGTAATTTAAATACGATATTAACACTGACCTTTCATATTCATTATTATTTGAAAGGTACAATGGATGCGCTAAAAAATGGAGAACTAACCATAAGAGATAAATACAGTTTTGACCATCCCAACATTAAAAATGAAGCTGAATGGCAAGACTTTCAAAATAACT
Source organism: Winogradskyella sp. PG-2 (assembly GCF_000828715.1). Lineage (NCBI taxonomy): Bacteria > Pseudomonadati > Bacteroidota > Flavobacteriia > Flavobacteriales > Flavobacteriaceae > Winogradskyella > Winogradskyella sp. PG-2. The sequence continues at coordinate 3,020,177 of NZ_AP014583.1, read as the reverse complement.
TATGGATTGAAGCTAAGGAATTTATAGCTTTAATTGAAACACTTGAAGATAATGTTCTTGAAACATTTTTAGCAGAGGAAAAATATGGCACTTACTATAGGAATTTAACAGGTATTATTGAGCACACGCATTATCACTTAGGTCAAATAGTTATTACTAAAAAATTATGCTAAATTATATACCTCAGTATTTGATTAAAATTTTGCGATGAGAAAAATCATTTTTATTTTTATTTCGTCTTTACTTATTTATTGTTGTAATAATGATGATTCTTCACCTGCTACAAATGATATAAAAAAAAGAGTAATAACACTTGAAAGCTATAATTCAAACTTGTCTAACAGCTTTATTTCTGATAGTATTATTGAATATTATGATAGTAAAAAGATTATTAGAAAAGATGTCTACTATAAATCTAGTAATAATAATCCTTATATAAGTGTTTTTAATATCTATGAACATAATGGTGATAACTTACTCACGAGAATAAAAAGCCATACAGATATTAATTTAACTAACCATTACCGTACAATAGATTATAATTATAATGATAATTACGATATTCAAAATGTTGTAAGCAATAAGTTTAGTACTTCAAACTTATCTAGTACTTTATTTAACAAAACGATTCATTATGAATATATTCTTGATACTATAAAAAATTATTCCATTGATCATTTAAACAACGATTTTAGGGAAGATCTTAAAACCTACATTACTTATGGAAATCTGGACTCTATAAACTCAAACAATGATTGGATGTATATTTATGATAATCAAAATGACATAACTGCTATTAATTGTCTAGGTAATAACTATAATTGTAACGAAACGTATGAGATTCTCAATGAATATGGAAATAATAGAGAACCATTAATAGACAATACTTATGGAAATAAGTTAAACTTATTTTTATTGGGCTCACAAGCTACTTATGGTACAATTGAAAACACAAAAAGGTATCTAAATAAAGTACATAGTATATTCCCTACACCAGAAAGGAACAATAATGTCAGAATTTATAATTACATATTTGATGAGGATAATCGTTTAATAGAAGTTTATACGACCGGAACTTATCTTTCTATTGACAGAATAAAATACTATTACCAATAATAGTCTAATCTTCAATTTCTTTATTTGTTCTTTAACAAAAACTAAGTAACTTTTTAAAGATCCAAAAATATGATACTAATCTTTGTTCCTAATTGAACATTAGTATTAAAATTTTTAGGAATTAGAAATCTTAAATCACATAATTAAAAATCATAAAAAAGTGACAAATAGCACCACCTAAAACAAACAGATGCCATATAACATGATTATATGGTATTTTTTCAATGACATAGAATACAATTCCAACAGTGTAAAACAAACCACCGGCAAATAGCCAAAATACACCATCAGTTCCTAATGCGTTGGCTGTGTTTGTATAATCGAAAACAATAAGCCAGCCCATCACAAGATATAATAGTGTTGAGAATATTTCGAACTTACCAGTAAAAAATAATTTTAAAACAACACCAAATGCAGCAATTCCCCAAACAGTGCAAAATAATGGCCAACCTAAACTATCATTCAATAAAATTAATAATACAGGAGTATATGTCCCAGCAATAAGTAAATAGATACTAATGTGATCTACTATTCTAAAGTAATGCTTACGCTTCTCTCCCTTTACTGCATGGTAAAATGTAGATGCTAGAAATAATATAATAATTGAAATTCCATAAACGACAACACTAAATAAGCTCCAAGGTTTAGCATTATCAGAAAATACAATGAGCAACACTAAAGCTGCAATTCCTAATGCAGCACCAACACCATGAGTCCATGAATTGAATTGTTCCTCTAATTTGGTTTGAACTCGCATTTAACTTTTAGACTTAGATAATGTCTTAGGTTTAGATTTCCCCCATTTATTTACGCAGGCATAAAAATCAATCTCAAAGGCTGGTTTTTGACGATCCAATTGTTCATTCTGGAAAGCACGTTGTAATATATCTTCAATTAAATAGTCCTCTTCTTCATCTATTGGGCTAAACTCTTTTTTCAAAGAAATATCAAATAAACTAGCTGTACTATTAAACCAAAAAGCACGCCAACCACTCCGCAATTCTTTAATTAAGTTAAAAGTAGTTTTACCAGTTTGTCTATGAATAAGTTTAACTAAGATTTGTCCTTCAGTCTTTGTTAATTTTTTTAATTCAGCTGAAAACTCATCTTCAATATATTTCTGAATGACCTTGGCATACTTCTTTTTTTCACGTTTCTTTTTAAGTGTTCCTATTCGTCTTTGTAATTCCTCCAACCGCTCAGCAGCTAGCTTTGCATAAGGATAGACTTTTAAAGTTTTTCTTCTGAGAATAATATATCTAATTCGGGCATCTCGATTTGCAAATTTTAAATTTGGCAACACCAAGACTTCATTCAATTCTACAGATGTAATAGGTATAGAATCCCCTTCAATAATCATGTAGTGAACTTGTGTAGTATCTTGTTTTACAGGATCTTCTTGTGCGAAAATAGCTGTCGAAAAAAATAATGCTATGTATATTATATACTTCATTAATTATTATAATACTAAAATCATTCCAAAATTGTTGTTTAAGCCGTTTCAAAATTAGTAATTAATACTTCCAATAACCTTAAATTCCTATTAATATTATTATTTTTAAAGAAAAATTTACACAAATGGCTAAAAAGCAATTACTCACTAAAAAGTCAATGGATTTTTTAGAAAAATACTTAAATAATGCATCACCTACAGGATACGAATGGGAAGGGCAAAAGATATGGATGGATTATTTAAAACCTTATGTAGATGAATTTATCACAGATACCTACGGAACTGCAGTTGCTGTAATTAATCCTAAAGCAAAATACAAAGTTGTTATAGAGGGGCATGCCGATGAGATTTCATGGTATGTTAATTATATTTCAGACAAAGGTTTACTTTACGTAGTGAGAAATGGTGGTAGTGACCACCAAATTGCACCAAGTAAAGTGGTGAATATTCATACCAAAAATGGTATTGTCAAAGGCGTCTTTGGTTGGCCAGCAATACATACAAGAAGTCGAGCTAAAGAAGAGCCACCCAAACCAGATAATATTTACATAGATATAGGTGCAAAAGATAAAAAAGAAGTCGAAAAAATGGGAGTTCATGTTGGCTGTGTCATTACCTATCCTGATGAATTTCATATTCTAAATAAAGATAAATTTGTTTGTCGTGCTCTAGATAATAGAATGGGAGGTTTTATGATTGCTGAAGTTGCTCGTCTACTTCACGAAAACAAAAAGAAACTACCTTTTGGATTGTACATTACTAATTCTGTACAAGAAGAAATTGGTCTTAGAGGTGCTGAAATGATAACTGAAACCATTAAACCAAATGTTGCCATTGTTACAGATGTAACTCATGACACTACAACTCCAATGATTGACCCTAAAAAACAAGGATTAGCAAAGATTGGAGATGGACCTGTTGTAGCTTATGCTCCAGCAGTGCAACAAAAACTTAGAGATTTAATTACAGATACTGCTGAAGAAAAGAAAATTCCATTTCAACGCGCTGCATTATCTCGTGCCACTGGTACTGATACTGATGCTTTTGCTTACAGCAATGGTGGTGTTGCATCTGCTCTTATCTCTTTACCATTACGTTATATGCATACCACTGTAGAAATGGTACATAAGAGTGATGTAGAAAACGTTATTAAATTGATATACGAAACACTATTAAAAATTGAAGACGGAGAAACGTTTTCATATTTTAAATAAACTCAAGCCTCTTTTTAGAGGCTTTTACATATCACTAAACATAGAATTCACTTATGGTATTAGAGAATCAAAAACATTTATTTGATATTCCTGAGGATATCACCTACCTAAACATTGCGAGTCAATCGCCATCATTTAAAGCAGTTTATGAGGCAGGCTTAGAAGGTCTAAAACAAAAGAATCAGCCTTATACCATTAAAACTTCGGATTACTTTTATCCTGTAATAGAACTTAAAAAGCTGTTTGCTAAACTTATAGATGCAAATGAATATAATCGTATAGCCACTATACCATCAGTTTCTTATGGTATGGCTACAGTTGCTAATAATATAGTGTTAAATGAAAATAATGAAATTTTGGTTATTGATGAACAATTTCCAAGTAACATGTATTCTTGGCAAAGGCTCGCTAAAAAATATAGTGCGAAAATTATAGTTGTTAAAGCACCTAAAACTGTAAAACAATGGAATGAAGACATTCTAAAGGCAATTAATGAAAAAACAGCATTAGTTGCTATTGGAAATATTCATTGGTCCAATGGTAGTTTATTTGATTTGAAAACCATTAGCACAAAAGCAAAATCATATAACTCTTTATTAGTTATAGATGGAAGTCAGACTATTGGAGCTTTTCCTTTTTCTATAAAAGACATACAGCCAGATGCTTTAATTTGTGCTGGCTATAAATGGCTATTTGGACCTTATGGCTGTGCTTATGGCTATTTTGGGTCTTATTTTGATAAAGGTCAACCAATTGAAGAAAACTGGACCAATCGTTTTGATAGTGAAAATTTTGCTGGCTTAACAAATTATCGATCAGAATATAAGCCAAAAGCAAATAGATATTGTGTTGGTGAAAGTGGGAGTTTTATTTATATAAAAATGCAAATTGAAGCACTCAAACAAGTTATTAATTGGACACCGAAAGCTATTCAAGATTATTGTAAACAAATTACTAAGAAACCAGTAAACAAATTAAAAGCACTAGGCTGTAAAATAGAAGATGATAACTATAGAACTCATCACCTATTTGGTATTAAATTACCAGAGAATATAGACTTTGATGCTTTAAAAAAAGACTTATTTAGTAAAAATATCTTTGTATCATTTAGAGGGAATTATATTAGAATTTCTTGTCATTTATATAATACGGAAGCAGACTTTAAACCTTTGATTAATTGCTTAGCATCTCATTTATAAAATTGAAAATTTGGATGAAAGAATTGACATAATTACTAAAGAGGGTAATCCCACTGAAAAAACGGCTTTAAAGTCTGATGCACATAAAAATGGCTGGTATCACAATACCATTCATTTATGGCTTTACACAACTAATGGCGAAATTTTACTGCAACAACGCTCTCATAAAAAAATAATCCATCCCTTACTTTGGGATGTTTCTACTGCAGGTCATATAGATGCAGGTGAATCTTTCTTAGAAGCAGCTTTGAGAGAAACTAAAGAAGAGATTGGATTAGCTCTAAAACCTCAAAATCTTCAAAAAATTGGGACTTTTCTTCATGAAACTAATTATGGTGAAATTCAGGATAATGAGTTCCATCAAGTTTATATTGCAGAATTGACTGTTAATGTCAATCAGCTTCAACCACAAGAAGATGAAGTTGAGGCACTAAAATTGGTGTCTATTAATGAATTTGAAGCCTTATTAAGCCAAAGTGAAATTAATCATCATTTCATTCCCACAAATAAATCGTATTATAGCTTTGTAATTGATCAAATAAAAGAAAAACTAGACTTATGAATTTATTACTCATGGCAATAGCTCCAATAATGGTAATTATTGTTTATATCTATTTTCAAGATAAATATGAAAAAGAACCTATTGGTCTTTTATTAACTAGTTTTTTATTTGGAGCGATCGTTAGCATTATCATTGTCACGATACTTTATTTATTTACGGGTCGCTTTATTCCTATTACAAATGAATTCAATATCTGGCAACAATTTATACAAGCTTTTATAGTCGTAGCACTTGCTGAAGAATTTAGTAAATACATAATTGTTAAATATTTCAACCAGCCCAAGAAAGCTTTTAATGAACCATACGATGGAATCATTTATGCAGTTATGGTATCGATGGGTTTTGCCTGTACAGAAAATATAATGTACGTTATGGAAGGTGGTTATGGAACAGCTATTCTCAGGGCATTTACAGCAGTTCCCGCACATGCAACATTTGGAATATTAATGGGTTATTTTATGGGAAAAGCTAAATTCTCAAAAAATAGATTTAAATTAAATATGGCTGGATTATTCTTAGCAGTACTTTTTCATGGCGCTTATGATTTCTTCTTATTCATTAGATTCATTCCTGGCATTTCTATAGGAGCCTTTATATCATTAGCTATTGCTATATATTTATCTCGTAAAGCCATCAAAAAGCATCAAGAAGATTCTAACTTTAAATCTTTAGAAGATTCTTAAAATAAGCTCGTTATTTTCATATTATGTTTGATGATTTAGTCTTAAATTAGCAATTCGATAATAACTTAGAGTTTATGTACAAAATAAAGGTCAACAATTCTCATAGTTTCGATGTCTCAAAAGAAACTATAGAAACATTCGATGCTATCGAAACTTCTCATAATAGCTATCACGTTATACGAGATAACAACACAATAAATGCTTCTGTATTAGATTCTGATTTCAATAAAAAATCTTACGCGGTTAAAGTAAATAACAATGTCTATAATGTTGTTATTAATGATGCACTAGATCAACAAATTGAAGCTTTAGGTTTTGAAATTGGAGCATTAAAGCAAGTCAATGCTATTAAAGCTCCAATGCCAGGTTTAATATTAGAAATTAATGTGCTTGAAGGCCAAGACGTAAAGGAAAATGAGGCTTTATTAATTCTTGAAGCTATGAAAATGGAAAATGTAATCAATTCTCCAAGAGATGGTATAATAAAATCTATAAGTGTAAAGCAAGGAGAGACTGTTGATAAAAATTCACTTTTAATCACTTTTGAATAGTATGAAGAAAATATTAGTCGCAAATAGAGGTGAAATTGCTATTCGTGTTATGCGAACAGCAAAGAAAATGGGAATTAAAACAGTAGCTGTATTTTCTGAAGTTGATAGAAATGCATTACATGTAAAATATGCAGACGAAGCTGTTTGTATTGGTCCAGCTCCATCTAATCAATCCTATTTAAAAGGAAATAAAATAATAGAAGTTGCAAAATCACTTCATGTAGATGGTATACATCCAGGCTATGGATTCTTAAGTGAGAATGCAGACTTTGCTGAGTTATGTGAAGCTAATAATATCATATTTATTGGACCTCGCTCTAAAGCTATTAAAGTCATGGGAAGCAAATTAGCTGCAAAAGAAACAGTTAAAGCTTATGATATCCCTATGGTACCTGGAACAGAAGAAGCAATTACGAATATTCCTAAAGCTAAAAAAATTGCTAATGACATTGGTTTTCCTATCCTCATAAAAGCCTCTGCAGGAGGTGGTGGAAAAGGGATGCGAATTGTTGAAAATGCGGATGAGTTTGAATCGCAAATGGATAGAGCAATTAGTGAAGCTACTAATGCGTTTGGTGATGGTTCTGTATTTATTGAAAAGTATGTAGCCTCCCCAAGACATATTGAAATACAAGTGATGGCAGATATGCATGGTAATTACTTGCATTTCTTTGAACGTGAATGTTCAGTACAACGACGTCATCAAAAAGTGGTTGAAGAAGCTCCTTCTGCTGTTTTAACTCCAGAATTAAGAGAAAAAATGGGACAATCTGCCATCAACGTGGCGCGTTCTTGTGATTATATAGGTGCAGGAACTGTTGAGTTTCTTTTAGATGAAAATCTAAATTTCTATTTCCTAGAAATGAATACAAGATTGCAAGTAGAGCATCCTGTTTCGGAGTGGATAGCTGGTGTGGATTTAGTTGAACTTCAAATAAAAGTTGCGAGAGGTGAACAATTAAATCTTAAACAAGAGGATTTAAAAATTAATGGTCATGCTTTAGAACTTCGCGTTTATGCTGAAGATCCGATGAATGATTTCTTACCTAGTGTAGGTAATCTTGAAATATATCAATTACCTAAAGGAGATAATATCCGAATAGATAACGGATTTGAAGAAGGTATGGATATTCCTATTTATTACGATCCTATGTTGTCTAAGCTTATTACTTATGGTGATACTCGAGAAGAAGCAATTGAATTAATGATAAAAGCAATTGACAATTACCATATAAAAGGTGTGCAAACCACTTTAGCTTTTGGACGTTTTGTGTGTGAACATGAGGCTTTTAGAAGTGGAAACTTTGATACACACTTTGTAAAAAAGTACTACTCTCCTAGCCTACTTGAAGAACAGCATAAAATTGAAGCTGAGATGGCTGCGAAGATTGCTTTGAAACGTTATTTAGAAGATCAGAATTTATTAAGATTACCAAACTAAAATACCATGGACTCTAAGATAAAAACACTAAACGATAAATTGGCCTTAGCAAAATTAGGAGGAGGCCAAGCTAGAATAGACAAACAGCATCAAAAGAAAAAGCTAACCGCTAGAGAACGGGTTATGTATTTGCTTGACGAAGGCTCTTTTGAAGAAATTGGTGCTTTGATAACACATAGAACTAAAGATTTCGGGATGGGAGACCAACAATTTTATGGTGATGGTGTTGTGACAGGTTATGGAACTGTGAACGGTAGATTAATTTATGTATTTGCGCAAGATTTTACCGTTTTTGGTGGCTCTTTATCAGAAACGCATGCTGAAAAAATCTGTAAGATTATGGATATGGCAGTTAATGTTGGCGCACCAATAATTGGCTTAAATGATTCTGGTGGAGCACGTATTCAAGAAGGTGTTCGATCTTTAGGTGGTTATGCTGATATATTTTACAGAAATGCACAGGCTTCTGGAGTGATTCCTCAGATTTCTGCAATAATGGGACCTTGTGCTGGTGGAGCTGTGTATTCACCTGCAATGACAGACTTTACCTTAATGGTACAAGACACAAGCTATATGTTTGTTACTGGACCTAATGTTGTAAAAACAGTTACTAACGAAGAGGTAACCAGCGAAGAATTAGGTGGTGCAAGTGTTCACTCTACAAAGTCTGGTGTAGCCCACAAAACCTCAGCTAATGATGTAGAGTGCTTAGAGGATGTAAAAACACTATTAAGTTATTTACCACAAAGTAATAGAGAAAAACCTAGGGATTCACACTTTGAATTAAAAGAAGAAATTAGAGATGTTTTAGATACCATCGTACCAGAAAACGCAAATAAACCTTACGATATGCATCAGGTTATTGATGGTATTATTGATAAAGACTCTTTTTATGAAATCCATAAAGATTTTGCCGAAAATATCATAGTTGGTTTTGCTCGCTTAGGCGGGAAATCTGTTGGTATCGTTGCCAATCAACCCATATTTTTAGCTGGAGTATTAGATGTTGACAGTTCTACTAAGGCCGCACGCTTTGTGCGTTTTTGCGATTGTTTTAATATTCCTTTATTAGTCTTAGAAGATGTACCAGGTTTTTTACCAGGCACTGACCAAGAATGGAATGCCATTATCACTAATGGTGCGAAACTATTATATGCATTTTCTGAAGCAACTGTACCAAGAGTGACAGTAATTACTAGAAAGGCTTATGGTGGTGCTTATGACGTTATGAACTCTAAACACATTGGTGCTGATATGAATTTTGCATGGCCTAATGCAGAAATTGCAGTAATGGGAGCCAAAGGTGCAGCTGAAATCATATTTAAACGTGAAATTTCTTCGGCAGAAGACAAGGAAGATAAGTGGAAAGAAAAAGAAGCTGAATATGCTGAGCTCTTCGCAAATCCTTATAGTGCTGCAGAACGTGGATTTGTAGATGAAGTGATTCTACCACAAAATACAAGACGCAAACTTATAAAAGCGTTTAGTATGCTCGAAAACAAGGAGGTTGTAAAACCTAATCGTAAGCATGGTAATATACCGCTTTAATCGAATACTTTACCATAATAATTTAAATCGACGATTTCACCTTTGGTTGTTTTATAATCTCTACGAATAGTTCCTTCGAGTTCAAAGCCATTTTTTAGAATAACAGCAATACTACCTTTATTTCTGGTATTAGCTCTGCAGAGTAGTTTTATAAACTTGTATTCTTTGACTATATGATTTACGACTAAATTAGTAGCTTTTGACACAATCCCTTCACCTTCGTATCTGCTATCTATAAATGAACCGAGCTCAGCTTTAGGGACATTCCAATCTATATTTTTTACATCTACTAGACCTACAAATTGACCAGTATAAACATCAGTAATCATATAAGGAAAATAGCTTTTAACTTTAATTCTATTTTCAATTTCTACACAATACTCTAAAGTGTCTTTTAGTGTTCGTGTTTTTGATACTGTACCTGCAAAAAAATCTTCTAATCTAGCCCTATTTGTATCAATTAAATCAAAAAAAGCTTCACCTTCCGAAGTACTTAAAAGATCAATTTTATAATTATCAAATGTGATGTCCATAGAATTCTAATCTTCAAATAATTAACTACTAAATCTTCGCTTGGAACGTGTATAAATCATAATAACGCCCTTTAGTTGCTAATAGTTCATCGTGTGTACCACGCTCCATAATTCGACCTGCTTCAATGACCAATATTTGATCGGCTCGTTTTATAGTACTTAATCTATGAGCAATAACAATGGTTGTTCTGTTATTAGTTAATTCTGATAAACTCTTTTGAATTAAACCTTCACTTTCTGTATCTAGATTAGACGTTGCTTCATCTAAGATAATAATCTTAGGATTAGCTAAAATGGCTCTTGCAATAGCAATGCGCTGTCTTTGTCCACCTGATAGTTTTACACCACGTTCTCCAATTAAAGTTTCTAAACCATCTTCAAAACGATCTGTAAACTCATTAACATAAGCGGCTTTAACCGCATTTTGTAATTGTGCTTCCGTAGCGTTTGGTCTCGGAAACATTATGTTTTCCCTAATGGTACCTTCAAACAAAAATTCGTCTTGTAAAACCACTCCTAAGTGTTGTCTAAAACTACTGAGTTTTACCTTAGATAAATCTTTACCATCTATAGTTACTGTACCAGATTCAGGGTTTAGAAATGTTGCAGACAAACCTGCAATAGTAGATTTACCAGAACCCGAACTACCAACCAATGCAATTACAGAACCCGAAGGCGCATCAAAATTTATATTATGTAAAACGGGCTTACCTTTTTCATAAGCAAAAGATACATTACTAAATTTTATATCTCCTTTTATAGTTTCAAATTGAATCGTTCTATCTGCTTGCTCATCTTCAGCAGCTAAATTCATCAATTCTTCTGTACGATCTAATCCTGCTAAAGCTTCAGTTAATTGACTTCCTATATTACTCATTTGTACTATTGGAGCTACCATAAATGCTAATAGAAAAGTGAATTGCAAAAAATCACCTGGAGTTATCTCTCCTTTAATCATGTAATGACCACCAATTCCCATAATTCCGGTTGTTGCTAAACCAATCAAAAAAGTTGACGAACTCGTCATTATAGCGGTTGCAGTTAAACTCTTTTTTACGTTTTGAAAAATATTATCTACTCCTTTTTCGAAAATCTTATTCTCTTGTTCTTCAGCATTAAACGCTTTAATAACTCTAACTCCAGCTAAAGTTTCATTTAATCTTCCTTTAACTTCTGCATTTATTTTTCCTCTAGCTCTAAAAATAGGTCGGATGTATTTAAAAGCTCTCAAAGCTATAAACGCAAAAATAGATAATGGTATAAATGTAAAAAGCGTCATCCATACATTCATTCTTAATAGAATTACTAAAGTTACAATGGCTGTAAATGAACCTCCAACCAATTGTACTAAACCTGTACCAATTAGGTTTCTCACTCCTTCTACATCACTCATTATACGAGATACCAAAGCTCCAGATTTAGTATTATCAAAGAAACTAATTGGCAATGACAATACTTTCCGTTGTACTTGAGCTCTTAATTCACTAATTAAATATTGTGCTTGTATACTCAACACTTTAGTAAGCAAAAAAGAGGTAAGCGCTTGTATTGATATAGCTCCAACAACAATTCCTATCAATGCATATAATTGACTATAATCTTTATTAGGCACAACCTCGTCTAGTAAAACTTTACTTTCTAACGGTAATACAAATCCTGCTAAACTACGAATGACTATAAGAATTAGACCTAAAAATACCAAATTACGTCTTGGCCAAATAATGGTTTTGAAGGCTGTTTTTAAAGTGACTTTTGGTTTGTCTTTTTTAGATTTTTTAGGCTGTTCCTTAAAATGCTGCATTCTTATATTAAAGTTTTCTCAAAGATACGATTACAATTCACCATAATTCAAAAACAATAAGATGAAATCTGAGTTATTACACAATCCTTAATCCCTTACCAAGAAAGGAAACTATTGTGGTAATAATAAAATCTTTATTCTCTATTCATCTAAGTTCCTTTCCTTACAAGTTTTAGGAATGGATTTATTAAAAAAATCATATTAATCTAATAACCGTCTATGGTAATTGATTTGCCCTAAATGGTAAGCTAAATGCATTGTTAAATGCGATAAAAAATATTCTGTTGTCATATAGTCTTCAATAGAATCTCTACGATATTCCTTTTTCAAATCTTCATCTGACAATTTACTGAGTACCTCTGTTACAACTAAAATAGTATCATCTACTTGTTTTATCATTTTATCTCTAGGAACATTCTTTAGCGAAAACTCTAATTCACGTTGCCTAATATATCCTGAATTACCAAGTTTAGTCCCAATAAAGTGATTTAGATTACCAACCAAATGTAAACATAGATTACCTGCACAATTAGAAATATCTTCAGTCACAATCCAAAGATTAGATTCGTCTTTATATAAATTAATTTCTTCTTTTAGTTTATTTAAATCTCTAGTGAAAAGCTTTATTAAGGTCTCTGTTAACATACTATGTTATTATTAAATATTATTATCTGATATTAGTATAATAGCTTATCAAAAATAGGCAATAATTGATTTACTTTTACGCCATGCATAAACGGTCACAATTTGAATTTGTAGTTTTAATGGCAGCATTAATGTCTATAGTAGCTTTGTCTATAGATGCGGTATTACCTGCATTACCATTAATCGGTGATCATTTGAGCGTATCTGACCCTTTAGAAAATCAGAAACTTATTACTACAATTTTTTTAGGCCTTGGTATTGGCCAATTAATTTTTGGTCCGTTATCCGATAGCTTTGGGAGAAAACCTATTGTATATGCCGGATTTGTTCTTTTTGTTATTGCATCCATTATCTGCATAACCACCAAGAATTTTGAAATAATGCTTTTTGGTCGTGTATTGCAAGGTGTTGGTTTAGCATCACCAAGGACCATGTGCATTGCTATGGTAAGAGATTCTTATGATGGTGATTATATGGCCAAAATTTTATCGATTGTAGTTATGGTATTTATTTTAGTCCCAGTGATTGCACCAACATTAGGTCAATATTTAATGAACAATTATGATTGGAAATTTATATTCACGTTTACACTTCTTTTTGGATTAATTGTAATGCTATGGTTTTGGTTAAGACAACCTGAAACTTTAAAAGATAAATATAGAATTCCGTATCGGCTTTCCATTTTCAAAACAGGGACAATCCAGTTTTTTAAAATTAAATCTGCTGTAATATATACACTTTTATCAGGATTTATAACTGGTTCGTTTATGGTTTACCTGAGTACATCTCAACAGATTTTTGAAAAACAATATGACCTAGCGGAAGAGTTTCCTTTAATATTTGCTAGTCTTGCTATTTCTGTTGGTTTAGCAACATTTATGAACAGTCAACTTGTTGTAAAGTATGGAATGAAGCGCATTGTACATGTAGCGATTATAAGCTTCATAATTATTTCTTTGGTTTATATATCTCTTTATAATTCTGGAAATAACCCAAATATCGAAATATTAATCACATTTTTTGCACTTCAATTTTTTACCATTGGATTTATATTTGGCAATCTACGTGCTCTTGCTATGGAACCTATGGGTCATATTGCAGGCATTGGTTCTGCGCTTAATGGGTTTATCTCTACGGTTATGGCTGTACCTATTGCTGATTATATTGGTAGGTTTGTAATTGATTCTGTAACTCCACTTTTTATTGGATTTTTAGTATGTGGAGTGATTTCAATTGCTTTATTTTATTATAACAACAGTAAAGGAATACAGCTTTTGAAAAAGGCTTAAAATATTTCTAAATTACCTTTTCCCTCTCTAATGATTTCTGGAGGTACAACGGAAAGATCTATAATTGTAGAAGCCTCATTACCTCCATAACCTCCATCTATAACAACATCAACTAAATTATCCCATTTTTCATGAATGAGTTCTGGGTCAGTTGTATATTCCAAAACATCATCATCATCTCTTATCGATGTTGATACAATTGGATTTCCTAGAGTATTTACTAAAGCTAAAGCAATAGAATTATCTGGTACTCTTATACCAACTGTTTTACGTTTTTTAAAAGGATTAGGCAAATTTTTAGAGCCAGGTAAAATAAATGTATAAGCTCCTGGTAAAGCACGCTTAAGTATTTTAAAGGTAGAGGTGTCTATTTGTTTTACATAGTCACTAAGATTACTTAAATCTTCACAAACAAAAGAAAAATTAGACTTTTCTAGCTTTACACCTTTTATTCTAGCGATACGCTCTAAGGCCTTTAAATTAGTAATATCGCAGCCCAATCCATATACAGTATCAGTTGGATAAATGACAAGCCCACCAGATTTTAGTATATCTACAATTCTCTGGATAGCTTTTGGATTAGGATTTTCAGGATATATCTTTATAAACTCAGCCATACATATTCATAGATTACCCTCTTCTTCTACCAGAACGACCATTCATATCATCAGGTCTATTTCTAGCATCATTACCTCTTCGTTTTGGTTGTAATTTTTCGAGTTCAGAGGTCTTATAATCTAACCATTTTGTGTTTTGCTCTTCAGTTAAAACTGCTTCCATAGAGCCATCTAAATTATCTTGAAGTGTTTTCACTTCATTTCTGATAGGGTTGAGTTTTTCTTCTATCATTTTCCTAGTTTCTTGCATTAACTCTCTATTTCTATTCTTCATTATTGCTTCCATGTTTTGATTAACAACAATCTCTAAGCCTTCAAATAGATCTTTATTTTTACTCTTAATTTTACTAATTTCAGAATTGTAAGTTTCTATAGATTTAATCACCTTCTCTACTATTGAATCATTCTTTTTTAATTTAACTTTTTTTAGAACTTTCTTAGAGGAATACTCAATTAAACCTGCAACTTTAGCAGCCTCGAATTTTGGTCTTTCTTGTCCTGTTGAGCGTTGTCCACCATTCTGATTTCCTCTACCTCCATTAGGACGTTGAGCAAAACCGTTTGAAACTTGCAAAAACAGAAATAAAAATATCACCTTTTTCATAATTGTTATATTAATTAAACTATTTTATTATTAAAACTCTTTGTATTCTTAAACTACTAAAATACAATTTGTATCTTTCAAATACGTTGACAAAATAACCATTATTTGTTTTATGAGACAGTTAAAACTAATTTTCATTACTATAATCTCGATTTCAATATTCAGTTCTTGTTCTTCAGACAGCTCTGATGATGGCGATTCAAATGTACTTGACGCTACTCAAACCTTTGAACAATTCAATATTTCATATGGAAATGATAGCGATCAGGTTTTTGACTTATACCTTCCTGCAAATAGAACAGCACAGACAAAAACTATAATTCTAATTCATGGTGGTGGTTGGACTTCTGGTGATAAAGCAGATATGAATGCATTTAAAGACTACATTAAAACTCAATTGCCAACTTACGCTATAGTTAATATAAACTACAGATTAGCAGATGAAAATAACCAACCATATCCAATGCAAATTAATGACATTACTTCTGTTATTAATTACTTGGAGAATAATGAAGATAACTATACTATTTCTAATACTATTGGTTTTGTTGGTGTAAGTGCTGGAGCACATTTATCACTATTATGGAGTTACGCATTTGATAACCAAAATCAAACCGAAATGGTATGTAGCGTTGTTGGACCAACAAATTTTACCGATACTGCATATTTAAATAATGCTGATCCTGTTTTACAAGAAATTTTAGATGCATTTGGTGCAAACACCTCAACATCTTTTTTAGAAGAAGTTAGTCCATATCATCAAGTGACAGCTTCTGCACCTCCAACTATTTTATTTTACGGTGGGCAAGACCCTTTAATACCAACTACTCAAGGTACTGCTATGAGAGATCAACTTGAAAATCTTAATGTAACTCACGAGTTTACCTTATATCCAAATGAAGGTCATGGTTGGGTTGGGTTAAATTTATTAGACACCTCTTTAAAACTTAAAACATTTATAGAAACTCATATGTAGTGATGTATTGCTTACAACACAACTTTATCTACCAAATCTTCTCGTCCAAAATTAAATTTTAAGCCGAAGTTTAGAACGCGATACGTCCCTTTTTCGAAAAATGATGAAATCTCTGTAGGTGTTTTAATATTAGTTTTTATCTGACGCCAATTATACTCCACACTAAAATTAAGGTTTTCAATAAATTCGTACTCAAGACGTAAACCATAACTCCAAAGACTCCCAGAGTCTCTATTTGAAAAACCTGAATCGCTAGTGTTAGAAAGTGTTGCACCACCTCCAATGGAGGTATAAATTCCTAACCTTATTTTTGAAAGCGGTAAAAGCTCGTATCCTAATGTAAAATAACGTTCCTCGATTTGTGTTCGCTTGTAATTCCCTATTAACTCCTTATCTACAATATCAAAATTATTAAAACCATAATTAAGTCCTACATAAAAGTTCTTATAGACATAAACATTAAAACCAAAGCCAAATCCATCCTTGCCCTCAAAGCCTTTACCTATAAAGTTATCACCGTAAGACGAAGGAGATTGATAACTCAATGAAACTGAACCTAGATATTGTCGCGATTCGTCATATAGAAATTTAAACTTAGAATTATCATTTTCTATGTTTATACTATCATTTTGGGATTGTAGTTGAATGCAAACTACAATACAAAAAAGTATTTTAATAAGTGAAGTCAAACGCATAATCTAAAGTATTGATATCTATAATTTCACTTGTAACTTCTTCTCCATTTATACTATATATAAACTCAATTTGAGATTGAAATGGAACCATAAACGCTCTATCTTCTATATTAGGGGCAAGATTATTCAATAAAAATGAGCTAAGTCTATCTTGGTAACAATTGCTCTCAATTTCATTCAAAATACCTACATTATAAACCTCATTACAATAAGGGTCTATATATCTAAAACTAAACTCTAAGGTATTATCTGAACCACTTTCTCTTGTAATGTTATAATTAAAAACAGATAACTAAGCTAATTCAACCGTTTGTAAATCGAACGTTAGATTATTGGGTGTAAACTCTTCAGTGCTTGTCTCATAACGATAGGTGTTATATAGATTATCAACAGAAATTTCGACATAGAATAATGCGTTAGGACCAAAAAGAGAAGTAACATTAAAGTTTCCTGTTTCATTACTAAAACCTTCTCCTAGAAGTGCTCTTTCTGCACCAAGTGCATCAGCATCAGTATAAACTTGTATATGTGCGTCTGCAACGGCTTCATTACTTTGATTTACAATAGTTCCTTTTACTAAAACTCTTATATCATTATCAATTTGAGTTTCAGCACAGCCAAATAAAGAAATAAGTATTAGAAATGTAACACCAAAATATGTTAATGTTTTAATCATTAAAAAAAGACTATTTCTAAATAGATGCAAAAATTAAGAAAAGGTTGCGTTAATTTCTTGAAAGAATTTGAAGTTTAGCAAAACGCAAAAGTAATTTTTTAGTATCCCCTTTCTGAAATTTAATCTCAGCTTTAGCATCTCCACCTTTACCTTCAATCTTTATAACTTCTCCTCTACCAAAACGTTGATGATTAACCCTAGTTCCTACTTGCAGTTTCCCTTCATAATCATGAGTGTCACTCTCAGATTTTGTGACTGGCTTCATTTTTTTAGGTGTACTAATTACAAAATTTTCAGGTTTATCTTTTGCTTTCTTTTTTGGCATTTTTGCTGTCTTTGGTTTTGCGAATCTAATACGATTGGGCTCAATATCTCCAAATATAGATTCATCTAACATCGGGTTAAAACGCTGTTCTTTAAGGGGTGTAACAATGTTTACAAATTTGTCCTCTATCTCTTCAATAAAGCGACTTGGTTCTGCATCAATTAATTTTCCCCATCGATAACGTGATAACGTATATGTTAAATACGCTTGTTTTTCTGCTCTTGTCAAAGCTACGTAAAATAATCGACGCTCTTCTTCTAATTCGCTTCTTGTATTCATACTCATTGCACTTGGAAATAAATCTTCTTCCATACCAACGATAAATACATGTCCAAACTCTAATCCTTTAGCTAAGTGAATGGTCATTAAAGCAACATGATCTGGATCACCTTTATCAGCGTCTAAATCTGTTGCCAATGCTATATCTTCTAAAAATTCAGCTAGTGAGTCTCCAGCATCTGCGAGTTCAATTTGTCCTTCTACAAAATCCTTAATACCATTTAAAAGTTCTTGAACATTGTCCATTCGAGTTACACCTTCTGGAGTACCATCTTTATTCAGTTCTCTTATTAAACCACTAGTTTTTGTAACATGCTCAGCTAGATCAAAAGCATTAGCTTTTTGATTCATCACTTTATAACTTTCAATAAGCGTTACAAAATCTCTGAGTTTATTTTTTGTACCATTATTAATATTTATATTGACACTATCAATGTCTTTCATAATATCATAAATAGTTCTTCCGGTTGCATTAGCCGCAACAACAAGGCGATCTACTGTGGTTTGACCAATACCTCTTGCAGGATAATTTATAACGCGCTTTAATGCTTCTTCATCAGCGGAATTCAATATTAAACGCAGATAAGCAGTAACATCTTTAATTTCTTTTCGTTGGTAAAACGATAATCCACCATAAATGCGATAAGGAATATCTCGCTTACGCAAAGCATCTTCTATAGCACGTGATTGCGCATTAGTGCGGTACAATACTGCAAAATCGCTATTATGCAATTGATTATTCATTTTGGTTTCCCAAATGGTACTTGCTACATAACGCCCTTCATCACCATCAGTTAAGGAACGGTGTACTTTTACTTTTTCACCATTCTCATTTGCAGTCCATACAATTTTATCGAGCTTGGTTTTATTGTGTTCTATAACAGAATTAGCAGCACCTACTATCATTTTTGTAGAGCGATAATTTTGTTCCAGTCGATACATTTTTACATCATCGTAATCTTTCTGAAAATTGAGAATATTATTAATATTAGCACCACGGAAGGCATATATACTTTGTGCATCATCACCAACAACACAAATATTTTGAAAACGATCAGCCAAAGCTCTTACAATTAAGTATTGCGAATGGTTGGTATCTTGATACTCATCCACTAAAATATATCTAAACTTGTTTTGATATTGCGCTAAGACATTAGGAAATCGTGTTAACAACTCATTAGTTCTTAGCAATAAATCATCAAAATCCATTGCTCCTGCTTTAAAACAACGATCTACATATTCTTTATATATTTCGCCCATTTTTGGACGACGTGCCATGGCATCAGCTTCCATTAATTCAGGGTTTCTTAAATATGCTTTTACAGTGATTAGGCTGTTCTTGTAAGATGATATACGACTATAAATCTGCTTGGTTTTATAAATATCTTTATCAAGTCCCATTTCTTTTATAATAGAACCCATTAATTTCTGTGAATCTTGAGTATCGTAAATCGTAAAATTGCTTGGAAAACCTAAATGATGACCTTCAAAGCGAAGAATTTTAGCAAAAACGGAATGAAACGTTCCCATCCATAGGTTTTTTGCTTCACCATCACCAACGATATCAGCAATTCTACCTTTCATCTCTTTAGCAGCTTTATTGGTAAAGGTTAATGCCAAAATATTAAACGCATCCACACCTTGACTCATTAAATAAGCAATACGATAGGTTAAAACACGTGTTTTACCAGAGCCAGCACCAGCAATGACGATCATTGGGCCGTCTTTTTGAATAGTTGGTGCTAATTGTGCATCGTTAAGTTGACTGAGATACTTTTCCAAGGACTATTTTTTTCGAAATGTGAAATTAAGAATTGTCCTAGGTTTTACCATACAGAATTGACATTAATTATAAACAATATATTAAGCTTTAAAATTTCCCAAATTTCAATACCTTAGTACAAATTATAAATCTTATGAAGATCTTTTTAGCCTTAGTTTTATTTGCGTGCTCTTTTTCTTTCGCTCAAACCGCTATGGATCAAGATATTATTGATATAGAAGACAAATTAATTGAATGGCGTCGTCATTTTCATGAAAATCCAGAACTTTCAAATCAAGAATTTAAAACTGCTGAAAAAATTGCAGAACATTTAAAGTCATTAGATTTAGAGGTTAAAACTGGAATTGCAATAACAGGAGTTGTTGGTATATTAAAAGGGGACTTACCAGGAAAAGTTGTTGCGCTCAGAGCTGATATTGATGCACTACCAGTTACGGAACGTAATGATTTACCATTTAAATCTAGAGTTAAAACCACGTTCTTAGGTACAGAAACTGGTGTTATGCATGCTTGTGGTCACGATACGCATACTGCTATTCTGATGGCCACTGCAGAAGTATTATCAAAACATAAAGACAAAATAAAAGGCACTATAAAATTTATTTTTCAACCTGCGGAAGAAGGACCACCACCAGGTGAAGAAGGAGGTGCTAAATTGATGATTAAAGAAGGGGTTTTAGAAAACCCAAAAGTTGATGCCATTTTTGGACTCCATATTAATGCTGGCACTCCTGTAGGAACTTTAAAATATAAAAAAGGGGGAATTATGGCCTCTGTTGAACGTTTTGTAATTGATGTAAAAGGAAAACAAACCCATGGATCACAACCTTGGTCTGGTGTTGATCCTATCATGATTTCAGCAAAAATTATTGATGGTTTGCAAACTATTATTAGTAGAGAGGCTAAATTAACGGATGAAGCTGCTGTAATTACCGTTGGTAAAATATCTGCAGGAACACGATTTAATATTATTCCTGAAACTGCACAATTAATTGGAACAGTAAGAACTTTAGATCCAGCTATGCGTTCCATGATTGAACGACGCATGAAAGAAATGACAGAAACTATAGCAAAAGCTTATGGTGGTGAAGCTACAATTGCTTTCAGAAATCAAACGTCCATTACTTTCAATGATCCAGATTTAACAGATAAAATGTTGCCGTCATTACAAAAGGTAGCAGGTACAGAAAATGTTCATGTTATGAAAGCTACTACTGGAGGTGAAGATTTCTCTTATTTTCAAGAAGTAGTTCCAGGTATATATTTCTTTTTAGGTGGCATGAGACCTACTGAAGAAACAAAAGGTGCATTTCCCCATCATACACCAGACTTTATGATTGATGAAAGTGGAATGTTACTTGGTGTAAAAGCCTTTACAAGACTAACATTAGATTATTTAAACAACTAATATGGACTCCGTTTTAGAATTCTTAAGTTCTATTTCGTGGTGGCTTTGGATTATTATTGTTCTTGCAGTTGTAGCCATTCGAGATGTTTTTTTTCAAAAAGGCCATACTATAAGTCATAATTTTCCCATTGTAGGACATCTACGTTATTGGCTTGAGAGTATTGGACCAGAAATGCGTCAGTATTTTGTAGCCAACAATAGAGAAGAATTGCCTTTTAATCGTATTGAGCGTGGTTGGATTTATGCCTCTGCAAAAAATGAAAATAATTACGAAGGGTTTGGTACAGATAGAGATATCTATGCACATCAGCATATTTTTATCAACAATGCAATGATGCCATACAAGGTTGCAGATAATCATCCTAGTGCAATAGATAAAACTTTTGCGCCTTGTGCAAAAGTTATGGGAGCCTATAATAAAAGAAAGCGTCCATATAGACCTGCATCCATAATAAACGTATCAGCAATGAGCTTTGGATCTTTATCCGCTAAAGCTATAGAATCTTTAAATAAAGGTGTTAAAATCGCAGGAGCATATCATAATACAGGTGAAGGAGGTTTATCACCATATCACAGCAATGGTGGCGATGTGGTTTTTCATTTCGGAACTGGTTATTTTGGTGTGCGTGCAGATGATGGTGGTTTTTCTATGGAAAAAATGATAAAACTCGTCAATGATAATCCTTTCGTTAGAGCCATTGAAGTAAAGTTGTCTCAAGGAGCAAAACCTGGAAAAGGTGGTGTTTTACCAGGAGCAAAAATTACCGAAGAAATTGCTAAAATTAGAGGTGTTAAAGTAGGAAAAACTGTATTATCACCACCAAATCACAAAGCATTTTCTAATGTACCTGAATTGGTTGATTTTATTGAAGCTATTGCTGAAGCTACTGGATTACCTGTAGGTATCAAAGCAGCTATAGGTAAATTAGAGCAATGGGAAGAACTAGCTGACATTATGAAAACTGAAAATCGTGGACCAGATTTTATTGCTGTAGATGGTGGCGAAGGAGGAACTGGAGCCGCTCCACCGAGTTTTGCAGATCATGTCTCATTACCTTGGATTTACGGTTTTAGTGATATTTATAAGTTATTTCAAAAGCGTGGCTTAACAGATCGTATCGTATTTGTTGGAAGTGGAAAATTAGGTTTTCCAGCTAAAGCTGCGATGGCTTTTGCCATGGGAGTAGACTGTATCAATGTTGCACGTGAGGCAATGATGAGTATTGGCTGTATTCAAGCACAGATATGCCATACAAATCGCTGTCCTGCTGGTGTAGCAACCCAAAGTAAATGGTTACAAAATGGAATTAATGTGCCATTGAAGTCTGAACGCCTAGCGCAATACTTTAAAACATTTAGAAAAGAATTAATTGAAATTACACATGCAGCTGGCTATGAGCATCCTTGTCAATTTAATATGAGTGATATTGAAATGAACGTGGATGACCATAATCTGACTAAGGATTTTAATCAAACGTTTAGATATAAAAAATCACCTGTAAAATTTGAAAGTTTGCAGTATTTAAAGGATTGTGAGTATCTTGGCGGAATAAAGAATAACTAATTTTTATGGAACAACAACTCATCAATCTTTTAATGTACACCATTCCTGCTTTAGTAACAGGAGCCATTGCCTATTTGTTTTTTAGAGAACATGTAGATAACGAAAATAACCGTCGTAATTTTATAATTACAAAAGATTTACAAAAAGAAGCTTTACCAGTAAGACTCCAAGCTTATGAGCGTATGTCGCTTTTATTAGAGCGAATTTCACCTTCTAAACTATTAACAAGGATTAATCCTACCTCATCTAATAAAGAAGATTACGAAAATTTGCTAATCGCTACAATAGAGCAAGAGTTTGAACATAATTTGGCACAACAAATTTATATAAGCGATGAATGCTGGAACATAATTTTAGCGGCTAAAAATGCGACAATCCAACTCATTAGAAAAGCAAATATGCTTGAAAAAACAGATTCTGCAGATAAACTTCGTGAAGTTGTGTTAACTGAGTTAATGGATAAACAATCACCAAGTAACGCAGCATTATCATTTATAAAACAAGAAGTTGGAGAGATATGGTAATTAATTATTCGTGTTTTTGCTCTGCATGCTCATAACCTTGTTGCCACCACTTTTCCATTAGACGTTTACTGAAAATCAATGAATTTTCAGTTAAAGTTGTTGGTGTATAATACAAATTCAACTTTACATTTCTATTCTTTGCAGCGAGTTTACCAATAACAATATCATTACGCTCAACCTGATCCATTAAATGTCCGAACAAATTAATCATTAATGAAAACGGGTTTTTCCCTAGTATTTTTTGCTTCTTAAGGCTTTCTGATTCTAAAACCACAGCATCTACTTCAGTAGCACCTCTCTCAATGGCTTCTCGTATTGGAATTACACAACCTAAACCACCATCTGCATACTCATAACCATTAACTTTTGCTAAGGACATAAAAGGAATATAGTTACATGAAATCCATATCCAATTACAAAACTCTTCATAGCTACAATCGTTAATAGACTTATATTCTACTCTATTCATAGAGAGGTTAGAAACAGTAACCACAACATCTTGCTTAGTTGCTTTTATTTTTTGATACTCTTCAAAAGTGAAGTTTTTTCGAATATTACGTTTTAGAGCTTTACTCTCACCAAAAGTTCGCTTTCGTTTTATAAACTGCCATAAAGAATTCACAAAATCAATAGAAACAAACTCACGATCACCTTTCTGACGCTGCACAAAAGGGCTTACGCTAAAAATATCTTGCTGCTGAACATTGGTGAATATGTCATAAAGCTTAGAAATATCATTTACAGCTAAATAAGGCACTAATAAACTGCCTGTAGAAGTTCCTAAAAACATATCATACTCACGTTTTTCTCGCTCTATAAGATATTGAGCAACTCCACCTGCAAAGGCACCTTTACTTCCACCACCAGAAATTACTAATGCTCGCATTAATTTTATTTTAGTTTTTCAGATAATTCTTTTGCAAACTTAACCAATCTCCAGTTATGATGTGATTTTGCATTCTCTAAGTTTGATTGACATTCTTCATTACAAGATTGCATCATACTTAAATATTGAAATGCATTGCGTCTCAAATCGGCATTATATTTTTCATTTGTATAATCTACAAGTTCTTGAAATAATGCCTGTTTATTATCCGTTTGATAAAATGGTGTGTTTAAATTTAGAGCTATCCAAAGTAACCTAATATTTTTATCACTAAACCCGACTATGTTTCTGCTTTTAGAAAGGTATTTGGCACGTTCTTCTGGAAAGTTAACCCATAAATTATATAAAGCTTTTTCAATAGTGATGTATGACTTATCATCAAGTAATGATTCATAATCAGTTTTTAAAGACTCAGGAATCTTTGTTACATATTGTGCAATTGCCTGTCGTACTTTTAAACTATTCTTAAATACATCTACAGTGACTAATTCTGGTGCTTGAGAAATCACCTTCACTTTAGCTTCATCTGACACATAATATTTAAGATAATCAGCACATTTAGAAGTTTTTGCCTGGCAATCTACCTGTTCATATTCATTAATAAAAGTTGACTGAGCTTTCAAAATTTCAAATGCCTTCTCATAAGGAAAAGCCTTTTTTACAACCCATAAATTCACAAAAGCTGTTAAGGATCTTCCGAAAACACGTTCTACCTCAGTAATGAAATCGTCAGTTTCTACAGTGCCAAATTTATAACGCTCAAGATAATTTTTAACTGCTTTTTTAAAGACCACATCTCCAACTCTTTTGCGCAATGCATGTAAAACCCAGGCACCACGCTGATAAAACGTAAGACTACTCGATTTTGGATTTAAAAGCGATGTTCCATTCCCTGACAAATCTTGTCTGCTTAGCTCTATCATGGATTCATAAAGCTTGAAATAAAAATAATCATCACCAAAAATATCGCGTTCGGCTAATAACGCGTAATAGGTAGCAAACCCTTCTTGTAACCAGTGATGCTCACTAGATGTTGCAGTCACTAAATCACCAAACCATTGATGTGCTAATTCATGTGCATTGACATTAACATAGTTCTTATCATTAAAACCAATAGCATCGACAACAAAAGCATCTGAAAAAATAGTGGCACTTGTATTTTCCATACCTGCATATAGAAAATCATGCACAGGAACTTGTTTATAGTTTTGCCATGGATACGTAAAACCAATCTCTGCTTCTAAAAAGTCAAACATCTTCTTAGAGTAACGATATGTAGGCTCTACTTTTAATGAATCTTCGGGATAGTAATAATACTTTAGTGGAATTCCGCTTTTTGAAACTTCTTCTTTCTTATTATACTTTCCTATTGCTACAGCCACCAAATAGCTAGACATTGAATGTTCCATGTTGTACTCCCATAGAAAATACCCAGCATTATCGGACTTAGATTTTAACCTGCCATTAGATATAACTTCATAGCCATTAGGTACTAAAAACTTTAAATCAAACTCAATTTTATCATTAACATCATCTATACTAGGCAACCAATTACTGGTATATTTCCCCTGTCCTTGAGTCCATATTTGATTTCTACCTTCATTTTCCCAACCCAAAAAATACATTGCTTTTTTAGGTGCATTAAAAAAGATAAAATTTAATTTATGATTTTCACCTTTTTCAAAATCATTATAGATAATAAGTTTTTTACCATCATTTTTAAACTTAGCTGCAATATTATTAAGAGCTACGTGCTTAAATTTCATATTAACAGCATCTAAATAAATAGAATCTGTTTTATTTAAAATCTCAAAATCTATATCATAAGAATTGTAAGTTGTACTATCAACTGCTAATTGATTAAATACAATTAGAGCATCAACATGCTTAAAGTCAACAAAATTAGTTTGTTGACCAAAAGAAAGACTTATAAAAAAAAGACAAAAATAATCTAAAACTCTTTTCATATATTTTACCTATGCAAGGATAACGCCAAAAATTGACATTGAGTCATTTAGCAGACAAAATAAAAAAAGCCGAGCAATGCTCGGCTTTTTTTGTGATTAATTAACTCTACTTTTTAATAAATCGTTCAGTTATAATATTTTCTCCATCTGAGAATTTAATTATATACACACCCGAATTTAATTGATTCACATTGAGTTTTCTATTCGTTAAGTTTCCTTTAAGAATTTCTTTTCCAATCATATTATATATACTATAACTAACATAGTCATTATCTAATTCTATATTAAGAATTGAATTGACTGGATTAGGATACAACTTAACAGTATCTGTTTCGTCTATTTCATAATCAGTATTTAATGCAGATATAAAATCAATATAATTTCTGGATTTTGCTGCAACACTTCTAGCCTCATTTCCTCTATTGGTATTACCAGTAATAATAATTTCATCAACATAAATATGATCACCATTAGCAGATGCATCACATTGTATTCTAAACTGTGAATTACTCGCTAAATTATAAGTGGAAGTATCGACAGAAATTGACACATTATAAAAACCATTATTTTCAAAATCTGTTCCTCTTGCATAATTACCTATATCTAACCAACTACTACCATCATAAAATTTAACAAAGAAATCTTCTCCGTTTTCCATACTATAAGAATAGAAATAGAACTCTATATCCACAGAATCAAAAGTTGACAAATCAAATGTCTCAGATGTCATTGAAGACGCTGTACCAGAATTATCCCTTAAGCGCATTGAACGCGAACCTTCATAAGATCTAGATCCAGAGTATCTATAACAATCTCCTCCTCCATCAGTCCATCCATCCAAACCAGATTCAAAATAGCCCTCATGTATAATTTCAGACGTTGGCCCTTGATTTTCACCATCTATAGTATGTGTACCTATATCATCAAATGTATCTGAGGAAAAACTATCCCAGTCTGAAGCGGTATATATTGTCGATGGATCATTAATTGAAGAAATTCTTCTTAATGTTGTATTTGCTGCAAAGTTTGAAGTTCCATTATTAAAAGTACCAACTACATCAATCAAAACACCGTTTTTAAATAAGCCAACAGGGTCATTACCATTAAATGTCATAGTACTTGCTGCAGTTGCTATATCTGCTTCAGCAAGAACTGCTGCTGAAGCTGAACTGTGAGATACCACAAAAACATCACCACTAACTACATTACCTGACAATGGAAGTGCTGTGTCCCATGATGAGCCGCCATTTGTATTTCTTCTTAAATCGTATATCGATAAATCTACCGAAGAACCTGTAAAATTAGCAATCTCAATAGCTTTATTATATGATGAACCTTCTACATATTCTGAAATAAACAATTCAGTCGAACTACCTCCAGAACCTGAATTTAATGTCGTTCCTGAAGCTGAATTACTAACTAATGATATATTACCAGCCGCATCTAATGCATATACAGTAAATGCATATAACGTACTAGAAGCTAAACCAGTTGCTGTATAATTAGTTGTAGCTGAAGCATCAATCAATACTCCATCTTGATAAATATCATAGCTTACAACACCTACGTTATCTGTTGATGCTGTCCAATTTAAGTCTAAACTCGATACTACAGCATTTGAAACTTGCAAATTGGTCGGTGTTGATGGCACTTCAGTATCTGGTGGAGCCGATCCAAATTTATCTTCGGCTTGAGGTCCTCCCCAAATTTCAGTTGCAAAAGCAGGATTATCAATAAAAGGATTTCTATTTCCTTGTAAGCCCTCCAAAACTGGATTACGTTGCTCCTCTAATAATGATACTGGATCATCTGCATTCCACTGCAGGAATAAATCAATCATATCAGTATCTATAGTAACTGGGTTACCTTCACCAACGTTGATTGGTAAGCATTGAGTTCCGTACCTTAGATACATATACATCATCATTCGAGCAACATCACCTTTCCACTCATCCCCTGGATACCAAAATGCTCCTGTAATTGCAGCATTACCAGTACCATCCGCAAATTTCCTATTATTACGCGTTGAATTCCATTGTGTATCGCATGGCCGTAAATGATGAGCATCTGAACCTGGTCCAGAAGTTCCAAGATTTGGATTTCCTAGTGATTTAGGATAAACATGTTCTCTATTCCAATCACCTACATTACCACCATTTTGATTTACTCCTCGAGATCTATCGGTTTTGGGTACACCGTCATTATCATCATAACCATAAATCAATAAAACTTTCGACGCATCGTTTGGGTCTAAATCCGTCAATTTTAAAGCATCCCAAACTTCTGGTGTATAAACCAAAAAATTTGAATGCGTACTAATAACTTTTACTGCTAACTCGTCTTTAAGAGCTAATCCAGTTAGTGATAGATCTACATCGTTGTAATACGATGGCACTTGCGCAATTCCCAAAAATGGAATTACAAAAAACAATAATAATAATCTTCTCATAATAAATGTGTTTTTAGAATCATTAATAGCCAACCCTTAAAAATAAAGCTTAATTAATTGATTATCTTGTGGTTAAACCACAAAACTATTACGGTAAAACCGTAAATTCTATAACAAGATTAGAGAAATTCAAAAATTAGTTTTTAATCATCAAAACTGTATTATTATATTAGCGATAATGAATACCAACCTCCAAACACCTATAGATTATTTGAAAGGCGTAGGTCCAAATCGTGCTGATTTGTTACGTACTGAGTTAGGTATTAAAAGCTATCAAGACCTCATCAACCTATTCCCGAATCGTTATATAAATCGTACTAAGTATTACAAAGTAAAAGAACTTGAACGGAACAACGCAGAAGTTCAACTCATTGGAGTGATAACCGGATTTAGAGAAGTTGCCCAAAAACGAGGAAAAAGACTTGTTGCTGATTTTAAAGACGATACCGGAATGATGGAACTTGTATGGTTTCGTGGTCAGAAATGGATAAGAGAAAGTCTTAAAATAAATCAACCTTATGTGATTTTTGGAAAAACAAATTGGTTTAGTGGAAAATATAGTATGCCGCATCCTGAGATAGAATTACAATCTGAGCACGACAATAATTTACGTTCTGCGATGCAAGCAATTTATCCTTCTACTGAGAAACTTTCAAATAAAGGCATTACAAATCGTGTTGTTGCCAAAATAATGCAGCAGTTGTTTATAGAAACCAAAGGCAATTTTGTTGAGACACTTTCTGATTCGGTAAAAGGAGAATTGAAATTAATTTCAAAATCAGACGCACTTTTTAATGTTCATTTCCCGAAGACTCCGGAACTACTTTCTAGAGCTCAATTCCGATTAAAATTCGAAGAATTATTTTATATTCAATTACAATTAATTCTTAAAAATCTTATTCATAAATCTAAAATTAAAGGCTTTCCTTTTAATAAAGTGGGAGACTATTTTAATACCTTCTATAAAGACCATTTACCTTTTGAATTAACCAACGCACAGAAACGTGTTTTAAAAGAAATTAGACAAGATTTAGGAAGTAATGCACAGATGAATAGACTTTTACAAGGAGATGTAGGTTCTGGAAAAACAATAGTAGCCCTAATGTCAATATTAATGGGACTTGACAACGGTTTTCAATGTTGTTTAATGGCTCCAACTGCTATTTTGTCAGTACAGCATTATAATGGATTATATGAATTATGTAAACCATTAAATATCAGTATTTCATTACTTATTGGTTCAACTAAAACTTCAACACGTAAAGAAATTCATGAAAATTTAGAAAATGGTAGTTTACAACTGCTAATTGGCACACACGCTTTACTTGAAGACAAGGTGAAATTCAAAAATTTAGGACTCGCAATTATTGACGAACAACATCGTTTTGGAGTAGCCCAACGAAGTAAGTTATGGCACAAGAACACCTCTCCTCCACATGTACTTGTGATGACCGCAACTCCAATTCCCAGAACTTTAGCAATGTCCGTTTATGGAGATTTAGATATCTCTATAATTGATGAATTACCAGCAGGAAGAAAACAGATAAAAACAGTTCATCGTTATGACAATAATCGCCTAAAAGTTTTCAAATTTATGAAAGATGAAATTGCTTTAGGTCGACAAATTTATATCGTCTATCCTTTAATTCAGGAAAGTGAAAAAATGGATTATAAAGATTTGATGGATGGTTACGAAAGCATCTCTAGAGAGTTTCCGATGCCAAACTATCAGATTTCTATTGTACATGGAAAAATGAAGCCTGCAGATAAAGATTACGAAATGCAACGTTTTGTTAAAGGAGAAACTAATATTATGGTTGCTACAACAGTTATTGAAGTTGGTGTTAATGTTCCGAATGCTTCAGTAATGATTATTGAAAGTGCAGAGCGCTTTGGCTTGTCGCAATTACATCAATTACGAGGGCGTGTAGGTCGCGGTGCAGAACAGAGTTACTGTATTCTAATGACAAGTCACAAATTGAGTCAGGATAGTAAAACTAGATTAGAGACCATGGTACGCTCTAGTGATGGTTTTGAAATTGCAGAAGTTGATTTAAAACTACGTGGACCAGGTGATATTATGGGTACACAACAAAGCGGTGTATTGAACCTTAGAATTGCAGATATTGTTAAGGATAAAGATATCTTAGAGCAAGCACGTTATTATGCAAAAGGTGTTTTAAAACTCGATCCAAGTTTAGGTTTACCAGAGCAAAGAGTCATTTTAAATACCTATAGACAAATGAGTAAGTA
Organism: Winogradskyella sp. PG-2; assembly: GCF_000828715.1. NCBI lineage: Bacteria > Pseudomonadati > Bacteroidota > Flavobacteriia > Flavobacteriales > Flavobacteriaceae > Winogradskyella > Winogradskyella sp. PG-2. Next base: position 2,989,136 of record NZ_AP014583.1, on the reverse strand, counting down.
TCGCAATATTTGGAATTATATTAGTTAACACTTATTATTATAAAATTTTAAAAAAGCATAATAAAAAAAGGGCCTAGCACCAACTATAACTAGACCCTCCAAAACAGAACAATACGTGTTTTGCTGATGAAACCCTTATAATGCTCCTAATTCCTTCAAATTTTTTTCAGAATTTGCTTTTACGTTTGCAGCTGGATTTAATGTTAATGATTTTTTGAAGTGTTTGATAGCTGTTTTTTTATCACCCTTTGCCTTATACGCTTCTCCTAAACTGTCGTACCAATTTGCATTTTTAGGATCACTTTTTACATTCATACTAAAATATTTCACTGCTCTATCAAAGTCTTTAGCAGTAATCATAGCATAACCCATTCGATTGATTTGATTAGGGTTTGCCATAGCTGCTGCCTCGTCCATAGTTTTCCCATAACCTTTCATGTCCCCTTTCTTCTGAAGTATTTGAGATTTAATTGCTAAACCATTTACAGTTTTCTGACTAAAAAATTGACCCTCTAATGCTGAGTTAATCCAACCTAAGGCCTCATCTAAATCTCCACCATTATTCATTGAAAAGTTAGCTGCTTGCTCCCAATTCTGTCTTGTAAAGCCTTTTTGTCCTTTAAATTGAGCTCTTATATCTTCAAGAACCACTTCCGTAACATCTACTTCAACTTTAAAAGGAATCGCTCTCTTTCCCCATTTTAATGATGCTATAGCTGAGTTAGCTTTTACATCATGAAAGTCAAAAGTCAATAATTCTGTATGTTCATTATCTGTTAATTTTACATCTGCCCGCAAGGCATCTTTAGCTTCGTCATAAAAATAACTTCCCCACGCATCTTTATCTTTGGATAAAATTATGGTAGCATTATCCGCATCTTTTACATTAATATGTAACCCATAAGTACCAGCCTCTATGGATTCGCCTTCAATTTTAGCATCGTGTGTAAATGTGATTGTAGTATTTTCATTAGCACCAGCTCGCCATGGAGCAGCTTTAGATGTTCCAAATCCAAGGTTATTCATACCATAAGGCACTAATTTCCCCCAAATTTCTCTGTCATTGACACTAGGTCTAGAATACGTAATTGTAATATCAGTTGTTCCTACACGCTGCATAACTGCGGCTTTTTGGCTTCCACGTGGTGTTTCTAATTGTGCATTTGCCGTGAAAGAAACACAAAGCAAAAAACACAATACAAAAGAAGTAATTGTAGTTTTCATTTTTATATGAATTTAGATTAGTTAGCCACATATTACGAGCATTAAAGAAGCAGGTCTGTTAGGGAGTTGTTAAAGAAATTGAGAGTTGTGTTAATTAACGTATTGTTAAGAATTAGAAAAAAATTATCTTAGACTCAACTAACCTAGATAAGATGCTAACTAAACTCGGACAAAAATTTACAGATGCCTTTACCAAATATATGCCAAGTGCTTATGTCTTCGCATTATTATTAACCCTATTAACAGTACTTTTAGCTCTAACTCTTACAGACAACAAACCTATTTCTATTTTAGAGGGTTGGTATAATGGTTTTTGGAAACTTTTGTCTTTTGGTATGCAAATCGTATTAATTATTATTACAGCATATTGTATTGCGCAATCGAATCCAATAAAAAAGGGAATTGATAAAATTGCAAAATATATTAAAACCCCAACTCAAGTATATCTAATCATTATCTCATTAGGCGCATTATTATCTTTAATAAGCTTTGGAATGGTTGTAGTAACTGCTATTTTAGGAAGAGAACTTGCTTTAAGAATTAAAGGTATCCACTACCCTTTTTTAATTGCCTGTGTTTACTTTTCTTTTAACGGTTGGGTCTGCGGCTTATCAAGTTCTATCGCTTTACTTCTAAATACTGAAAATAATTTTTTAATAAAATCTGGTATCTTAAACGATACCATTTCCACAAGTTACAGCTTAGGTTCAACATTAAACTTATCCATGATTGTTCTATTTGTTATTATAGCGCCTTTTATTATATGGTTGTTAATACCAAAATCTTCTAAAGGCAAAGAATTAAGTGATTTAAAAATAGATAACAGCGAAATAGATACTTCTGTAAAAGAAGAAGCTTTATCCTACAAGCTACCTTTCAGAGCTGTTTCTGATGCTTTAAACAATGCAGGCTGGTTACAAATAAGTGTTGCTGTATTGGGTTTAAGTTATATTGTTTATCATTTTTCAACGAAAGGCTTTGACTTAAATTTCAATATTATGATTTTTATTTTCTTAATTGTTGGAATGTTTTTACATATTACTCCTATGCGTTACAGTATTGCTATGAAACGTGCCAGCAGTAATATTTCTGGCATCTTATTTCAATATCCATTTTACGCAGGTATTATGGGTATTATGCTAGCTTCTGGTTTGGGTACAAAAATTAGTGTTCTTTTAGCCTCAGTTGCCACACCAGACTCTTATGCTTTTATTTCTTATCTTACAGGAGGCCTTATAAATTTTGCTATACCTTCAGCTGGTGGTGAATTTGCAGTTATTGGACCAAGTATTATTAATATGGTGCAAGATTTAGGAATTAATTTACCTACAAATGAGGTCAATGCAATGACAGCAAGAGCAGCTATGTCAGTAGCATATGGTGAAAGTTTAAGTAATCTACTCCAACCATTTTTCTTGCTAATGGTATTCCCAGTAATGGGATCTGGCATAAAAATACAAGCTAGAGATATAGTTGGCTATTTGTTTATCCCATTTGTGGTACTGTTCATTTTACAAGCTTTAATGGTAACTTATGTGCCTTTTTAGATAGTAAGAGAATACACTTTTGTTTACCGACAAAAAACACATAGTAAAGCTATTCATCGTAAAGTTTGGTAGTTTATATAAATATAAACACAGATCACTTTGATAAGATTTATATTTAATCTTTATAAATAATGAGCCCCCAATTAAGAAGCATGGTGTTAACATCAAGTTTTAATTAACCTTGATTCAGAAATAATGAAGCTTAACCAACATCCCACATTTCAACTTTTAGGTTTTGACCCTTATTGGGTCTGTGTTGTCTACGATCTCATTCATGAGCAATTCGATTCTCCTGTAAATGTAGAAGTTTTTCCAAATTTAAATTTAGATTGTAAAGCAAATGACCGTGTAAAATCTATTGAATACACTATAAAGCTTATACAAGATGTAAAACCTACTGAAGAAATCTTGTTTGGCTTAGCTAGCGGGAGGCATAAATTCGAAGTTTATAAAGACTTTAAACTTTACTTAAGCAATGAGGATTATAGTAATTTAATTTCCAACTCATCAAGTAGCAAATTAGATTACGGCATCTTAATAGATCAACAATGCGTTGTTAGTTCCCAAACAACAATTGGATTTGGAGTTAGCATTAAAAGAGGTGCTAAAATAGGACATCATAATAAAATTGGCCCTTTTACAGACATTAATCCAGTGTGACATCAGGAAACGTAACTATTGGAGAAGGTTGTGAAATTGGTACAGGGAGTTTGATAAAAAATAATATTACCATTGGCAACAACACATTCATAGGAATGGGAAGTGTAGTTACAAAAGATATTCCACCAAACTCTATTGTATATGGTAATCCATGTAAAGTAGTACGACCAAACAACCTATGGGAAATTTAAATTAATTTTAAAGTAAACAGAGTTACACAACAAATAGCTTATAAGCCATGAATACATACTTCATTATTCTAGCTTTAAAACAAAAATTACCCTTCACCAACTAATTGTTTTTATAGGATGCACGTTGTTATTTAGTAGATAAGCTTCTTAGAATTTTACGGGACTATTTTCTTTCATTACATTAGTAGTATAACACTATAGTAGTATTTTGAGCATTATTAAGGATATAAGAGAGCAATCTGGCTATACACAAATAGAGTTAGCCAAACAATCTGGCTTGTCTTTGAGAACGATTCAACGTTTAGAATCGAATAATAAAGAGCCCAAAGGACATTCTCTCACTGTTCTTTCTGAAGTTTTTAAAATACAGCCTTCTCAACTTCAAAATAAATTTAAAAGTATTGAACAGACAAAAGCCTCAGCAACCACTTCAATAAGACTCATAAATTTATCAATTCTATCTTTTATAGGTATTCCTTTTGGCAACATTATTCTACCATTTATACTTTGGCGAGTTTACCGAAAATCTAAATTGGTTGACGAAATGGGAAGACGAATTGTAAATATTCAAATTATATGGTGTTTAATTACTGCTCTGTTACTTGTAATTTGCCCTTTCATAAGTTTAAAATTTTTTGATAACGCTCAAATCATTTTATACGTTTTATTTGCATGCTATGCAGCAAATGTTATTCCTGTTTTTATGACAGCCATGAAATTAAAACGTAATAATTTCAATTTTTTCTATATTTCGCTTCGTCTTATTTAGCTAGTAGAATCAACTATTGTCGTAAAAATGGCGGTATACATAGTACTCAAATCTCATCCTATTGTATTTATTTAGAGACATCAATCTAAAACAATACATTGTTATGAAAACTAAATACATTCTTTGTGTCTTTCTCTTTACAAGTTTAATAAACTGTGGGTCAAAAAAAAATGCTATTAATCCTGATGACAAACTAATTGGCGACTGGAGTCTTGTCGCTGAAGCTACACCACAAGGAGACGTTCCTATAACTATGACTATTACTAAAAATGAAATGGGAACATTTAAAGGTTCATTTCAATCGATTATGGGGGATTTCACCATGTCAAATCTTGTTTTAAAAGATGGAAATATCTCTTGCAATTTCGATGTTCAAGGAGCGACTTTTGAGTTTAAAGTAGTATTTCTAATGACGAATTTACAGGTGAAACATTAGGACCTGGTCAAAGCTATCTTACCAATGGCAAAAGAAAGACAGAATAAAAAGTATTCATCAATCAAAATCAAACAATCATGAAGAAAAAAAATCAGCTATACATTACTTGTTGTTCTAATACTTATGCTCTCAGTTGGGTTTTATTATATAAGAAAATTCAACAATGCATTCTTCAAAGAAAAATCAGCTTACCTAGAATATAGCTTTGAATCCAAACCTATTTATTTTGATTGGGCTGCTAATTCTACAGGATCAGAAGGGTATCATGAACCACAAGCTGCAATGGTAGTTCCATTAAAAATTGAAGGCTTAGCACATCAATTCTATATGCAATTTGATACTGGTGCACCGCATTCCTTTATCTATGAAAATGATTTAAAATCCTTACGTGCTTTAGGCATGGACATTAAGGAAGTCACAAAAGGTGAGGAACGCTTTGTAGAGCAATTAGAATTTAAACTAGATGACAACTACATAAAAGCCTCAATGATTAGAATTTTAGGTAATTACGGACATGCTTTTAGTAAAAATGATACCATTTCTAGAATAGGCATAGGAACTATTGGTAGTGATTTTATAAAAGATCGTATAACAGCCATTGACTTTAAAAATCAAACCCTAGAGTTATTTAATGAGCATCCGGAATGGATGAAGACCTTACAAAAATTCAAACCCTTTGACTTCACAGGCAGGCGCATTATGTTACCTGTAACTATAAACGATAAAGATTATGAACTCTTTTATGATTGAGGTTGTAGTGCTTTTGGTTTAATTACTATTAAAAGTAGATTTGACACCTATAGTGATGAGAATACTGAAGCTATTGCATATAATGCCAAAAGCTGGGACAGCAGTATACCAATTACAAGCAAATTAACTGACCAACCAATTCATATAGGAAATTCTGAGTTAAGCTTAAAACGTGTTAGTTATATAAATATGTACACCTGGTCACAGTCATTAGTTACACCATTTACTAGAATTGGTGGCTGGTTAGGCAATCAACCATTTAATGAAAGTACTTTGATTCTCGATACAAAAACAGAAGAGTTTATTGTGGCCAAAAACTATAAGTTAAGTTACTAAGAACTAATAGTTATTGATAAAACATAATCTCTTTTACTTTCTAATTCATTGATTTTAAGTTTGAAAACTTTAACTTCGTTAGCACCTAAGTATAAGCCAATGAAACTATTTGCTATAATTACAATTATTATTGGATTAGCAATAGTCCCAATATCCACTCAAGAAAGTGATTTCAACCACAATAAACTTAAAACATTAGATGCTGCATGGGAAAAGGCACAATTAGAATTGAATTTTGATTTTATTGAGTCATTATTAGCTGAAGACTTTATATGGGTATAACCATGCAAATACGATTGATGATGAAGCTGCTGTTTTAAATCGGGTAAAAAGACACATTAAGAATAAAAACACAAGTACTAAATCTCGAGTTTCTAAAGACGTAAAAGTAATTATTTCTGGCACAACAGCTATCGTTAGTGGCTATACAATCATAGATCGAGGACCAAGCACAACGACCTATCATTTTATGAGAACTTATGTTGAAGCTGATGGAAAATATTACCTCATTGCAAATCACACCATGGCAATTCCTAAAAACAACTAATACATATTATTCAGCTAACAACTCTCCAACAAACCCTTCAAACTCGGTTTTAAACTCTATATATTTTTCACCAGTTGCTGGTCCATTAAAACCCGTATGAATTTTACGCACTTTACCTGTTTTATCTATAAAAATAGATGTCGGATAAGACAACACATGGTTAAGCATTGGTAATTTTTCTTGCGCCTTAGCTTTATCAGATGTTCCGTATTGTGCTAAGAGAATTGGGTACTCAATACCAATTTTAGATCGTAATCGATCTATTCTACTAAAAGCAGTCTCTTTATCCTTGGCGTATTCAAATGCCAAGGCTATAATTTCTAAATCGCTGTCTTTATTTTTATTGTAATAATCCGCATAGTATTTACTTTCGTCTAAACAATTAGGACACCAGGTTCCCATGATCTGCACAATCACCACTTTGTCTTTAAAACGATCGTCTTTAAGTCCTACCAACTCATCAGACGTATTAGGAAACACAAAATCAACACTATTGTAACCTTCTTTTAAAAACGTTAAGTCATTTGCACTAGGTAATTCGTAAGATGCATTTCGTTTTGCTACAAAAGGCTCTTTCCAATGGTTACCAGAATAGAACTGACCCTCTAAAGTTGAGTCCAAAACTTTTGCCGTAAATAAAAATGCATGTGCACCATCAAAGGTTGAGAGTTTCATTTCATTACCATCCATTACACCTTCTAGATAACGATAGTCACCTGTTGTGGTTCTAAATGTACCTGTTACCTTTTCTTCGTCTTGTGCAAAAATACCTTTAGCAATATACGCATCGTCTTCACTCTCTGGACTAAAAACGATTTCCCATATTCCAGTCACTTTTTGAGTAGGCTTAGATTTCGCATCAAAACGGTTTTCATTTTTAAATATTGCTTTAAATGGTACGATACGATCTAAACTTTCTTTTATAAAACTACCTTTTAGATTATCACCTTCAAAAACAGCAGCTATATAACCTTCAAAGACTGGTGCTTTAATAAAAATAGAATCATTTCTGTATTCAATTTCATCAACTTCAATAACCTCTTCAGCATTATATATATTCAATTCTCTAGGTGACTTTACTTCAAAAATAAAAGGTAACTCCTCATTGTCTTGTACTTCTAAAACTGCTCTGTAAGTTCCAACTTCTAACTTTTGTTGTTTTTTCTCTTCTTCACAATTCCATATTAAACTGACTAACAGAAGTACTAATATTTTTTTCATAAGAATATGTTTTCAATTGAGTTCGAAATTATAACAATGTCCTTACATAAAAAAGCCAATTTCAAATTTCATTGCCTAATCTGAATTACTATCTTTGCAACTTGATTAATTGACAAATGAAGATATCATACAACTGGCTTAAACAGTTTATAAAAGTAGATTGGGACGCTGAGAAAACAGGAGATTTATTAACTGATCTTGGTCTAGAAATTGAAGGTATAGAGCACTACCAATCTGTAAAAGGCGGATTAGAAGGTATCGTTGTTGGTGAGGTATTAACCTGCAAACAACATCCTAACGCTGATCGTTTAAAAGTAACTACTGTAAATATTGGTGCAGATGCACATTTACAAATTGTATGTGGAGCACCAAATGTTGCTGCAGGGCAAAAAGTACCTGTTGCTACTGTCGGAACGACACTTTATACGGCTGAAGGCGAAGCTTGGAAAATTAAAAAAGGTAAGATTCGTGGAGAAGAAAGCCATGGAATGATTTGTGCAGAAGACGAACTAGGACTTGGAGAATCTCACGACGGTATTATGGTTTTAGATAACCAGTATGTAGTCGGAACTGCTGCCGCAGAAATTTTCGATATTGAAAATGATGAAGTCTTTGAAATTGGCTTAACACCAAACCGAGCAGATGCCATGAGTCATTATGGTGTTGCACGTGATTTAAAAGCCGGATTATTACAATACGAAGTGAATGTAGAGTTAATTACACCTTCTGTAAGTTCTTATCATGTTGATACTAGATCATTAAAAATTGATGTCGATGTGCAAGACAAAGAAAAAGCCCCACGCTATTGTGGTGTTACCATTTCGGGAGTTAAAGTAAAAACATCACCAAGTTGGTTACAACATCGTCTAAAATCTATAGGCCTAACTCCTATTAATAATATTGTTGATGCTACAAATTATGTGTTGCATGAGCTTGGTCAACCACTCCATGCTTTTGATGCGCATAAAGTAACTGGAAATAAAGTTGAAGTTAAGACATGTGAGGCTGGCACAAAATTTACAACACTAGATGGTGTTGTAAGAGAGTTACACGAAGATGATTTAATGATTTGCGATGCTGAAAAACCAATGTGTATCGCTGGTGTTTTTGGAGGTATTGATTCTGGCGTTTCAGAAAATACCACTAATATTTTCTTAGAAAGCGCCTATTTCGATCCGGTTAGTATTAGAAAAACAGCAAAGCGTCATGCTTTAAATACAGATGCGTCTTTTAGATTTGAAAGAGGAATAGATCCTAACATTACAGAATATGCATTAAAGCGTGCTGCACTTTTGATAATTGAAATTGCTGGTGGTGAAATAACAAGTGATATTTCTGACTCTTACCCAAAGAAAATTGAAGACTTTGAAGTCCGACTAAGTTTTGAAAATGCCAAAAAATTAATTGGTGAAGAAATTCCTAGAGAAATTATTAAAGGTATTTTAACCTCTTTAGATATTAAAGTAAACAATGTTACCGAAGCTGGTTTAGGTTTAACTGTACCTGCGTACAGAAATGACGTACAGCGCGAAGCAGATATTATTGAAGAGATTCTTAGAGTATATGGTTATAACAATATAGGTACAACTGAAAAATTAAATGCCTCTATTTCTAATTCATCTCGATTTGAAGATTATAAACTTCAGAATATTATTGGTAATCAATTAGCATCTCAAGGGTTCTATGAGATTATGGCAAATTCTCTAACAACTCCAAAATATGTAGAGCTAAGTGAGCAATTAAATGCAGATCATAATGTAACAATGCTAAATCCTCTTAGTAATGATTTGGAAGTGATGCGTCAATCCTTATTGTTTTCTGGTTTAGAAGCGGTTGCTCATAACATCAATAGAAAGCGTGACGATTTAAAATTATTTGAATTTGGTAAAACCTATCACCAATATTCAGAAAACCGAGAAGAACATAAGCATTTATCTGTATTTGTTACCGGAAATAAAACTGAGGAGCGTTGGAACGCAACAACATCTCCTAGTGACTTCTTTTATTTAAAAGGAACTATTGAAACAGTTTTACAACGTTTAGGTTTAAATCGTTTTAGGTCAGCTCCAACAAAACTAGACATACTTAGTGAAGGTGTAAGTTTAACGCTTGGAAAGAAAACTTTAGTCAATTTTGGATTGGTAAAAAAATCAGTACTGAAACACTTTGGGATTTCTCAACCTGTATTGTTCGCAGATTTTAATTGGGATAATGTCCTAGATATGGCACAGCATAACAAGATAAAGTTTAGTGCTATCTCAAAATACCCAGAAGTTAGACGAGATTTTGCTTTGTTATTAGATCATAGTGTTTCTTTTGAAGAAATTAATACTATAGCCAAACAAACCGAAAAACAATTGCTTAAAAACGTGAACTTGTTTGATGTCTATGAAGGTAAAAAACTACCAGCAGGCAAAAAGAGTTATGCTGTGAGTTTTACACTTCAAGATAAAAATAAGACTTTAACAGATAAGCAAATAGACAAAATCATGTCTAAGCTTCAGAAAAATTTTGAATCTAAACTTGGTGCAGAGTTGAGGTAAAACTTTTAACAAAGTAATTGAGGTTTTAAGTTAATAAAAAATATTACATTATTATTCTCTACTAAAACACTCACTTTTCATATTTTTAGCAATAATTAAAACATCGAAAAAATGGCAAACGTAACTTTAGGAGGAACACCAGTAGAAACTATAGGAAATTTACCAGAAGTTGGTAGTAAAGCACCAGGCTTTAAGCTCACTGGAACAGATTTAGCAGATAAATCTAATAATGATTTTGATGGTAGTAGATTAGTTTTAAATATATTTCCAAGTGTAGATACAGGAACATGTGCACAATCTATTAGAACCTTTAATGAAAAAGCTAGTGAATTAGAAAATACAAAGGTATTATGTATTTCTAAAGATTTACCATTTGCTATGGCACGTTTTTGTGGTGCAGAAGGTATTGAAAATGTAGAAAGCTTTTCTGATTATAAAACTGGGGAATTTGGTGATGATTATGGATTGACTTTTACTACAGGAGCATTTGAAACCTTACTATCTCGTTGTATCGTTGTTATAGATGCAAACGGAACAGTTTTACATAATGAGCAGATTTCTGAAATTGCTGATGAGCCAAATTATGATGCAGCATTAGACGCATTAAAATAGTTTAAACCAGAAAACTATAATGCTGCGTTAGGTGCATTGAAATAATATTTATCAAATTATAAAAGTCGCAGCTAGTTTAGCATCATCTTTTTTATGCAAAAAAAAGAACCCTTCATTATTAATAGACTCAAAAGTGTAAGCTATGCTTTTAAAGGTATGCTTATTCTTATAAAAACTGAAGCTAGTATAAAAATACAAATCTTCATTGCTATTATCGTAACCATAACTGGTTTCTATTTTGATATTTCAAAAACAGAATGGATGGTTCAGTTTGCTATGATTGGTTTGGTAATGAGTATTGAAGGTTTAAATACCGCGGTAGAATATATTGCTGACTTTATCCACCCAGAATATCATAAAAAAATAGGATTAATTAAAGATGTTGCGGCTGGTGCTGTTTTTATAGCTTCAGTTGTTGCTGTAATTATTGCTGGTATTATTTATCTTCCAAAAATACTATAACATACCAAAATCATAAAAGACGACGTTAGTTCTTTATATATTTTGTTAAACTAATACCCAAAGTATAAATAATGAAAAATCTGTTCATACTTTTTTCTTTTATACTTATACATTTTAGTATAAATACTAACACTAAACATGTCATTGTAAATGAGAATATTGAAATACAAATTAACAGCACCAAAACAGTAGATAAGCTAACACCTTATATCACAAAAGATTTTGTATTAGGTAAATTTGATTACAAACAAGATTCAACATTTGTAAAAGTAAATTTTAAGCATTCTACGAAAGAGGTTTATCTTAAAAATGAAGTCTATACAGCTTTTGTGAGCATGCTAAATTCAGCAAAAAATGCAGGGATTGAGTTAAAAATAATCTCTGGAACCCGAAATTTCAAAGAACAAGAAACTATTTGGGAACGTAAATGGAATAGGTATAAGAATCTTACTCCAATTGCACGTGCATTAAAAATTTTAGAATATAGTTCAATGCCTTGTACATCTAGACATCATTGGGGAACAGATATCGATCTAAATAGTTTAAATAATTCGTATTTTAACAGCGGAAAAGGACTTGCAGAATATAATTGGTTGATAACTCATGCAAATAGCTTTGGATTTCATCAGGTTTATACTGAGAAAAACAAAAATAGAACAGGTTACAACTTAGAGAAATGGCATTGGTCTTATTTACCGTTAGCAAGTAAATATTTAGAGTTTTATAATTCTAAAATTGAGTCAATTTATATTAATGGATTTAAGGGTTCAGAACTTGTTGAAGATCTAAACATCATTGAAGATTATGTTAATGGCGTTTCTGATAAAGTGAAAAATTATAAATAAAATTTAGATTCCCTTTGTAGGGATGAGTTACCGAAATAAATTCGTCATAAAATGGCAAAAAAAACAACTAAAAAGAAAACAACTAAAGCTAAGCCAAAGACGAAATCTAAATTAAAAAAACCGTCTTTTAAGCTTTCAAATCAGCAAAAACTAGTTTTTGGTAGTCTGCTTATAATTCTTGGTGTACTTCTTTTTATTTCATTCTTGTCATTTATTTTTACTGGTAAAGAGGATCAGAGTGTTTTGAGTACGTTCCCAGAACGTTCAGACGCCTATAAAAATTGGGCAAGTCAGTTAGGTGCTGTAGTAAGTGAGTTTTTTATAACTAAAGGTTTTGGTATTCCTTCATTTATTTTTTCAGGTTTAATTTTTCTTTCAGGTGTTTATGTCACTTTAAATTTAAAAAAGGCTAAACTCACAAAACATTGGATATGGGGAACTTTAATCATAATTTGGCTATCTATATTCTTTGGTTTCTTTACACACAAATACGATATTCTTGGAGGCACTATTGGATACGAAATGAATCATTTTTTTCAAGATTATATAGGTAAAATAGGAACTATACTATTATTACTTTTTGGTCTTATAGCCTATCTCGCTATTCGTTTTAAAGTCACTGGTGATACTTTTGTTACACTATTTAATAGAGCTAAGCGTGATCTCAAAGAAGACTTACAATCCGAAAATAATGTGACACAACCAACTGTTGTATTTGATAACAGTTTAACCGATGAAGCTGATGCCATTAAATCTGCTTTTGAGATACCTTTAGACAAAGCAGAGCCAACAATTAGCAAACACTCTAAACCTAAGACTAAAACTGAGACTCCAACATTAACAATGGAAGTTGAAGAGAAGCCTATTGAAGAAACAATTGAAGAACCAGAATTGAAAGTTGAGAAAATAGCAGAAGAAAAATCTGAAACTGATAATCTTGCTGATAAGCTCGTTGAAGATTTCGGACAATTTGATCCTACTCTAGAACTTGCAAAATATCAATTTCCACCATTAGATTTATTAAAGAAATATGATAATGAAGGAATTTCTATAGATCAGGAAGAGCTTGAAGAGAATAAAAACAAAATTGTTGAGACATTAAGTAATTATAAAATTGGTATTAGTAGCATAAAGGCAACTATAGGACCAACAGTAACCCTTTATGAAATTGTACCAGAAGCTGGTATTAGAATTTCAAAAATCAAAAACTTAGAAGACGATATTGCTCTGTCATTAGCTGCACTTGGTATACGTATTATTGCACCAATCCCAGGAAAAGGAACTATCGGTATAGAAGTACCAAATAAAAACTCTACAATAGTATCTATGCGTTCTGTAATTGCTTCACAGAAGTTTCAGAAATCTGAAATGCAATTACCTATAGCATTTGGTAAAACTATTAGTAATGAAACCTTTGTGGTTGATTTAGCAAAAATGCCACATATGCTTATGGCTGGTGCTACTGGACAAGGTAAATCTGTTGGTTTAAATGCTGTCTTAACGTCTTTACTTTACAAAAAACATCCTGCAGAAGTTAAGTTTGTATTAGTGGATCCTAAAAAGGTTGAACTGACTTTATTTAATAAAATAGAACGTCATTATTTGGCAAAACTTCCGGATAGTGAAGATGCTATTATTACAGACAATACAAAGGTTATAAACACATTAAATTCACTTTGTATAGAAATGGACAATCGTTACGAAATGCTAAAGAATGCATTTTGTAGAAATATTGCAGAATACAACGCTAAATTTAAAGCAAGAAAGTTAAACCCAAATGACGGTCACGCCTTCTTACCATATATTGTTTTGGTTGTTGATGAGTTTGCAGATTTAATAATGACTGCAGGTAAGGAGGTAGAAACGCCTATTGCAAGACTAGCACAATTAGCACGTGCCATTGGTATACATTTAATTATCGCTACACAACGCCCCTCTGTTAATGTAATAACTGGTATTATTAAAGCAAACTTCCCAGCACGAATTGCATTTAGAGTCACAAGTAAGATAGATTCTCGTACTATTCTAGATGGATCTGGCGCAGACCAACTTATTGGTCGTGGTGATATGCTTTATACTCAAGGCAATGAATTAATACGAATTCAGTGTGCATTTGTTGATACTCCAGAAGTAGAAAAAATTACAGAATTTATAGGTTCACAAAAAGCTTATCCAGATGCACATTTACTGCCAGAATATGTTGGTGAGGAAGGTGGCACAAATCTTGATATAGATATTTCAGACAGAGATAAGTTGTTTAAGGACGCAGCAACAATTATTGTGACTGCACAACAAGGTTCCGCTTCCTTATTGCAACGAAAATTGAAATTAGGCTATAATAGAGCTGGTAGAATTATTGATCAGTTAGAAGCTGCAGGAATTGTTGGTTCTTTTGAAGGTAGTAAAGCAAGGCAGGTATTAGTACCAGATTTATTAGCTTTAGATCAATTATTAGAAAACGAAAAACAATAAAAAGATTATACGAAATAAGATGAAAAAATTAATTGTAATAGCATTTTTTACATTTGGAGCTATAGGTTTTGCACAAAGTGATGCAAAAGCTGAAGGCTTATTAACAGAAGTAAGTGAGAAAATAAAAGCGTATAAAAATATCAGCTTAGATTTTAAATACGAACTAAGTAATACAAGTGAAAATATTAGTCAAGAAACGCGAGGTGATGTTGTCATTGAAGGAGAAAAGTATAAACTTAATATTCTTGGTATCACTCGTATTTTTAATGGCAAAACTTTATATACTATTAGTCCAGAAGATGAAGAGGTTACTATTTCTTCTGATAATACAGAAGACGAAAGTACAATTACACCTAGTAAGATGTTATCCTTTTACGAGGATGGCTATACTTATAAAATGGATATTATACAGAATGTTAAGGGGAGGAAAATTCAATATGTAAAATTGAGCCCTATTGATACTAATTCTGAAATTAAGCATGTATTATTAGGTATAGATGCAACAACAAAACACATCTACAATTTAATTGAGGTAGGTAAAAACGGAACTAAAACAACATTAACCGTTAATTCTTTTAAAACAGATGAGCCTATTTCAAAAACCTTATTTACATTTGACGAAAGTAAATACAGTGATTACTTTATCAATAAAATTGACTAAGGATTTTGAAAATATTAGATAGGTACATACTTATCACATTCTTAAAGACGTTTTTTAGCGTCTTTATTATATTCATGTTTATCTTCGTTTTGCAAGGTATATGGCTGTACATCGCTGAACTTGCTGGTAAAGACTTAGATGTTTCTGTTACTGCAAAATTTATTCTGTATTACATGCCAAAGCTTATTCCTTTGGTTGTACCATTAACCATACTTTTATCTTCTATAATGGTATTTGGGAATTTTGCAGAAAACTATGAGTTTGCTGCCATGAAATCCACAGGTATTTCTCTACAACGTGCTATGCGAAGTCTAAGCGTCTTTATTGTTGCTCTTGGTATCGGCTGTTTCTTTTTCGCTAATAATGTAATTCCATGGGGAGAATACAATTTTTATAATTTAAGACGAAATATTGCTAAAGTAAAGCCTGCATTAGCTATTGCAGAAGGTCAATTTAATGAGATAGGAAATATCAATATTAAAGTAGATGAAAAGACTGGTGATAGAGGTCAGTTTCTTAAAAAAGTAATCATCCACCAAAAAAGTTCAGCACGAACTGGTAATTATAAAGTTATTTCCTCAGAAAAAGGTGAGCTTAAGAGTAGTCCAGATTCTAATATACTTCAACTCGAGTTAATCAACGGAAATTATTACGAAGAAATTGTAAATAGGGATGCGCGCAAAAATGTAAATAAACCGCATGTAAAAAGCTATTTTGATAATTATATTATAAATGTTGATTTAGAAATATTAAACTCTGATGAATTAGAAGAAAAAAACCATAGCGGACGATATAACATGCTAAATGTTAATCAATTAGTCAGAGCTCTAGATACACTTAATAATGAAAAGAAAGATGATTATAAAGCATTATCTAATACGTTGTATAATAGAAGTACATATTCCGCATTAAACCTAAATATTGATACCACAAACGTAGACACGCTTTACACAGGCGAAAATGTCATGGATTTATTTAATACTGGCAGTAAAACTCAAATTATAAACTTAGCTATTAATAATGCAAACAGTACACTCCAAATTATAGATTCTAACAAATCATCATTTGAAACAAAATCCATATGGCTTAATAAACACATTATAGCTTTACATGATAAATTTGTATTAGCATTTGCATGTATCATTCTATTTTTTGTTGGTGCACCACTTGGAGCTTTAATTAGAAAAGGCGGTCTTGGATTACCAATGGTCATAGCCATAGTTTTATTCTTAACCTATCATTTCTTTGGTATTTTTGCTAGAAACAGTGCAGAAAAAGGAAGCTTTGACCCAATAATCGGTTCATGGCTTTCTACTGCAATAATGTTTCCTTTAAGTATTTATTTAACTACAAGAGCTACTAATGATAAAGGAGTATTTCAATTTGATGCTTTACTAGTTCCATTTAAAAGATTATTTGCATCAAAAAGCAAGATTCAACTTTCAGAAAGTGATACTAAATCTTATAATTTTTACAAAAAATATTCAGTTGAAGAATTGGTCAGTATTATTAAAAAGCAAGATGAATACGATATAAATAAAAAACCAAAAGAAATTGCACTTCATAATTTATTACATAGAAAGATCCCACTTGAAGGTTTAAAAACTGAAGGTTTAGATGTTCCAGATAAACTCATTAAAGCTAAAAAATTACTTAAAGATTATAAAGACTATTCTAAAACTAGTTTAGTCACTTTTTGTATTGGTGCCATTCTGTTAGGATTACATTTTGTATTTAAAAACAATAAGTTACCTGCACTATCAGAAACCTCTTTAAGTCTTAGTATTGTTGCTTTCATATTCTTTATTATCTATCTGATTGTAGACGCTATTGTTTACTCTAAATTTTATAAGACTATAGAACAAAAAGCCAAAGGAAATAATATTTTAATTCTACTTCTTACACTTCCACTCTATCCTCTAAAATATATTTTTCTGAGAAGTAAAATAGGGCAAGACTTCTATCAGAGTTGTATTCAGAATATAAAATAAGCGTACCTTTGTATAACCAAACCTATTGTTATGACTACCAATAATTTAAAACAAACAACAAGTTTAAATACAATTGAAGAAGCCATTGAAGATATTCGTCAAGGTAAAATCATAATTGTTGTAGATGATGAGAACAGAGAAAACGAGGGTGATTTCTTGGCTGCTGCTGAAATGGTAACACCAGAGATGATCAACTTTATGGCAACTCATGGTCGTGGTTTAATTTGTGCTCCGCTTACAGAGCACCGTTGCAAAGAATTAGACCTTAATGTTATGGTTAGGAATAACACAGACCCAATGGAAACAGCATTTACTGTTTCTGTTGATCTTAGAGGTAATGGTGTTAGTACAGGAATTTCTGCCAGTGATAGAGCAAAAACAGTTAAGGCATTAGTAAATAAAGATACAAGAGCCTTTGAATTAGGAAGACCTGGACACATTTTCCCGTTAATAGCTAAAGAAGGTGGTGTATTAAGACGTACAGGCCATACTGAAGCTGCTATTGATTTTGCACGTTTAGCAGGATTTGAACCTGCAGGAGTCATAGTTGAAATCATGAACGAAGATGGTACTATGGCGCGTTTACCTGAGCTTTTAGAAGTAGCCAAAAAGTTTGATTTAAAAATAGTTTCTATAGAAGACCTTGTGGCTTATCGAATGGAATATGATTCTTTAATTGAAAGGAAAGAAGATTTTGATATTGAAACCCGATTTGGTAGGTTTAGATTAAGAGCATATTTACAAACTACAAATAACCAAGTACATATAGCACTTACTAAAGGGACTTGGAAATCTGATGAAGCCATTTTAACTAGAGTTAATGCTACATTAGTTAATAATGACATTTTAGGAACTTTAACTAATAATGCAGACCAGAAGTTAGACGACATGTTCAACGTTATTAATAAAGAAGGCAAGGGTGCTGTAATTTTTATTAATCAACAATCGCAAGCCATGAACTTATTAACAAGATTATCTATCCTTAAAGATAATCAAGTTGAAGGAAAACTTGTTAAAGCACCAAGCTTAGGTATGGACACCAAAGATTTTGGAATTGGAGCACAAATTCTTCACGATTTAAAAATCAGTAAACTAAAATTAATTTCTAACAGTCTTCAGACCAAACGAGTTGGTATGATTGGATATGGTTTAGAAATAGTTGAATACAGAAATTACTAATTGATAATAACTTTTTTGATAATTGTAGAGTTTCCAGAGTATATTTTCAACACGTAAAATCCAATCTCTAAATCTTCAACATTTATCTGGTTAATGTTTTCTTTTCTGTTCTCTTTGACCAATTGACCTATAGAATTGAAAAGTTCAATACTATCAACTAGTTCTTCAGATTTAATATTAATAAAAGAATTAACCGGATTTGGATAGACACTAAATTTATTTGCAAATTCATCATCAATACCTAAAACTGAATTCTGATAGACTCTTACATAATCTATAACCATACTACTCTGAGTAAAATTCGGATCTATTGTTCCCGAAACACCTCCCATTGCAATATTGAGTAGTAAATATTGGTCGTTATCAAAAGGCCAAGTACTACTATCTTTAACAGCAGGATTATAGGTGTAAAAACCAACGTTATCAATTAAAAAAGTAATTTGATTTGGTGACCAATTAACGGAGTATATATGAAATTCATTAGCTACATCGTTTAGTGTATATGATTGAAAATTCATAGTGTTTCCAAAACTAGAAGGTGTGTGCAAAGCACTACTGACGTGATTTGTCGCTCCTAAACCATGCTCCATTATATCTATCTCACCACATGCAGGCCAACCTGTAGTGCCAAATCCTTGTGTTTGCCAATACGCACCGGCTTCATTAATATTTTTACCCAATGTCCATATAGCTGGCCATGTCCCATCACCTTCAGGTAATCGTGCTCTAACATCTACTCTACCATGTGTAAAAGCAAACTTAGAATTCAGTCTTGCAGAAGTATATTGTTTTGTTTCTCCTTGATCTGTAAAATTCTCTTTTATAGCTACAATATTTAAAAAACCATTATCTACATAAGAATTTTCAATACGATTGGTATAGTGTTGTTCTTCACCATTAAACCAGTTTCCACCAGAAGGTAATTGAGTTTGGTGGAACCATTTATTTGAATCTAATACTCCATTTGTATCAAATTCATCGGACCATACTAAATCTGAGTAAATTATATCTAATGCGTTGGAATCCACTGCTGCAGATCCATCATTAATATCGTCAATCAAGTATGTTCCAGATAACGCTATGCCACCATCTATAAAAACAGTCATTCTGCTATAAGAACCAGTAGCATTTATATTAGTTCCTACACCACTTAAAATCGCGCTAGAGAAATCAAACACCATATCATTAGACCAACCCGAACCAGAATTATTTTGAACAACTTCAACATCTGGGTTAGTCCCATTTTCCAATTTTATCGTTATTGCATGATTATTAGGATCAAACTGATAAAACGATAATGTGATTTGGTTTTGTGTATCTAAATCTAATGGTTCAACTAAATCAATATAAAAACCTTGCCAATTCTCAGATCCATCATTAAAAAACTGACCTACATCATCGCTTGGATCTTGAGGGTTTACATTGAATGCAAAACCACTATTACTAAAAGTTGTGAAATTATGATTACTACTAGAGAAGTCAATTGGAGTTTGCTGGGAAAACATCAAAAGGCTAAAAATTAAAAATAATTTAAATAAAGTATAGCTTAGTTTCATAAAAAATAATTTTTTATAAAACTATAAAGTATTGAGAATAACTAATAATTTTAGACCTATACAAAACCTGTACAATCATAAAATCATTTATTCATTGATAATTTTTTTGATGCATTTAAGCATCTTCTCAGAACGAGACTTAACTTCTTCTTCTGTCCAAGACATTTTTATTAAACAAGAGATATTGCGAGAAATATAATAATCAGATTGTTCAAACTTTTTAGTCTGCAAATATTTTAACCCTTCCTTTACCTCTTTTGATATTGGAAACAAAGATTTTAAATCTTTAAGGTGATCCCATTTTCTAATGTAATGCCAATTGTTTTGATAGTAATTCCAGCACACATCAACTCCATTTTCTTTAAATGCTGTTGAAACTTTTTGAGCAAATTCAGCATCTGGTAAAAAGAAATTTAAAAACGCATAGCTTTCTTCACCACCTATAGGAACAGTTCTAAAAGTAACCTCAGGAATTTTAGATAATGAATCTCTTATAATAGTATAGTTTCTTTTCTGAATTCCTATAAACTCTGGCAAACGTCTAACTTGTGCCAAACCAACAGCGGCATTCAATTCAGAAATTCTAAAGTTATAGCCTAAAAATGGATGTGATTCTGTTCCTCTATCATTTCCTATATGATCATGACCATGATCACTGTAATGATCCGCATTAATATAATAGTCTCTATTATTTGTAACCACAGCTCCACCTTCTCCACAAGTGATAGTCTTTACAAAATCGAATGAAAAACAACCTAAATCTGCAATACTACCAAGTGGTTTCCCTTTGTAAGTTCCTCCAATGGCTTGACAAGCATCTTCAACAAAAATCAAATTATGACTATCACAAATAGTTCTTAATGCATCCATATTTGCCATACTACCACACATTTGCACCACCATAACAGCTTTTGTTTTTGGTGAAATAGATGCTTCAACGGCTTTAGGGTCTAATGTTAAAGTATCATCAATATCTACTAAAACAGGAATTGCACCTAACATCATTATAGCTTCAAAACTTGCCACAAATGTGAATGTTGGCATAATGACTTCATCACCAGCACCTACTCCAGCAGATGCTAAAGCGACTGAAACTGCTGCAGTTCCACTAGACACTAGTTGAACGTACTCAGAATCAAATGTTTTTTCCAATTCTGCTTCTAGCTCTTTCGCCTTCCAATGGCCCTTGCGCATTCCATCAAAACCGTAACGCATTAAAACACCATTGTCTAAGACGTCATTAACTTCTTTTCGTTCTAAATCACTAAATAATTCGAATCCTGGCATAAATTACTGTAATAATTAAGTGTTTGTTCTTTATTGTTATAATTCTATAATCGTTTCAGAAAGTTGTTTTCTTACTTTTTTAAATTCAGAAAACATATCGTCATTTGCTCTATAACCAACAGGAAGTAACAATACTGAATTTAAACCATGAGATTCTAAATTTAATGCTTTATCATATTCTGATGAGATAAAGCCCTCCATCGGACAACTATCAATACTCTCTGCTGCACAAACTGTCATCAAATTACCTAATGCTATGTATGCTTGTTTAGTAGCCCAAGCTTCCTTTTTATCTGCCGGCATGTTTTCAATAGTAGACTTCATTTGCGATTTGAAGCCTTCTAATACAGAATCAGGTGTATTTCTAATGTCTTTTATATTTTCAAAATGCTCATTCACATCATTCTCATCAATTCTTGTCTGAATACAAAGCACTAATAAATGTGATGAATCAACAACCTGACGTTGTCCATAAGACAATTTTACCAAATCCTCTCTAACTGATTTGTTTTCAACAATAACTAGTTTAAGGGTCTGTAAACCATAAGATAAAGCTGTTAAATTAAAAGCTTCTTTTATAATTGATAACTTTTCATTTGATAACTTCTTATTTGCATCAAACTTTTTAGTAGCATAGCGCCATTGCAATTTTTTAATTATAGACATTCAATCTTTTTTTTTCAAAAATACGGAATAAAGCTATTGCTTAATTTTTATTCATCAAAGACTAATTATTTTAAATAACTTTAACATGAGTAATTATAATTTTAACGTGAAGCAGAATATTTCAATTCTTATCCTTGCTGCTGGTAATTCAAACCGAATGGGAACCAGCAAACAACTTTTACCTGTTGGTAAAACGACTCTTTTAGGAGTAACTATAGAAAATGCATTACTGTCTAACGCTAATAAAGTCTATTGCGTTCTTGGTGCAAATGCAAAAATCATTACTGAATCTATTTCTAATTATAATGTTGATACTATATTCAATTCAAAATATAAATCGGGCTTAAGTTCTAGTATAGTTAAAGGAATTGAACATATAGAAGAGGAAAACTTAGACGCTGTTTTAATTTTGTTAGGTGATCAGCCATTTATTGAAAGTATATATATAAATGAGATTATAGATGCTTACACAAAACATGATAAAACTATAATAGCGTCTTTATACAAAACATCTTTGGGTGTACCAGCTCTTATTCCTAAAAAATATTTTAATGATTTATTAAAACTAAAAGGGGATAATGGAGCTAAAAGCTTTTTTAAGACTCAGAAAGAAAATATAATTTCAATAAAAAATGGAAAGTTGATGGATATAGACACCAAAGAGCAATACCAAGACTTTATAAATTCTTCAAATTCTGAATAAAATAGATTAACTTTAAAGGAAATATTAAACTCATGGCAAGTTATAATTTAAAAATCAACGGAAAAAGAGTCAGTATTTATGTAGATTCTGATACCCCATTACTTTGGGTACTCAGAGATGAGCTTAATTTAGTGGGTACTAAATTTGGTTGCGGAATAGGTCAATGTGGAGTGTGTACGGTTCACGTAGATGGAGTGGCAACTAGAAGTTGTCTTTTACCTGCATCTCGCTTAGAAGATTCAGAAATAACAACTATTGAGGGTTTATCTGATGATAAATTACACCCTGTGCAAGATGCCTGGAAAGAATTAGATGTACCACAATGTGGTTACTGCCAAGCTGGTCAAATAATGACCGCTTCTTCTTTTTTAAAGGAAAATCCTAGCCCAACTAATCAAGAAATAAGAAATGCTATGCACGGTAACCTATGTAGATGTGCAAGTTATAATAGAATAGAAAAAGCAGTAGCATTAGCCGCTAAAAAAATGTCTTAAACTAAATATTATGGAAAATCAAAACAAAATAACTTTTAGTAGACGGAATTTTATTAGAACTTCTGCACTTGCAAGTGGTGGGCTTTTAATTGGATTCAACTTTTTAAATTCTTGCAAAGAAGCTGTTGTTCCTCCTATTGATGTCTCAAAATTAAACTTTAATGACTTTAATGCATTTATAAAAATTGCAGATAATGGCTATGTTACTATTTTTTCACCTAACCCAGAAATAGGACAAGGAGTTAAAACTTCAATGCCAATGTTAATTGCAGAAGAACTAGATGTGCCTTGGGAACATGTTACTGTAGAACAAGGTGCTCTAGATACAAAGAATTTTCAAAGGCAAGTCGCAGGTGGTAGTCAGTCTATCCGTTTTGGATGGGATGCATTAAGACAAACAGGTGCTACAACAAAGCAAATGTTAATTAATGCTGCTGCCGTAAAATGGAATGTAGATGCATCAACTTGTGCCGCTTCGGATGGAATTATAAAAAATGCCAAAGGTGATAAATTAGGTTATGGAGATGTTGTTAATGAGGCGGCTTTATTAGAAGTGCCTGAAGACATTACTTTAAAATCACCTAAAGACTATAAGATAATCGGTAAAGATGCTATTAATGTAGATATCGATAATATTATTACAGGTAAACCACTATTTGGATTAGATTATAAAGTAGATGGAATGTTGTATGCTTCAGTTTTGAGACCTCCAGCTTTTGGGCAAATTTTAGAATCATATGATGCTTCTGAGGCTAAAGGCTTGCCAGGCATTATAGATGTCTTTGTTATTGGAGAAAAGGCAAGGAATTATTTAAATCAAGAAAATTTTGATGGATCAGCACATTGGAGTGTTCGTTTAAGTGAAACAGACAAGATAGTAATTATTGGCAAAACCACTTGGGACGTTATAAAAGCTAAAAAAACGATTAATGTTGTATGGAAAAATAAGTCATTAGCTGAGAGCACAGATTTACATGATAAAAAATTGAATGATTTACTTAATGGAAATGATTTTAATACAAGAAGGTCAGATGGTAATGTAAAAAAAGCATTTGCCAATGCTGATAAAATTATTGAGCGTATTTACGAGTCTCCTTTTTTACCTCATAATTGTATGGAGCCGATGAACTTTTTTGCTGATGTTACAAAGGACAAAGTACATTTAGTTGGTCCCGTACAGACACCAGAAGCTGCATCTAAGGTTGTTGCTTCCCTATTAAATAGAGATCTTGAAAATGTTCATGTAGAAATGACAAGAATGGGTGGAGGTTTTGGAAGACGCCTATATGGGGATTTTGTTTATGAAGCTGCTGAAATTTCTGATAAAATCAAAAAGCCAATTAAACTAATTTGCACTAGAGAAGATGATATGACCCTAGGTGTATATCGTCCAGCCATTAAATACAAAATAGCGGCATCTATAAAAGATAATAAAATCTCAGGATATCATCTCAAGGAAGCAGCTATTAATAGTAATATGTATGGATTAATTCCACACTTTTTCCCTGCAGGTGCAATTGAAAATTACCAGGTTGACACTGCAAACTTTCAAAGTAATATAACCACAGGTGCATGGAGAGCTCCTTACACTAATTTTTTAGCTTATGCTGAGCAAAGTTTTATTGATGAAATCGCTGATGAGTTAAATGTTGATTCAGTTCAACTTCGCTTAGATTTATTAAAAAACGTAAAAGACGGAGAAGATCCAAACATTCAGTATTCAGCAAAGCGAATGACCGAGACTATAAAATTAGCTGCTGAAAAAGGTAAATGGAAAAAAACTAATAATGAAGTATTTCAGGGATTTGCAGCGTATTACAGTCATAATACACATGTAGCAGAAGTTGTTGATATAACGTTAAAAAATGGTTTACCTTCAATAGATAAGGTTACGGTTGCAGTAGATTGTGGCATTGTTATTAATCCAACTGGTGCAAAAAATCAAATTGAAGGAGGTGTTCTTGATGGCATAGGGCATGCAATGTTTGCAGATTTTTCTTTCAAAAATGGAAAACCAGATGACGTCAACTTTAACACCTATCGTCTAATTAGAATGAACGAAACTCCCATTGTCGAAACCTATTTTGTCGAAAGTGAATTATCACCAACAGGGCTCGGAGAGCCTGGGTTACCACCAGCTGGTGGCGCTTTAGCGAATGCTATAAAGGCAGCTACTGGTCAAATCATTACTAAACAACCTTTTGTAAAAGAACTAAATAAACGAAAAACGGATTTAACAATATAATCTCAAATAAAAAAGGCTTTATCATATATGATAAAGCCTTTTTGCGGAGAAAGAGGGATTCGAACCCCCGGAGGTGTGACCCTCAACAGTTTTCAAGACTGCCGCATTCGACCACTCTGCCATTTCTCCTTTAGCGGGTGCAAATATAAAATCCTTTTTATTGTAGCCAAAGCTATTTTGTAGTTTTTTTATTAAAATTCATAAATTGATTTATAAAACAATTATTAGCATCATTTAATAAAGCATTGTATTTTTCGGCACAATATGTGTTAATTAAATGGTAGCTATCAAAAAACTCAATTTTTATGAAACCAATTGCTTTAGTAGTAATCATTTTAATAAGCTTAAATAGTTTTTCTCAAAATAAGACTATTAGAGCTGGTGAGAAATTGGTTTATAATGCTTCTTATAATGTCTTTGGCTTATTAACAGACATTGCACAAGTAAAAATGGAAACAAGCGAAGTAAAGGCTAATAAAAGTATTTTATTGCGTTTAAAGTGCACTGTAACTACATATGAAAAATGGGATGATTTTTTTAGAATAAGAGATCTTTATGAAAGTTATGTCAACCCAAAGACATTAACACCTTATTTATATAAAAGAGATGTTAATGAAGGTGGTGTGTACAAATTTATGCAATATAAGTATAATCATAAATCCAAACTTGTAAAAAGCTTAAAACGCACAAAGAATAAAAAAGGAGAAACTTTAGACGAAAATAAATCAGTTAGAGTTAGTTCCGCCACAAAGGACTTAGTGAGTACATTATATAGTATTAGAAATATGGACTTAGATATTTTTAGTCCTGGAGATGAAGAAAACCTCCCTATTATATATGATAATATAGAAACCACTCTAACTGTAAAGTATCATAAAAAAGAAACTGTTTCTACAGAAATTGGTAATACTGAATGTCATAAACTTGCCTTATCAATTAAAGGTAGCGATATACTAAAAGATAATAATGATAACTTTCTGTGGTTAACAGCTGATGCTAAAAAAATCCCGGTATACGCAAAAATCAAAACTTCTTTAGGAAATGGAGAGTTTAAAATTGTATCAGCAACTGAGCAGTAAAATTAATAGTTATGAAAAAATTATTTATCATTTTAGGTTTTTTAACTGCTATAGTGGCTGTAATACTTGCAGTAACCCCATTATCAAATTTATCAGTAATACCAATTAGTGTTGCTTTTATTTGTGGCTTAATAGTATTACTTATTTCTAAAAAAAAGAAAGCAAAAACGAAAACCATACAGTATATCTTCCTATTGGTTATTATATCATTAAGCTTAACTATATATAAAAATGTCATTCAAACAACAAAAGTTGGAAATACTGAAGGCCTCGAAGAACGTGATAAAGAAAATCTAGAAGATTCAAGGGAAGTCCTTAGAGATGTTGAGTTTGATGAAGATTTTTAAAGCTTCAATCTGATTGTAAGAAAACATGTCATCAATTTAGCTTATTTTTGAGGAAATCAAATAGTTAGATAAGAGAATAAATTCAAAATTATAGTCTTTAAGTAATTAATATCTAACAATAAAAAAACGATAGACATAAACGTATGAAAGTATTAGTTGCGTCAGCACTTATTCTTGTTGGTTCTTGTTCAACATTAAGACACAGTGAAAAAATTGACAACTTAAAAGAAAGTATTGAATACGATGATGAAGCTATTGTAAAACAGTACTTAAATACAATCAGTAAAGAAGAATTAAAAATATATGTCGAAGAAGTATCTTCAGACAAATATAATGGGAGATTAACTGGTGAAGAAGGTCATAATCAAGTATGTGACTATATCAGAAATTATTACAAGTCACAAAACATTAAGGCTCCTGAATCTCATCCAAATTACTATCAAAAAGTACCAAAAGAAGAACTTCCTAATGATTTAAAAGATTCTCAAAACATTATTGCATATATAGAAGGATCTGAATTTCCGGATGAATATGTTTATATAACTGCCCATTCAGATCATGAAGGTGTAATTGACGGGGAAATATATAATGGTGCAGATGATAACGGATCTGGTACTGCAGCAGTTTTTGAAATTGCTGAAGCATTTAGTATGGCAATTGAAGATGGATATCGTCCAAAAAGAAGTATTGTATTCTTACATGTAACTGCAGAGGAAGTAGGTCTTCATGGATCACGTTATTACACAGATCATCCAATTTTTCCTTTAGAAACTACAGTTTCAACATTAAATATTGATATGATTGGCAGAGTTGATGAGCGCCATAAGGAAAATGAAAATTACATTTATCTTATTGGCGCAGACAAAATGAGTACCGAATTGCACTTTATTGCTCAAGAAGCTAATTCAACATTCACAAATTTAGAATTGGACTATACTTATAATGCAGATAATGATCATAATGGATATTATTATAGGTCTGACCATTATAATTTTGCAACAAAAGGAGTACCTGTGATTTTCTTTTTCAATGGAGAGCACGAGGATTATACCAAACCGACAGATACAGCAGACAAAATAAATTACCCTTTACTTGCAAAACGTACAAAATTAATATTTGCGACTGCTTGGTACTTAGCAAATGCACCAAACCGCTTGAAAGTTGAAATTATTTAGTTTTTTTTGTCAAAAGAGAATTATTATAAATCTATACCTCCCCTATTTTTTTTAACTTCACAACCTATTAAATTAAGTTAGCAATAACTTAATTTAAAAACTAAAACTCTAATTTTAATTGAAATGAAAAAACTAGTATTCACCTTTTTTATAACCGCATTAATTATAAGTTGCGGAACATCTTCTAAAAGTAATACATCTTCTGCTCAAAAAACAGAAATGGTAGACGCGTCAGAGTTTGCATCTTCAATTACAATTGAAGAATTAAAAACAATGCTTTATAAGTATGCTTCTGATGAATTTGAAGGGAGAGAAACTGGAGAAAAAGGTCAGAAAATGGCTGTTGAGTATTTAAAATCTCAGTACAAAGCTCTTGGTATTGAAACACCTTTAGGTAATGACGATTATTTTCAAGAAGTGCCATTAAAAAAGCAAAGTGTCTCAGAAGCAGTAATTTCAATTAATGGGGCGAATTTCAAAAGTTTTGAAGACCATATAGTTTTAAGAGCCTCTGGTAGTATCGACGTTTCTTTAGACGAAATTATATATGTTGGTTATGGTATTGACGCTGATAACTATTCAGACTACAAAAACATCGATGTAAAGGGTAAAATTGTTTTAGCAAAAGCAGGGGAACCAAAAGATGAATCAGGCAATTATGTAACTTCTGGTAATTCTGAGGATACTAAATGGACTAATGGAAGACAATCTTTATCGAGTAAAAGAGATGCCGCAACAGAAAACGGTGCATCTGGATTAATTTACATGGATGATAATTTATTTGCTAGATATGCACCATACTATCAAAGATTGGCTGCAGCTGGAAGTTCTGGACGTTTATCATTAGTAAGTAACAAACCTGGATTGACAATGCTTATGGTCAATAAGAATTTCGCAAAAGCTTTACATCCACCCATTGCAGAAGATGATACCTCTAAATCTATAAAAACTAAAATGGAATTATCCATAGAAAATAAATCAGAAGCTGTTACATCCGAAAATGTTGTTGCATTTATTAAAGGTTCAGAAAAACCTGATGAAATTTTGGTGATTTCTGCACACTTAGATCACGAAGGTGTTAAAGATGGTCAAGTATATAATGGCGCTGACGATGATGGTTCGGGTACTATTGCAATATTAGAAATTGCAGAAGCATTTAAAATGGCTGAAAAAGCAGGTAGTGGCCCAAAACGCTCAATTCTATTTTTGCATGTAACAGGTGAAGAAAAAGGACTTTTAGGTTCTAGACATTATACAGATAATGACCCAATATTTCCTTTAGAAAATACAGTAGCAGATCTTAATATTGATATGATAGGCAGAACAGATCCTAAGCGAAAAGAAGGTGATAGAAACTATATTTACTTAATAGGAAGTGATAAGTTAAGTACAGATTTGCACAATCTTTCTGAGGATGTAAATAAAAAATATACTAATGTTGAGTTAGACTATACCTATAATGATGAAAATGATCCTAATCGCTACTACTACCGTTCAGATCATTACAATTTTGCAAAGAATAATGTCCCAGTAATTTTTTACTTTAATGGTACACATGACGATTATCATAAACCAACTGACACAGCAGATAAGATTGAATATGACTTATTAGAAAACAGAACACGCTTAGTGTTTCATACAGCTTGGGAAATTGCTAATAGAGATGAGAGAATTGTAGTAGACAAAGCTACTGATTAGTATAATAAAGTGATATACAACAACCTCTCAATACTTTATTTTGAAAGGTTTTTATTTTTTAAATAAGTTTTAAAAAGGTTTTGCAGAAAATAGGAAATAATTTACATTTGCAGTCCTAATTAAAATGGTGGTTGTAGCTCAGCTGGTTAGAGCGTCGGTTTGTGGTACCGAAAGTCGCCGGTTCGAACCCGGTCTTCCACCCTAAATTAGTAAGCCTTTCAGAAATGAAAGGCTTTTTTGTTATTCTATTTTAAATCAAACAATGAGTCTAAGGCTGGGTAACGTTCTACCGTAAACCCTTCAGCATACTCTACACCTATTAAACGTCCTAAATTTCTTGCCCTATACTCAATACTATCGGTAAAATTTTTACTAGATATAGGAGTTTCTGGCTCATCGCTATTAGGATCAAAAAATTGAGTTTTATAAGCCAATACAGATTCCATTTTTTTATCCATAAAACCAGAAACATCAACAGCTATATCAGGTTCTAAATCTTTCCATTGTATATAATGATATACCGCTTTTGGTCTCCAAGACTCTTGTATGGTATTTTCGTCTTTATGGACTGTTTCAATTTTTCTAAGACCACTTAAAAAGCAAGCATCACTTACCAACTGACTCCCTTTTCCATGATCAATATGTCTATCATCAATAGCGTTACAAATAACGAGTTCGGGTTGATAGTAACGTATCATTTTTATAATCTCTAATTGATGCTCCTTATCGTTTATAAAAAAACCATCAGCAAAACGCATATTAACTCTAGCGTGTACACCCAAAATTTTTGCAGAATTAAATGCCTCTTCATCTCTAGTTTCAGCCGTACCTCTTGTACCCAATTCTCCTCTTGTAAGATCAATAATTCCAACTTTTTTACCATTAAAAACTTCTTTGGCTATCATAGCTCCGCAACCCAATTCTACATCATCAGGATGCGCTCCTATTGCTAATATATCTAGTTTCATAAATATCTAATTTGAAATATTTTTAATTGCGTTATCTATATCGCGTTTTAAATCTTTAATAGCCTCAATACCAACAGAAAAACGAATTAACTGGTCACTTATTCCTATGTTATCTCGCTCTTCTTGAGTTAATAATGCATGAGATGTTAGATGTGGTGAGATGACAGTACTTTCAATACCGGCCAAGCTCATAGACGATTTTATGAGCTTTAATTGCTTTTGAAATTGACATGAATCTAAGTCATCCGTTAACTCAAAAGACAGCATCGCACCAAAACCACTCATTTGAGATTTAGCTAATTTATATTCTGGGTGTGATTTCAGTCCAGGATAATACACTTTAGAAACTTTAGGATGCTTATTCAACCATTTTGCCATTTTCATTGCATTACTAGTCTGTGCTTTTACTCTAAGTCCTAATGTTTTCATACTCCGCTCAAGCATCCAGACCGTCATATCACTTAGACTTCCTCCTAGGTTTTTTCCAACATTCCATATGCGTTGTATATGTTCTTCAGAACTAGCTACTGCACCTGCACATATATCACTATGACCCCCAAAATATTTTGTTGCGGAATGCATCACCATATCAATACCAAAATCTATAGGGTTTTGATTTACTGGAGAAGCAAATGTGTTATCTATTGAAGTTATAATTTTTTTCGATTTACCTAATTTGGCAATAGCCTCAATATTTGTAATGGTCATTAAAGGATTTGAAGGTGTTTCTATATGAATTAATTTTGTGTTTGGCTGTGTAGCTGCTTCAAAATCTTTAATAGTGTAACCATTTGTAAAAGTATATTCTATACCATATTTAGGCAATTCTTCTTTTATAAAATTTACTGTACCACCATATAACGTATTTTGCACTACCAAATGATCTCCCTTTTGTAAAAATGCCAGAAACATGGTGCTAATTGCTGCCATACCTGAACCAAATATCATCGCTGATTCAGTATGCTCTAAAGCCGCTATTTTTTTTGACAAATACTCCTGATTTGGAGTATTAAAATATCTCGGATATCGTTTTACATCTACATCTAAAAATTCATAAGAGGAACTGAGATACATAGGTGATACGGCACCTTTAAATTGTTCGTCTTTTACTTCGCCAATATGCGTGCAAATAGTATTAAGGCCTAATTTCTTCTTTGACATTTCAATATATTTTATGACATAAAATTAATGAAATTGCCTTACTTATACACCTAATTAGTTATACAAACTTTTGCAGTGTGAGAAAATTGATCAGATTTAATTCTGACCATATAAATACCAGTAGTCATTTCTGAAGTATTAATCACATGACTTTCTCGATACATTTTTTCTTCAGATAGTATTTTACCCTCAAAATTATATATAGCTATTGAATTATCTATACTAGGCTCAACACCTTTAACATATAAATTATTATTTGAATGCCAAATTTTTAAACTTTTTAAATGATCATTATCATTATTTGATAATAAGTTGTCACTATTTATATCTAAGTGAGCAGAAGTGGAAAACGCTATATAAAAACGATTAAGATAATTATCTGCAAATAAATTTTTATTAAAATCAGAATTATTTAAAAGTGTATAAGTATCTAATTCTAAATCATAAAGATAAACGTCTATGTCTTCATCAAAGTTTTCTAATGCGTTAAGAGAGATAGATATATCACCTCCGTTTGATAAGAACATTCCTAATGGATAATATTTATTTGTATCAAATGCACCAACACCTTGTATAATATAACGGTTGTCTTCAATCATCCAATTTAAATCATCTTGCAAATCTTCTACATAAGGTGCATCATATCCATAATCTACACCATCAGTAGCAGAGTTATCTGGAACAAAACCTAATGCTAAATGACGTGTATACCCTTCAGTATTTTGAAAGTCAATACGAACAATTTGTGTTTCGGATTGGGCAAAAGAAAAGCTAAAACAAAATGCGAACAATAGTACACATTGAAATTTAATAAAAGTTCTCATAAGATTTGGGCGGTTTATTGAACTATGTGTGGGAAACTAAATAAAAAAGATATAAATATCTACAAAAAGCATATTTTTAAGATGAAATACACTTAAAATTAACATTTAGTCTAATTTTCAATAAACTTAACTTCAAAAAAATAAATTCTTTAGGTATATTAATTTGAATAAAATTTAAACATTTACGGATTTCCAATGCCCTTTTTTAAACCATATAATACTTACAATAGTTAAAATAACTTGAGCCAATGTAATAGCAATAAAAACACCAATCGGTCCAAAATCATAATAGATTGCCATTAGATAAGCAAAAGGTAATTGGAATAACCAATAACAAAATGAGTTAATTATTGTTGGTGTATAAGTATCTCCTGCCCCATTAAATGAATTAGTAATTACCATACCATAGCCATAGAATATATATCCTGATGCAAAAACTCTTAAACATAGAGCCCCATTTTTAATAACTTCTATTTCTGGTGTAAACCAAGAAATGATTTGAGGTGCTAAAATTAGATAAACAACAGAAACCAATCCCATAAAAATAGCACTAAACTTCCCTGTTTTCCAGACTGAATCTTCTGCACGCTCAGGCTTTTTAGCTCCTAAGTTTTGTCCCACTAAAGTCGCAGCTGCATTACTCATTCCCCAAGCTGGCATTAAAGTAAACATCATTACTCTAATAGCAATAGTATAACCTGCAAGTACCTCACTTCCAAATTCACTCATTATACGCATTAAAAAGACCCAAGATGATGTCCCAATAAAAAACTGAAAAATACCACCTAACGATACTTTTATAAGATTAAGCATTACAGCAGCCCTAAATACTAAATCTTTAAAAGTTATTTTTATTTTACTCCAACCATAGAATAAAATTAATAATTGAAATATTACTGCCGTACCCCTACCTATAGTTGTAGCTACTGCTGCCCCCTTAACACCATAGGCAGGAACGGGACCGATACCAAAAATAAATATAGGATCTAAAATAATATTCAGTCCATTAGATACTATTAAAGCCCACATTGCAATTGAAGCATCACCAGCACCTCTAAAAATAGCATTAATTAAGAACAGTAACATTATAGTTACGTTTCCTTCAAGTAATATTTGTGTATAGCCATAGCCTTCGGCAATAAGATCTGGCTCACCTCCCATTAGTTGAAGAATCTCTTTTGGATAAAGTATCCCAATAATACTAATTAATGATGCTACGACAATACCTAATCCTATAACCTGAACTGCTGCTTGAGATGCTCCGTCTTTATCTTGTTCACCAATTCTCCTAGCTACAATGGCTGTAGCTGCCATACTTAAACCAATTGCTACTGCATATACTAATGTAATAACTGACTCTGTAAGACCTATAGTTGCGACTGCATTTACACTAACTCTAGATACATAGAATATATCTACAATAGCAAAAATTGATTCCATCAGCATTTCCAATATCATTGGAATTGAAAGCATAAAAACTGCCCTTCTAATACTGCCAGATGTGAAATCTTTTTCCTTACCAGAAACGGCAATTTTAAAATATTTGAAAAATTGTTTAATTGAAATTTTATTGGGTTGCATTAGTTTAAATATTTAATATAATAACTAGGCAAGCAAAAAATTGTTGGCGTTTTAATCCGCTTGAAGAAGCGATATTTATTTCTGGGTAATATTATTAAGCAATCATAATACACAAATATGCGTATTATTTTTTGAATAGTAAGATTTTAAAGCGTCTTAGTCAAAAAGAGTATATTTAATTAATTCTTCTTTATGATCATCTAATAGTGTCAATTGATTTTTATCAGAAAGTTCATAATACCAACCAAATGGCTCTCCTTTAATTCTGTATAATTTTTTATTTTCTATAGTTCCTATTAAAATCAACTCTTGAAGGTAGCCGCCTTTTTTATAATATATAAGGCCATCCGACATTTTTACAAATTCAAAACTACCTTCTTCTTTCATATTACTAAAAGGTTGTAAATACCATTGACCAATTATATCATTAGATTTGAGTATTTTAAACTTTTTTTGATTTTCATAAATAGTATTTAATCTTTTAACTGTTTCTGAAGTATCAATACGATTTAATTTTTCTACTAAATCTTCATAACGACTTTCTTTTCCCACTAAAGAATAATAATAAAACGATGAGGAAATATGTTCTAATTCGTAACCTAAGTTCACATCAGTTAAGAGGTCGCCTTTATTTCTTAAGGATATACGCTCATATATTATTTTCCATAGCAGTAGGCTTGCTGTGGCTATATAATTATGAGCCTGATTTAATGTCGGAGTAAAATTATTCAATGTATGCGCCTTTTTACCATGCACTTTATACATTAAAGCTGTCCGTATCATTAAACTTGTAGATAGTGAATCAAAAACTATAAGATTATCTTTTGGCAATTTTAAGAGTGTGTCTTGGTCAGTTTTATATAAATCTGCCCAGTACTTTTCAATTTCTTTTTTAGATTTTAAATCAGAAATGTCCTCTTTATATTTCTCAATAGGAATTTGAGCATATATTGATGAGAAAAATAATAAGAAAAAAAAGTACCTAAATAGACTTTTCATTATAAAATAAAATGCAATTAGTCGTTCTTTTCAACTTTATTATAAGCTCTAATCATTAATAAAGCCCATAAAGCTACAAGAGCAATTACTATAACAGAAAACCACAATACGATATCATTTGCTACCATGGTCTACGAGTTTTAAATAGATCATTACACCTAATAGTGTTGGCGCCCAAAGGCCAACAAATATTCCATGTAACTGATCTCCTGTTAGAAATAAGTATTCTGCGACAATAATTATAACTGCGCACAATAAGAGCATGAACAAATTTGCAGTTCCTAATTTTTTGAAGTAATTCATTTTTTAGGGTTAGTTTAGAAACCCAAGTTAATAAAAATACTAATTGGTATTATCTAAATTAGTATAAAACTTATTTTTTGTAAAAGAGTTTATATTTCCAATAGGCTAAAGAGCCTATTATAGTAACAAAAACTAGTGTTTTAGCAATAATTTCAAAACTCAATATTTGGTCACCACTTGCATAAGAGTGTAGTCCTGCTAAATAAAAGTTAACTCCAAAATAGGTCATCAAAATACTTCCATAAGCTAAAATAGACATTAGGTTAAATAACCAACGTCCTCGCAAACCTGGTACCAATCTCATATGTATTACAAATGCATATATCATTATACTTATCAAAGCCCAAGTCTCTTTTGGGTCCCAACCCCAATAACGTCCCCAACTTTCATTGGCCCACATACCTCCGAGGAAATTACCAATAGTTAGCATTACTAATCCAACAGTCAAAGCCATTTCATTAATAATTGTAAGCTCTTTGATGTTAATATCCATTTTAGCTTTATTCTTCTTATTGGTAAAAATCATAAGTATTAAAGCGACGAAACCTAAAATCATTCCTAAAGTAAAAGGACCATAACTACCAACAATAACAGACACATGAATCATTAACCAATAACCTTGTAAAACAGGTTCTAAATTAGCTATTGCAGGATCCATCCAATTCCAATGCGCAATCATTAAAATCATTGAGGTAACAAAAGCAGCTGCACCAACTGTAATGTCTGACGATGTTTTACCAAATAAACCATATAAAGGAATAACCATTCCTGCTATTGATTTACCTACACTAGATTCATTAGCCTTTTTGTTTCTTTTGTTTCGAGCTAAAAGCAACCCAAATAACATAGTTGCCCAAGCTACATAAATCATAGATTCATAGGCATCACTCCAAGGTGCATGACCAGATAAATACCATCTCGCAATTAAGCCTGCAGTATGTAATAAAAATAAACCAACTATAATACCAACTAATATCTTAATGATAAGGTTTAAAATTTTGTTATATGACCAGAAAATCTGTACTATGATTAAAACAAAAAGTAAAGCACCTGCATACATGTACCAACTAAACAACTTTTTAAAAATATCGTACTTATTGTATAGTATTTCAGTCTTTATTTTATCCTCAGTTAGCATAACATCTCCTCCCAATTTTTGTTGGGTACGTTTAAAATCATCTAATAATTTATTCGCATTAGTAAAATCACCTGTTTGCTTTGCTTTATTCAGAGTCATGAGGTAATAACTAAAACCTTTATCTACAAAACCAGCATATAATGAGTCTTTTAAAATATTTTTATAACCCTCTTGCTTATATTCAAAAGAAGAAATCCATTTATTGTTTTCATCTTCCGGCACGGGAAATATCTTAATAGATCTACCTTCGATAGCATCAGATAATAAACTAAGACGTCCGTAAGTATCTTTAACTTCCTTTTGAAAACCGCTTGGTATTTGTGCTTTAAATGCGTCTTCTATGTAAGGTCCTAATTTGTTTCTCCCGGTTCCTGTAAAAAAATCGAGTAAGCTTACGTATTTCTCATCTTTATCTACACCAATTATTGTTCTTATAGAATCTGCTTTCCTAGGTGTAAGATAAATTACTGGCATATTGTACCAAAGCATTCGACTTTCTTGAATGGACAAGAATATCTGAGTCGCGTCCATATCTTCATACACATCACTCTTACTAATTTTTCTTAGCATTTCTGATGCATATGTATGAACAGGCATCATACGACCACTATAATCTTGAATCACCATCTCTGCAAACTTATCAGTATGCGCTTTTGGTGTTATATTGGCTTTGAGTAAAGAATCTAACTGCGCTTTTGCTGGTTTCTCTGGTGCATGGTCATGACCGTCATTTGCAGAGTGCTCTTGTGCAAAACCAGAAAGACTAAACATGATGAGAATCATACTCATCATCTTAGCTTTTTTATCTTTTAATTTGTTAAGGCGTTTTCTTATATCATCAAAACGTGTGTTCTTAGCAAATAAAATAGCCATTAAGCCAAAGTACAACAACATATAACCTGCATAAGTAATATATGTCCCCCAACGATCATTGTTTACAGAAAGGATAGTTCCTTTTTCATCTGGATCAAAACTTGCCTGAAAAAAACGATAACCACCATGATCCAATATATGATTCATGTAAATATGATAATCAAAATCACCTTTGTTTTTATCTAAAACGGTCACTTTACTTTCGTAAGACGAATATGCTTTTTCAGTTCCTGGATATTTTTCTGCTATAAAATCATTCAGCTTTATTTGAAAAGGCAACTGTTCTAATCTCGAACCATAACGTAAGGCCACATCTAAACCACCAACCTCGACTTCTTCAAAATTAACATATGTTCCTTTACCACCTAAAATGTTTACACTTTTGGTTTCTCCATTAACAGAAACATCCATGACAATACCGTCTTCATCATTCTTTAAAATAGTTGGCTTTTTTACAATATCAAAAACTCCTTTGATCACAGGTTTAGGAAACACTAATTGCATATTACCTATAAGATAACGAGAACGTAATGCTAAAGGTTGTAGACTGTCTTTAACTAATTTACCTGTGGCTCTAGTCGCCATTGTCATGTACTCACCTTCATAAGGAGACTTTATAAAAATTCCTTCTTCTGTATTCGTAATATTTATGGCACCTTCTTGTTCCTTATTCAAGGAAATAAGAACGTTATGCATGTTGGTAACTTCACCTTCTTTCAAAAAATGATTATGTGGTCTGCCATCACCAGCTTCGACAATTTTTAAATAGCTTTCACCATTTTCATCAGGAATAATATCCTTCTCAGCTCCTTTAATATATTTTTGAAGTTTAAAATTTACAGGAGTTTCATCATAAGAAATCGTTTCATCAAAATCGTTATCTAATCTAGGGGAAAAATCTACTTCACGCTGAAAATTATAACGCTGTAGTACACCATTGACTTTATAATCACCAACTACATATGCCGAAACATAAGTCTTTAACGATCTAAATTGACTCTCAGTTTCTCCTTCTCTAATCGCCATCATACCTTCATAACCAATATACCTAGTTACAAAAGCGCCAAAAAGGATAAAAATAAATGCTAGATGTAAAATAAGTGTTGCCCACTTTTCCTTTTTATGTAATCTAAACCTAAAGATATTACCAATAAAATTGATAATAAAAAACACCATAATCGCTTCGAACCACCATGCATTATAAATCAATTCTCTCGTATATGGCGTTGGTGAAGTCTCCATGTTTCTGTCTAAAATTGTTCCTGTTGCCATTGCAGCAGCGTAAACAATAAATAAAACGGCAGTAAGTCTAGTGGAGAATAGGAAATTAGCGATTTTCTTTTGCATAATTACAGGCTAGTTTTAAGCACGTGCAAAGATAAGCCTTTTTGTTGATTTAGAAGACCATTTACAAAGACCAAAAAAGTTAAATATTTCTATTTAGAACCATTTGCCTTAAGCAGTTTGTTTTGCTCTTCCATTAAACTCTTTAGATCAGATAATAATTCAATATCCTTTGGAGTTACCACAGTTTCATCTTTAGTATCTTGAGCTTTATTACGCAATTTATTCATTGCTTTTACAACTACAAAAACTGTAAACCCAATGATAAGAAAGTCTAAAAAGACTTCCGATAGCTTACCATAAGCAATAGCTACTTCAGCAGTTGTTACTGTTCCTGTAGCATCAGTAACGACATCTCTAAGTATTAGTCGCTTATTTTCAAAATTAACACCGTCAGACAATAATGATAATGGCGGTAGAATCACTTGTTTTGCTAAAACATCAATCACTTTATTGAATGCAGCACCTATAATGATACCTATTGCCATATCCATCATGTTACCTTTTACAGCAAATTCTTTAAATTCTTTAAGTAGTTTCATATGTCTTTATGATTTTTATATTCTATAAAGACACAAAGTTAAACAGATAGACTTTTCTTCTTAAGGTTATTTACAATAAAAAAAGCGACAATAATATTTGGCATCCAACAAAGCCAAGCTACAATTCTGTATGCTGGAATAAAAGCGCCAAATAGTTCTCCTAAAATAGGTAACCATATTCTTAAAGTTACAGCAGCAAAGCAAGCAGCATAACTATAGATCATCATATACTGATGCTTTATAATTTCAGCATTCTTAGCAAATCTATATCCTTGAATTGTGCTGTAGAGCCAGATTAAGGCTAAAGACATAAATCCTAATTTACTTATTAAGCCTCCTGTTGCAAAAAACGCAATGTATAGACCACAAAAACCACTAATTAAGACGGTAATCACATAAAGCTTACCTATTCGTTTATGTAATTTCAAATTTTTGGATCTTAAATTTTTATTGAATTGCAACCATCCTATGAGTAAAGCTAATCCACCTAAAATGATATGTCCATAAAAACCAATATTCCAAAATGTATTAGTTAATAAATCAGCAGTTTTTGATCCTAATAAACCAAATCGTCTATCTAAAACAAAATAGATTATTGGATAAAGACCGACCGCAACACACAACAATCCAAAAAAATAAAATCCTACTTTTTTTATATTAGAATTCATAATTATGATATTAATTTAATTAGAGGTTCTAGCCTCAAAAATTTTTAAATATAAAAATGTACCCATTTTACGAGCACGACGTTTGGCATTTTCGGCATAATCGCCTTCAAATAATTCATCTATCGTTTGAAACCATAGGTTTAACCAAAGGCCAAAATGTAATTCGTTGATATTATTATTACGTTCTGCATCTACTTTTACATGAGCTTCTAGAGGGTTCCCATTATACTTCGTCTTTAAGAACAAACTAGATTCCCAAAACGTAGTTAAATGCTGTAAATGTGCATCCCAATCATTAATGGTTTTATTAAAAAATGGACCTAAGACATTATCGTTTCTTACTTTTTCGTAAAATTTAGAAACTAATTGAAAGATGTCTTCTCTATTCTTTATGTCTTTTTTAATCATATACCTCAAAGTTATTTTTTTAATCTCATTCTTGTTATCTTAGAATAAGAAATCTTAGTATTTTTACGCTATGATATCAGTTGTATTAATTGGTGCTGGCAACGTTGCTACACATCTATATAAAGCATTTTCTAAAGCTGAAAATGTCTCGGTTACACAGTGGTATAATCGTACACGTTCATCAATTTCATCTTATGTGAACGAGGTAGATATTACTGATAGTTTAAAAGACTTAAAAAAAGCAGATATTTATATTATCGCAGTCAGTGATGATAGTATTGCACAATTATCTGAAGATTTACCATTTTCGAACCGATTAGTAGCACATACATCTGGTAGTGTTTCTATACACGACATGAATAAGAAAAATAAACTTGGAGTTTTTTATCCACTTCAGACGTTTTCTAAAAATACAGAATTAGATTTTAGTGAAGTCCCAATCTGTATAGAAATTATAGAAAAAAAGAATCTTAAACTTTTAAAAGATTTAGCCGAAGCAATTGGTTGCAAAGCCTATAAGGTATATACAGAACAAAGACAAACAATGCATTTAGCTGCTGTTTTTGTAAATAATTTCACCAATCAGATGTACAGAATTGCTCATGAAATAGGAGAAACTGAAAATGTTGATTTTAATCTTCTAAAGCCATTACTATTAGAAACTGCTAGAAAAGTGCAACATATTTCTCCGTATATGGCGCAGACTGGACCTGCAAAACGCAATGACAAAAAAACTATTAAACGCCATCTTAAACAAATTGAAAAAGATGAGCATAAAAAAATCTATGAATTACTAACCAATTCAATTAAAAAAACACATGGACACCGATAAGAGCTACAAAGAACTTTTAGCAAATATTAATACTTTCATTTTTGATGTTGATGGAGTACTCACTGATGGAACCATTACTGTAACCACTGATGGTGAAATGTTAAGGACTATGAATATTAAAGATGGTTTTGCTTTAAAAACTGCTGTAGATGCTGGATTTAATGTTTGTATTATTTCTGGAGGCTCTAATGAAGGTGTTCGGAAACGTTTAGCTGGTTTGGGAATAAAAGACATTTATCTAGGTGCTCATAATAAAATTGAGCAACTTAATGAGTACATGATTAAACACAATATCACAAAAACTCATGTGTTATATATGGGAGATGATATTCCAGATTACCCTGTAATGAAGTTAGTTGGTTTACCATGTTGTCCGCAAGATGCAGTACAAGAAATAAAGTCGGTTTCTAAATATATTTCTCATAAAAATGGTGGAAAAGGTGCTGTAAGAGATGTCATTGAACAAGTGCTTAAAGTACAATTTAAATGGAATGGTAATTTTAATGCTAAATACGATTAAGATATTTAATATAAAAATCCCTTTCGTTATAAAATGATGTATTTTCTAAATTTAATCCGTTGGAAAAACCTAATTATGATTGCCCTTGTGCAATACTTAATTAAATACGCTTTACTTCTACCCTTTTTCGAATCTCATGGTGTTATTACAACATTAAAACCTTTAGGTTTTTCAATATTAGTGATTGCAACAGTTTTAATCGCAGCTGGAGGTTATGTTATCAACGATATTTATGATATTGAAACCGATAAAGTCAATAAACCAGATCAACTAATCATTGGTGAACATATTACTGAGAAAAATGCATTAACACTTTTTATTATTCTTAATGTTATTGGTGTAGGCTTAGGTTACTATTTATCTAATGGGATTGGTAAATCTGAATTTTTCGTCATATTTATTATAGCCTCTGCCCTACTTTACATTTATTCATCCTACCTAAAACAAATGCTTTTAGTAGGAAACGTCGTTGTTTCATTAGTAGTCGCTTTAAGCATGCTAATGGTTGGCATTTTTGAATTATTACCCGCAATAACCGAAACCAATAGAGCAGTTCAAATAACATTCTTTAAAATTATTCTCGATTATGCCATTTTTGCTTTTATGATCAACTTTATCAGAGAACTTGTAAAAGATATTCAAGATATTGATGGAGATCATAAAGCAGGTATGCAAACACTTCCTATCGTATTAGGTAGAGAGCGTGCTAACAAAATTGTATTT
The DNA here is from genome assembly GCF_000828715.1 of Winogradskyella sp. PG-2. Lineage (NCBI taxonomy): Bacteria > Pseudomonadati > Bacteroidota > Flavobacteriia > Flavobacteriales > Flavobacteriaceae > Winogradskyella > Winogradskyella sp. PG-2. The sequence continues at coordinate 2,946,556 of NZ_AP014583.1, read as the reverse complement.
GTATTGTCATTGATTCCGTTACTTTCTGTGATTTATTATGTAGTTATTAATTTATTTAAGCAAACCGAAATTGTTGGTTATTTTTTAGTTTTAGTCATTGCACCATTAATTTATGTGTCGATCAAATTATTCAGCGCAGAACAAAAACCACATTACAAACATATTAGCTTAATCTTAAAATTAATTATGCTCACCGGAATGCTTTCTATGTTTCTTTATAAATATATTTACTTTAAATAATATGCTAAAAGAAAAGCTCAAAGATTTTAATATTATTCTAGCATCCGCTTCACCTCGTCGACATGCGTTTTTTAAAATCATGGATTTAGATTTTGAAATTCGACTAAAACCTGTTGAAGAAACCTATTCTAAGGACTTAAAACGAGAAGAAATCACAGATTTTTTAGCGAAACTAAAAGCTGAACCTTTTCTAAGTGATCTCAAAACCAATGATATTTTAATTACTAGCGATACGATTGTTTGGTTAGAAGACAAACCTGTAGAAAAACCAAGAGATAATGACCATGCATTTAGAATGATTAAGTCCTTGAGTAATACAACGCACGAAGTCGTAACATCTATCTGTTTTACTAAAAAATCTGAACAAAACGTAGTAAATACCATCACCAAAGTAACCTTTAAAAAGCTTACTGATGAAGAAATTTGGTACTATGTTAATAACTACAAACCACTAGATAAAGCTGGTGCTTATGGCATACAAGAGTGGATTGGAGCTATAGCCATCACAAGCGTAGAAGGTTCCTATAATAATGTCGTTGGCTTACCTACACATTTGCTTTACGAAACGTTAATTAACATGGTAAAGGCAGAATAACTTCGTATTTTTAAAACAAAAAATCAAAAATGAAGAATTCCATAAAAGGGCTTTACGTTTTCGTATGCCTATTGTGTTTACTTATAGTTGTTTTTTCTTGTAAAGATAAAACCTCTGAGGTCTCTGAAACTCTAGCTATTTCAGAATCTAAAACTGCAACAAAAGCCTTAGCTACAAAGGTAACCCTAACAAAAGAATTTAATAACTACTGGTATGCAGGTGAAGCTGAAATAACATCTTATAAATTAGAACAAGCACGATATGGCGAAATACGTGAAGGAAATGCAGTTCTAGTATATGTCACTGAAGACTTCTTGCCAGAAAAGCAGGTTAAAGCAGATAACTACAATAAAGCAAATACACCTGTTTTAAAATTGAATGCCACTAAGAATTTTAACACAGGTATTTATCCATACTCTATAATGCAGAGTACATTTTATCCTGTCTCTAATAATCAACATGCTGTTAAGATTTCAGCATCTGTGCAAGAATGGTGTGGACATGTGTATACTCAACTTAATAATCGTGATGACTTTGAAATCATGTCACATTCCTATTTTCAGAGTGAAGCTGATCAAACGTTTAAAGTAGAAAAAGTTTGGACTGAAAATGAACTTTGGACAAAGCTTCGTATCGACCCAAAAAGTCTTCCAATAGGTGACATAGAGATTATTCCTTCAATAGAATACACCAGATTAAGTCATAAATCAATTAAAGCCTACAGTGCTATCGCTAGACTAGAAAAAAACACATATGTGCTGTCATATCCAGAGCTAAACAGAACTCTAAAAATTAATTTCAACATTGATTTTCCTTATGATATTTTAGGTTGGGAAGAAACGAGTTTAAGTGGTTATGGTGCCTCTGCAAAAACCTTAACTACAAAAGCCACAAAGCTAGAATCAATTAAGTCTGCATATTGGGGTAAAAACAATAACTCGGATGAAATTCTAAGAGAAACTTTAAAATTACAGTAGTTGTTTATAGAATCCTATCTTTGTTAAGCAAAATCAGCCTAACATGAGTGAATTCTATAACACATATAAAGATGCAATAATTAACACAGGAATTCTTCTAATTATCTTAATGATAATTAGAGCCATCATTGTTATCACAGTAAAAAAAATAGGTCACAAAAGTGGCACTACAGAAGCTCGTGCTAACTTAATAGGTCGTTATGTTACAGTAACATTAGTTTTAATAGCATTGCTCATCGAAGCCTTTATTTTTGGTGTAGAAGTTCATGACATTACTTTGGTCTTTTCTTCAGTTTTTGCCGTTATAGGAATTGCACTATTTGCGATATGGTCTATTTTGAGTAACGTAACATCTGGAGTTATAATGTTCTTTTCATTTCCTTATAAGGTTGGTGACAAAATAAAAATCCACGATAAGGATTATCCCATAGAAGCAATTATTGAAGATATAAGAGCCTTTCAACTCATTCTAAGAGAAGACAATGGAGATTTAGTGACTTATCCTAATAATCTAGTTTTACAAAAAGCGGTCACCTTAATAGAAAAAGATGCCTTAGATGACAATAATACAATGCAATAAAAACTCTATAAGTAGTTCTAAATACATGAGTTACAATTTTAAACCCTGAAAAGTATTTATAAATCCTTATAATTGTTAAAATTTATCATTTTTATGACTAGACAAGAACATCTCAAGTTTTGTAAAACATGTACTAATAGAGACATGGATTTAAAACTAGGGCTAATTTGTAAACTCACAGGTAACATTGCTGATTTTGAAGATGAATGTAAATCATACAATCATGACAAGGTCGCTATTGCAAAAATGAATGATGATATTGAAATGGAAGGCTCAGAAATAACAGCTCAAATTTCTAATGAAACACTAGAAAAACTTAAGTCAGAACAAAGCTTACCTGCTGCAATTTTTGCGGGAATATTTATCGGTTTTTTAGCTGCCATTACTTGGGCGGCAATCACAGTCGCCACTAACATGAAAATAGGACTAGTTGCTATAGCAATTGGTGCCGCAGTAGGATTGGGAATGCGTTATTTCGGTAAAGGTTTAGATCCAATTTATGGTATTTGCGGAGCAATAATAGCTATTATTAGTTCCTTTTTTGGAGACATTTTGAGTATTGTAGGATTTGCAGCTAACGAAGCACAATTAGGATATTTTGAGGCTTTGACTCGGTTTGATTATTCTCAAATGTTTAGCATTATGTCTGAAATAGCCAGTCCTATGAATCTAATTTTTTATGCTATTGCAGCATTTGAAGGCTATAAATTTTCTTTTAGACAATTTACTCAAAAAGATTTGTATAAATTAGAGAAAGAAAATTAAGTAAAATAAACCGTTAAACAAAACCTAAAAAAAGCACATAAGAAGGTATCTTTCATATATTTGAAAAGCAACAAACTAACAACCTCATGCGCCCAATTAGACTTTGTCTTTTGCTTTTTTTAAGCACGATATTTTCCTTACAAGCACAGCAACCAAAAAAACTAAATTCTTCTGAGATATATGAAGCCGTTCAAAAACTAAATGTTTTAGGCTCCGTGCTCTATATAGCTGCACATCCTGATGATGAAAATACACGTTTAATTTCCTACATGTCTAACGAAGTTAAGGCACGTACAGCATATTTGTCTTTAACCCGAGGTGATGGCGGTCAAAACTTAATTGGTCCAGAGATTAGAGAATTGCTAGGAGTTATAAGAACTCAAGAACTATTAGCAGCAAGAGGTATTGATGGTGGTGAACAACTTTTTAGTAGAGCCAATGACTTTGGCTATTCTAAACATCCCGACGAAACTTTAGAAATTTGGAATAAAGATGAAGTCCTATCTGATGTTGTTTGGGCAATCCGAGAATTTAAACCAGATGTAATCATTAATCGTTTCGACCATAGGAGAGCTGGAAGAACACATGGGCATCATACAACTTCTGCAATGCTAAGTTTAGAAGCTTTTGATTTAGCTAATGACCCTTCAAAATATTCTTCTCAATTAGAATTAACCGACACATGGCAACCCAAACGATTATTTTACAACACCTCTTGGTGGCGCTACGGAAGCAGAGAAGCATTTGATAAAATTGACAAAAGCAATATGATCAATTTTGATATTGGAGTTTATTACCCAAGTAAAGGGATGTCTAATAATGAAGTAGCTTCTTTAGCTAGTAGTCAACATTTATGTCAAGGATTTGGACGAGTAACAACACGCGGAGAGCAACAAGAATATATTGAATTTCTAAAAGGAGAACCATTGGACGATAGTAACGATGTTTTTGCTGGTATTGATACCTCATGGAATAGAATTGAAGGTGGTCTAGCTTTAGGTAATATTTTATCTAAGATAGAAACTGACTTCAATTTTGTGAATCCTTCGTCTCATTTACCTCAACTTATCGAGGCTTATAAACTGCTTCAAAATGTAAAAGATAAGCATTGGAAATCTATAAAAACTAAAGAACTAAAGTCTATTATAGAAGCTTGTACTGGTTTGTACCTTGAAGTTTCAGCTAATACACCAAATGCTGCTCCAAGTGCTAATGTTCAACTTCGTATGGAAGTTTTAAATCGAAGTAATGCAAATATAAATTTAGTATCCTATAATCTTTCTACGCTACAGAATGGTATTTCAAAAAACATGGAATTACTAGAGAATCAGAGATTAGATTTTGAGGAAGGTATAACAATACCAAGTGATTTTAATTACACAACACCATATTGGTTGAATAAACAAAGTACACTAGGCATGTATAGTGTAAAAAATCAAGAACTGATTGGCTTACCAGAAACACCAAGAGCAGTTTTTGTAGATTTTAATTTAAATATCGAAGGTACACCAATAACGATTACAAAGCCATTGGTGTATCGCTACTCTAAACCAGATAAAGGTGAATTGTATAGACCTTTTGAAATTATTCCAATGGTGTCTGCAAGCATAAGTGATAAGGTCTTCATTTTTGAAAATGATCAACAAAAAGAAATTGAAGTGACTGTAAAGGCAGGTAGAGATGCTATTGAAGGCTATGTACAGATGGGATATCCAAAAGATTGGAGTGTATATCCACAAAAACAAAAAATTGAAATCATTAATAAAGGTGATATACAAAAAGTGGTGTTTACAGTTATTCCACCAAAAGGTCAGAGTGAAGGTTTAGTTACACCAATGGTAAATGTAAATGGAGAGTTTTTCACAGACGAACTGATTGAAATCGACTATGCTCACATTCCTTATCAAACGGTTTTAATGCCAAGTGAGAGTAAATTGGTACGCTTAGATATTAAAAAACGTGGCAATAATATTGGTTATATAGAAGGTGCAGGTGATGTAGTACCTGAAAGTTTAAGACAAATTGGCTATAATGTTACTATTATAAAACCAGAGCAAATTTCACCAGAAAATCTTTCAAACTTTGATGCTATTGTTGTTGGTATTAGAGCTTATAATATTGTAGATGAATTAAAATTTAAACAAAAATTTCTGCTAGATTATGTTAATGAAGGTGGAAATCTTGTCATTCAATATAATACTAACAGAAGATTAAAAGTTGATAATTTGGCGCCTTATGATTTAAAACTATCAAGAGATCGAGTTACAGATGAGAATGCCGAAATTAGAATTTTAAATCCTCAGCATTCAGTTCTAAATTTTCCAAACAAAATTACATCCATAGATTTTGAAGGTTGGGTGCAAGAGCGTGGTCTATATTTCCCAAATGAATGGTCAGATGAATTCACACCATTGTTAGCGTCAAACGATAAAGGAGAAACCTCTAAAGAAGGTGCTTTATTAGTAGCTAATTATGGAAAGGGAAATTACATTTATACGGGTTTAAGCTTTTTTAGAGAATTTCCTGCTGGAGTTTCTGGAGCTTACCGATTATTTGCCAATTTACTTTCCGCTGGTAAGGAAGATAAAATCAAACTAAAAAACTAACAACAAGCTAAAAATGAACAACCAAGACCAACCCCAAGAAAAACAAAAATGGAATAAAATGTATACCATAGTATTAGTAGCTAATGCCTTATACATTGTTTTATTTTATTTTATAACAGCCTCATTCGCTTAAATTTATATGCAAACTTTAGATTGGATAGATTGGTTAGTTCTAATTGCTACACTTTTAGTAATTGTAGGTTATGGAACCTGGAAAACTAGAGGTCGAAATAGTGCTCAAGACTATATAAAAGGTGGAAATTCTACAAAATGGTGGACCATTGGTTTATCCGTAATGGCAACTCAAGCCAGTGCTATTACATTTTTGTCTACTACTGGTCAGGCATTTTCAGATGGTATGGGCTTTGTTCAATTCTACTTTGGGCTTCCAATCGCCATGGTGATTATTTGCTTGGTATTTATTCCGCTTTATCATCGCCTTAAAGTTTATACAGCATACGAGTTTTTGGAAAATCGATTCGATTTAAAAACACGAAGTTTAACCGCTATTTTATTTTTAATCCAACGTGGATTAGCAGCTGGAATAACCATATTTGCTCCAGCTATTATTCTTTCCGTTGTATTAGGCTGGAATATAGTTACTTTAAACATAGTTATTGGAGTCTTAGTTATCATTTATACAGTTTCTGGTGGTACAAAAGCTGTAACAGTTACCCAAAAGCAGCAGATGTTCGTCATTTTTGCAGGAATGATTGCAGCTTTGGTGATTATAATTAATTTAATTCCAGATGAAGTTTCCTTTAGAGATGCTATTGATATTGCTGGAGCTACAGGTAAAATGCAAGTCTTAGATTTTTCATTTGACTTAGAAAATAGATATACTGTTTGGACAGGTCTTATTGGAGGTACTTTTTTAATGTTATCGTATTTCGGTACGGACCAAAGCCAAGTACAACGTTACCTTTCTGGTAAATCCATAAAAGAAATGCAAATGGGTTTACTCTTTAATGGTTTGCTAAAAGTACCAATGCAATTCTTCATTTTACTTGTAGGTGTTATGGTATTTGTGTTTTATCAATTTAATCCATCACCTTTAAATTTTATTGACGCTTCTACACAAACTGTCTTAGCTTCTGAATATGGTATTGAATACAAAAAACTTCAAGAAGATCAAAAAGATTTATTTGAACTTAAAAAGAAAATTTCTTTAGAGATGTCGAATTCTAAAGATAATAAAGAAGCCACAATAACACAATTGGCAGCATTAGATATAGTTGAAAAATCATATAGACAAAAGTCTAAATTTTTAATTAAAAAAGCAGTAGATCCAGAATACACTTCAGAATATAATGCCCTTCAAAAAGAAGTTAATGAACTAAAATCTAATCCTGAAAACGAAGCGTATCTGCTAAAATCTGCAGAGCTAAGAACATTATATAAGGATTCTGCAAAAGACACACAAACTAATGACAGAGATTATATGTTCATTCGGTTTATATTAAATAACCTACCAACTGGACTTATCGGTCTTTTATTAGCGGTTATTTTATCTGCCGCAATGTCATCCACAGCTTCAGAAATAAATGCTTTGGCAACAATTACTTCTATTGATTTGTATGGTAGAAACCAAAAAGAAGATAAAGGTGATGCTCACATGGTAAAAATGACAAAATGGTTTACTTTTGGTTGGGGAATCATTGCCATTATTATTGCCTGCTTCGCTAATCTCGCCGAAAACCTAATTCAGTTGGTTAATATCATTGGTTCTATTTTCTATGGAAATGTTCTAGGTATATTTTTATTAGCATTCTTCTTCAAACATATAAAAGGTAATTCTGTTTTTTTAGGAGCATTAATTACTCAGTGTATTGTAGTAAACGGTTGGTGGTTTGATTGGATGCCATACTTGTGGTTAAATCTTTTTGGCTGTGCAGTAGTTATAGTTGTTGCACATATTCTACAGCTTATATTACCTAATAAGCTAGAAGAATAAGAATAAAAAAAAAGCAACTCAATGAGTTGCTTTTTTTTTATTCTTATTAGTGAGCAAAGCTCTCAAATAATTTATTTTACATTGCGCCCCATTCCTTAAGAGAGTCAGTATTCATTTTAATATATCCATTATTATTTGCCTCTTTAGCACCTGCAAGTGAAGCTTTAGCTGCTGTAATAGCCCCCTTTTTATCTCCATTAGCGGCATGTATTAAAGACTGTTGTCTTAAATACCAAAAACGAGGTTGATCTTTTGTCATGTCAACAGCTTTATCAATCCACTCCATAGCTTTGTCTAAATTTTTCTCTGTAGCTAAAGTGTATACAGCAGCAGAATAATAATCATTAGCTAAAGGTCCAGCCATAATTTTTTCTATACCAGCAGAAACTTTAGTATCAGTTGGTACTGAAAATGGAACAGCAACATAGCTCTTCTCCCAAATCATATCAATAGTACCACCATTATTTGTAATATTATTGATATCTATTGTAAAGGTCTCAACACTAAAAGGAATTTCTATAAGATCTACTTTAATACTTGCTGCTACCTTATTGTCATCCCACTCTCTTGGCGTTCCCCAATTATTTGTATCTGTATAAAACATAATTGTCCAAGCTTTCTCTTCTAATTTTGTAAATATTGCATATTTACCTGCTTTTAAAGTTTCGTCTCCTATCGTAACTTCATCACTAAATTCTATAGTCGTGTTTGCATTAGCTCCAGTTCTCCAAATTGTTCCATAAGCTTCTAATCCACCAAATATTTTTCTTCCTTTTACTCCAGGGCGTGAATATTCGATAGTAATGTCAGTTAAACCAACCTTCTGCTCTACTTTGCTATAAGGACTTGGTTGTGGTGTTTCTAATTGTGCATTAACCGAAAACATTAAAGTTAAAGCAAATGCAAAAAGTACTAATTTCTTCATTTTTGTATAGTGTTTAGTGTTTGTTTTAAAGTGATGTAAAGTTAAGCTTTAACAAAAGTGATATATGTTAAGGAATCCTTAAAAGAAAAAATGATACTTTTTAAAAAAAATATCTGGCAAATACAATTTATTAATCGTAATATTGCAATATAATAATGTTTGTACTAAATGGGACTAACAAAAAGTGAGATTTTTTCGGATACACAGAATGAAATAGCAACACTTGCTAAAGCTTTCGCTCATCCTGCTAGAGTAGCTATATTGCATCATCTATTTAAAGCTAACACTTGTATTTGTGGAGATTTAGTAGAAGAAATTGGGCTAGCTCAAGCAACTATCTCTCAACACCTTAGAGAACTCAAAAATTTAAATCTAATACAAGGAAATATTGAAGGTACTAGTGTATATTACTGTATAAATCAAGAAAAATGGTCTAAAATGAAGTCTGTAATATCAGAATTTTTAGATCAAGATATTAATATGAATTGTTGCTAAAATTAAAAACTATGAAACTATCAGAAATAAAATCAAAGCTAAATCAATTAAAAACTATAGCGTTTCAATTACCAAATGGCACATTAGTACCTAGTCACTTTCATGTTACAGAAGTCGGAAAGATTTCAAAACACTTCATCGATTGTGGTGGAACTGTAAGACAAGAAGAAGTTGCCAATTTTCAGCTTTGGGAAGCTAATGATTATGATCACAGATTGCATCCTGAAAAACTAGTAAACATTATTGAGCTTTCTGAAAAGATCCTCAAAATTGATGATTTGGAAATTGAAGTAGAATACCAAGGTGATACAATAGGCAAATATAGCTTAGATTTTGATGGGAATAATTTTTTGTTAACTACTAAACAAACCGCTTGTTTAGCGCAAGAAGCCTGTGTAATTCCAAAGGAAAAACCTAGAATAAAATTATCAGAATTACAAAATTCAACAGCTTATTGCACACCAGACTCTGGTTGTTGTTAACCATTAATAAAGACCAACTATGCTTACAAAAATAACAGATCAAATCGAAGACTTAGACGTCAATTCAATTGCAAATAATCGTAAAGAACTACTTCAATCTTTAATTGATTTTATTCAATTGAAAACCGAATCAAATAGGATTATAAATCTCAATTTTATTTGTACTCACAATTCACGTCGAAGTCATTTATCGCAAGTTTGGGCTCAGACAATGGCAAATTATTTTAATATCAAAAACGTATTTTGTTATTCTGGTGGAACTGAAGCTACTGCCTTATTTCCTTCGGCTGCTGAAGCACTAGAAACCTCAGGATTTAAAATTGAAAAGCTTTCAAATGAAACCAATCCCGTTTATGCTATTAAATTCTCAGAAATTGCGCATCCTATTATTGGGTTTTCAAAAACATTTGATGCACCATTTAATCCTTCAAAAACATTTGCTGCAATAATGACCTGTTCTAGTGCAGATAAAGGTTGTCCATTTATTGCTGGAGCAGAAAAACGTATTCCAATCACATTCGAAGATCCAAAAGCTTTTGATAATACACCTCAACAGGCAGAAAAATATTTAGAACGTAGTCTTCAAATTGCTACAGAGTTGAAGTATGTGTTTTCAAAAATAAAATAACATGAAAAGAGAGATAGGAGAACTTGTTGGTACATTCGCCATGGTTTTTTGTGGCTGTGGTGCTATGACAGTAAATGAAATTACAAATGGAAGTATTACACATGTTGGTGTTGCTATAACTTGGGGATTAATAGTAATGGCAATGATTTATGCGTTTGGTGAAATTTCTGGTGCACATTTTAATCCTGCTGTGACAGTCGCATTTGCTTTTGCCAAAAAATTTAACTGGAAAGATGTTCCCAAATATATTTTATTTCAAACTGCTGGCGCATTTTTAGCCATAGCAATCCTTTGGGTTTTATTTCCTGAGAGTCAAAGTTTTGGACACACCTATCCAGCAGAAGGTTTCGACCCTTATAAAGCTTTTATTTTTGAACTAATACTAACCTTCTTTTTAATGGTAGTCATTATCAATGTCTCTACAGGAAGTAAAGAAATAGGCACTATGGCAGCAATTGCTGTTGGTGCAGTTATTCTGTTAGAGGCTATGTTTGCAGGACCTATGACTAAAGCGTCAATGAATCCAGCCAGATCATTAGCTCCGGCAATTATTTCTGGTAACCTTCAACATTTATGGTTATATCTTACAGCCCCTTTTATCGGTGCTTTACTTGCAGTTCTAAGCTGTAAATTGGTAAAAGATGATCAATGTTGTGATACTGATTGTTAATTAAAATTCTCAATACTTAATTCCGCATTCATATATTCTTGTTAAATTTTGTTTAACGTTATAATCATATCGTTAAACATTTTATATCTTTACATTGTAATTAAAAATTACGATACAATGGCTAAAAAGAAATCATTATCACAGGAAGACATCATAGGGTTTTACATGGATTATGTATTAATTCATAATGAATACCCTAAAACGGTATATGCGTTTGCAAAAGACAACAATATCGAAGAACAAAAATTCTATGAATTCTTTACATCTTTTGATGTTCTAGAACAATCCATTTTTAAGATATTTTTTGACAATGCTCACGCTGTTCTCGAAAAGAGTAAAGACTATTTAACATTTGACTCCAAAAATAAACTGCTTAGTTTTTATTATACATTTTTTGAAATTCTAACAGCTAATAGAAGCTATGTCAATTACGCATTAGGAAACCATAGTAAATCATCGATGAAATCCTTGAAAACTCTAGTGCATCTTAAACAACGTTATACCAATTACATAGAGCACCTAAATATAAAGACTATTGATCTTAAGCAAGAGCAGATTTCTAGGATACAAAAAAGAAGTTTAAAAGAGTCTGCCTGGCTTCAGTTATTAATTACGATGAAGTTCTGGATGGATGATACCTCGCCTTCTTTTGAAAAAACTGATTTATTTATAGAGAAATCGGTCAGAGCAAGTTTCGATTTAATTGATACAACACCACTTAAAAGTATTATTGACCTTGGAAAGTTTTTATACAAGGAAAAAATGCAAATGAATTATTAATGAAGACCATAGACAGTATACCCATTTCTAAAATTTCTCGAGCCTCTAAATTAGTATCTACAGGAGCTAAGGTTGGTGTTAATTATATAAAATATTATGGAGATAAGATGGTAAATTCTAAAGAAGATGCCAAGGAACGTCTCAATCAAAATAATGCAGAGGATATTTATGATAGCCTCAAAAAATTAAAAGGCAGTGCGCTTAAGGTAGCACAGATGCTGAGTATGGAGAAAAGTATTTTACCACAAGCTTATGTGGAAAAATTTTCTTTGTCTCAATTTTCTGTTCCACCACTTTCGCCGCCATTAGTCATAAAAACATTTAAAAAATATTTCGGGCAACATCCCGAAGACCTTTTTGATACTTTCAACGCAACTTCAGTTAATGCTGCTAGTATAGGACAAGTCCATATTGCAGAGAAGGATGGGAAAAAATTTGCTGTGAAAATCCAATATCCTGGAGTTGCGGAAAGTATTGCATCAGACTTAGCATTGGTAAAACCAATCGCCATAAAGATGTTTAACATTAAAGGGAAAGATTCCGATAAGTATTTTAAAGAAGTTGAAAATAAGCTTACCGAAGAGACTAATTATATCTTAGAAATAGAACAAAGTAAAGCAGTAGTTGAGGCTTGTAAACATATCCCTAATTTAAAGTTCCCAAATTATTACGAGGAATATTCTTCTGAGCGTATAATAGCTATGGATTACATGAAAGGCGAACATCTTTCTGAATTTGTAGCTCATAATGACGATCGAGAAAAATCGAATCAATTAGGACAAGCCTTATGGAATTTTTATATGTTTCAAATCCATAAATTAAAGAAAGTACATGCAGATCCGCATCCTGGAAACTTTTTAGTTTCAAAAGAAGATGACTTAATTGCATTAGATTTTGGTTGTATGAAGACTATTCCTGAAGACTTCTATACACCATATTTTGAATTAGCTGATAAAGATTGCATAAATAATCCTGATGCTTTTGCTGAAAAAATGTTTGAGCTAGAAATATTGAGAAAAGATGATTCTACAGAAGAAATTGAATTCTTTAGTGCTATGTTTCATGAATTACTTCGTATTTTCACGAAGCCTTTTCACTCTGAAGAATTTGATTTTTCAAATCCAGAATTTTTTAATCAGATTACTGAAATGGGACAAAAATATTCAAAAAGTACTGAACTGCGTAACATGAATGGTAATCGCGGATCAACACATTTCATTTACATCAACAGAACCTTCTTTGGACTTTATAATTTGATGTTCGATTTAAAAGCACAGCACATAAAAATCAATAATTACATCAATTTATAAATGGTAGAATTTAGTCGAGATGATATTGACCAAATGCATCATTTATACAGAATTAATCTTATGAATAGTTGTTCTGGTTACAAATCTGCAAATCTTATTGGTACCAAAAGCGAAGATAATGTAACAAATGTTGCAGTATTTAGCTCTGTAACACACTTAGGTTCTAATCCAGCATTACTAGGTTTCTTTCTGCGCCCTACGACAGTAATGCGAAATACATATTACAATCTTAAAACAACTGGTGTATATACGATCAACCATATTTACGAGGATATTTTAGAAGATGCACATCATACATCTGCTAAATACGATGAAACTATTTCTGAGTTCGATGTCACAAATTTAGAAGAAGATTACAAATCTGATTTTCATGCTCCATTTGTAAAAGGTTCTCCTATACAAATGGCGATGCGTTTTGTTGAAGAATATCCGATCAAAGCAAATAATACGATCTTGGTTATTGGCAAGATTGAGAAATTATATGTTCCCGATGCACTCTTAGATAAAGATGGTTTTATCGATTTATCAAAAGGAAAAGTAGCAACCATCAATGGTTTAGATGGTTATTCTATTCCTAATTTAAAAATGCGTCAAGCCTATCAAAGACCTAAACCAGAATTTGCAAAAACCAATGACTAATGCGAATTCTTATAACAGGCACAACTGGCTATATTGCTAAACGACTAGCGCTTCAATTGATAGAAGATGACCACGAATTGGTTTGTTGCGTTCGAGATATGAACCGTATTCCGGATGAAATCGAAGAACATCCCAATTGTACTTTTATCAAAGTAGATTTCTTAGAGCCAGAAACTGCTCAAATTCCTAAAAATATTAATGCTGCGTATTACCTAATTCATTCGATGTCAACAACATCTGATAATGATTTTGAAACTTTAGAAAAAGAATGTTCTGCAAATTTTAAAACTTTAGTATCAAAAACAGAATGTAAACAAGTTATTTATTTAAGTGGAATTGTAAACGATGACTCTCTATCGAAACACTTAAAATCAAGACTTCAAGTAGAGCATACATTAAAATCTGATGCCTATGCGCTTACAACATTTAGAGCAGGCATCATTGTAGGAAGTGGTAGTGCTTCTTTTGAAATAATTAGAGATATTGTAGAAAAGCTACCAATAATGGTAACACCTAAATGGTTGAATACTAAAACACAACCGCTTGGTATTAGAGACGTTCTCACCTATTTATCTGGTGCACTTGAAAAAACAGAATTATACAATAATGCTTACGATATTTTTGGACCAGAGATATTAACTTATAAAGAGATGCTCTTGCAATTTGGTGAAGTTCGTGGTTTGAAACGCTACATTTATACACTTCCTGTTTTATCACCAAAACTTTCATCCTTCTGGTTATACTTTGTAACATCTACATCCTTTCAATTAGCACAGGCTCTAGTAGACAGCATGAAAGTTGAAGTTATAGGCAAACCCAGTGATATCAATACGCATATTGATATTGAACCAATGACTTACAAAACTGCAGTGAATTTAGCATTTCAAAAAATTCAGCAGAATGCTGTGATTTCTAGTTGGAAAGATGCCGTAAGTAGTGGTGTTTTTAAGGACCAATTATCTAAGCATATAGAGCTACCACAATATGGTTGTTTTAAAGATGTAAGACATCGCATTATTCAAGATGAAAATTTTACCATAGATAAAATTTGGAGTATTGGCGGACGTAATGGCTGGTATAGTTTTAACAGACTATGGAAACTTCGTGGATATATGGATAAATTATTTGGAGGCGTAGGCTTGAGGAGAGGAAGAACTCATGACACCTATTTAGAAGCTGGAGATCCTTTAGATTTTTGGCGTGTACTATTAGCTGACAAAAAAGAAAAAAGATTATTACTGTTTGCAGAAATGAAACTTCCTGGCGAAGCTTGGTTAGAGTTTAAAATAGTTAAAGACAAACTATACCAACGCGCCGTTTTTAGGCCAAAAGGGGTTTGGGGACGCTTGTATTGGTATTCCGTTTTACCATTTCATGCTTTTGTTTTTAATGGTATGATAAACGCTTTAGTAGAAAAAAATACATGAGAGGTGCTAAAAAACAACATCTACCTCAAAAAATATGTCTCGTTTGTGATAGACCATTTACATGGAGAAAAAAATGGCAGAAAGATTGGGACAACGTAAAATATTGTAGTGATAAATGCAGAAAAAACAAGAACACACAAATTTAGTTTGGTTTAGAAACGATTTACGAACCATCGATAATGCTGTTTTAGCATCAGCTTGTAAAGCTAAAAATAGTGTTATAGGTATTTATTGTTTCGACCCAAAATATTTTACCATTAATAAACGTGGCTTTAAAATAACAGAAAAGTATAGAGCAAATTTTCTTATTGAAACTATAAATGATTTAAAACAGCAATTAGCTGAATTAAATATTGATTTATTAATCTATTATGACCTACCAGAAAGGGTCATTCCAAAAGTTTGTACAGATTATAATGTTGCTGATATCTATATTCAGAACGATTGGACAAAGGATGAAATGGCTACAGAAAACGCTGTAAAATCTAAGCTAGAAAACATAACTTTTCACAAAGAATACAATCAATTCTTATTTCATCCTGAAGATATAAGTTTTGAAATTGAAAAATTACCACAAGTATTCACAGTCTTCAGGAAAAAGTTAGAAAAGTATGTTTTTATAAGAGAAGCCGTAAGTTTTGAAAAACGTTCGAAAGAAAATCGAATTGAAAATAAAACTGTAATACCAACACTTCAAGATTTAGGATTTGAAGATTTTAAAACACATCCGCAATCTGCATTCCCATTTAAAGGTGGAGAAACTGAAGCTTTAAATAGATTAAACGATTACTTTTTTGAAACTAAAAAACTAGGCTTTTATAAAAAAACCAGAAATGGATTAGTAGGTAAAGACTATAGTTCTAAGTTTTCATCTTGGTTAGCAAATGGATCTATATCTGCAAGAACCATTTATTGGAAAGTAAAACAATTTGAAACGGAGCATTATAAAAACCAATCGACCTACTGGCTTATATTCGAATTAATATGGAGAGACTACTTTAAGTATGTCTCTATGAAATATGGCAGCCAAATATTTAAACTTGAAGGTATATTAGGTAAAGACTATAATTGGAGTACCGCTAAAACTCAAATCGACAAATGGATTAAAGGAGAGACAGAATCTGACTTTGTTAATGCTAACATGATAGAATTAAAACAAACAGGTTGGATGAGCAATAGAGGAAGACAAAATGTAGCTTCCTATTTCGCAAAAGAACTACAACTAGATTGGCGAATTGGCGCAGCCTATTTTGAGTCTATGCTAATCGATTATGATGTCCATAGTAACTATGGTAATTGGATGTATGTCGCTGGAGTTGGCAACGATCCTAGAGATAGAAAGTTTAATGTGCAATTGCAAGCAGAACGTTACGATACTACTGGTAAGTTCAGGAACCTTTGGTTACAACAAAGTTTGTTTTAAATGCATGATAATATTTTATAGCAGCATTAAGAATAATTTAAATTTTAAGAACATATAAATAATGATAATTTTAAATAAAATCTATGCTATTTTTTTCTCTGAAATTAGCAAAAAGAAGATTGAGAAAATAATCTTATATATAGCTCTAATTGGGTTATTCGTTCATTTGACTCTAATCTATTTATCTAAGATTAATATTATAAATATTCATTTAGAATCAGAGCTATTTAATAACTCGATATCATCAATTTATACACCATTTTCATTTATCCTTATTTATGAGGTTTATTTGTTAATCTATTATTTACCAAAATCGTTTACAACCTACATAACTAAACAGTATGAAATTATAACACTTATAATTATTAGAAAATTATTCAAAGATTTATCTGGTCTTGAACTCACGTCAAATTGGTTTGAAGTAAAAGGAGATTTACAATTCACATATGATATTCTTGCATCAATAATTTTATTTTACTTGATTTTTCAATTTCAAAAACAAGGGATGATAAAAGTGAAGAAACCAAAAAATAAAGAAACTAAAATTGAACGATTCATTAATAGAAAAAAAATAATAGCCGTTGCTCTAGTTCCAATATTTCTAATAATGGCTTTAATAACATTATTTAGCTGGATGTCAAATATTTCCTTAGCTTCGAATACAATACCTGATTTTGAAACCATCAATAATCTATTTTTCGACGAATTCTTTACAGTACTAATTTTAGTTGATGTTGTTTTACTTTTGATTTCCTTCTTTTACACCGATAAGTTTCACAAAATAATTAGAAACTCGGGTTTTGTAGTATCAACCATCTTAATCAGAATGTCATTTGGAGTAAATGGATTGGTCAGTACCGTATTAATAATATCAGCAGTTTTATTCGGATTAGCTATTATACTAATTCATAATAAGTTTGAAAAAAGCACTTTGACCGATCATACATAAATAAGTACAAAGGAATAAACATGTTAAAAGAAAGTACACTAATATTTCCAAATCAATTATTTAAAACAACTGAAGTTTTAAACCAAATTGATACTATTTATTTAGTTGAAGAATTTTTATTCTTTAAACATTATAAGTTTCATAAGCAAAAAATTGCGTTTCATAGAGGATCCATGAAAGCATATGGAAATTATTTAGAAGGCACAGGGAAAAAAGTGAATTACATTGAAGCCACATCAAAAAAGTCCGATGTTAGACATTTGATTCCAAAGCTAATTGAAGATGGTATTCAAAAACTTCATATCATTGATCCTACTGACAATTGGCTACAAAAACATATCAATTTGGTAACAAAGGATATCGAAATAGAATGGTATAAAAATCCACTTTTTATAAATTCTAAAGAAGAATTAATCTCATTTTTTAAACCAACGAAAAAGAAATTCTTTCAAACGTCTTTTTACAAACAGCAACGAAAAGAGCGAGATATTTTAATGGTTAACGGTGAGCCAGAAGGTGGTAAACTAACATATGACTCAGATAACCGAAAGAAATATCCAAAAGATAAAATGCCTCCAAGAATTCAGTTTCCTGATAAGACTAAATTTCACCAGGAGGCGGAAAACTATGTCAATTCTAACTTTGGTGAACATAATGGTCAACTCACAGGTTTTTCAATCTATCCCATAGATTATAAAACTGCTGAAAATTGGTTTCAACAATTTTTAGAAATCAGGTTTCATGAGTTTGGAGTCTATGAAGATGCTATCGTAAAGGAAGAACACTTTTTAAACCATAGTCTATTATCACCTTTGATCAATGTCGGTCTGTTAGAACCAAAATATGTAATCGACACTGCTATTGCTTATGCCAAAACAAATGATATTCCATTAAATTCTACTGAAGGATTTGTGCGCCAAATTTTGGGTTGGAGAGAATTTATCAGAGGTGTTTACGAAGTGAAGGGTACAGAAGAACGCAACAGAAACTTTTGGAAATTTAGTAGAAAGATTCCGAAATCATTTTATGATGGTTCTACAGGTGTAAAGCCTATTGACGATGTCATTAAAAAAGTTTTAAAAACTGGTTACGCACACCACATTGAACGGTTAATGATTTTAGGAAACTTTATGGTGTTATGCGAGTTTGATCCGGACGATGTATATAAATGGTTTATGGAATTATTTATAGATGCTTACGATTGGGTTATGGTACCTAATGTCTATGGCATGAGTTTATATGCAGATGGTGGTTTAATGTCAACAAAACCGTATATCAGCAGTAGTAATTACATTATGAAAATGAGTAATTATTCTAAGGGAGATTGGCAACCAACTTGGGATGGGTTATTCTGGACATTTATGGATAAGCATCGCGATTTCTTTTTAAGTAATCCTCGATTAGGAATGCTTATAAGAACATTTGATAAAATGAATAAAGAAAAACAGGAGAAGCATTTTGCTAATGCAGAAGCATATTTTAAGATATTAGATAATGACTAAGAGAGAGCACATTAATATTGTATGGTTAAAGCGAGATTTACGCCTTCTAGATAATGAAGCGATTTCGAATGCTTTAAAATCGGGAAAACCAACATTAATAATTTATGTCTTTGAATTTATCTTATTAAATGACGAGCATTACAGTAAAAGACATTTTAATTTCATTAAAGAATCTATTTCGGATTTAAACAAACAATTAGAATCTTATAATACAAAGGTTTTAGCAATAGATTGCGATATACAGAGTGCTTTTAATATATTACAAGAGTTTTACAGGATAGATACCGTTTATTCTCATGTAGAAACAGGATTATTGATTACATACAATAGAGACAAAGAGTTTAAACGCTATTGTAGAAATAATTTTATTCAATGGCAAGAAAATAAAAATAATGGTGTTGAACGTGGCTTAGTTAACAGAGATAATTGGTTTGAAAATTGGGAATCTTATATGGCTCAAGATCTCGAAGTGTTTCAACCTAAAGACAATCAATTGTTAAGTATTACGGCTATTGATAATCTGGAAAAAGTGTTTACAGTAACGCATTTAGATACTCCTTCTGAATCTAAATTTCAAAAAGGCGGCAGTACAGTAGGTTGGAAATATGCAAATTCCTTTTTTGATAGTCGACACGAGGATTATATGTTTAATATATCAAAACCAGAAGCTTCTCGAAGCAGTTGCAGTCGTATCTCACCTTACATCGCATGGGGAAACCTCTCTATAAGACAAGTTTTCAAAGCTGGTAAAAAGGTAAAATCCGCATCTAAATATAAGCGTCACATTAGTGCTTTTCTATCGCGATTACGTTGGCAGGCGCATTTCATTCAAAAGTTTGAGATGGAACATACCATGGAAGAGGCAAGTGTTAATAAAGGGTATCATAAACTAAAGAAAAGTATTTCCGATACATATCAGCAAGCATGGTTTGAAGGTAAAACAGGCTTTCCTTTAGTCGATGCTAGTATGCGTTGTTTAATAGAAACTGGCTATGTGAATTTTAGAATGCGTGCCATGTTGGCATCCTTCTTTACCCATATTCTGTGGCAACCTTGGCAGTCCGCAACGAGGCATCTTTCCCAACAGTTTTTAGATTTTGAACCTGGTATTCACTTTCCACAACTACAAATGCAAGCAGGAGAAACTGGTATTAACAACTTAAGAATTTATAATCCTACCACTAATAGTTTAAAACACGACCCTGATGCTATATTCATTAGAAAATGGGTTCCTGAACTCGCTCCCCTTGAGACACCTTTTGTGCACGAACCTTACCTTATGACTGAGATGGAAGAGGCTTTTTATAATTTCAAACTCGGAGAAGATTATCCGCAACCCATAGTAAATATTAAAGAAAATCGTAAACGTGCTAGTGATATTCTTTGGAATATGAAAGACGATCCAGAAGTGCGACGTGAAAGTTCTCGTATCTTAAAACGACATACTATAAGTCAACGAAATCGTATGCTGAGAGATGAATAACGTTATATCTATGACTAATTTCCCTACTTTCATAATTCTCTGTTAATTTTTGTTTAACTATACGTGTAAAAAGTTAAACATTTTGTAACTTTGGGTAGTTATGATACTTAATACTACACATCACAATTCTGAACACAAACAAATTATATCTGACTTAATTGGCAGTTCTTTTAGTTTGGTACAGAAATTGAAATTAAGAGGAATAGGCTCTAAACGGATGATTATTGATGATGTGAGTCCGAATATGAGGTCGATAATGAACACTGTGTCAGATATTAACTATGCAAATATTGAATTAAGACCAAAAGGTATTTTAGTAATGATTAACCAAGGTTTAAAAAATTTTACATGGATTATTCCCTATTATCAATTAGTTATATATAAAACAAATGGCTCTAGCATACATGCTCAAGGACGATTTATTCACTTTAGAAACAGTAAAACATTCAGAGAAAACAAAAATTTCTTTGATAAATTACTTGATCAAAAAGTAAAATATGATTTAGAATATACAATGCCTCAAAGCTTATGGATTTAAAACTTAAAGATATCGATCGCATTATAGAAATGGCATGGGAAGATAGGACACCTTTTGGTGCAATAACATTCCAATTCGGGTTAAAAGAACGAGATGTCATCACTCTAATGCGAAGAGAATTAAAACCAAAGAGCTTTAGATTATGGAGAGCTCGCGTACAAGGCAGAGCTACAAAACATAGTAAAATAAGAACGTTTGACGAAGGCAGATTTAAATGCTCTAGACAACGTCTAATAACAAATAACTCTATTTCAAAACGTTAACTCGTGCTTTGATTTAAGTGTGGAGTACTTAGAGACAGCACATAAAAAAGATTCTATGGATACAGAAACAATTTCCAAAACAAATGGTTACCAACTTAATGGATTTTCTTCGGAAGACATTGGTGACGACCACTTATTTACAAGTCTTGAGACACCAATGAAGCCAAACGCTTTTGAAATGTCTAATGACGAAAAGAAACAACGCATCTCTATTTTATTTTCAGAAATAATGGATGTGCTTGGATTAGATTTAACTGACGATTCTTTGCAAGGGACACCAAATCGTGTAGCAAAGATGTATGTTGAAGAAATATTTTCTGGATTAGACCCAGAGAATAAACCTAAAATCGCATTATTTGATAATAAATATCAATATAACCAGATGTTAGTAGAAAAAAATATTACCTTCTACTCTAATTGTGAACATCACTTTGTGCCTATCATAGGAAAAGCGCATATAGCCTATAAATCATCAGGCAAAGTTATAGGACTTTCTAAATTAAATAGAATTGTTCAATATTATGCAAAACGTCCTCAGGTACAAGAGCGTTTAACAAATCAAATTGCAAACGAATTAAAAACGATTTTAGAAACCGAAGATGTTGCTGTAATTATAGATGCAAAGCATTTATGTGTCTCTTCAAGAGGTGTTAAGGATGATACATCAGCTACAGTAACAACATATTACGGAGGTGAGTTTAATACCGCTTCAAAAATTTCAGAATTACAGAATTATATAAACAATTAAGCTATGGATACAATAGAAAAAGCTATAGAGTTCGAAAACAGAAAGTTTTCATTCAAAACAACAAGTGACAGAATTATAGCTGCAAGAGAAGCAAAAGATATCATCTTGGAGGTAAACGAATTATACAAAGAGGAAAAAGATTCTAAATTAATGGACTTAATGAAACGTCTTACCGTTATAAAACAGAAAATTGAAAAACGTTTAAAAGGACGTCCATTAACAGCATCATAAAACTATGAATAGGTTAATAGTGATTGGAGGAAGCAAAGGTATTGGCAATGCTATTGTTTCATCTTTGCTTACTTCATATGATGAAGTTGTAAACATCAGTAGAACTGCGCCAGAACATTCACATCCAAATCTAAAACATTACGATTGTGATGTGATTTCTGATGAGTTACCAGATATTGAAAGTGCTGATGGATTAGTCTATTGTCCTGGAAGCATCAATTTAAAACCTATCAATCGATTAAGTATTGATGATTTTAAAAATGATTTTGAAATTAATGTCTTAGGTGCTGTAAAAGCTATTCAGAAATATTTACCTGCTTTAAAAAACGGTAATAAACCTTCTATCATATTATTCAGCACAGTGGCAGCTAAGTTAGGTATGCCTTTCCATGCTAGTGTAGCAGCTTCAAAATCTGCTGTAGAAGGCTTAACGAAATCTTTGGGTGCAGAATTAGCTCCAACGATTAGAGTAAATGCAATTGCACCAACAGTTACAGATACAGAATTAGCATCAAAATTATTGCGTAATGAGAGGATGATTGAGAATATGAATGAACGACATCCATTAAAAAAATATTTACAACCACAGGAAGTTGCAGATATGGCAGGATTTCTTCTTTCAGATAAAGGATCTTCTTTATCAGGACAAGTTTTTGAAATGGATTGTGGAATAGTAAGTTTTAAAATATAGTAAATGAACCCACTCAAAGCATTCGTTAGCACCTTACAAGCAACAGATAGAAATATTTTTCAAAAATCAACAAAATCTATATACAATATAGATATCAATAACTTACAAGGACAACCTATTAATTTATCTGACTATAAAGGAAAGAAGATACTATTTGTTAACGTAGCTTCTAAATGTGGCTTTACACCACAATATAGAGAGTTACAAGAACTACAATATACTTATAAAGATAGCATAGTTCTTATAGGTGTTCCTTGTAATCAATTTGGAAAACAAGAGCCTGGAAGCTCTGAAGAGATTCAAGAATTTTGTGAAATAAACTATGGAGTATCATTCCTTATTACAGAAAAAATTGACGTGAAGGGCCATAATAAACATCCTTTATACGATTGGCTAACCAACAAAGCCATAAATGGAAAGCAAAATTCTACTGTGAAATGGAATTTTCAAAAGTACATGATAGATGAAAATGGTGAGTTGTTAGATTTCTTCTACTCTATCACTAAACCAATGAATTCTAGGATTACTAAATTTTTAAAATAACATTATGTTCGGGATATTTAAAAAAACCTCTGAGTTAGACAAGCTACAAAAGCAATACGAAAAGCTAATGGCAGATTGGCACAAACTCTCAACAACAAACAGAGCAGAAAGTGACAAAAGGTATGCCGAAGCTCAAAAAATTATTGAGCAGATTGAAATCTTAAAACAATAGTGAGTTGAAAAAAATCTTTCTTCTTATATTATTCTTAATTATCAATTTTGGTGGACTAGCACTAGGTAGTTATTTAATGAATGATGGACCTATTTCTAGTTGGTACACTAATCTTAATCGAGCACCATGGGAGCCACCTGGTTGGGTTTTTGGTGCAGCTTGGACATTAATAATGATCTGCTTTTCTGTTTACCTCACCTATCTATTTTCTATTAGGAAGTCTAAGTTTGTTATTACTATTTATAGTATTGCGGTATTGCTTAATGTAAGCTGGAATTATATTTTTTTCAATCAACACTTAACAAATATTGCACTTGTAACTATCATTGCTTTAACGTTAACTATTCTTTACCTTTTTATAAGTTTTGGTGATGAAAAATTGAGCAAAATGAAATATCTATTATTGCCTTACATCATATGGCTTTGTATAGCGACATCTTTAAATGGTTACATCGTTTTTAATAATTAGAAATGAAAATATATACACTTCATAAAAAACAGAATTTACCAATTTCTGTTGAAACAGCTTGGGAGTTTTTATCAAGTCCTGCGAATTTAAAAACTATCACACCAGATTATATGGGCTTTAATATCCTTTCTGGTTCGGATCGACCAATGTTTCCAGGACAAATTATTCAGTACATCGTTACACCTGTTTTAGGTATAAAAACCAAATGGGTAACAGAAATCACTCATGTTAAAGACTATGAATACTTTGTTGACGAGCAACGTTTTGGACCTTATTCCTTATGGCATCATAAACATTTTATAAAAGAAATTGAAGGAGGTGTAGAGATGGAAGACATAATAGATTATAAAGTACCAATGGGAATTCTTGGGCAAATGGTTCATCCTTTTTTAGTAAAACCAAAACTAGAAGAGATTTTTAATTATAGAACTAAAAAACTCGAAGAATTATTCGGAAAGTATTAGAATGAATAAAACGCTAAATATTTTTTGGTTTAGAAGAGATCTAAGATTAGATGATAATGTTGGCTTTTTTAATGCTTTGAAATCTGATAACCCTGTACTACCAATATTTATCTTTGATTCTGAAATTCTAGATAAGCTTCCTGAAAATGATGCGCGTGTCAATTATATTCATGATACACTTCAAAGTATGAGGATGATTCTACAGGATAATCATGATAGTGGTATTGCAATGTTTCATGGTAAGCCAAAAGACATATATAAGCAGTTAATTAAAGATTATGATATCTCAGAAGTTTATACAAATCATGACTACGAACCTTATGCAAACGAACGCGACACAAAGATTAAAGATTTTTTAGCAGAACAAAATATTAATTTTAAAACCTACAAAGACCAAGTCATTTTCGAAAAAGATGACGTGGTAAAAAAAGATGGTAATCCATATGTTGTTTATACTCCATACATGCGCACATGGAAGGAGAAGTTTAAATCCAATGATTTAAAATTTTATCCATCTGAAAAAGCGCTAGGTAATCTTGTGAAAAAGATAAATTTACCAAATTTGAGTTTATCAGATATTGGTTTCAAAGAATCGTCACAAAAAATCCTTTCTTATAAACTAACACCAACTTTAATTCAAGAATACGAAGCTACAAGGAACTTTCCTGCAAAAGACTCAACCTCTCGTTTAGGCCCTCATCTCCGTTTTGGCACAGTAAGCGTGCGCAAAATGGTAGAAAAAGCTATTGCTGAAGAAAACGAAATCTTTTGGCAAGAATTAATTTGGCGTGAGTTTTTTATGCAAATTCTTTGGCATTTCCCATATACAGCAAAAGATTCCTTTAAGTCTAAATACGATCGAATAGAATGGAGAAATAACGAAGAAGAATTTAAACTCTGGTGCGAAGGTAAAACCGGTTATCCGTTTGTAGATGCTGGCATGCGCCAATTAAATGAAACTGGCTTTATGCACAATAGAGTACGTATGTTAGTCGGTAGCTTTTTGTGCAAACACTTATTAATAGATTGGAGATGGGGAGAAGCCTACTTTGCTGAGAAATTACATGACTATGAAATGTCTAGTAATATAGGTAATTGGCAATGGGTCGCTGGTTCTGGTGTTGATGCTGCTCCATATTTTAGAATTTTTAACCCGACATCGCAAATCCAAAAGTTTGATAAAGGGTTAGAATACATAAAAAAATGGGTTCCTGATTTTGAAAAATTAACGTATCATCAACCAATTGTAGATCATAAAACAGCTAGGGAACGTTGCTTAAACACATATAAATCGGCATTAAATTAACTTTTTTATTGCTTTTTGTATTTTATTTTTACTAATTATACAATAATTCAAAAATATGAGCGTTAATAAAATAAGATGTATAACATCTTAACTGAAATAACCATTTCACTAAATAATTTTTAAAAAGCTCTGATTAGTCACAGAGCTTTTTGTTTACCTAATTTTTCCCAACATTATTTTAAGATAAATACATTAGGTTTTAGTTAACTTTACCTCACTAATTATTAAAATCAAAACAATTATGAATACTTGGGACGTAGCTAAAAAATAGCATGAGATGTGTAGCCAAAATCAAAATTTAGATTGTATTAAAGAACTCTATGCAGATAATGTAGTAAGTAAAGAAATGCCAGGAATGCCTGGCGAGGAAATCTCTAGAAGACAAAACGTATGGAATAAAAATGAAGAGTGGTTAGGTAACGTTACTGAATTTCATTCAGGTACTATAAGTGAACCTGTTGTAGCAGGAAATCATTTTACTTCCAAAATGACTTTTGATGTCACTTTTAAGGATAGAGGACGACAACAAATGGAAGAACTTGCTGTATTTGAAGTTAAAGATGGGAAAATTGTAAGTGAACAATTTTTGTATTCTATGAAATAACATCCAATTAATATGAACTAAAAAAGCCTCAATTAACCTTGAAGCTTTTTTAGTTTATTATAGATTTGGATAAGAAACAACTAATACTGATGGATAACTTTCAACGTTTTAGAGTAAAATGACCTGTATAAGTCAAACCATTATTACGTTCTACCACAAACCAGTAATCACTAGTAGGCATAATTTTACCATTATAATTTCCGTCCCAACCTCTTTGATTACCAAAAAAAACTTGTCAATAATTTCCCATATCTATTGTAAATATAAACTTCCATATATGGTTCAAATTGAGATCCAGAAATTTACCAATAGTCGTTATCACCATCACCATTGGGCGTAAAAAACTTTACGTAGTTTAAAGAAACACTTTTTGTGCTTACTCCACAACCATTTATGTCTCTTACAAAAATCGTATAATCTCCAGATACCAAATCTGTGAAGGAATTCTCTGGTTGATAATTTATACCATCTAATGAATATTCATAGTCCCCTAGTCCAGATACTTCAATAAAAATAGAATTACTATTAGAAGTGAAATCTTCAATTATAACAGCATCAATATTAGCTTCACCAGATACCTCAATGGAATAGATCTTAGTCGATTCACAATAAAAATCACCATAATCATTTGAAACTATAACGGAATAAACTCCAGAAGCATCCACCTCAATAATTCTAGAACTCTCACCAGTTGACCATAAATAACTAGAATAACCTGAATCTGCTGAAAGCTGAATTGAATTGTTTTCACAAATGGTAATAAACACATCTGGTCCTAGCTGAGGAATAACACCTACTATTAAATTAAAAGAGTCAGTTTCATAACAGATATCTAAAGTATTATGAGTCATTCTAACATAAACTGTTTGAGGATTACGTGTACTTTCATATATGTCTGAGATGGGATTATTACCAGAATCTGCATCACTTTGTGTTAAATGATACGTGATGGTCAGATTCTCTGGATTTTGATTACCTAATAGTTGAGCATATTGCTGCGATAAATCAAAAACAGCCTGGTTGCTAGAAACCTCATTACAAATAACCAAATCTGTTGGTGTACCAATACTAACTACTGGAAGTAAATCCAAAGAATTTATACTTATAACTTCAATTCTACCACACAAGTCTTCAACTCTAATTTCATAAACTCCAGGGCTCAAATTTGTAAAAATATTATCATTCCCATTATCTATAACTAGAGGTGAAATTATAGAAAAATCATAAGGAGGAGTACCTATTACATCTACCAAAATATCGGATGGCCCTGACCCACCATCACAATTAAGATTAAACACATCATTTATAATTAAATCTGAACAAATATCAAACTCTGCAAAAATGTCAAAGCAATACTCATTAGGATTTAAAGTATTAATAGGTTGAAATGCCTTAATCAATCTAAATGTTCTGGTAAAGAAAATATTTAAGATCGTCTCACCATTTTGAATGGAAATGGAGTTTGACGTATTAGGCAACTCACCTTCAGCATAAATAATACCAGTATCTGGATGACCCCAACTATCATTCTCTGAATTGTACTTTTGAAGCCAATACGTCTGATTAACTGCTGAATCATCATTATCATCTATACCTAAATCAAAAGACCCACAATTTCTTTACAAATTATAAATTAAGGGATTACTAGTATAGCTTTCTATGCTTTGATTGAACATAAATTCATTACCACAAGTATCTGTAAACTCAATTGTATAGCTACCTACTGGTAAATTATCCATAAAGAAAATGCCTAATGCTAAAATCGCTTCACTATAATCAAAAGGTAATGGCATTGAAAATGCAGCTGGTGCATCAGTGATAATTACAGATTCGACTGTTTCATAAGAACCAGCAATTCTTAGAGTACCAGTATCTGAAGTACAATTAGGAGATGTATCTACGTTAATAGGAAGATCTGCGAGATCTGGTATTAGAATTTCTTCGAGATAAGTATTACCACAATTATCAATCATTTCTAAAATATAAATACCTTTAACAAGTTCATCTATTATTAAAAATCCTTCACTAATAAATTCAGAAATATCGTCTGGTGTAGTATTTTCATAAGCTGATGGCGCCTCAGTAAATGTAGCAGATACAATCTCTCTATCTGGAATACTAATGGTCAGCGAACCAACAAGCAGATCGCATCCGCCATTAGATGCTGTTATAACTGGCTCTATTGGTTCTTCTACTAAATCAATAGTAGCTGTACCTATTCTATCACATGAATCAACTATAGTAACACTATATGTACCATATGGTAAGCTGCTATCCTCTTGTTCAAAACTAATCGACAACTCTGTATAAATTCCATCAGTATTATCCGTATAAACTGAAACGTCAAAATCAACAGGAGCTTCGGCAAATTCTAAGGAATAAGCTGGAAAAAGATTAGTTACAGTTATATTTAAATTACTAACACATATACTAGAAATTGGAGTCATAAGCACTTGAGGATTTGGGTTTATTTCCTCTGTATTAGTTACAATATCTCCACATTGATCTTCTACTACAATTTCTATTTCAAAAATCTGATCATCGTAATTTTGTATAATCTCACTTAATTCTAGTACCATTTCTGGACCGTTTTCAAAGGTCCGACTGAAACTGACTAGACCACTACCATCTAAAAGACTAATAGTATAATCTACAATTATAGGATAAAAAAGTATACTCTCAGGTGGAGCTGTAATCAAATGACTTATTGTTGTCTCTTCACAGCTATTAACTAAATTAGGTTGTTCTAAAGCGACTATTGAAAATGTAACATCACTAAGCAATAAAGTATATGTCTTTGTTAATGCATTCCCACAATCATCAAAAACACGAATAACATATGTACCTTCAACAAGGTCATTAAAAGTATTATCCATTTGTAGTGGGGAAATTATCGGGCCAGATATAATTTCATAGGATTCCGCATTCCCAGATAATGAGGTTACAATTAAGCTTGCGTTATTACATTCGCCTGAAAAAGCTTGGCTAACTTCAAAATCTAAAACTGATATTGTATCATTAATATTAGCATCAGCGCTTTGTGTATTTTATAATTCACCTAAAGTCTGTATCGCTTGAACTAAATAACTCCCACCTCCTAGATTACTGAATGTGTCAGCTGAAGTTTGCGCTATTGGTGTATCAGTATCTGGATATAAAAAAAGAATATAACTAATAGAAGCACCAGATGTAGTTCCTGTAACTGTCATAGAAATAGAACCATTACCTGCACATGATTCATCAGTTGTTGACACTGAAAAATTGAAATCATCTAATTGAGCATATACAAATTGGCTAATTAGAAAAAGACAAAATAGAATACAGTGTTTTAAAGGGAAAATAGTATTCATCGTGTTAAAAATTCACGTCTTCTAATTAGTAATATACGATATATTCATATGTAATCCTTAACCTGTAAGTTATAATCAACAATATTATCGATAGATGGTGAAATCAACAGAATCATAACATTATATAAAAAACAGAATAGTCATAAATTATATTTAAAGCTTGAGAACTATTTTATCATAGAACAGCAATAAATATGAGCTACAAAAAAAGCCTCATTGAATGAGGCTCTTATTTATAATTTTTATCGTTGAATCTAATTACTTTATAACCGTTCAATTTTAGCTCCAATTGCTCTTAAACGCTCTGCTATATTTTCATAACCACGATCTATTTGTTCAATATTATGAATTGTAGATGTCCCTTTTGCAGATAATGCAGCAATTAACAAAGATACACCAGCTCTAATATCTGGAGATGTCATAGTAGTTGCTTTTAAAGTTGACTTAAAATCATGACCTATTATTGTAGCTCTATGTGGATCACAAAGAATAATCTTTGCACCCATATCAATCAACTTGTCTACGAAGAATAAACGACTTTCAAACATTTTTTGATGCACTACTGCACTTCCTCTTGCTTGTGTTAAAACCGTTAAAATGATACTCAATAAATCTGGAGTAAATCCTGGCCATGGAGCATCTGCAATAGTTAATATTGATCCATCAATATAACTCTGTACTTCATAACCATCAGTATGTGCAGGTATATATATATTATCTCCTTGACGTTCTACTGTAATTCCAATTTTTCTAAATACGTTTGGTATTTGACCTAAATCATCCCAACTTACGTTGGTAATTGTTAATTCACTTTTAGTCATTGCAGCTAAACCTATCCAACTACCTATTTCTATCATATCGGGTAGCATTCTATGTTCCGTCCCACCTAATACATCAACACCTTCTATAATCAACATATTAGAACCAACACCAGAAATTTTAGCTCCCATACGATTCAACATTTTACAAAGCTGTTGTAAATAAGGCTCACAAGCAGCATTATAAATAGTTGTAGTGCCCTTAGCTAAAACAGCTGCCATAACTATATTTGCAGTACCAGTAACAGAGGCCTCATCTAGAAGCATATATGTTCCTTTTAGCTTATCGGCTTCTACACCATAAAATAAATCTTCTTTGTTATAGCGGAACTTTGCTCCTAGATTAATAAAGCCTTCAAAGTGTGTATCTAAACGACGACGACCAATTTTATCTCCTCCTGGTTTTGGTATGTATCCTTTTCCGAATCGACCTAATAAAGGTCCAACAATCATAATAGAACCTCTTAGTCCTTTTCCATCTTCTTTAAATTCAGCAGATTCTAAATATTCTAAATTAACTTCGTCCGCTTTAAATGTATAAGATCCCTTACTTACTTTATTAATCTTAACACCAAGCTTTTTTAATAAAGCAATGAGTTTATTAACATCGATAATATCAGGAATGTTATCTATTTTAATTTCTTCAGCAGTTAAGAGTACTGCACATAATATTTGTAAGGCTTCGTTTTTTGCACCTTGAGGCTGAATTTCGCCTTTTAATTGGTGGCCTCCCTCTATTTTAAATGTCCCCATACGTTGTTAGTAACGTTTTCTGTTATTGGAATATTTCTTTTTATTATTCTTTTTGTTGGAATTGTTTTTCCCACCGTATTTAGATTTCGTTCGCATTAAGCTACTAGATTCGCTTAATGCTTCATCACTATCTTTCATATTCAATTTCCCATCGGAAAGTTCAAATAAATGATTAAAAATTACAGCATCTTCAACCGTATCTTTATTCCAATTAAGGAAACACTTTTTCATGTGATTCGCAATTGTGAACTTTAAAGCTTCTTTTAGTTCACCTTCTTCCCAACTTACAGCAACATCAATCATTGTCTTTATGTTATTTCCATAAAATCGATACTTTGGGTGGTTCTGAGGATATTTTAAAGGATCAGGTCGTGCTTGAATCTCTTCTTTTGAAGGTTCACCATAAGGTGAATCTACATCTATATCAAAATCAGCCATAATAAATAACTGATCCCATAGCTTGTGCTTAAAATCTGGCACATCTCTTAAATGTGGCTGTAAATTTCCCATTACAGAAATAATAGCATTAGCTAATTTATTTCGTTCTTCTTTGGTTTCGCGAGACTTTGCATGATTAATCATCTTCTGAAGATGACGTCCATACTCTGGTATAATTAAGTGTTCGCGTTCCGTGTTGTATTCTAAATCGTCAATCAAAATTGTAAAATGTGTAGTAAATAATTGTAAAACCCGTAGTCTCTAGGTTTTGTTGCAAAGTACAAAAAAATAAGAATCTAAATAGTTTTTTAAAGGGAAATTACACCTTCAACCTTTTCAGCAACTTCCTTATATTTAGCTATAACTGCTTCAGGGTTTTTCATTCTAACATTAATGGAAACACTTGTATATTTACCATTCTTAGATGCATTGGTATTTATAACTGCCCCTAAACCATTAAAAAGGTTTTCAATATCATTAATTCCAGTACCTATAGAAAGCACTATAAATTTGTATAGGTATTCTGTAGGCCAAAGTGCAGTATCGTATAATTGTGTTTTTAGTTTGTCGTAAAACTCTTCTGTTTTTTTAGAACTATCCATGCTATTTTTTTTCAAATGCAAAGATACATTTAACTTTACATTTTTTATATTTAAATTTACTGCAAAAATACTGCCAATTTGAATCCGAAAAGAATTGTTATTACAGGTGGTCCAGCCACAGGAAAAACAGCCATAATTGACGACTTAAATTCTAAGGGATATAAATGTTTTGAAGAGGTTATTCGTAAATTAACAGCTGAGGCTCAAAACTCAGGTGATATTACCGAAAATCATTCTAATCCAATAGCTTTAGTCAGCGATTCTGTTTTATTTAACACAACACTAATTAATCTAAGAGTTGATGATTTTAAGTCAGCAAAGCATCTAGATGAAAAGCTTTCATTTTTTGATCGTGGTATGCCGGATGTATTAGCATATATGTCTTACTTTAACCAAGACATTAGTGAAAACTTTATTCATATATGTAGTAAACATAAGTATGATTATGTATTTATACTACCTCCTTGGAAAGCAATTTACAAGGATGATGCAGAACGATTTGAAACTTTTAAAGAAGCAACAGACATATATCATCAATTAAAGAAAACTTATCAGCAATTTGGTTACAATTGTATTGAAGTTCCTTTTGGAACAATTGAAGATAGAACCCAATTTATTATAGAGCAACTAAATCTATAATATGCATCCTTTAGAAGTATTAGAACGATATTGGAATCACACGTCATTTAGACCTCTTCAAGAAGATATCATAAATTCGATATTAAACAAGCAAGATACTTTTGCACTGCTGCCGACTGGAGGTGGAAAATCAATATGCTTTCAAATCCCTGCATTAATTAATGATGGTATTTGTATTGTGATATCTCCTTTGATTGCTTTAATGAAAGACCAGGTATATACCTTAAAAGTAAAAGGTATAAAATCAATTGCTTTGACCTCAGGTATGTCTTACAAAGATTTAGATACACAATTGGACAATTGTATCTATGGCAATTATAAGTTTTTGTACCTCTCACCTGAGCGTTTACAACAGCCATTAGTAAAGGAAAGGATTCAGCAGATGCGAGTGAATTTAATTGTTGTAGACGAAGCGCACTGTATCAGTCAATGGGGAAATGATTTTAGACCAGCCTATAAACACATAAATGCATTAAGACAAATACATCCACATGTAAATTGCATTGCCTTAACTGCAACAGCAAAACATAAGGTGGTTGATGATATTATTGAAAACTTAGATTTTGCAAACCCAAAAATATTTAAAGCTTCCTTTTCAAGATCTAATATTGCATATAGCGTTATACATACTGATGACAAGCTATTTCAGTTAGAACATTTTTTAAAGAAGCATCAAGGTCCTTCCATCATATATGTAAGAAACAGAAGAGCAACTTCTGATATTCATAACTTTTTATCAGCTAAAGGATTTTCTTCTACATTTTATCATGGCGGCATTACTAATAAAGAAAAACAGCAACGCTTATATGAATGGACTAATAATCAAAAACAGATTATTGTTGCTACTACTGCCTTTGGAATGGGAATTGATAAAGCAAATGTAAAAACAGTAATTCATTTCAATTTACCTGAAAGTTTAGAAAGTTATTATCAAGAAGCTGGTAGAGCTGGTAGAGATGGTGAATTAGCGCATGCAATTATTCTAAAACAACATATTGATGAGGATCATCTTCGTAATCAATTTTTAAGCACGTTACCAGCTGTTAGTTTTGTTAAAACTGTATTTAATAAGTTGTGTAATTATTTTCAAATCCCATATGGTGAAGGAGAAAATAGCACGCATCAATTCGATTTTAAATCTTTCTGTAATACCTATAAATTAAAAACAAGTATTACATACAACGCGCTGTTGTTATTAGACAGAAACGCTATTATTACTCTTACTCAACATTTTAATTTCAGAACTAAAATTCAATTTACAATTACTAATACAGCGTTGTTTGCATATCTAGAAACTCATTTAGATTTAAACACTTTGGTCAAAGTATTGTTAAGAACTTATGGCGGCATTTTTGATTATGAAACAAAGGTCAATCTCAGTCTTATCATTAACAAAACTAATTTATCTGAGAAGTTAATCATAGAGCAATTACAACGCTTAGAAAAAGATGAAGTTATCAGTCTTAAAATGGCAAATACAGATTCTGAGATTACATTTTTAAAACCGCGTGAAGACGACATTACTTTAAACCCAATCGCAAAAACAATAGAGCAACAACATCAATTAAAACATGAACAAATAGAAACAGTTCTAAGTTATATTCAGAATAACGATGTCTGTAAAAGCCAACAACTATTAGCCTATTTTGGCGAAAAGACAAAAACTAAGTGTGGAAAATGTTCTGTATGTATTGAAGAAAATTCTAGTAATAAAAAATCGATCAAAATCAATATTTCCAATCTAATCTTAAAAAGTTTAGAATCAGAAGATTTATCTTCGCGGCAATTATTACAATATCTAAATTGTTCTGAACAAGTTTTGCTAAAAAGTCTATCAGAATTAATTGAAACAAAAAAAATTAAAATAACTCAAGCTAACACCTACTCTATTCTATGACAAAGAAACGCGATTTACGAATTGTATTTATGGGTACCCCAGATTTTGCAGTAGCAACCTTAGAAGCCCTCCTTGGTAATGATTATAATGTTGTAGGAGTTATAACTGCCCCAGATCGTAAAGCAGGTCGTGGACAAAAATTAAGAGCTTCTGCTGTGAAAGAGTTTGCCTTAAAACATAGTCTAAACATTTTACAACCCAAAAATTTAAAAGCTGAATCCTTTATTGAAGAACTAAGCGGATTAAATGCAAATGTACAAATCATTGTTGCTTTTAGAATGTTACCAAAAGTTGTTTGGCAAATGCCGGAATATGGCACATTTAACCTTCATGCCTCGTTACTACCACAATATAGAGGTGCTGCACCAATTCATTGGGCTATTATTAATGGAGAAACAAAAACCGGTGTTACCACTTTTTTTATTGACGACAAAATTGATACTGGTGCTATTATAATGACTAAAAGCACTAATATAGAACCAGATGAAACAGTTGGAGAGCTACATGATAATCTTATGAGGATTGGAAGTGATTTAGTAATTAAAACAATTCAGCAAATTGAATTTGATTCTGTAGAGACCACAATCCAACCACAAACAAAGGATCTAAAAACAGCATACAAACTGAATAGAGACAATTGTAAAATTGATTGGTCAAAAAAAGTAGATACTATATATAATAAGATACGAGGTCTAAACCCGTTTCCATCTGCTTGGTGTTATTTAGATAATAAAGAAAACGAACAAGTAACAGTAAAGTTATATGAAGTCGAGAAGCTTAATATTAATCACAGATATAAAGGTGGTTTTATAATTTCTACAAAAGATGAATTGAAAGTAGCATGCGAAGGTGGTTTCATAATTATTAAAGAAATGCAACTTCCAGGAAAGCGAAAAATGGAAATAAAATCCTTATTAAATGGCTTTCAATTTTCTGAATCAGCAAAACTGCTGTAAACCCTTGTTGTTATTGACCTAGGAAAAAATCCGACAAAACACAATCCTTTATTAACAAATGCCCCAAGTTATCAACAAAATGGCTTATTTCCCTTGCTATTACTTGCGTAGCTTAATATTCCTAATAAATTTGTGTACGGATTTTTAACTACTACAATTTAAAAACCGATTTTTTAACAATTTAAATTTAATATTTTATGAACAAAACAGATTTAATCAACGGGATGGCAGAGAATGCTGGAATTACTAAAGCAGCAGCAAAGAAAGCATTAGACTCTTTGTTAGTTGATATCGAAGGATCTTTACAAAAAGGAAACAGAGTATCTTTAGTAGGATTTGGTTCTTGGTCAGTTTCAAGAAGAGCTGCGAGAGATGGAAGAAACCCACAAACTGGAAAGACTATCAAGATTAAAGCTAAAAATGTAGTAAAATTTAAGGCAGGTTCTGACTTAAGTAGTGCTGTAAACTAAGAGGTTTTTTCTTAAAAAATACATAGCCTGCTCAATGAGCAGGCTTTTTTTGTTCTAATTTTAAATAACATTAGTTGCTTTTTTAAAAAAAATACTCTAGATTTATTTGTCTTTAACGCAGATAAATCAATGACTAAACCTGAAAAAGGCAATCTTTTAATTGCGGAACCATCTATTATAGGTGATCTTTCATTTAATCGTGCTGTGATTCTATTAGCAGATCACAACGCATTAGGTTCGGTTGGTTTTATCTTAAACAAGCCTTTAGATTATAACCTTAAAGATTTAATTGAAGGTACAGAGTCAGAATTCACCGTTTATAATGGTGGTCCTGTAGAACAGGATAATCTTTATTTTATACACAAATCACCAGAGTTAATCCCTAATAGTATAGAAATATCTAACGGTATTTTTTGGGGAGGAGATTTTAATGTGGTTTTAGATTTAATTAATGAGGATAAAATATCTAAAGATGATATTAGATTCTTTTTAGGCTATTCTGGTTGGGATCAACAACAATTAGATAGTGAACTCCAGTCTAATGCTTGGCTAGTATCAGAAAACGTATATGACAATGATATAATATCTAAATGTTGCCCTTCATTTTGGCGCGAAAAAATGTTAGAACTTGGTGGTGATTATAGCATTTGGTCTAATGCTCCCGAGAATCCAAGTTATAATTAAGTTAACCTCAACTTTGCATTTAATTTAGTTATTGTCTTCTGAGCAAAATCAGTTCCGTATGTTTTTTTACGATACTTTGTTATAGGCACTATACCCTTAATAACATTTGTTATAAATAACTCATCTGCTTTCTGAAGTTCAAAAGAGCTTATAGATGCTTCTTCAACAAATAAATTAACATCCTTAACAAGTAACTCTAATATTTGTTTTCGCATTACACCTTTAAGGCAACCATCTTCCAAAGGTGGGGTCTTTATTTTATCTCCTTTAACTAAAAACAAATTTCCGTTTAAAGCCTCAATAACACTCTTATTTGTATTTAATACCAAACAGTTATCTAAATCATTCTCTTTAGCATAAATACTCCCTATTACTTGAATAGCTTTATTGTTAGACTTTAATCCAGATAATAAACCAGGAGCCATAAAATAATCTTTATATAAATCAACTATGTACGAAGTACCCGTATCAATAGTGTAAAAAGGGCTATAATGTGGCTCTACAACAATATTAAAATTTACTTCTGAGTTATCTGATGGTAAATATTTACCACCTTCACCTCTATCAACATTTAAGCGAATTCTAGCAGAGGTGTTTAATAAATCATTAGCCTTAACCGTTTTTAAAATTTCTGATTCTAAAAATTCCATAGTAAATGTCATGGGAATATCCATTCTTAGAATTCGCATAGAAGCCATTAATCTAAAATAGTGATCTTCCCAATAGAAAATCTTTCCATTAACTACTTTTAGAGTTTCAAAAAGAGCATCTCCATATTTATAACCTCTATTATGAGTTGATAATTTTGAATCTGATGCAGATATTAATGTTCCATTAAAATTTACCATAAAAAAAGTCTCGATTTACTTTAAATTAAATCGAGACAAAGATATAATAGTTGAGTTAGTTACGTGTTACCTTGAGCCTAAAACTTGCTTTAAACTACCAATTTGATTTTCCCACAGCATCTTACCTTCTTCAATCTCATCATCTTCAGCAAAATCAGTAATCATTAAGGATACATCTTTAGTAATTTCATCAACTTGAATTCGGATCTCAAAGTAATATGATGCTCCATCTTCATCATCTGCTAGCCAACGAAATTTCACACGTTCACCATTTTTTTTACTAAGTAATTTAGCTTGTTCTTCAGAACCGTCCCAAATAAAAGTGAATAGTTCTCCTCGTGAGTTTACGTTATCTGCAAACCATTCTGATAAACCTGAAGGTGTTGATATGTATGTATATATAAGTGTAGGCGAAGCTTGTATCACAAACTCCATTTCGTATTTTTCTTTATCGTCCATAAATGCATTTATTATATGCTCAATATATACAATTATGGGGCAATTCAAAACTTTAAACTAAAAATTATTTTTTTAGAATGTTATGTTTGTTGTCGTAGAATTTGTTTTTATATTTGCAGCCGAAATTATGGCGAGGTAGCTCAGTCGGTTAGAGCGTCGGATTCATAACCCGGAGGTCACGAGTTCAATTCTCGTTCTCGCTACAATAGTAAAAGTTCAGCACAAAAGTGCTGGACTTTTTTTTATGTACAGTATTGCATATCAAGACTTAAAAGAAAAGTACCTCTGTATTATAAAAATATTATCGCTTCCTACTTCTATCATTAGGACATGTTCTACAACGAGACATATAGGTCACAGAAAATTCGTAAACACCATTAGTACGACCTATTTTAGATACATCCATATCATATGACAGTCCGAATCTAAAGGCCTCATACTCTAACCCTAAAAAGCCATTTACAGAAGTTAACAAATGGCTATTACCGTCATTTTTAGCTGGATTAGTACTAGCAGTTAAGCCAACTAAAAATTGATTTACTTGAAATAATGATCCTATATCTAAGCGATTGTATTCACCTTGCTGCATGTAATTGGCAGTCATCATAATTCGATAATCAAGTAAAAATGGAAAGCGGAAATTTCCATGAAGTGAATAGAAAATATCTAAGGGTACATTTTGATCTCTAATAAATGATGTATCAGGACGATTAAGGTGTTTAGCAGAAATTCCGAACCAATATGAAATATCATTCAACTCTTCTTTCTCAAAAACAAAACCTGATGAAATATCTATAAACCTAGCATTATCTGTATTACCTCTGAATGGGTCAACTGAAATTGGGTTTATGACACCAGTATTAATATTAATTTGGTCTGCTAATCTTAGCCCTTTAAATTTTACATCCTTTAGCCCAAAACCTACTTCGATTGCTGGTCTAAAAAACCAACCACCATTTAGATTAACGCG
The DNA here is from genome assembly GCF_000828715.1 of Winogradskyella sp. PG-2. Lineage (NCBI taxonomy): Bacteria > Pseudomonadati > Bacteroidota > Flavobacteriia > Flavobacteriales > Flavobacteriaceae > Winogradskyella > Winogradskyella sp. PG-2. Next base: position 2,907,213 of record NZ_AP014583.1, on the reverse strand, counting down.
ATGGACATAGTTTACATTAGCTTGATAAAAATTATAATTACTAACTGCTTCATTTTGCCAAAGAAAATTGAAGCCAAGGCCATAGGCTGAACTTCTACTATTTTCATATGATTTATTAATATAAAAATATTGAGTATGAACCTTTAAATTTAAATTAGGCCACTGTGTTCGACTTAAAAGACCTGCGCTTATTCTTTCATCATCTTCAAAACCAGTAAACCCTGGATTTAGAGACTCTTGGATATAGTTAGATTGAGTGAAAATTGGATCTTGAGCACTGGCATAAAAACCAACTAAAACCAATACTATAACTGTTATATTATTTCTTAATGTCATTTTGGTTTTATTTGATATATACAAAAGCTCCTTGTTTCTTAATCACATTACCATAAAAGGTTTTTGCAGTAAACGTGTAATAATAGTTTCCATTTTCAGCCTCTTCATCCTTAACTTTACCATCCCAACCTTCAATCGCATCACCAAAATCAGAATAAACAAGGCTTCCCCATGTATCATAAATATAAAATTCTAAGCTACTAAGACCAATATATTCAGGACCAAAGCGATCGTTTAGACCATCTTCATTTGGCGTAAATGCATTTGGCATAATCAATTTATAACCTTCTTCTATAATTAAAGTAATTATCTTTTCATAAACACAACCAAAAGGATAAGTAACTCGTTGTGTTACTATATAACTTCCTATTTCAAAATAAGTATGTATTGGGTTTTCTTCTGAAGAGAAGCTGCCATCACCAAAATCCCATAATATACTTTCGTAATCACCTGTAGCAGAGTTTATAAATTCAATTGGATCTTGAATCGCAAATACACCAAAATTTAAAAATCCAAACGAAGATATTGTAAAATCTGGATCTCCCAAAACAGGAGATTCAACATTAAGATTAAAGTCAGTTGTACAACCTTGACTATCTACAACCTCTAAAATTACAAGTCCATCTTCATTTGTAGTCATCATTTCATTATTTATTCCACTTACTGTGCCACTCGACCAATTGTATTGAAATGGTGGTACTCCTCCACTAGCCATAGCAATAAAAGTTTGATTCAAAGATTTTGTTTCACAGTCTACTTCGGTTCGTGTTTCAACATTAAGAACTAAAGGATCAAATCGAATTACGTCCCAACTCCCTTGTATTTCACAACCATTAGCATCAGTAACATTCGCTACATAAGTATTTGGAGGTACATTTATTAAATCTTCAGTTACAGACCCATTAGACCATACTACATCAAAAGGAGGTGTTCCTCCTTGTATTAATAAGTTTACAGCACCACTATTGGTATTATCACAATCTAGAGCATTGGTAATATTGGCCGAAAGCTCTAAAGGCAATATGTTGAATATGGTAAAACTTTCTTGAATCACACAAGGTATACCATCAGTAATAGTTACCGAATACGTTCCTGGTGCTAAATTATTTCGTTCTGTACCTGCTGTGGCATCATCATCCCAAACTACAGTTACAGAATCTACTCCTCCAACAAAATTAAGAGTAATACTTGCATCATTTTCACCAGAACATGACATTTGTGTCACTACAGGATCTATTAAAAATATAGGAGGAGCATCAATTACAGTAGGAAAATCTCTAGAACAGTTTTCTGAATCCGTAATGGTTATAGTATAAGTACCTGGTGAAAGATTACTTTGCACATTCCCAGTAGCAAAATTACTCCAAGCTATATCATAAGGTGGAACTCCGCCTATAATTGTATTAATGGTTATTGAAGCATCATTATCACCATAACACATTATTTCTATAGCAGTAACATCAATATCTATTTGACTATTTTGAATAATTTCAACTTGTAGTGCATCAATACATCCAGAATTGTCAGTAACAGTTAGATTATAAACTCCAGCAAACAAATTATCAATATTTTGGCTAGTATTTACAAATCCATTTGGCCCAGTCCAAGAAAACATATAATCTGTTCGTCCACCTACAACATTAACATTTATTTCTCCTGTTGATTCACCAAAACATAATACATCTGTTGGTATGAGTAATTATGACGCACTACGCTTGGCAACAATAAAAGGCTGTGAAGCTCTAGGTTTAGATAATGATTTGGGAACTATTGAAGTTAGAAAAGTAGCAGATATTTTAATTATGAATGCTAACCCATTAGATAACCTAAGAAACACAAACACATTAACACATGTTGTTAAAAATGGCGTAGTCTACGATGCTAATACCCTAGACGAAGTTGCACCTATTGAAAAGAAAGCTGAAACTTTCAATTGGCAAACAAAAAAGCCTTCAGGTTTACCTGGTATAAAAAACTAATAAAAATTTAATTTTAAGTTAAAGCCATAACTATTCTCGTTATGGCTTTTTCATTGCATCAACTAATGCTTAACTTTGCATTAAAGCTAGTGCCCAATATGAAAAAAGAGAAGAAACCAGACCAAGTTGTATATAACGCAGAAACTGAACGCTATGATGCGTCATTAAAACCTTATGCAACTGATGTTTCAGCACCAGTTATCACGACTACAGATTCTATAGCTTGGAAAAATAGGAATATCAATAAGGTAAATAAACATATTCAAACAAAATATAATGAGCTGAAAGTTGCATATGACCAAATGATGGAACAGTTTGAATATAACAACCTAGTATATGCAGCTGCATTTAATTTTGAACCTGTTGTTGGTGACACTTACCATTTATACATTAGAGAGAATGATTCCACATTTTTATCTATAATCGCACCTGAAGAATGTAACTTCAATCATTTAGGAAGCTTCTATCTTGATGCTGATGGTATTTGGCACAAGCTTAATTAGCTATTATATTTTTAAGACTTAATAAATAATGTAGTATAACTAATCATATAATTTACTGTTATTGAAGTTATTAAAAAAAATCCAACTATTTAATGATTAATATTCAGTTCATCTTAGAAAATATTTTATTTCCTTGAATTTCAACAAGTTAAATTTTAAATGTGTATTTCATCGATTTTATTTGCACTTAATGGATAATTGCACTAAGTTTGACGCATAATTTAGTCCCAAACTAAAATTAACCGCTTATGAAATTTTTTACCCTTTCCGCATGGAGGTATACACTTATGCTATGTGTTATACTATTTTCACTATTTTCTTATTCTCAGGTTACAGTCGCATCTTACGATTTTGAAACTGGCTTTCAAGGCTGGACAGATGGTGGTAGTGATGTCGCCTTGTTAAATAATGCATCTTGGGCTTGTAATGGCTCATACAGTATCTACACCAAAGATGATGATACAAGCCAAAACCGTATTACATCTCCAACTTTAGATTTATCCTCATACATTAACATTGATTTTTCTTTTTGTTTAAAAACATATAATTTAGAAAATGGAGAAGGTTTTAATCTTCAATATACAGATGACGGATCAACTTGGACAACTGTAAAAACCTTTACAAAAGGAACCGATTTTACTGGAAACGGCACAGGTGATTCTACAAGCCTAAGTGAAACCTTAAGTGGTGGAACCTATACTTTTACAGTAAATTCTAGATTTAGACTATCTGGAACATGTAACAGAAATAACGAATATAATATCATTGATGATATTTTAATTGAAGGTTATTTAGCATCTGGCCCAGAAATAAATATACAAGGTAATGGAACTACAATTACTGATGGTGATACAACTCCATCGGTTACAGATGACACAGATTATGGGAGTGTTAATACTGTAAGTTCTTTAGCACATACATTTACAATACAAAACCCAGGGTCAACTACATTAACCCTAACTGGTGCTTCACCATTTGTTACAATCTCTGGAACACACGCCGCAGATTTTAGTGTAACCTCTACTCCAAATAACTCAATTGCATCCTCTGGATCAACAACATTTGAAATTACATTTACACCTAGTGCAACAGGATTAAGAACTGCTTCTATATCTATTGGAAATAATGATAGTGATGAGAATCCATATAACTTTGATATCGAAGGAACCGGTGTTACACCAACATATTGTGCTTCATCTGGTAATACATCATTTGATACTGGTATAACCAATGTAACTTTTGAGTCAATTAATAACTCAGATGGATCACCAAAAGATAATGGATATGAAGACTTTACAGCTACAGATATTGCAACGGTTACACAAGGGGGAACTGAATATTTAGATGTAAGAGTTGATACAGATGGTGCGTGGGACGTATACACTAATGTATGGATAGATTGGAATCAAGATTATGATTTTGATGATGCGGGAGAATCCTATGATCTAGGTGATGCAAATAATGTTTCAAACGGTTTAACTTCTAACTCAACACTTACTATAAATATTCCTTTAGGTGCAACACTTGGAACAACAAGAATGAGAGTATCTGCAAGATATAACTCATACTCTGGTAGTTGTGATACAGGATTTGACGGTGAAGTTGAAGATTATGGAATAATTGTTAACTCATCTTCTGGTCCAGAAATAAATATTCAAGGTAATGGAAATACTATTATTGACGGTGATACAACACCAGTAACTTCAGATGATACTGATTTTGGTAATATAATAACAGCTTCCGGTACCCAAGCAAATACATTCACAATTCAAAATACTGGTATTAGTAATCTAACCCTAACAGGAAGCTCACCATATATAACTATATCTGGTACTAATGCAGCAGATTTTTCTGTTACAACTATACCGTCTACTCCAATAAGTGTAAGTGGATCTTCAACATTTGAAATTACTTTTGACCCTAGTGCAGATGGCTTAAGAACAGCTACACTATCAATAACTAATGACGATAGTGATGAAAACCCCTATAATTTCAATATACAAGGTACAGGATATACACCTGAACCAGAAATAAACATTCAAGGTAATGGAACAACAATTGCAGATGGTGATACTGCACCATCAACAGCAGACGATACTGACTTTGGTAATGTGGATACGGGGAGTTCTGCAACAAACACATTTACTATTCAAAATACAGGTGACTCCACTTTAACTTTATCTGGTGCTTCGCCATACGTAACAATTTCTGGTTCCAATGCCGCTGATTTTAGTATTACAGCAATTCCTAACAATTCTATCTCAGCATCTGGATCAACAACATTTGAAATTACATTTACTCCTAGTGCAACAGGTTTAAGAACTGCGTCTATATCTATTGGAAATAATGACAATGATGAAAACCCTTATAATTTTGGCATTCAAGGTACTGGCACGACACCTACATACTGTACTGCTGTTGCTTCTAATGATAGTTTCGAATATATAGGAAATGTAACTTTAGGTACTATAAATAATAACTCTTTACAAGGTACGACTTCTACAGGATACTCAGATTTCACAGCAATATCAACCAACTTAACTCAAGGTAGTGCCAACGCTATCTCAATTACACCAACATGGCCCGGTACAACTTATAGTGAAGGTTATGCCGTTTGGATAGATTTTAATCAAGATTTTGATTTTGATGATATAGGAGAGCTTGTTTTTCAAGCTGGACCAGATTCAGTTACACCTCAAACTGGAATCATTAACGTGCCTATTGGTGCAATAACTGGTACTACAAGAATGCGAGTAATGATGGATGATTATATTACTGTAACGGACCCTTGTAACAATCCAAATTTTGGTGAAGTTGAAGATTATACAATAAATATTATAGCACTATCACCATTTGCAGAAATTGATATTCAAGGTAATGGTACTTCAATTCCTGATGGCGACACAACTCCAACAACAGCCGATGATACAGATTTTGGAACAACATATACCGGTACTCCTGTTACAAATACTTTTACAATATACAATTTTGGAGGAACAAATGATTTAAATTTAACAGGAGGTTCACCATATATTGCTATATCTGGTGCAGATGCTAGTGATTTTTCTGTAACTACCATACCAACCTCACCAATTGCAGCCCAATCAAATACAACATTTCAAATTACATTTAATCCAGCGACTGATGGCCTAAAAACAGCGACACTTACTATCTCAAATGATGATAGTGATGAAAATCCTTATAATTTCAATATCCAAGGTTATGGAACTACACCCGGAGTATGTGGATCTACTGTTTCAACTTACCCATATGAAGAAAGCTTTGAGACTGGTATGGGGCTTTGGGTACAGGACATAAATGGATTAGAAGATGATTTTGATTGGAGCAGAATAAATGGACCAACTCCTACATCAAACACAGGACCAATCTTCGCTCAAGATGGTAACTATTACATATATACTGAAGCTGATGGAAACCTTAACGATACGTCTCAATTAATAAGTCCATGCTTTGATTTAACTAGCGCATCCAATCCAAGATTTACATTTTTCTATCATATGTTCTCTAATGTAACTGGTACTCTAGGAAACTTAAACGTTGAGCTAAGTACTGATAATGGAATTACATATCCTAATGTTTTATTTACACAATCTGATCGTTCACATGTATCTAGAAACTCCTCTTTTACACCAATAAGCATTGATTTAAGCAGTTACATTGGACAAACAGTTAGAATAAGGTTAAGAGGTGACACAGGTTTAAATATAAGAGGCGATATTGCTATCGATTTAATTACATTGACAGACAAACCGACACCTACAGAGGGGCCTGGTGGTGTTACTGCTGATTTAGGGTTATGGCTAAAGGCAGATGATGGTTTAAGTAATACAAATGGACAAAATGTTACATCTTGGACAGATCAAGGTCTTGGTAGTGATGCAAGAGTACAAGTACCTGCACAAGCACCAACTTACTACGATAATGTGACTGAAAATGTAAACTTTAATCCTGTTATTCAATTTGAAAATAATTATACAACCTTTAGAAGTGATTTTGATTATTCTCATGACAATACAAGTGGTGAGTTTTTATCTGGAGATTATGGTTTTTATACCCAAGAAATTTTCCTTGTTTTGATTCCAGATGATACACCGTTTACAAGTACTTTCGGATATATGGATGCCTTTTGTGGTGATTCTAAAATACAAATACCTGAAGCACTTGATTTGACAGGTGTTGGTTTTGGTTATTTTGGTGGTAGATTAAATGGTGAAATTATCAGCTATGCCCATGGTATACATGATCCAAATATACCTCAATATGGGTACGCAGTTGCAGAAGCTGGCACAGGATCCAGTTACGATAACTTAGGCATTGTGAATACAAGAAATAATAGCTCTAATACGCAACAAGAGTTATACTATAATGCAAATAATATAGAAACTGCTCAAAATGATCTTACTGCATATATAAACACCAGTGACACAAGATGGTGGCTTGGAAGAACTGAAGCTTGGGAAGCTTCATTAAATGCTAGAGTAGCTGAAGTTATTACTTACTCAGCTAGAAAAAATGATGCCAACTTAACCCAAGAACGTAATAGAATACAATCCTATTTAGGAGTTAAATATGGTATTACTCTTGGTGTAAACGGGACTTCACAAGATTATGTTGACAGCGATGGTACTATTATCTGGAACCAATCCGATAATTCTGGTTATAACTATGATATTGCAGGGATAGGTAGAGACGATGCTTCAGAATTAAACCAAAAACAATCTAGAAGTATTAATAATGCAACCGATGGAACTGGAAGAATACAAGGTATACTTACTATGGGTCTAACAGATATCTATGATACTAATAATATTAATAAATCAACAAATCCAACAACGTTAGGGGATAAAGAATTTTTAATGTGGGGAAGTAACGGATCTGATTTAGATTTAGCAGCTACAACTATTACAGTAAACATGAGTTCTGGTGTTGCACCTGCATTGACGACTGAAGTAAGTTTCACAGCTATGCAACGTGTTTGGAAAGTAGTTGAAAATGGAGGCGATATTTCTTCAGCTAAAATTCGTTTGCAAGAAAATGCAATTAGAAATCTTACACCACCTGGTAACTTCTATATGTTTATTTCTACAACTGGAGTATTTGATACTAATTCAGATTATAGATTAATGACTTCTGACGGAAATGGAAATCTAGAAACAGATTATGATTTTGATGGGACAAAATATATCACTTTTGGCTATGCACCTCAAGTAATTGCAGAGCGTTCGATATATTTTGATGGATCTGTTGATTATATAGATATAGAAGACAAATTAGATTTAGAGCCTACTGGTTTTACAATTTCTGCTTGGGTAAAACGAGATGCAGCAGATACAGGTGAAGTTTCTATTTTATCTAAAAGAGATGCAGCATTTACTCGAGGCTTTGACTTTACTATGACAGATAGTAATGAATTGAGAATTTTTTGGAGGAATGGAAGCGACCAGTCTCTTACCTCAAACACTAGAATTCCAAATGATGTGTGGCATCATGTTGCAGCAATTTATGATGGCTCTACAGTATCACTCTACATTGATGGCGTATTGGATAATACTGATAGTAAAACAGCACCTATTGCAACAGATGAATATTTTTATATTGGTGCTGCAGGAAAAAATACTCCAGTTCAACATTTTATGGGGAACATAGACGAAGTTCGTATTTGGAATACAGCATTGCGTGAAGATGAATTAAGATTTGTTATGAATCAAGAAATTGAAGATAATTCAGGACAAGTTATGGGCAAAGAATTACCTACGACATTAACTAAAAATGATATTGGCGCTATACCATGGACTGATTTAGCAGGCTATTATCCTATGACAGTTTATAGCTATACTAATACCGAAGATGCATCTGGCAATGGTAATCAAGGAGCTTTAAGAAATTTAAATACTGTTGCGAGACAAACTGCACCATTACCTTTTGAGTCTACTCAAAATGGAGATTGGGATTCTAATTCTACTTGGGTAAATGGAAATGAACAATATATTCCCGGTTCAAAATCTATTGTTGATTCTAATTTAACAGTAGATTGGAATATTATTAAAACATCTCATAACATAACTCTAGATAACTCATCGTTACCATCTGCAAATGCTGATAACAGAAAAGTATTGGCCATGTATATTGATGCCAATGAGTTAACAGTAACTGGTGATACAGGCTCAAATATTGGAAACGGAATTACAGTATCTCATTATATGCAATTAACAGGAAAAATTGACCTTGAAGGAGAATCTCAATTAATCCAAGAAGAAGATAGTGATTTAGATGTCTTAGGTAATGGTGTTTTAGAACGTGATCAACAAGGAACAGCGGATACATATACATATAACTACTGGTCTGCACCAGTTGGTGAAACAGATATAGCTAAAAATGATTATCGTTATACTGTACAAGATATTATGTATGATGGCACAAACTCAATCAATTTCGTAAACTCTGGTTATGATGGAACAGCTACAAATCCTATTGGGATAGCTGACTATTGGATATGGAAATATGCTAATCAGCCAAACGATGATTATTCTGCATGGCAACATGTTAGACGAACAGGTAACATTAATGCTGGTGAAGGGTTTACAATGAAAGGTCCAGGAACAGGATCTATATTAACAGATCAAAATTATGTTTACTTAGGTAAGCCAAATAATGGAGATATTAGTCTCACAATAAACGCAGGAAATGATTATCTAGTTGGTAACCCTTATGCATCAGCTATTGACGCCGATCAATTTATTACCGACAATGGTCCTGAGTTAGATTATGATCCTGCAGTAGATTTAACTCCAACAATTAGTGGATCACTATACTTCTGGGAACATTGGGGAGGTGGTTCTCATTATTTAACAGATTATCAAGGAGGTTATGCCACTTATAATTTCTCTGGTGCGGTTGGAGCCCCGTCATATGGAACAAATGATCCAGATGTGGCTACTGGAGGAACACCTACAAAACTACCAGGACGTTATATTCCTGTAGGACAAGGTTTCTTTGTTGTTGGTGAAAACACTGGCACTATTAAGTTTAATAATGGTCAACGTACTTTTCAAAAAGAGGGAAGCACTAGTTCTGTCTTTGTAAGAGATGGTGATGCTGCTCAAAATAATTTCAATGCTGTAGATATTGATTATAGAATGAAATTTAGAATAGGATTTAATTCTGTAAATACAATTCATAGACAATTACTCTTAACCATTGATAGCAAAGCATCTTTAGGTGTAGACTGGGCATATGATGCCAAAACAAACGATGATCTAATAGATGACATGTATTGGATGATAAATGACGAAGCTTATGTAATACAAGCAAGTAATATTGCTGAAGAATCGTCGATATATCCTTTAGGCGTAAAGACAAATACTGATGGTATAAATACAATCACTATCGATGATTTAGAAAATGTACCAAATGATTTAGAAATATATGTACATGATATTGAATTAGATCTTTATCATAACTTAAGATTAAGTGATTACGAAGTATACTTAAACGCGGGTCAATACGAAGAACGTTTTGAAATCACATTTGATGCTAATTATAATTCTCTAGGAATAGATGATAATTCAATTAGTAATATAGATATACTCTATTCTAATGATATAGAAAAAATAATATTAATAAACCCTAATCTGATAGATGTAAAATCGATTGAACTATTTAATATTTTAGGTCAGTCTGTATATACTATTAAAGATATTTCAGAGAGCGGTTACTCTGAATATGAAGTTAAGAATTTAAGTACTGGAACTTACATTATTAAGTTATACACTGGTAGCGGTTCAGTAGCAACTAAGAAAGTTTTAGTTAAATAATTTTACCCAAAATCTTAAATCTTAACCTAAAAAGAAGCCCTGAATAAATCAGGGCTTTTTATTTTTAAATTGCATTTCGTCGATAAAATTAAACTTTTTATCGATTTTTTATTTTTTTTTATTATGTTTACACCTGATTATGAAGAGTTTGAACATTTTTAAAAAATAACAATAAAGTAAAACACGGTTTTTAAAAACTTAGATAAAGTTTCTAAGTTTATGTATATAATTAGACCCAAATCTAACTTCTGCTTATGTCACATAAAACTACTTTTTACAATAGTATTCTTAACTGTTTATTATTTATAATAAGTGTTTCGTCTTACTCTCAAACCACATTAATTCAAGATAATTTTGATTCTGGATGGGGAAATTGGAATAGTGGTGGTTCAGATACTTTTTTAGTGAACCCTACCCCATTGAATTCATCCCAAGGTGTTAACCTTCAAGATAATTCTGGTAATTCATCAGCAATATACACTAATAACATTAGTCTAACATCATATGGCTCAGCATCTATTGAGTTTGATTATAGAACTAAAAGTTTTTGGTGGGGTTTAGATTTCTTTATTGAATACTCAAGTGATGGTGGAGCAAATTGGTCAGAAATTGGAAGATATAGAAATGTCGTTAATTTTAATAATGATACAAATTATACAGAAACAATAACAATAGACGCAAATAATTACTCGTTTACCACAATAGGAAAATTTAGAATACGATGTGATGCTAATAACGATAATAATGACTTATTTATAGATAATGTCACTATTATAGGTTATCCGCCTTCACCCGAAATTAATTTACAAAGTAATTCATTAGATATAGTAGATGGTGACACTGAGCCATACAATATTGATAATACCGATTATGGTTCTGCCGCACTTGGGACTACAATGACAAGAACATTTACTATTGAGAATAATGGTACTGCAGCACTAAATATTTCAAGTATTACATTATCTAATACAACAGACTATAGTATTACAGGTACTACCTACTCTAGTCCTGTATCAATTTTAGGCTCAACAACATTTTCAATAAGATTCAATTCTTTAACTGTCGGTCAAACAACTACAAATGTGATTATTAATAATGATGACTCTGACGAAAACCCATATAATTTTTTAATTAGCGCAAAAGCTACCGTTAGCTTTTTTGATAGTGATGGTGATGGTGTTTTAGATAATAGAGATATAGATGATGATAATGATGGTATAAAGGATTCTGTAGAAGAACTAGCTTGTAAAAACTCAAACATATCTTTAACTACTAATTACAAATTTTTAAATGAAACCTTTGGTACGGGAAATCGAGCAGAAATAAACACAACATATGATGCAGTTACAACTTATTGTTATGAAGATGGAACAGCAAGTTGCCCAACTTTTGGAGGTATAGACCTTAACGATGGAGAATATACTGTATATTATAAATCTGCTGACGGAGATGGCATTAACGATACACCAAATGAAGAAGTAGCTTCTTGGGCCGATCAGTATTGGTATATTGGGGATGATCATACATCTGGGGATACCGATGGTAGAATGGCAATGTTTAATGCAGCATATGAACCTGGTATTTTTTACACTGCAAGTATAACTGGTGCCTTACCTAATATTCCAGTGACCTATAGTTTTTGGGTGATTAATCTGGATACATCTGACGCACCCGGAATAGCAACACGATTGAGACCCAATATTCTTGTAGAGTTTAGAGATGTAGATGATAATATATTAGCCTCAATAACAACTGGTGACATTGCTCCAACTACAGCCGAGAAAACTACTGGAGATTGGTATAATTTTACGGCAGACCTAATATTCCCTGTTAGTGAATTTAATGTATACTTCTATAATAATCAAACTGGTGGTGCTGGAAATGATTTAGCTATAGATGATATAGATATTACTCAAACTCTTTGTGATACCGATAGCGATGGTGTCGCAGATGTTTTTGATTTAGATAGTGATAATGATGGTATTCCAGATATTGTTGAGGCTGGATTTGGTTCAGTAAGTAATGGTAAAGGTAAGATTGACACCTTCTATGATTCTAATGGAAATGGTATGCATGATGCCTTCGAAGGTTTAACAATATTAGATTCGGACGATGATGGAACTCCCAATTTTATTGACTTAGATAGTGATAATGACACAATTTTTGATGTAGATGAATCTGGTGCTGGAAATACTGCTGACTCAAATTATGAAAATGGTGATGGTGATATAGATGGTGATGGTGTTGGTGATGGACTTGATACAGATGCTGTGAGAGAAAAAGATTTCAACTCGGATGGAAACTCAGAATATTTTACTGACGGTATTTTAGATATATTTGATTATTTTAATGGAAGTACTATAGCTACTGCATATGGAAATTCTAATCAAGGTAATGAATATACTTACTTTCTTTTAGATTCAGACAACGATGGTAAACCAGACTATATAGATATATATAATAATAGCAATAGTACTTATGATATATCTAATACTTTATATGCAAATCTTGACACTAATAATGATGGTAAGATAGATGACACAAATGATGTAGATAGAGATGGTATATTAGACCTATTTGATACAGATGAGTCTGTTTTTGGATCACCAAGAAACATTGATCATAAACTTCAATTATTTTTTGATGGTCGTAACGATTATGTCCAGGATGTTTCAATTTCAAGTGGATGGTCCGAAATTTCATTGATGGGATGGATAAAAATAGATCCATCGGCATCTGGTACTAAAGTCTTATTTGGGCAAGAAAATTTTTACTTACGTTTAAATAATAGTAATCAACTTTATTTATTTGCAAGCGGTACTACACTTACTAATAGTGCTTCTCTAGCTACGAATCAATGGATTCACATTGCTGCTACATATAGTGCCTCTGATGGATCTATTGTTCTGTATATAAATGGTGAAGAAATAGTAGAAAAGTCTAAAACTGGAGCTCTAAATACAGAAAATAGTTTATTTACAATTAGCCGAAGCGCTAATAATTCGGAATATTTTTTTAAAGGTTATATTGACGAGGTAAGATTATTCGATAAAGCATTAACTGAGGATGAATTACAAAAAATAGTTTATCAAGAGATAGAAAATAATGGTAACATAAAGGGGTCTATAATACCTCGAGATATTTCAACATTATCATGGTCTAATCTTATAAGATATTACCGCTTAGACGGATTTAAAGGAGATATTACTGACGACCTCACAACACCAACTGTTGATATTGATTCTGGGGCCAAATTATATAATATTAAAACCATTACTTACCAATCTGCTCCTATGCCATTCATCTCACAACAAGGTAATACAGATTTAGCAATTGCCATAAGTAAGACTGAAGACGGAGTTAACGGAAATGATGCTGTAAATTATGATTGGTCCATAGTTCATGTACAGCATGATGATATCACTTTTAACAATACTCAAAGACATTTAGGTTTATTTATTGATGAAGAAGACTCTTCATCTAACCCAATTGAATATCATATCACTGATGATTCAGAATTAAATATATCATGGTATCTAAAACTAGATGGTTTTATCGATTTAGAAGGAGAATCACAACTCATACAAGGAGATGATAGTATGCTAGACCCTACTAGTAAAGGTAAGATTGAACGCGATCAACAAGGCACTTCAGATACATACACCTATAATTACTGGTCTTCACCGGTTGGTATAACCAACAATTCAAGTAATAATAATGATTATTCATTAAGGAGTGTTTTAATGGATGGTACAAATCCCGAAAATCCTCAGTCAATCAATTTTGTTTCTGGCTATGACGGAACAAATTCCAGTCCTATCGGAATAGCAAAATATTGGATCTGGAAATTTGATAATTATCAAAATGACGACTATGCCTCGTGGCAACATGTTCAAAGTATAGGTACTTTAAGTGCGGGAGAAGGTTATACAATGAAAGGGCCTGGAACAGGAGCCATATTAGATAACCAAAACTATACGTTTGTTGGTAAACCAAATAATGGTGATATTGAGTTAACACTAAGCGCTGGCAATAGCTATTTAGTCGGAAACCCATATCCATCTGCAATAGATGCACAACAATTTATTATTGACAATGGTGGTATTTTAAATTATGATCCTAATGTAACTGATCCTGAATCACCTGCAGACACAACACCTTTAATAAGTGGTACCTTATATTTCTGGGAGCATTGGGGAGGAGGTTCACATATTTTATCTGAATATCAAGGAGGCTATGCAATTTACAATTTCTCTGGTGCTGTAGCTGCTCCATCTTACGGAACGAATGACCCAGACGTAGCTACTGGTGGATCACCAACCAAATTACCAGGACGATATATACCAGTAGGCCAAGGTTTCTTTGTCATTGGTGATAACACAGGGACGTTGAAATTTAGTAATAATCAACGTATTTTTGTAAAAGAAGGAAGTAGTAATTCAGTGTTTACAAGATCTACTCAAACTAATAACACCTTGGATGTAACTCAAGATGATATTAGGATGAAGTTTAGATTAGGCTTTAACTCCGTGGGCACTATACACAGACAAATATTATTAACTATAGACGAACAATACGCTACATCATCTATAGATAGAGGATTCGATGCTATTATTTTTGATGATCTTATAGATGATATGTATTGGATGATTGAAGGTGAGAAATTTTCAATTCAAGGTTATGGATCAATAGATGAGAACACTGTTATACCAATTGGTCTTCACACAGCACAAAATGGAATTAATGAAATTATAATTGATGATTTAGAGAATATACCCGACGATTTGAGTATTTATTTACATGACAATGTATTAGATATTTATCATAATTTAAGACAATCAAGCTACCAAATAGATTTAAATGCAGGTAATTATTTAAATCGATTTGCTATGACATTCAAGGTGCCTGAAACCTTATCTAATAATGAAATTGGAATTGAGGATTTAAAATTCTTTCATGCAGTTAATAGAAATAATGTAGTGATTCTAAATCCTAAATCAATTGAGTTAAAAGAACTTCAACTTTTTAATATTAACGGGCAATCAATTTACAGCAATAAAAAAATGAGATCAAACACCTATGATGAATATAATATGCCAAAGCTTAGCACTGGAATTTATATTATAAAACTTCTTACAGTTAAAGGTGAAATCTCAAAAAAGATAATAATTAAATAAAGTTTTAGTTTTTTATTAGTTAGTTTTAGTTAGTGTTTAGAAAGTTCCTGATTCTACCAGGACTTTCTTATTTATTAACATACGAAGATTAAATTTTTAACACATCTTTACCGTCTTCACTTTAATGTTTAAGCTCTTTCGGTAAGATTTAATACTTATAATTTCGTTATTCTTTTTTCTATTTATTCTTAACACCTTTGCTTTTGTCTTTAAAGACACCGAAGCCTTAGTTTCTTTTTTAACTTCAGTTTTATCAACAGTATTAGTAGAAGCTATTTCAGTTTGTGCGCAAGAGATAGTAGTTGCAATTAGTAAAACGATTATTGAGGCTATTAATTTTTTCATTATTATAAAGTTTACAATTTAACTTCGAGACAAATAAACAACCAAAACCAATAGTGCTTTGTATTATTTAGATAAACAATCGAATTAATAGATAAGTGGAAAATGAGAGTAAAAAACATCGTCAAGACACACAAAATCGTCTTGTATCCTAGTAAAATCAAGGTTTTTAGCGATGAAATTCAAAAAGTAACCGTTAAAGAGAAATTAGATAAGTAAATTCAATACTTTAAAAGCATAAAAAGATATGCTATTATATAGAGTTGAGTAAAAATCTAGAGTTGCATTATTTTAAGGCATCTAAAAGTTCAAAATAAGATAACTTCTGCTGCTCTCCAGACTTCATGTTTTTTAAAGTAAAGCTTTCTGCTGCTAATTCTTCTTCGCCAACCAAAACCACAAAAGGAATTTGTCTTCTATTAGCATAGTTCATTTGCCTTTTCATTTTGGCAGCGTCCGGATATAGTTCAGCTTTCACTCCAGATTGTCTTAATTTCGTTACCGCCTGTAAACATGCCATAGCTTCTTTCTCACCAAAATTAATAAACAACACTTTGGTTGCATCAGTAACTGTATTTGGAAAAAGTCCTAGATCTTCTAATACTAAATAAATACGATCCAAACCAAAGCTAATACCTACTCCACTCATATTTTTAAGACCAAAGATCCCTGTAAGATCGTCATAACGACCTCCTCCACCTATAGAACCCATTTTTACACCTTCTGGTGCAGAAACTTCGAAAATTGCACCTGTGTAATAGTTTAATCCGCGTGCAAGGGTTACATCGAGTTGTAGGTCTGCTGTTCTTAATCCGAGATTATAAATTGCTGTATTTATAAATTCTAACTCTTCAATTCCTTTTAGGCCAATTTCAGAATGACTTAAAATAGATTTTAAACTTTCTATTTGATTTCCAAAATCACCTTGTAAAATAAATAAAGGTTGTAGCTTAGATATACCATCTTCAGAAATACCTTTGCTACGCATTTCGTCTTTTACTTTCTCCTCCCCTATTTTATCGAGTTTATCTAAAGCAACCGTAAAATCAATCAATTTATCTTGGGCACCAATTACCTCAGCAATACCAGATAAAATTTTACGATTATTTATTTTAATAGTAACACCTTCTAATTGTAAAGTAGTAAATACAGCATCATATAACTGTATAAACTCAACTTCTTGTAATAAAGATTTAGAACCAACCACATCAGCATCGCATTGATAGAACTCTCTAAAACGACCTTTCTGCGGACGATCTGCTCTCCAAACTGGTTGTAATTGATAACGTTTAAACGGGAATTCTATCTCATTTTGGTGTTGTACTACATAACGTGCAAAAGGTACTGTTAAGTCGTAGCGTAATGCCTTCTCTGAAATATTAGAGGTGATTTTACTTTCAGATTTAGAATTATAGTCTTCTTCAGAAATTTTCTTTAAATAATCACCACTATTCAAAATCTTAAAAATCAAGCGATCACCTTCATCACCATATTTACCCATTAAGGTCTCAGAGTTTTCAAAACTTGGTGTTTCTATTGGCTGAAACCCAAATACCTTAAACTGCTCCTTAATCGTTTGCATGATAAAAGAACGTTTTGCAACAACGTCTGCATTAAAATCTCTAGTGCCTTTAGGTATACTTGGTTTTTGACCCATCTTAATCGAATGATTTGTCACAAAAATATTATAATTTTTAGAGGCAAAGCCAAGATATTTTGATTTTATAGTAACTTTATGGTGTTTAAGTAGTCTTATTATTTTAAACAACCCAACTAACTTTAAATAAAACTATGTTTTCACTAGCTAGAGAGAATATTAAAATTGCTTTTGGTTCTATTAAAAGTCAATTGCTTAGAACTATTTTAACCGTTTTAATTATTGCTATTGGTATTATGGCTTTGGTTGGTATTCTAAGTGGTGTTTCTGCTTTAGAAAATACCATTTCAAGCAATTTCTCTTCAATGGGCTCTAATACATTTAATATTCAACGTTATGAGTTTAGAGTACAACGTGGTAGTAGTAGAGAACGTCAAAAAATAAATCCTGTAATCAATTACAGAAATATAAAAGACTTTGAAGATACCTATGATTATCCATTTACTAAAGTTGGTATTTCTTTTTACGGAACAGCTGCTGCAGAAGTAAAATATCAAAACGCAAAGACAGATCCAGAAGTTGCAGTCATTGGTTCTAATGAAAATTTTATTGAGAATTCTGGCTTAGAAATTGAAAACGGACGCTCCTTAAACATTTTTGATATTGGTAATAGTAATGCTGTTTGTGTCATTGGTAGTGATTTACAAAAGGCCCTATTCCCAGAAGACAATCCAATTGATAAAACCATAAGTGTTAGAGGGTCTAAATTTAAAGTTATTGGAGTCCTAAAAGAAAAGGGATCTACTTTTGGAAATAATCAAGATTTAAGGGTTATTATGCCGATTCAAAAAGCACGATCTATTTTTACAAATGCAAATATCAATTATGCCTTGAGTGTTAAAGTTGATAAAAAAGACATGTTAGAAGGTGCTCAGGAAGATGCTATTTTAACCTTTAGAAATATTAGAGGCTTAAATCCTGTTGAAAATAGTGATTTTGGTATTGAGCGTAGTGATGATCTATTAAATCGTGTAGCACAAAATACAGCGGCACTTTATATTGCTGCCTGGATAATAAGTATTATCACCATTTTTGGATCAACTATTGCTTTAATGAATATAATGCTTGTTTCTGTCAGTGAACGTACTAGAGAAATTGGAGTACGTAAAGCTTTAGGTGCTAAGCGAAAAACAATAGCTTTTCAGTTTTTTATGGAAACTGTGATTATTGGACAATTAGGTGGTATTTTAGGTATAATGCTAGGAATTTTAATTGGCTGGGCAGTTTCAAACCAGTTTGATCTTACATTTTCTACACCATGGGTGGCGATGATATGGGCTACAAGTATTGCTTTTATAGTTGCTGTAATCTCTGGTTTGTATCCAGCAGTAAAAGCTGCAAGGTTAGACCCTATTGAGTCTTTACGTTACGAGTAATTATTGTCCGATTAACTTTTCAAAATATTGAAATAACTCACCTTTAGTGATATTGGCTCCTGACTGAATCATTTTAAAAATATCTAAATGTTTATCTTCAGAATAAGGCTTATTTGCATTAAAGAATTCGATATCATCTGATAACAGATTATCCCTTAGCCATTGAAAGCCAACTTTAGTTGTAAAATCAATTTCTTCTTTATCAATTTTTAAAGCAATCAATCGCATTTGCTTTTCATTACATTTAAACAAATGAATTTGTTGTGGAGAAATATGCTCTAAATATTGGACCTTACTTAAAACCCCCAACCAAACTAAATCACTAAATACATCTAATTCTTGTTCTGCAACTTCGGGTTTGTTTGCTTTTATGTCATTCCACTCATCAGCAGTAATAGACTGCGTTGCTAAAAAATTGATGAATTCTTGGTGTAATTCTTCAAACTGCTCTTTTGTTAATCTTGTATATTTCATCTTCAATTAATTAGTCGCTATATAAGCTTCAAAAGGTCTATCTGTTGCTAAAATATCTATTCCTTTATTTTTCCAAGTTGTATAGAGTTGATTTCCTCGTGCTTCGGCTTGCCTATCTAAGTTTCCTAAGGTACCAAGCATACAAACTATATCTGCATCATGTAATCGTTTATAAAGAGACACATTAGATAATCGTGTTCCTGTAAAAGCTAACATATTTTCTGTAGGGATATTAGTTTCTAGCAAACGATCAAACTCTTTATGATTTCTCGTAGAAACTGATAATAGCATATCTGGAGCATGTTTATAAGCTAATTCTGCTTGTGCAACATTATAAGTAATGATGATACAATTATCTGCTGCATTAGCTTTTCTAATAACTTCAATAACTCTCTCTATGCTTACACTTCTTTTAATATCTACTGTAAGGATGATATTATTAGCCTCACACCATTTTAAAACTTCAGAAAACAGAGGAGCTTTAAAATTAGTAGCATATCCGTAATCATCTTGTAAATTAAATTTTCTAAGCTCGCTATAAGTCAAATTCTTAACTAATCCACTTCCATTGGTTGTTCTTTCAATAGAATTATCATGCATTAAAACTAATTTACTATCTTTGGTTTGTGCTATATCAACTTCGTATACCGCAGAAATACTATCGCTAATATATTGTAAAGTTTCTAGACAATTCTCAGGATAATTTTTTAAGCCTTTTCCGCCACGATGTACACTAATATTAGGATAGTTAGTATTTGAAGCTTTAAAAACTTCAATTAACTTAGACGTATTGTTAGTTTTAATTTCATCATTAGATTTAGATTGTTTACAACCTAAAAAGCTTATCAATAAAAAAAATAAAAGAATTCGTTTCATAAATTATAGAATAAAAAAACCGCTTAGAAAACTAAACGGTTTTAATTTATTTAATAAAAGAGCTTATGCTTCTGCTACTACCTCAAATGGTAAGTCTACAGTAACTTCTCTGTGTAATCTAATTACAGCATTGTATTTACCTAAACGCTTTACACTACCACCAATTACATTGATGAATTTTTTGTCAATTTCTTGACCTTCTTTTTGTAAAGCTGCAGCTAAATCAATATTGTTTACTGAACCAAAAAGTTTACTGCCGGCACCTACTTTAGAAGCAATCTTAACTTCTAAACCAGCTAATGCTTCAGCAACACTCTTAGCTTCATCTATTATTTTCTTGTCTTTAAAAGCACGTTGCTTTAAAGTTTCAGCTAAAACTTTCTTTGCAGAAATTGTAGCTAGTATCGCTTTTCCGTTAGGAATTAAAAAGTTTCTACCATAACCGTTCTTAACAGATACAATATCGTCTTTAAATCCTAAGTTTTCAACGTCTTGTTTTAATATAAGTTCCATCGTTATGATATTTTATTTTAATAAATCAGCAACATATGGCATTAAAGCTAAATGTCTAGCTCTTTTTACTGCCACAGATACTTTTCTTTGATACTTTAAAGACGTCCCTGTTAAACGTCTTGGCAATAATTTACCTTGCTCATTTACAAAGCCCATTAACCAATCAGCGTCTTTATAATCTACATACTTAATACCAGATTTCTTAAAACGGCAATACTTCTTTTGTTTAGAAGTCTCTATGTTCAAAGGAGTAAGATATCTAATCTCCCCGTCCTTTTTTCCTTTTGCTTGTTGTTCTATTGATGACATAATTACGCTTTTGCTTTTGCTTTTGCTTTTGCTTTAACTTTCATTTTTTCTCTTCTTCTCTCAGCCCATGAAATCGCATGTTTGTCTAATTTCACAGTCAAGTAACGCATAAAACGCTCATCACGCCTAAACTCTACTTCTAAAGGTTCAATTGCTTCACCAGCAACAGTGTACTCGAATAAGTGATAAAAACCACTCTTTTTGTTTTGGATTGGATAAGCCAGCTTTTTTAAGCCCCAATCTTCTTTGGCTATCATCTTAGCACCTTTAGAAACGAGGAAATCCTCATATTTCTTAACTGTCTCCTTTATCTGATCGTCAGATAAAACGGGATTTAAGATGAAAACAGTTTCATAATGATTCATAATAATTTATTTTGTTTATTGTTAAAACGGGTGCAAAAATAAGAATTTATTCTATTTCTGACAACGTTTTTACAGGTAAAGTTTTCTATTTAATAAATCTATGTTCGGCAACGTTTACGAATACAATACTTCAGTGGGTATATTCACAATAGATTTTCTTAAATATTACACTTTGTCGGTAAAATTTGTTTTTTAACCGAAATTATTGTACTATTGTCGATATCTTAACCTAATAAAATATTAATGTTATGACTTTAAACTGTGTAGTTGTTGATGATTCTGCGATTCAGCGCCTCTCTATAGTGAAGTTAATCGAGAATCATTCTTCGCTTAACCTTATTGCAGAGTACAGCAGTGCGTTAGAAACGAAAAACGGTCTTAATACACACAAGGTGGATCTTATCTTTTTAGATATAGAGATGCCTGTATTGAACGGATTTGAACTCTTAGATGTACTCAACAACAAACCCCAAATTATTTTTGTTACAGGTAAAACCGAATATGCTTTTAAAGCATTTAATTACGATGCTACCGACTACCTTCAAAAACCAATCACAAAAGAACGATTTAATACTGCCGTAGAGAAAGCTATTGAGCAGCATAAATTAAAATTAGACTTTAACGAGACTGATGGCGAGCACATCTTTGTTAAGAGTAACCTTAAAAAACGTAAAGTTTATATTAAGGATATTAAGTGGATTGAAGCTCTAGGCGATTATGTAAAAGTCGTAACAGAAGAAAATAGTCTAGTGGTACTATCTACTATGAAAGCTTTTGAACAGGAATTGCCTGAAGGTAAATTTTTAAGAATTCATAAATCTTATATTGTGAATTTAGATAAAATTGACCGCTTTAACAGTAAAAACGTTGAAGTAGGTGCATATGAGATTCCATTGAGTCGAAATAAAAAGACGCAATTGGTAGATGCTTTAAATAATATGTAGAACATTACCTCTATTATTTATCCGCAGAATATCTCAATGCATATTGACATATATTAATCTCGTTGGAAACAACGGGATTTTTTTATTAGTAATTATCTACATTAAGCACCACTCTCACCGATCTAAATTCTTTAATCGCATTAAAACTATTATCAATTTTAACAATAGCTTCTTTCGTTTTAGCCAACGATTGATTTTGAGGAATCTTAATTAAGATATTTTTATTGAATAAATTTCTAATTCTCGATACTGGCGGATATTCTGGTCCTAAAACATTAGATTTAAAAACCTGTCGTAACGATTTTGCATACCAGTCTGCTGCTAAATTAACACGATTATAATCTTTGTGTTTAAAGGTTACTTTAATAAGCCTGTAGATTGGTGGATACTTATAATTATAGCGATCATTCATTTGCTCAGTATACATTTCTTTAAAAGAATTTGTAGAGACTTGCTGTAAAATATTATGATGCGGATTATAGGTTTGTATTAAAACTTTACCACGTAAATCAGTACGTCCTGCCCTGCCCGAAACCTGAGTCATTAATTGATAACTACGTTCGTGTGCTCTAAAGTCTGGGAAGTTGAGTAAATTATCTGCATTCATAATACCTACTAACTTTACATGTCTAAAATCTAAACCTTTAGTTAGCATTTGTGTGCCTACAAGAATATCAACTTCACGTTGCTCAAAACTGTTAATAATTTTTTCAAAACCATATTTACCTCTGGTAGTATCTAAATCCATACGTGCAACTTTCTTCTTTGGAAAAAGTAATTTCACCTCTTCTTGTATCTGTTCAGTACCAAATCCTTTAGTATCTAATGTTGTATTTCCACATGCCTGACAACTTTTCAGCATAACAGAATTGTAACCACAATAATGACAACGTAGCTGATTTCTATATTGATGATAGGTTAAACTTACATCGCAATTAGGACATTGTGGAGAGGTTCCACAAGTTGTACATTCTATAATAGGAGAAAACCCTCTTCTATTTTGAAATAATATAATTTGAAATCCTTGATCAAGCGTTTCGGTCATTTCTTCTGTAAGTCGATCCGAAAAATGACCCTTCATGCGTTTACGCTTGTATTTATCGGCCAAATCCACTAATTCAATATCTGGCATTAATACATTATTATAACGTGTATTCAATTCAACCAAACCGTATTTCCCTTGGTTGGCATTGAAGTAGCTTTCTAAACTCGGTGTAGCAGAACCTAAAAGTGTTTTCGCGTTATGTAAACTAGCCAATACAATAGCCGCATCTCTGGCATGATACCGTGGTGCTGGGTCGAATTGTTTGTAAGACTGCTCGTGTTCTTCATCAACAATAATTAAACCTAAATTATGGAATGGTAATAATAAGGATGAACGCGCACCAATAATCACTTGAGCTTTATCTGAATTGCCCAACATGTTCTGCCACACTTCTACCCTTTCATTACCAGAGTATCTGCTATGAAATACGGCTACTTTATCACCAAAATAATCTTGTAAACGCTGAACCAATTGTGTTGTTAAAGCAATTTCTGGTAATAAATACAACACTTGTTTACCTACGGAGAGTTGTTTTTTAATTAATTGTACATAAATTTCGGTTTTACCAGAAGAGGTCACACCATGCAACAACGTTACAGACTTAGTCTCAAAAGATGCTTCAATGTCATTAAAAGCAAACTGTTGGGCTTCGTTTAATATTTTAGCATTTGCATCACCTTCACCCTCAAATTGAACTCTATCAGTTCTAATATGGTATTCTTCTAGTATATTTTTATCAATTAAAGCCTTTATTATTGAGGCAGAAGTCCCACTCTGTTTTACTAAATCTGAAACTTTTATTGGTATATTTTTGGAAGCTTCTAGAGTAAATAAGGTTAAAATGACCTCACGTTGTTTTGGCGCTCTATTCAATAACCCTAACAATTCTTGAAGCTTTGCTTCAGATTTGTGATGTTCATGAAGTTTTACATAACGCACCAACTTTGGCTGATACTTTTCATAAAGTTCTTCTTGCAACTGCAATACGCCTTTCTCCACTAAACCATTAATTACAGGAAATACACGCTTTTTATCTAATATAGAAACTACATCTTGAATCTTCAATGAGGATTGATATTGTAATGCCTCATAAATTAAAAATTCATCATCCTTTAATTCGGAATCTTTGATATTGGCCTTATCATTCTTAGAAATAATAGTTTCACTTTCTAAGATAAAAGCATTTGGCATTGCGGCACGCATTACTTCACCTAAGCTACACATATAGTATCTGGCAATCCATTCCCAATGTTTTAGTTGAATATCTTCAACAACTGGTTCATCATCCAAAATCTGATGGATGGTTTTGGCTTCATATGCTACTGGTGGATTATTATGAACTTTATAAGCTAAAGCTGTATAAATCTTACTCTTTCCAAAGGGTACCGCAACACGCATTCCTGTTTTTAGGAATTTTACTTCAGCTTCTGTTATATGATACGTAAATGCTTTTTGAAGCGGAATAGGTAATATGACGTCTAGGAAATAGTTCAAACTTTAGGATTACTAATACTAGCACGAAGATAAATTAATCCTAAGGAAATTAAAGCTTAGCTTTTTAATCTTTTACAATACGCTTCCAATACTGTGTTTTAAAGAAAAAGGCTAAATAACCCCTTACTTGTAAGGTATTAGTGTCTTCTTCGAGTTTTAATCGGCATTTGTAAATTTTACCATTATCTGGGTTTAAAATGGTTCCTCCCTCATAGATGTCATGATCCTTTTCTAATTCACTTATAATAACCATTCCGATAACGGGTTGATTCTTATTTTCTCCATCACACTTGCTACAAAGTGATGTTTTCTTTTTTGGATTAAGTATATCAACGATTTTTCCATAAATCTTATCATTCTCTTCGTAAATTTCAACTATAGATCTTGCCTTGCCTGTTTCATCATCTATAGTCTTCCATTTACCAATTACAGATTGTGCCTTGAGGTTAGAAAAGGAAAAACAGACTAACAATAAGATAGATGTATTTTTAATCATAATGGTAGCATTTGGATGTTAAATATATGAATGTAATTGATTTATACAAAAAAACCATCTCGATTTGAGATGGTCTTTAACTAACACTAAAATTACAACTACTGTTTTACAATCTTAAAGCTTGCATTTTCTCCTTCTGTTGTAGATAAACTTAAAATATAAATCCCGCTCTGAAGATGATCTAAATTTATATGTCTTAAATCATTAGTTGTGTTGTAAACTACTTTACCTGTCATATCATAAATAGAAATATTTTCAATAACTACTTGTTTGGATATTTCTAGTTCAATTGAACTCACGAATGGATTCGGATTTATACTAGCAGAATTAAACAAATTGTCTATATCACCTAAATCTGGATCTATTATAAAAATCTCACAATCATAAAGCGACCAACTACCATCCATATTTTGTACTCTAACACAGAATAAATGACTTCCTATCGCTAGACCTGAAGTATTGACACTAATCATTTGGCTAGGGTTAGTAATACTAAAATTTGTATTATTCCCAATACCCAGATCTTCATCTATAAAATACTCTGCAGAAATCACATCAGAAGGCACCTCATCAAACGCACCAATATAAATAACTTGACTATCGTACAACGACCAAGTTCCATCGGTATCCTGAGCTTGGATATAAAAATTATGAAAACCTTCGTCTAAACCTGTTGTTGCTAGTGAATAAGATTGAGATATATTAGGCGCCGATGTGTCTATTGGTAGATTTATTGGCGTTTCGTTATTGAAAAAATATCTAGCAGCTACGATATCTTCTCCTGATGGAAATGCAGAAACATAAAATACTTTTCTGTCATAAAGGCTCCAGGTACCATCTGTATCTTGGGTCTGTATATACAAATCATGGAACCCTTCACTTAAACTCCCAATAGGAATAGAATAAGTTTCTGTAATTTGATTAGCTGTAGGATTTACAGTTAAATCTAAAGGGTTTCCACTGTCTATAAAATATCTAGCAGCCACTATATCTTGTCCTGTCGGAAAAGAATTAATGTAAATAGTTGACCTATCATAATGGCTCCATACACCATTACCACCATCAGCTGCTTGGTCAAAAACCCGAATGTATAAATCATGAAATCCATCGCTTAAACCAGCTGTTGAGATTGTGTAATTCTCATTTTGCTGATTTACTGTTACTATAGTGTTGCTTCCAAATCCATTATCGCTGTCATCAAAATAGTATTCTGCCGAAGTAATATTTTGAGCACTAACAAGATTAATTGCAAAACAACACCATGCTATTATTACAAATTTTCTCATAACTGTTTTTAGTTTGAGTTAGATTGTATGGTTACCTCAACGTTTCCACCAGGAGCAACTTGAGACGTAATTGCTGTAATAGTAACTGTAGGGATACCTGCTGTAAATCCGAAATTATTGAACACAAAAGCCGAGTTTGTGCTATAAATTCCTATATCATCACCTGCAACTCCTGTTCCTAGAGCTGGAGATCCAGCTTGTAAATTATAATCATCTTCTAAAGCATCAAATTCATCATCATCTGCACTTACAAATAAAGGGTTTGTATCATTTATATTGTTTGTTCCACTTAAGTCTATAACACCGTTAAGATCATTATAAGATAAACAGTTTTGAAAAACAACACCATCTCTATTAGGGTTAAAAATTGAATTGGATGATGTAAAAAATATACTATCCTCTACTTCTAAATCACCAGTGTCATCATCAACATTTGTAACAAAGGCTCCATTTAGAAAAATGTTATTTTCGATAGTAACAAAATCGTGATAAAAAACATTTATATCGTCTTTTATAATATTCTGTGAAATAATTGCATTCGTATATTTAGTCCAGGACGCTGAGTTTGTACCTATTTGATCTAGAACATTTCCTCTTATAATCATATTACTTACTAAAGCATCGCCTCCAAAATAAATTTCACTACCATTGTCAAAAAAATTATTTTCGATGATCAAATCTGTAATCATTGTACTATCGTTATTAATGTCAATATCGTTTGTAAAGTGAATACCAGTAAGTTTAACATTAGATGCATTATCTAATAAATTTACTTCATCAATCATTGTTTCCTTATCGGCATCACTATGAGAAAAGCCAACTATAGTTAGAGGTTTATCTATAATAATGTCACCATAAGTATTCTCAGAAGCATGAACATATAATATATCTCCATTTGCTGCTGAATTGATAGCACTTTGCAAATCGCCATGATCCGCATCTGCGCCAGTAGAATTATCTACGGTAATTGTAGTTTGGGCATTAATAAAAATTGATGTTAATAATAACATTAAACTGAGTGTTGTAATTTTTTTCATGATTTTAGATTTTTTATGATTTTAATTAATAGCTATGTAATGAGTTTATTATTGTCTTGGTGAAAAACCATCTGAATCAAATAAGACCCTACCTTGGTTGTTATATATATAATTCCCGTCAGGATTTCCTTTATTATCCAACATTAGTACTGCAATCTGCATATCTACAATACCATCTTCTGCCATTGTGCCTGAAATTGCAAATGCAGTATCAACTTCTACTGAGCCGTCAGATTGCGATACCAATTTTAATAATACAGTAAACTCGGCTCCGTCTCCAGACACAAAAGAGCCAGTTCCTTCGTCTATTTGACTACCACCCTGTCCCATAAAATCTAATGTAAGCTCACTGCTATTTTGATTGCTAAATGTAGCCGCATAAGGTGCAAATGCCTGCCCCATATTGTCTGAGGGAATGTTTGAAGCTGACAATATAAATGGGCTTGCTAAATAAGAACCCTCAACGTCCGGAGGTGTATTACCTGTATTTATATCAAAACCTAAATCCCCAAGTGCGTCTACTAGCTCTGGTGTGAAAAATTCTTCGATTGACTCTAATGAGCCATCAAATTCGCTAGCAGCATTATCGTCATCACTGCTACATGCAAATACGAATACGGAAATTGATAATAGTAAAATGATTTTCTTCATAAGTTTAAGTTTTATAAGAATTAATTAATAGCTTTAATTTTTAGGTAAGGTTGCTTATTGTTAATACCATCCTCTTACATTATAAGTCATGCTTTGTGGTTGATTTTCACCATATGCAACACCTATATCTCTCGCTGCTTCGATTACGTTAGCTCGTACTTCCAAAACTTTTAAATCATAGTTCCAATCTCTATCGCCTAAATCTTTTACACGAGCTGAAATTTTAGAATACAGGGTTTTTACTTGTCCAAAACATGATGAACTTGGTTCTATTGTTGAAAGAATATATCCGGCTTTGTTAGCTGCTTTAATATCTTGGTTTGCGGCCCAAATTGCAGATGCTCTATTAAGTTTAGTTGTACAATCTCTCTCTATCGCTTTAGTATAAAGTGGTTTTATTTTTGATTTCACTGAATTAAAACAATCACTGGCTTCTGGCACATGGGTTAAGACTAAGAGCGCTTCTTCGAATGCATTCTGTGATTCTAACTTTTGGGCTTTATTGAGCATTAATTGGCAATTAGCGTTGTAATACTCTAAAATTTTTGTTTTTCCTTTTGAAATAAAATTCTGAATTTCCTTGTTTTTTGGTTTTACTTGCTTTAACGCTGACATGTAAGCTTTGTTCTCATTAGTACCAACACCTTTTAACTGTATCGATTCACTAGAAAATAAATTACCAGCGACGCCGTCACCTATATATAGGGTTAAATCTAAACTCAGAGCGATCATAGTTGGAGCAGTACCAGTAATATTTTTGCTTAATACCGTAATATTTGGGGTAATAATAAATCTAGAGTTATACACATTATCGCTAATACCATTTTCTGTGATAATTCTCCCCAATTTATTTATAAGCATATTTTGAGCATAGCTAGGAATTCCCTCAGCTTGTTCTGGTATATAGCTCCCTAAAGTTATTCCATTATCATTTTCTTGTGCAAACAACACAGTTGTTACTGAAAACAAGAATATGTATATTATTTTTTTCATCTTATTTGTTTTATTTATTCCTTATTACGCTATAATTACTTACCGCCTAAAATTATGGTAGCCCTTCCCAAACCTTTCATTACCAATTTGTTTGGAATATTGTAAGGTGCGTTTTTCAAAAACTTACTAAGCCCTCGGACATAACGCCTGGCATCAATAGCTCTATTTTTATCATTATATAATGGAATTCTTACTTGTTCAAATAATGCCATATTTTCTGTCATGTCTGTTGTACTAAAACGTCCCTTAACCGTATTATCCGCCAGCCAGTCTTCAATAATAATTCCTAATTCTTCGTCATCGAATTCGGTTTCTAGATCGCCATCCCAATCGTCCCATTTTTGAATACGCACTATAATTTCCCGACCATTTTCAAACAAATCTTCAAAATGAGTCATTAATTGATCGTTAAATCCATCTATATGTGCAAGTACAGCTTCGTTAAGTAATACAGGTAGCTCAGCTGAAAAAGAGGGATCACCTGTACCTACTGCTGTAGCAATTTGTTTATCTGTATAAGCATCTAAACCCTGAAGATTAAAGGTTATCGATTTTTTAGGCCCAGTTTTATTAACAGTCCATGTCAATTGCATAATAATATCTGCCTTGGCTACCTTTTTAAAGGCGTCTATTGGGCTTTCACTAATACCGCTTCCTGAAGATTTTGATGTACGTAAATTATCTTCTGCAGCATTAGAGTTTAAGGTTTTAATAACAGATTCCATATTTTTAAGAGGAAATCCTCTCTCTGCCATCATACCATTTATATGACTAATGACTTGAATAACCTCCGCATTTTCTTGAAACGCTCTTTTATAATCTGGCACTTTAACTAAAGTTCCTTGATCGTCATAATTAATCATATAACCATTTTGATTACACCATACGTCACTTGGCACTACCATCAATGTTGGTTTTTTTGCTTGTCCAAATACTATAACACTTACAAATAAAAATGCAATTCCTAGTAGTATACTTTTTTTCATATCTAATAATTAACTAATTAAAACCCTGCAGTTAAACCTTTTATGATTCCTTCGCTTTCTAGACGTTTTCTTAATTGATCAAATTGTATGTTTACAATAACACCGATTTTATACTCACGTCTACTAATTTTTAATCGGTCACCTGGAGCAATACTACCATCTGTAGCAGCAGAAACATATTTTAAATATTCACCACCATCAGCAAAAAACTTATCAAAGAATTCTTTAAATTTTGTTTCTGTTTCAGCAGATTTCACTAATGGTTTTAAAGATGTGCAGCCTTGTCCACCACCTGCATAACCTTTAAAAACGATACCGTGTACTGCGTTTTTCATTCCTCGTGAAATAGCATGTTTAGGATTTTTCGAGTAAGACCATACTTTTACAAGTTTTGAACCTTGTTTTGCAATCCCTTCACACTCTAAATCGTACCTCCATATTTTAGTATCCTTATTTGCTTTATTTTTTTTCCACTGCGCATTGGCATTAAGGCTAAATCCAGTTAGAATAATTACCAATAAAATATTTCTAAATTTCATATATATTGTTGTTAGGTTATTAATTAATTTGTCTGATTAGCATACCAGAATAGTATTTATTCTTTGAGCCGCTAAATGTTGTATACTCTATAGTAGAGTTAGATTCCTCGTCAGCCATAAATCGGTTATCCCAAATATGATTTTTATCTACTTTAATAACTCCAACACGTTTATATTCTGTATGTCCATCTTTGTCTATTACCTGTTCTAAAACCTCATATTTATCACCCTTTTCTATACCCTCTTTCAACCCTATTTTTGCTGCGATAGGATCACCACTTAATAGCGGTGATTTTGTTCTAAAAACTTCGTATTTTCTTTGGAGTTTTGCTATAACATTATCTACGGCCCTTATCGTTGCTAATGCAATTAAGTCATCATTAGTCTTTTGTGTTAATGTTGTACTCTGCACATCTGCCCAAGCCGTTTCTTCACCTAAGAGCTTTAGCTTAAAAATATCGGTTTCATTAAATGCCTTTACTTTTTCTGAATCTAAGGACCCATCTTCCGTCCAAAAATCGTTGTAAAAAATAGCCGCTACTTCTTCATTCCATACTAACTTATATAAATAGGCCTTTGTTTTAACAATGTAACCTTTACCAGCAACATCTAATCCAGCAGAAGTAACATCAGATACTGTGGCTATATCAGAATTATTAGTCACTAACGAAATTGTATTTAAAACCCCTTTAGTCTTGGACGCTATTTCCTCTTTGTTGGTATATCTAAAATCGTTAACAATTACAAAAGTGTTATTGATAAGTTTTTCACCAGCATCAGAAAGCATTGCTGATCCTCTTTCAGTATTTCTTGATATTTTAATATCGAGATCGGTAGCATTATAAAAACCTCTTTGAGAAATTAAATCTGTATTAAAACCTCCCGATTCACTCCTATTAAACCATTTAGCTACCATTGACTTAGCGATATCCATGCTATCCAAAAAACTATAAATTGCCAGTTGTATTTTTTTGTCCTTGCCTTTATCTTTTTTGCCAAACTTTGGGATTTTAGATAATAGGCCTTTCTTCTTCTTAGAGCTTGTATCTGAAATGGTTATTTGAGTAGTATCGACTTTTGGGATAATCCGTAAATCTATAATATGATTATTGAATTTGTCTGGGATTAAAGAACCTTTAAATGTCGATTCAATAACGTCACTATTTTCTTTTATATCGTCACTAAGCATTAACGTATATAGCGAACTTCTTTTGTATTTTACATCCTTTTGAGATTCTTGTGCAAACAAATTAGAACATAAGAAAAGAATAACAAGAATTGTTATTTTAGTTAATGATTTCATTATTTGTTATTGAATTAGATTAATAGCTTTTTTCCAAAACATAATAACACTAAATAAGAGCGGAAGACTTAGGGATCATTCTACACTTCAATGTTACAGCATATTGTAAAAAACTACAATCCGTAAATTCCCGTAATTTTTGAGTTGAAAAACATTTCAGCTTATATTTTTTCTATCTTGGTATTCTTCTTATTCAATTCATGAAATATTGTTTTCTTTTTGTTCTAAGTGTTTTGTTTGTTCCAATGAATTATGGACAGACTCAAAGTGCACAGAAGTCTAATTACGATTTGCAATCACTAAAAAGAATTAGCGATAGTTTAATAAAAGCGGATAATTTAAAAGATGCTATTGCTCTTAACCAGCATAACTTAAATATTAGGTTAGATGCTGAAAAGACTGAAGAAGCAAATATTATTTTTAATACTATAGGCTTATTGCATTACAGAAAAAAAGATTACAAAAAGGCGACTTATGACTATAAAGAGGCTATTAAAATTGATTCTACTTCAGAAAATTCTGCGAAAGTATATTATAATTTATTTTTAGTAAAACGTAAAGTAAATCAGCCTGATAGCGTACTCTATTTTTTAGAAAAAAGTCTAAGTATTTACAAAAATAACCAAGACAGTTATGATGCCAATAACACCTTTCTTACTGCCGGAATAATATATAAAAACAGGCAGCAATTCGATAAAGCTCTGCACTATTTAGTAATTGCTTATAAAGGTTTTACCGATTTAAAAAGCGACAGGAAACTTGCTAATGTTTGTATTACTATAGGCAATATTCATAATAGTCTCAAAAATTACAATCAGGCTTTAGAGTATCATTTAGAAGCACTTACCCTTCAAAAAAAAATAGATAATAAAAATGGTATTGCTAGATGTTATAATAATCTAGCCAATGTATATGACAATCTCGAAATACTAGATTCAGCAGTCGCAAATTACAATAAAGCTTTAGGAAGTTTAAAACCCAATACAAAGCAGTATAGTACAGCTTTAAATAATCTGGCTAACACATATTTAAAACAAAATAATATTAAATTAGCAAGAGAAAATTATATAGAGGCTATAAAAATTAATACATTTTTAAAGGATAGTATTAGTTTGGCCTATAATTATAATGGCATTCTGAGTTTAGAACTAAAAAACGATAACTTAAAACCTTCAAAATTATATTTAGATAAGATTGCTGATTTACTTGATAAAAACTCTGATAATATTATTCTTCTCAATTATTACGAAAGCCAAGTTGAATACAACCAGAAAAAACAAGATTATAAAACAGCATTAAACTACCAACTAAAGTATTCAGAATTATACAAACAAATCTATAATAAAGAACAGACAGAACTCGTACAAAATATTCAGTCTAAATTTGAATATGAAAAAAAAGAGAATGAAATTTTAAAGCTCAATTTATTAAATAAAAATAAGGAGCTAGAACTAGTGAAAAAGAACAAAGCCATAAATAACAAAAACAATGTGCTTCTTATACTAAGCTTTATAATTTTCCTTGCCATCATTGCATTTTACGCGTACATACAACAACAAAAACTTAAATCTCAAAACACCAAACACGAAAAATTAAAAGCCATTTACGAAGGTCAAGAAATTATTAAGAAACGTATTGCTAGAGACCTACACGATATTATTACTACAAACTTTGACGGATTAAGATTAAAAATTTTAGCTCTAAAAAAATCTACTGAACCTACAGTATTGATTGATGAAACCACAAATGAATTAAAAAATATTAATCGACAAATACGCGTTGTATCACATCGTTTATCACCGTTAGAAATGCAAATGAGTCATCAAAAGTTTACTGCAGTTATTACATCTCGATTGTCTGAATTTCATCTATATGGTAAAGTGTTTGTAGAACTCGAAGACCAATTACCAGATGTGCTTAATACATTAGATTTATCAGTTCAAAATAATTTTTATGGCATATTATTAGAAATATTAAATAATGTCGAAAAGCATGCACATGCTACAAAGGTTCATATTAACCATTTCATAGATACAGAAAATATAATTCATTTTATTTTTACTGATAATGGCATTGGTATAGATAAAGATTTTAAAGAAGGTATAGGTCTATTAAATATTAGACAACGCTGTGAGATAATTAATGGTGAATGTAATATTAAAAAGGTTGAAGTTGGCACTCAGTTTTCGGTACAATTTCCAAGTTATAAAAAGCGATGAAAAAATTAGATATTTTAATTGTTGATGATTCTAAGTTATTCTCTCAAGGTTTAGCACTATTGTTAGAGCAAAATACGGATGAGATTAACAGTGTAAGACTTGCTAGCAATTATAATGAAGCTTTAAAGATTTTAACTAATGATGATATTTCTGTAATCTTACTAGATATTAACTTTGAATCTAGTAATTATAGTGGCTTTACAATTGCAAAAAAAGTAAAAGAATTATACCCAAAAATTAAAATTATAATTCTGACTCAGCAAGCTAAAATAGATAACTATGAGATTTTATTCAACGATTTAAAAGTTGATGGATACTTAGATAAGCAATTGGGAGTTGACGATACTCTTGCTGCCTTAAATGCCGTATCTAAAGGCGAAAAATATGTAGATAAAAGCATAGAATCTATGCTGCAAATTGGTAAATGGTTAGATATTTCAAATCGCGAAAAACAGATTATTAATTTGCTTACAATTGGCTTAACTCAAAAAGAAATTGCAGACCGTCTTTTTATAAGCAGTCGTACTGTAGAGACACATATAAAAAATTTAACGGTAAAAATAGGAGCTAAAAACTCGGTGCACTTGGTTTCTATTTACTCAGAATACAAAAATGGAAATAGAGAGTCAAAACAATAAGTCTCTATTTCCATTAAATGAGATTAACCTAATGGGTCTTCAATCTCAGGATCATCATCCTTGTTTGCAGGATCAGTGGATAAAATTTCAGAATCATCTTCTGTAATAATCTCATCTTGTATTGAGCAAGAAGTAACGTTTAAACAGATAATCATAATTAACAATGTAAATCTTTTTAATGTTTTCATTTTAAAAGGCTTTAGAAGTTATACTTTAGTTTATTTAATAGTTCGATAACACTATTTTCTTACCTAAATCTATAATCACAAAAGCCAAATAGCTAAGCCCATTTTATTGACGGGAGCTTTTAACTCATAAACGGGAATATTTAATAAAAACCTTAAAATGCAGTATTTTTAATTTGCTATTAATTAACCCTAACCACCAACCATGAAAAATTTATCTCTCATAATATTTTTATGCATTATTTTTAATGCAAAAGCTCAAAACGAAGAGCTAGACTCGCTAAAAAACAGAATACTTAATTCAAAAGAGATTGATACTAATTACATAGACTTAAGATTACAGTACGCAACAAAAAAAATCTACACTCAACCAGATTCTCTAATGTTACATTTTAATGAAGAGACCTTGAAATTAGCTAGAAGTTTAGATTATACTAAAGGAACTATATCTGCATTAGAAAAAGTTGCAATCACATATCAATACGTCTACTCCAATCCTTTTAGAGCAATAGATTATTATCAAGAAGGTATTTCATTAATTGAGACAAACGACAGATATAAACCCTATAAAATTTCATTTTTAAATAATATAGGATCGATCTATTATCAAATGCAAGATTTCGATTTAGCGTTAAAAAACTTTAACCAAGTATTAGTTGATTACCCTAATGATAAAAATGTACTTATAGCAATAGCTACTGCTTATGCAAGCCTAAAAGAGTATGAAAAATCTATTCATTATTTTAATATAGTCGAGGAAGAATCTAGAAAATCCACAAACTATCCATTTCTAGCAAATATTTTGTGTAATAAATCTTTTTCATTATTAGAAACTAAAAAATACGATAAGGCCATAGAGACTATTGAAGAATGTTTAGAACTAGTAAACAAACACAATATCGAAATTATACGATTAGCAGCCTATATTAATGCCTCAACAATTTATCTTCAAACTGAAGACTATGAAGAAGCTCAAAAATATAGCGATTTGGCTTTTGAACTAAGTAAAAAAACCAATAGAACTGGCCTAGAATACAGCCTTTGGGAAATAAGAGCAAATATTTATGCTGCAAAAAAAGATTATAAAAATGCTTTAGAAACTTATCATAAATCCGTTAAAATAAAAGATAGTATAACGAGTATTGATAGAAAGCTCGAAATTTCAAGAAAAGAAATCAAATATGAGGCAGATAAGAAAAATGCGATTGCTCAAGAAGAAGTTAAGCGTCAAAAATTGATTAAAAATGGTTATTTATTTGGTGGACTTTCACTTGGATTAGCTTCAATAATTGGTTTTATAATATACAGACGTAAACAAAGAGCTATTACAAAAGCTAAAGAAGCAGAATTCCAAGCTAACATCAGCGAAACAGAATTAAAAGTGCTGAGATCGCAAATGAATCCGCATTTTATATCAAATTCTTTAAATTCTATAGGAGATTATATTATAAAAAATGATATTGATGAGGCTTCAGATTACTTAGCGAAATTTGCACATCTAATGCGTAAAACATTAATCAATTCTGAAAAAGATTCTGTTTTATTAAAAGATGATTTACAAATCTTAAAAACGTATCTAGAAATAGAACGAAAACGCTTTAAAAATGCATTTGATTATGAGTTTAATATATCGGAAAATATAGATTTAGAAAACATATTAGTTCCGCCTTTAATAATTCAACCTTTTTTAGAGAATAGCATAAAACACGGTATAGCCTCTCTTAAATCTAATGGATTTATAACCATAAATATTAAAGCAAATGATAGTACTCTAACCTATACCATTGATGACAATGGTATTGGGAGACAGGATAAAAAAGAAAATAAACAAAACAAATCCTATGGAATAGATATAACAAGTAACAGAATTAAAATTATAAATCAACAAAAGGATAGTAACGGATTTGTTAAGATAGTTGACAAAGACCAAGGTGTTCAAGTTATTGTGCAACTTCCATTAGAAGAAAAAAACTAATTCTATGATAAAAACTCTAATATTAGATGATGAGCAACACGCAATTGATCGCATTCTATATCACCTTAAACCATTTGCAGACGAATTTTTAGTAGTTGCCCAATGTAATTCTGTTGAGGAGGCAATAGACGTTGTAAACAAACAAAAAATCGATTTGGCATTCTTAGATATTGAGATACATGATAAAACAAGTTTTGATTTTTTAAATGAATTAAATACCATTGATTTTGAAATCATTTTTGTTACTGGTTTTAACGCTTATGCTATTGAAGCTTTTGACTATTCTGCAATTCATTACTTATTAAAACCAGTTATTGCAGACAAATTTAATGAAGCCATTAATCGATTGCTCAAAAAATCTAAACAAGAGTTTCAAGTACCTAATCAATTAGATATCTTATTTAATAGACTAAATAATAAACCTAAAGAAACCGTTGTAATTCCTTCTCTAAAAAATGGTTTACAAATCCTTAAACTTAAAGATGTTTTTTATTTTAAAGCTGACCAAAGTTATTGCAAAGTTTTTACTGAGAAAAAAAGTCAATTAGTCTCAAAAAACTTAGGGCACTTTGAATCTACTCTCGAAAACACATCGTTTTTCAAAATTCATAAATCCTATTTAGTAAATACAGATGAAATCGCTAATTATATATCTGGAAATGGAGGAAGCGTGATATTAACCAATGGAAAAGAATTGCCAGTATCTAAAAGACAAAAACCAAAGCTATTAAAATTGCTGAAAGAAAAGTAATCACTTTTTAGGATACTTCTTCAAATACTGAAGCGAAGCATTAAGCTCATAACCTAAAAGCAAAATATTAGAATTAAGCCATAGATATAGTAATAGAATCAATAAGCCTCCAATTGAACCGTAAAGCTCATTATATTGAGAAAAATTATTAATATAAATACCAAAGAGGTATGACGTTAAAATGATGAGTAAAGTTGTTAATAATGCACCTACCGAAAAGAATCTCGTATTTCTACCTTCTCTTGTACCAAAATAGTAAAGCGTTGCTGTAGCCAAATATACCATCAGCACAAAAAACATATACTTTGCAAAAATCACCCAACCGACACCAGAGTTAGTTTCGGATACTGCTTCATGATTAATTTGCTCATATAAAGGTTCTATGATATAAAGTTGAAAATAACCAAAAAAGGCAACGGTTAGCAATACTAGTATCGCTAAAATTAAAGCGATACCTAAAGCATACAAATACTGTTTAAACACATTCCGTGTTAATTGCTCATGATATGAATTTTCAAAACCAGAAAACACAGCATTTACGCCATTTGCCATTAAAAGCATCGATAGTAAAAATACTGATGATACTAAACCTGCTCCTGCACCACCACTTATATTTTCAAAAATATTTGAGAAAAAGAAATCTGATGTTTGAGGAGGCAAAAATGAATTCAAAAAATCTAAAAACTCATTTTGAAAATTAGCAATTGGTATATATGGCATTATAATAATTACAAACAACAAAAACGGAAAAATAGCCGTAAAGAAGCTAAAAGCAATGGCGCTTGCTCTAGTTGTTAAAGCACCTTTTACAATGCCTCTGATATAAAGTTCTATTAAATCATAAATAGATAAACCTTCAAATCCTGGTAATTTGATCTGCTTAAAGAAGCGAACTACTATATTAAGTACCGGAATTTTAGCTAATTTATCTTCTATGTGTTTAGACATCCTATACTGCCTTAAGACTTAAATCCATATTATAAACTGAATGCGTTAAAGCACCAGACGAAATATAATCCACACCACATTCTGCATAATGTCTAACCGTTTTTTCATTGATTCCCCCAGAAGATTCAGTTAAACATTGATCACCTATAAGTTTTACAGCTTTAAGCGTATCCTCGTAATTAAAGTTATCGATTAGAATACGATATACTCCACCACAATCTAATATTTCTTTTATCTCCTCTAGGTTTCTAGCTTCAACAATAATTTTTAAATCTCTATTAGTATCCTTTAAATAAGCTTTGGTTAAATTAATTGCTTTGTCCACTCCACCTGCAAAATCTATATGATTATCTTTTAACATTATCATATCATACAAGGCGAATCTATGATTCTCACCTCCACCAATCTTAACTGCCCATTTTTCTAGTGCTCTTATACCTGGAGTTGTTTTACGAGTATCAAGGATTTTAGTTCCTGTACCTTCTAACAAATCAACAAAGGTTTTTGTTTTAGTTGCAATCGCACTCATACGTTGCATAGCATTTAAAACTAATCGTTCGGCCTTAAGAATAGATTGAGATGCACCTTCAACATAGAACGCAATATCACCATATTTTACTTTAGTTCCATCTTCAATTAAAGTTTCCACTTTCATGTTTTTATCTACATAGGCAAAAACTTGTTTTGCAAACTCGATACCAGCAATAGTGCCTTCATCTTTCACCAAAAGTTTGGCTTTTCCTAGAGCTGAAACAGGAATACAAGCTAATGAACTATGATCACCATCACCAACATCTTCTCTAATGGCATTACTTATAATTCCGTCTATCTCTATATTGAATTGTTCTTTTGAAATCATGTAAAATCTTATTTACTGTAAAAATAGGTATTGAAAGATTAAAACTTCAAAAACTAAATACCAAATTCCAAAAAAGTATAACTTTGAAACCATGAATATAAAACTTATAGCCATAGGCAAAACCGACAACAAGAATCTTCAAACATTAATTGAAGATTACCAAAAAAGACTTGGACATTATATTCGGTTTGAGTTTGAAATTATTGCTGATTTAAAAAAAGTAAAGCACCTCTCTGATGCTCAGCAAAAGGAAAAAGAAGGAGAACTCATTTTAGCAAAAACTCAAAATTCTGATGTTTTAATTCTTTTAGATGAAAACGGCAAACAATTAGATTCTGTCGCATTTTCTAATTATCTACAGAAGTATATGAATTCTGGCATAAAAACATTAGTCTTTGTGATTGGCGGTCCTTATGGGTTTTCAGATGCTGTTTATAAACGTGCTAATGGAAAACTAAGTCTTTCTAAAATGACATTTTCTCACCAAATGGTAAGATTATTTTTTATCGAGCAACTGTATAGAGGATTTACAATATTAAAAAACGAACCTTATCATCATAGATAAGATTCGCGTTTTAAAAACTAATTTCTTATATATATTAGTCTAATATACTTTATATACTTCTTTACGTTTCTTAAGTTGACGTTCCAAATCCTTGATAGTTGCTCTTACAGCCACCTCATAATTTGCTTCATTTGATGTTGCAAATATGCGAGGTCCTGGTAGACTTAATTCAATATCACAAATCTTACCTTTATCATGAAAGTTATCATCATGCTTTATACGGACTGTTGCGTTAATTAAAAATTCATATCTATTAAATAGTTTGTCTAATTTTTCCTTAGTGAAATTAGAAAGTGTTTCACTTACATCTGTGTTTACATACTGAAAATTTACCGTCATAATCTATCGCTTTTAAGTTAATAATTACTACTTCTAAGATACGAAATTTAGTCTTCTTTATTGCTGATAATTGTCATAAATATTAACTAAAACTCACAAAAACTAAGAAATAACACTTAACGGTTTTGTAGTTTTCCAATTACCTCTAGTAAAATCAGGAAATTCTTGTGGCTCACCACCATTGGCGACAGACTGTTCACTTAAAGGTGCAACAGCACTCCATAGACAACCTTCATAAACATTTTGATCTAAAGACAATCCTTTTTGTAGACATTCTACAATGCGATATACCATAATACCATCCATACCTCCATGTCCACTACCTTTAGCAGCTTTATTTAAACGTTTGTATAAAGGATGATCGTACTTCTCATACAAAGCCTGTAAATGCTCTCCTTGAACCCAACGATGATGGTTATCAGTTACTCCTTCAAAACCACCATCAAAAGCAGCTCTTGTGGGAAATCCTGCAAGAATACCTTTAGTCCCTTGAACTAAATTATGACGCGAATATGGCCTAGGACTTGTTTCATCCCATTGTACCATAATCGTTCTACCCATATTTGTTTTTATAATAGTCGTATTTAAATCACCTCCTTTAAATTCTAATTGGTTCCATTTATGATCTTTTGGGTAATTTTTCTCAGCATAAAGTTGTCTTCCCAATGCTTGCGTAGAATAAGACACCATACTATTAAACATATCATCTTGTCGTGCTATATTCATGTATTGTGCAACAGGTCCAAGTCCATGCGTAGGATATAAATTACCATTACGCTTTGCATAATGATGTGTTCTCCAAGATCCTGTTCCACGTTCTTGTTCTTCCATTTGCCAACGAAGTTCATGTATATAGGCTGCTTCACCATGCATAACATCGCCTATAACTCCTTGTCTGCACATATTTAAAAACATTAACTCATCACGGCTATAGTTAACATTTTCCATCATCATACAATGTTTTTGTGTACGTTCTGATGTATCAACTATATCCCACATTTCTTGAAGTGTCACAGCCATTGGCACCTCAACAAAAGCATGAGCGCCTTTTTCCATAGATGTGATAGCCATTGGTGCATGATTCTTCCAATTAGTAGCTATAAAAACAACATCTGGCTTTACTTCATCTAACATTGTTCTCCAAAGGTTTTCATCCCCATGATATAGCCTAACATCATTATGTCGCTCGCCCTTACCTATTTCATTTGCTATAGCTCCCCATTTCTTCACATTATCTTCATACAAATCACTAATGGCAACTACTTCTGTTCCTGGCAATTCAGCTAAAAACTGCATATGATAACCACCACGAGCACCAACACCAATAAATGCAGCTCTAACCGTTTCTAATTTTGGTGCAGCAAAACCTCCCATATATTGACTTGCTGAAGGTCTATCCTTTATATTGTATGCACAACTAGGCAAAATAGATGCCACTGCAACTCCTGTTACTGACAATGATGTTTTTTTAAGAAAGCTTCTTCTTTTCATGATAGATTGTGATTAGTAATTTTAAAAATAATTCTAATTATTAAGAATTGAAATTCTTTCGCAGGTAGTCACTCATTTTTATAATATCTTCTTTACTCGTTAAATCTGGCACATGTTCAGCTAATGGGATGCCAAGCATACTTTTAGAGTTGACTTTAAGCATATGAGATATAACTGTCGGAATTTCTTTTTCATTACGTTCTGGGTGAATTGGACAATCTTTAAAAAAAGGAAAACTGATAGAGCCATCAAAAGTGAAAATATTCATGCTAACTCTTATTTTTCCTTCCACATCTCTATAGTTCTTAACTTTTTCTAAATCTGGCTTTTCTATAATATTTAGAAGTTGGTAATTATGGTCAAATTGCATTACTGCAAATTTTGAAATTCTATCTATTGAAAACTCAAGATAATCTCTATCATAAGCAATACATCCATTTTGTGATTTAATATTAAGCAAGGACTGAAGTGCATTAACAGAATATAAATTATCACTATTACAGACGGAAAATTGATTTTTTTTTAATTCAGGATATTGCTCTAGTGTTTGATAAACGGCATCTGCAGTCCCTAAAGGTTTTACTCTATCTTCTGGTATATATTGTATAGCAAATTTAATTTTTAACTCAGCGTGATGCTTATAACGTGCTCTAAACATACTCGAATCTTTCCCTGTAATAATGTATACTATTTTATAACCTGCTATTTGTGCGTTTTTCAATAAATAATCCAGCAATGATCTTCCTGTGTCATCAACCTCAATTAAACCTTTAGAACGTTGATTAGCTTGTTGAATCTGCTCGGCATCCAACACACTTTCAGCCTGCGAATTTTTCATGCGAGAAGAAGCTCCTCCAGCGAGTATAATTAATCTATTAATCATTTAATTTGAGATAATATATGTGCTCCTTCACTTTCTTTTACTAAAAAGGCATCCTTTGCTCCAGCATTTTTAATGGCATAAATTATAGCCTCCTCTTTCGCTTTGGGTGATAAGGCTACAATACAACCACCTTTACCAGAACCCACAATCTTTGCTCCATAAGCACCAGCTTTTAAAGCCGCATTTATCATCGCATCTATCTTAGGTGTTGTGATTAATAAATTATCTCTTAAAAGTGCATGATGCTGATTCATTAAATCACCTATTAGACTATAATCTATATATGTTTCTAGAAGCGCTTTTTCTGCATTCTTAGTAATACTATAATTAAGAACAGCGGCTTCAAAAATAGGCTGTAATGCTTCGTTAACAATAGGCATAAATTTCTCTAAATCCGCAATATTCATAGTGGTAATATCAAAATCCAAATATTTGGCTTTTACTTGATTTATGGCTTTCCAAGCATCACCTTTTAAATGCGACAATGTGCCTAAAGTATCCTTTCCTTCCCCAGAATCACCAACTACCATACCTTCTAAAATATTTGTAAAGTTGTGAATAGCATCTGTCTTTGTATTCATAAATATCTTATGCCCCAAACTAATACTGTATTGGTCCATTTTACCTCCAGAGGTGTTTTGCTCAATAACTTCTATTTCGTAGGCAAGTCTTGCCACAAACATTGGAGAAACAGCCTCATTAATACCAAAAGCTTCAATTAAGAATTGTACCCATGCTACAGTTAAAGCAGATGAACTAGACAGACCAGAATTAATAGGAATATTACCCGAAATATGGACATCATATCCTTGATTGGGAATACAATTATATCTAGCTAAAACTATTAGAGATAATCTTAAATAATCTTCTTTGATAATTTTAACTGGTTCATTAAGTTGAATAACATCTTCCTGGTTTAAATCGTGTTTAAAAATGTGAAGTGTTCTATTATCATTGGGCTTAGCCTTAATCCTTATATATCTATCTATAGCACATGCAATAATAGGCAGTTGCAAATAATCTTGATGATCTCCAAACAAACAGATTCTTGCTGGTGCAGTTGAAATAATTTGATTATTCAAAAACAACGTCATCTATATAGATTTTATATGGGTAACCATTTCCATTAGAGAACAAAACCAAACCAGAACGAATGCAACTCAAATCTAACTTCTTAGTTTTTATAATAAACTTCTTCCATTCGTCTGTTAATTTTATTTTAAGTGACTTCTTAGCAGTAT
The DNA here is from genome assembly GCF_000828715.1 of Winogradskyella sp. PG-2. Lineage (NCBI taxonomy): Bacteria > Pseudomonadati > Bacteroidota > Flavobacteriia > Flavobacteriales > Flavobacteriaceae > Winogradskyella > Winogradskyella sp. PG-2. Next base: position 2,862,603 of record NZ_AP014583.1, on the reverse strand, counting down.
CAGGAAATGGTTTATCAGTATCAATTAGACCAAATCCAATCGTAGCATGGACATCAAAATTAGATTTTGCCCAAAAACTAAATGTTTTGGCATCGCTAATGTCATAACCACCAAGGATATCTCCCCAATCATTTGCAGGATCTACAAGTGCGAGCCCATACCAACCACCTTCAGTATTATAACTTATTCTAATAGATGTTTCACCAGAATGTGCTTCGTCTTTAGAATTTAAATCCACAACCATGTCTTTATAATTTCCCATATAACCTGATGGCAAATAAGGCAACTCTTTATTCTCTCTATAAACATAGAAAGGTAAATCTACTTTAGGCACTTTATACTTTTTGAGACTAGCTTCTTTATTATGCAACATAACTGAAGTCGATGCTACTGCTAAATTTGAATTGTCATCTTTAACATGAACATAGACTTTTATTGCTCCATGTTCTTTTGGTATCTGAATTTCAAAACCATCATTAAAGTTACCTCTATGATTTAGCGAAAGTACTTGGTCTCGTCGCTTTCTACTTCCTGTGCGCTGATTATAAGAAAAACTAACTTCTAATTCGTCATTTTCAATATCTGAAACTTTCAAAATTACCGGAATCCAATTTTCGCTAGAAAAGGTTTTATCTGGCAATTCAAAATTAATTATTTGAGGAACATTATTTTTCGGATCATTACCTGTAAATGCCTTTCTTATAGCCCAATATTGCGGTCTTTTAAAATTATTAACATGGGTAAATAACCATGGAGCCATAAAATTATTTCCGCTACTGTAATGAAACATATAGACTCCTAAACATTTAGATTTATTAGCTATCCAACTGTTATAACCATTTGAGATTGCATCGTACTTTTCTTTATCAGTTGGCTCTACTTTAATACCATGTTTTTCATTCTTTATATCCCATTCCCCAGTAACTCCAAATTCGGTAATTACATAAGGCTTATCAATATTTCGTTTCTCTAATTCAGCTTGCAAAAAACCTGCACCAGCACCATAACTATTTAAACCATAAATATCTAATGATGGGACGTGTTCTTCCCACCAATATAAACCAAAAGTCCAAGCCTCAACTGATGTAATCGGGTGGTTAGAATCTATAGATTTTATGTCACCACAAATACGTTCCAAAAACTTAGAATAGGCTAATTTTTCTTCATCAGTAGCCATATTTAGGTAAACTTCATTACCAATTCCCCAAATTAAAACTGCAGGATGGTCTTTGTATTTTTCAACAGTTTCTATAGCAGTATTATACATAGCTTCCATACCTAACTTATCATTGAGATAATTAAAACTATCATCATCTTCCATACCTGGTCTGCCATGACGCATCCATATACCAACCATCACTTTAATTCCATTTGCCTGTGCAGCATCTAATAATTGTGGTGTATTGTCTCCAGTTGCCCATGTCCTAATGGTGTTGACTCCTAAAAACTTTAAATCCTTAAAATAGACATCATAGTTCTCAACATCCTTATCGTAACCAAAAGTTGCACCTTTAACTTTAAAGGGTTTTCCGTCAACTAATAAATTCCAACCGCTACTATCTTTTTCTACTGTAGTTTGTGAGTATAAATTAAAAGAGATTAATAAAGCAAAAATTGTGTAGCGCATTTTTTTTATCGTTTATTCTCAAAGCTAAACATTATAATTCAAAAAATATATTACTATATCTTTGAAGCACTAAAGTCAAATAATTATGCAACTCGTTTTCGCAACTAATAATGGTAACAAACTTAAGGAGGTTCAAGAACTCATTCCAAACCATATTAAACTTTTGAGTTTAGCAGACATTTTATGTATTGAAGATATTCCTGAAACTCAGCCAACAATTGAAGGCAATGCTATACAAAAAGCTGAATATGTAAAAACTAACTACGGTTACGATTGCTTCGCTGATGACACAGGTTTAGAGGTTGAAGTTTTAAATGGCGAACCCGGAGTGTATTCTGCACGTTATGCTGGTCCACAACGTAATGCAGAAGACAATATGAATAAATTGCTATCAGAATTAGAAAATAAAAACTCTAGAAGCGCTCAGTTTAAAACCGTTGTTGCCTTACATCTTAAAGGTAAATTAAAAACCTTTACTGGAGTTTGTACAGGCGAAATTACCTCAACAAAACATGGAGAAGGTGGTTTTGGTTACGACCCTATTTTTAAAGCTAAAGGTTATACCAAAACATTTGCTGAGATTTCCTTAGATGAAAAAAATAAGATTGGGCATCGTGGAAAGGCAGTAACGCTCCTTATTGACTACTTAAATTCATTATAATTTTATGTATACCTTAAAATCTAAGTTTATAGTACTCGTAATATTTGCTTTCATGGTTTCTGGATATGCTCAGACCGAAGCAGAAAACGTAAAAGAAACCTGTAACCGTTTTATTAATGGAAGAATAAACTTAAGAGCCAATGATTCCTTAGAATTAAAAGCTGTTGCAAGTGATTCGCTTTTTCGTCTTATAATGCTGCATCATAAATACGAACAAATGCTCAAAACCCGAATCATAAGAGCAGATTTAAGAATGCGCGTAAAGTCTGTAGATATAAATGGTGATTGTGCCAGCTGTGAAATGACAAGTATAGAATACTACAAAATACACTTATGCAAAGACGGCGACAAAAACTGGAGAGTAAAAGGTGAAAATAGCATATTCCCAACAGAAGAACGCATCACTAAAGCGAAGAATAAAATTAAAAATTACAATAAACAAAAGAGACTCAAACCACGAGTAGACTCTATTCTAAAAGTCGTTAATAGGTTTTTACCTCGAGTAAAAGATTACTTTTTAACTCAAAACCTAGACCCACTAAAATCTATTTGCGATGAAGCTACTTTAAGGTTTATTCAAAATTTTTATGCTTACGCTAAAGAGAGATCAGGCATAGAATTATTGCATGATGAAATGAACAAACCAAACTTTATGGTTGGTGATTATTACGATAAAAATAATCTTATAGAATATAAATTTTATAATGAAGACATCTCTATTGTATTAACTAAGAACAATAAAAACAATTTTATCATATCTGGCTTTAATGGTAATAAATCTGGTGCTATTAATGAAGACTTAAGAAAAAATTACTATTTAGATTTTTTGCGCTCCATGAAACTTACTCGGCAAGCGCGATATAGAAATAAAGCGCTAAATTAATCATGGAATAAAACCTAATTAATAGTTATGAAAATATTTAATGCGCTTTGCCTATTAGTAATAGTTATAATTCCGTTTAAGATTATTGGTCAAAGTAAAGCTAACTCTATCAAGCCAATAAATATTGGTGAAACGGTATCGATACATTCTAAAATCTTAAATGAAAACAGAACACTAAACATTTACTTACCTCAGAGCTATAAATTAGATTCATTAAAAACCTATCCTGTAATTTATCTATTAGACGGTTCTATAGATGAAGACTTTATCCACGTTGCTGGTATAGTACAATTTGGCTCATTTTCTTGGATAAATATGGTACCAGAATCTATTGTTGTTGGGATTACTAATGTCGATAGAAAACGAGATTTTACCTATCCAACAACTATAGCTCAAGACAAAAAAGACTTTCCTACCTCTGGTAAATCTGAAGATTTTATGGGCTTTATTGAAAAAGATCTACAACCTTTTATTCAAAATAAGTACAGAATTAACGACACTAAAACTATCATTGGGCAATCGCTTGGTGGCTTGTTAGCAACAGAAATATTATTTAAGCGACCAGAGTTATTTGATAACTATATCATAGTAAGTCCAAGCCTCTGGTGGGACGACCAATCCTTATTAAAGCTAACTCCAAAAGCTTATAGCACTGAAAAGAAAATTTATGTTGCTGTTGGTAAAGAAGGAGATATTATGGAACGTGATGCGAAATTACTTTACAAAAAATTAGAAGCTAATAGAAAAGAGAATACAGAGGTCTTCTTTAAATTTTTAGAAGACCAAGACCATGGAGATGCTTTGCATTTAGCAGTTTATACTGCTTTTGAGGTTTTGTTTAAAACAATAGACTGATTATAAAAATTACGTAGTTCTACGTATTGACTTTCTGTTTTTAAAAAGTTAACTTCGCTTAACGTCTGATATAAGGCATTAAAACGGCCTCATATCACTAAAGTTGGTATATAATTGCCTACGGCACGTAGAATCGCGTTTTCCAAACGCTGCCCTTCTACTAATTACATACCAACGCCCACTGTTTGTCGCACCTCGCCAATTTTATGTATATTTAGTCGAGTCTACGAGAACTCCGAACGATACTACACACAACAGCGTGTATAGCTAATCAGGCGCAACAATGGCTTTCCGTGAGGCGCGCCTCACTACGCCATACACAGTGGGCGTTAGCAACAACCTAAGACCAACTATGAGAATAAACAGGAAGTTAATTATTTCTATTGGAGTTATCGCTATAATTATTATCTCATATTTAGTTATAGACAGCATTCTTTTTAATGGAATAAAACCTAAACCAATAAACGAAAACGGTTTTCAAGTGAATTTTTTTGCAAAAGAAAATATTGAAAATAAAACAGCAGTTGTTCTTATTGGTGGCGGACAATGGGGAGATTATTGGTCTCAAGAAATCGCAAATAAAGAAATGGTTGGAATATCATTGCCTTACATAGGAAAAGAAGGTTTGCCGAATTTACCAGAGGAAATTGATTTAGAATACTTTGAAAGTGCATTAAATTGGATAAGAAAACAAAAATCTGTTGACCCAAAAAAGATTATTGTAATGGGAGCATCAAGAAATGCAGAATTAGCTTTAATAATTGCTTCAATATTTCCAGATATGGTAAGCGGAGTTATTGCTTACACACCAAGTTCTGTTTCTTGGTCAAATACTGTTTTACCTTATAATTCTAATGAATTAAAAGCAAGTTGGAAATATAACGGAATTGATATTCCGTATTTACCTATGACTAAAATTTCTGGAAACGATACAGAGAAAATAAGAATGTTGGACTATTGGGAAAATGGTTTATCTAAGATTGATTCAACCCATAAGAGCCATATTAAAGTAGAGTTAATCAAAGGTCCTATTTTACTCTTCTCTGGAGTAGATGATAAAGTTTGGCCATCAGCAAAAATGGCCGATATGATAGAAAATAGATTGACCAACAACAATTTTAAATATAATTTTAAAAGTATTAAATATCAGAACGCTGGACATTCCATATCTACAAATCCAAAGCAATTGTCTGATTTAAGAATCGGAAAAATCAATATTAATGGAAAGAACTACGAATATGAATTTGGAGGTACCGCTGAAGGAGATTTAAACGCAAAAAAAAATGCTTATTTACAAGTTTTTGAATTCTTATTAAACATTAAAAATGACTAAAGAAACGAACAAAATACAGCTTTTGCTATATGGAATAACAATAATATTAGCATTAGTTATATTGATAGATTTTACTTTCTCAGGCAAGGTGTTTACAGAGGACGTAATCAAAGTAGAAAGGAATAGAGAAACATATTATAATGCAGGTGGAAACTCACATATATCTTACAAAGTAATCACATCTAAACATCAGTTTTCAGTTTCAGAAGATTTTGCAAAATCAGTTGAGAATAAACAAATCGAATATTCTGAGTCTTTAATATTTAAAAAAATAAATAGACATAAATTAGTCTCATCAGGAAAAAGTACGATCTATTCTTTTAGAATAGTATCAGGATTAGTATTACCGCTAATAGTAATTATTACGATATTAATAGCATACAAATACAAAAAGGAAATTAGCATTTTGATTTTTGTACTTCAAGTTTCATTGTTAGGTAATTTTATAATGTTAGTGCTATAAAGGCAGTTGCTAACACCGTGTATAATTAATTGCTAGAGTGTCTATGTGCCAATCGGAAAATCCAGCGGATTTACCTCAAGCTCGTCCCCTTTTGCTATCTTTAATCCCAAAGCAACTAACCATACACTAAACGTTGGTATGTAATTGCCTGCGGCACGTAGAATCGCGTTTTCCAAACGCTGCCCTTCTACTAATTACATACCAACGCCCACTGTTTGTCGCACCTCGCTAATTTTATGTATATTTAGTCGAGTCTACGAGAACTCCGAACGATACTACACACAACAGCGTGTATAGCTAATCAGGCGCAACAATGGCTTTCCGTGAGGCGCGCCTCACTACGCCATACACAGTGGGCGTTAAGCGCAACCAAAATTTGCCAATCCAATTAAAAGTCTATCTTTGCGGCTCGAAACTCAATAAGGATTGAGTTTATTAATTCCTCAGAGTGAGGATGTGTTACCTAGAAGTTTAAGTGTTTAGTATGTCGATTCGCTTCTTTTGTAACACCAACAGAACATAATCGAATACATAACTCAAGAATGAGCACATTCCAAGAACTCGGTCTTAATGAAGACCTTTTGCATGCTATTACGGATTTAGGATTTACAAAACCTAGTGAAGTCCAAGAAAAAGCAATTCCACTTTTATTAGAAGAAGACAAAGACTTAGTGGCTTTGGCACAAACTGGTACAGGTAAAACAGCAGCTTTCGGGTTTCCGATGTTGCAAAAAATAGATATAGATAGTAGAACCACACAAGGTCTTATCCTATCTCCTACTCGCGAACTTTGTTTACAAATTACTAATGAATTAAAACTTTATGGTAAATACTGTAAAGGTATAAATGTTACTGCTATTTATGGCGGAGCAAGTATTTCTGACCAAGCAAGATCAGTAAAACGAGGAGCACAAATAATTGTGGCTACTCCTGGTCGAATGAAAGATATGATTAGCCGCAATATGGTTGATATTTCTAAGATACAATACAGCGTACTAGATGAAGCTGATGAAATGTTGAACATGGGCTTCTACGAGGACATTACAGATATTCTATCACATACTCCAGATGACAAAAGTACATGGTTATTCTCTGCAACAATGCCAAAAGAGGTGTCTACAATTGCTAAGAAATTTATGTACGACCCTACAGAAATTACAGTCGGAACAAAAAATGAAAGTACAAAAAACGTCTCTCACGAATATTATTTAGTCAATGCAAGAGATCGCTATCATGCCTTAAAACGTTTGGCAGATGCAAATCCAGATATATTCTCTGTAATTTTTTGTAGAACTAAGCGTGATACGCAAAAGGTAGCTGAAAATTTAATTGAAGATGGTTATAGTGCTGGCGCATTACATGGAGATTTAAGTCAAAATCAGCGTGATATGGTGATGAAATCGTTTAGAAACAGACAAATACAGATGTTGGTTGCTACTGATGTTGCAGCTCGAGGTATTGATGTTGATGATATTACACACGTAATTAATTATCAACTACCAGACGAGATAGAAACCTACACACACAGATCTGGTCGTACTGGTAGAGCTGGTAAATCTGGTATTTCTATGGTCATTGTTTCAAAAAGTGAAACAAGAAAAATAAAAAGCATAGAACGCATTATTAAAAAGCAGTTCGAAAAGAAAGACATTCCTTCTGGAATGGAAATCGTAGAAGTACAATTAATGTCTTTAGCCAATAAAGTTCATGCAACAGAAACTAATCACGAAATTGACAAGCATCTAGAAAGTATCAACGAATTATTTGCAGATACTGATAAAGAAGCATTGATTAAGAAATTCTTCTCTGCTGAATTCAACCGTTTCTTCAATTACTACCAAAAATCAAAGGATTTGCGTGTTGTAGATTCTAGAGATTTAGAAGGAGGTCGTGGGCGTGATTACGCAAAATCTTCTAACGATACGCGTTACTTTATCAACGTTGGTCGTAAAGATGGTTTTGACTGGATGAAGCTAAAAGATTTCTTAAAAGAAGTTTTAGAACTTGGTAGAGATGATGTCTTTAAAGTTGATGTAAAAGATAGTTTCTCTTTCTTTAATACAGAAAAAGAGCAGCAAGAAAAAGTCTTAGCATTTTTTACAGACTTTAAGCACGAAGGTCGTTTTGTTAATGTAGAAGTAAGCGAAAATAGAGGTCGTAGTGGTGGCGGAAGACGCGACAGAGGTCGTGGAAGAAATGATAGACGTTCTGGTGGTGGAGGTCGTAGACGCGATGATAGACCAAGAGGAGAAAGACGTTCTAATGATAGAGGTAACAGATCATCGGGTTCTGACTCAGGAAACAGAAGAGATAGAAGACATTCTGATGATAATAGAAATGATAGACGCTCTAGTGACAGTCGTGAAAGACGATATGATGATTCTAGAGGTGATAGAAGATCAGATTCTAGCGGTTCGCGTTCTGATAGACCAAGACGCTCACGTAGACGAGATTAATTTACAATGTTAAAAGCCTCTTAATTGAGGCTTTTTTTGTGTTATTTCATGTTAATATTTAGTCAAATCGTAGGATGTATATGTTAAAATCCGTTTTGTTTACTACCTTTACTTCGTAATATATTTTATGCGCTATTTACTAATTTTAGTTTTATGTTTTACTGCAGTTAACAGCTATAGTCAAGACAGCACTGCCACCAAAACTCCTAGTATAGTTAAAGGTACCATAACAAGTTCTACTACTGAAGGCCCATTGACTGAAGTAAACATTGTAAACATCAATCAGGTTAAAGGTGTTGCTACAGACGACAATGGTGAATTTGAAATTAGTGCAAAAGTCAATGATACTTTACACTTATCTTACATTGGTTACAAATCCATAAAAGTTAGAGTGACTAACGACTGGTTAAAATTTGGCAATACAGAAATTGTAATGACTGAACTAGCTTTAGCTCTAGAAGAAGTAACAGTAAAGCAATTAAAACTTACTGGTTATTTAGAAGTGGATATAAAACAAGTTCCTATTACATCTAATAACCGTTATAGAATTTCTGGACTATATGGTCAAGGTTATGAAGCCGGAAAACCAAATATTGCGACTAAAGTTCTTGGTGCTATTTTTAATCCTGCAGACTTCTTATACAACATGTTTGGCAAAAAGCCTAACGAGATGCATAAGTTAAAGAAAATGAAAGAAGATGATGAAATTAGAAACCAATTAGCAAAACGTTTTGATAGAGAAATGCTTCTCGTTTTATTACAAGTTAATAAGTTTGACTTAGATGAAATCGTTAACCAATGTAATTACTCTAAAGATTTTATAAATACAGCTAATGATCTTCAAATATTAGATGCTATTAGCGAATGCTACGAAGAATATAAAGTGATTAAACGTAGTAAAGACCTTAAAAAAGGTAGAAAAAAAGGTAAAGCCTAAACTTCTTAAGCATTAGAATGTAGGGCTACTCTATTTCCTTCAGAATCTATAAATACTCCCATACAACCATGTTCTTCTGAAATTTTAGTTTTTTCTTGATAAATTTTTCCTCCAGCATCAACAACTCGATCTAATTCAACTTGAACATCATTAGACATAAAATACACTAAAGTACCTTCTTCACTAAGAACGTAAGATTCTTGTTTTACTAAACTTCCTGTTGCTCCTTAAACTCCTTTATTATTAGGAAGCCATCCCATTAAAGTGCCTCCAAAATCTTAAACTTTAATTTCAACTTTAAAAACAGTTTCATAAAATTGTTTTGCACGATCCATATCGCTTACCGGAATTTCGAACCATCCTACCATAGTCTATTATTTAGTCTTATAAATTTACAAAAAATTAAGTTTTAGATTTATAATGCTCTACTATATCATCATAATTTTTTATAGTCTTTTTAATCCAATCAAACCGCTTTTCTATGCGTTCCTCTTCTGTGAGTTGCCATTTAATATCAGACTTTCTTAACTGCGCTGTAACATACTGAAGAATAATTGCAGCAGATACAGAAATATTTAAACTCTCTGTAAAACCGACCATAGGGATTTTTAAAAAACAATCCGCATTATTTATTACCTGCTGTGATAAGCCTTCGGTTTCTCTTCCAAAAAAGAAGCTCGATTTTTTAGAAATATCAAAATCTATTAAATCACAATCTTCTCCATGTGGAGTCGTTGCTACAATCTGATAGCCATTTGTTTTTAAATCCTCAATACAAGATTTAGTCGTATGATAACGGTTTAAATCTACCCACTTTTGCGCTCCCATTGCAATTTCTCTATCAATACTTTTAGAGTTGACTTCTTCAACGATATTGACTTCCTGTATGCCAAAAACATCACAAGACCTCATTACTGCGCTTGTATTGTGTAACTGGTAGACATCTTCTGTTGCAACTGTAAAATGTTTGGTACGTTGTGTTAAAACATTTTCAAAGCGAGCTCTCCTATGATCTGTAAGATAGGTTTCTAAATATTCTAGAAGTTTTAAGTCTGGCATAACTCAAAAATAAGTAAAATGAAATTGAAACATTATGAACAAGAAAAACTGTTGATCTATTAGAAAAATTATACTTTTAGAATATGAAAAAACACATCGTCGTATTAACTGGAGCAGGTATGAGTGCTGAAAGTGGTATAAAAACTTTTAGAGATGCAAATGGACTATGGGAAGGTCATGATGTCATGGAAGTCGCTTCACCTGAAGGTTTTAGACACAATCCCGAATTGGTTTTAGATTTCTATAACCAACGACGTCGACAACTTAAAGAAGTTGAACCGAACCAAGCACATAAAGATTTAGCAACATTAGAGCATGATTTTAAAGTCACTATAATAACTCAAAATGTAGATGATTTACACGAACGTGCTGGTTGTAGTGATGTTGTGCACCTACATGGAGAGCTTAGAAAAATACGAAGCACAGGTAATCAAAATGATATTAAAGTTTGGGAAGAAGACATTAACCTAGGTGATATTTGCGAAAAGGGATATCAACTAAGACCACACATTGTTTGGTTTGGTGAAGATGTCCCAATGATAGATACTGCAATTAAAATATGTTATGCAGCAGATATTCTTGTTATAATAGGTACGAGTATGCAAGTCTATCCTGCCGCAAGTTTAATTAATTATGTACAACCAGATACACCTATTTATTACATAGACCCTAAACCTGCAATTAGTAATACTGATAAAGTTACTGTTATTGCTAAATCAGCCACTGAAGGCTTGAAAGAACTTATAGTAGAACTAAAATAATATGCACTAGAATTATTACTAAACTAATCATCTGTACTTAATTTAAAAAAGTCATTTACAGGCTTACCAAAAAGATCAGAAAGTTTTAATGCTAATACAGTTGAAGGCACATAACGATTCACTTCTATAGAGTTTATCGTTTGACGAGAAACACCTATTTTCTTTGCCAAATCATCTTGTGTTAATCTTAAAATAGCGCGCTCTACTTTTATAGTATTATCCATTATCTGCTGCGCTTTAAAGTATGGTAAAAACCTAACTGTATTAATAACATAAAACTTAATAGTTGAAAATCACCCAACTCTTTATAAGCTTCACCCCCAGAATTCACAATATTAGAAACACCAAATTCCACATAAGGCATAATTATAGCATAGAACACTCCAACAATAAAAGCGATAGTATAAGATTGTGCTCTAAGAGCTATTGTCATTTCATCCTCTTCTTTATCTCTGGCTAAAGACATACACAATAAACCAATTATAAAGATTGTTCGTCCAATGCCTCTAATTAATTCAGTATGCTCAGGGAATTGCTTTCTTATAAAAAACAGAACAAAAGCTGTAACTAATAAAAACACACCTAACCACTTAAACGACGTTGGCAATCTAAAATCTAACAATTTCTGTAAGCGATTACGCTCACATTCTACAAAATTTTTCTTATTCATAATTGACAAATATATTTTATATTAAGTAAAGTTTTTTTTACTATATGTCAAACATACTTTACATTTTAATATTATGCAAATGAATTTACAAAAACTTGACTCTATAAAATTTTTCAACTAACTTCGTTTAACATCGGATATAAAACATTTTAACCCATTTATATCCTACGAACCTAAGCATAACAATTTGCATTATTAAAAATAGGATTTATAATATTTATTCACATTATATATTAATAAACCCAAATGGAAGCAAGTAGAAAAGACTTATACTATAAAATTAGTTGGATTTCTAATATTATTAAGAACGGACTGTTTTGGTATGGTATACGCAACAAATTAGGGAAAATTGGATTTGATTTTATGCCATATTATTGGGAAATAGGTTATATAGAAATTGAACCTCCTAAAATTAGAGGTGATGAATTAAAATATCAATTATCCATTTTCGGTGAAAAGGAAATAACATTTATTAAAAAAAATGTCATAGGAATTGACCATAAAGATTTAATGAATGATCTTAAAAATGGTGATACCTGTTTAGGTTTTAAGAATGGTGAGGAAATCTCAGCTTATTCTTTTATAAAGCATCAAGCCTTTTCATTTAGAGGCATAAATTTTGAAATAAAACCTTCAGAAGGTTACGTACATAGTACCTATACATTTGAAGCTCATAGAGGAAGAAGTTTAGCCCCATATTTACGCTATAAAAGTTATGAATATTTAAAAGACAAAGACATTGATAAGTATTATAGTATAAGTGAGTATTTTAATAAGCCTACATTACAATATAAACAGAAGTTGAAGGTTAAGCCACTAAAACTATATCTCAGTGTAATATTATTTAAAAAGTGGGTGTATAATTTTACTCTAAAATCATATTGATGATCTGGTTTGCTCAATCAATGATAAAAAAGATTCTAACTAGTTAAACACAAAAAATCACTTAGTCTTTTTCCCAATTAGGTTTAGTTTTTTAACATCATGAAGTACTTTTTTTATCCGCACTTTTTTTAATAGAAAATTAGCAATAAATCTATTTACCTGATTTGGTATTAATGGTAACGGACGTAAAAGATCAATAATTAACACCACTCTTTCTTGATTCGATTTATTCATCACTTCATGCTCCCAAGTGTCGTCAAATAGTATACTTTCTCTCTCTTTCCAATGATAAATTTCGTCTTTTATTCTAATACAAGGAGGTGAAACTTTAGGTACTTTAAGTCCTAAATGATATCTCAAATAACCTCTATATGGACCATTATGTGCAGGTATGGACTTCCCAGCTTCTAAGACAGAAAAAAAGGCTTTATAGATATTGGGAATTCTTTTTAATAGGGCGCAAGTCTTAGGACATAATTCTTTGGCAAGTTCTGGCGTTTCCCCAGAATAATATAATAGAAATACCTTCCATTTTAAATTAGGGTTAACTTTACCAGAAATGACATACTGCCTTTGTTCTACTTCATGATAAGCCGGGATTTCGAAATGCTTATTAACATTTTCAAATTCGTCATTAACAGTATCAAAACTTTGTTCAATTATGGATAGCTTAGGAAAAGTTCTTTTTACATCTAATATGACAGGTCGATTTTGTCCGCCATCATATTGACTGATGAGAAGATTTCCAATTTTCATTATCTGATTGATATTTATTAATCCAAAAAACATATAAATACTCTAATATTTGTTTTGTAAAAAAATGAGTAATCTTATAACACAATTGGGTTTTAATCACTTTATAATTATCATCCTTAAATTTACAAAAGAATTTTGATAAAGTATTGAAGCCTAAAACATGCGGAAATTTAAATATGCAAAACTTTGTACAAACTTAAATATTTCTCTGTTTTTTATTTATTTTGGAAAAAACCATCTACACAATTGCGTTTAAAACTCCTTTCTAAAAGTCCTTGCTGATGAATATTTGGTTCTTATATTTTAAGCATTTTAGTCTCGTGGCAACAAGACTAATTACAGATACAAAAACGAAATTTAAAATTCATCTATTTTTCTCCTCAATCCACTTACTCATATACTTAACACTTTGAAGTGTTTGATGTTGCAATAAACTACCAATAAAGTTATTTTGGCGATGTTCTATTAAATTATTTGCGAGTTCTTTAATCATATTAGAAAAATCATCTTCAAAATCAGTTTTAATAAAATGCTTTTTTAAAACCTTAAAACCAAGATCTTTTTTTTGCTTCCAAATTTTGGAATTCATGTAAAGCTCAACAGCTTTATTGGCAAAATTTTCAGGAATATCTTCAACAAACCCATTCGGCTGTAGCGCACCAAACATACCTTCAGCAGCAATATTAGACATTATACAAGGTGTACCATTTTGCATAGCATCAACTAACTTACCTTTTAGTCCTGCACCAAAACGTAAAGGCACTAAACAAACTTTTGCGTTTTGCATTACCCCATTAACATCTTCAGCAAAACCTTTAATTAAAAAACCTTCTTTGGTATTATTTAACTGAGATATTTTCTGAGATTCGTATGCACCATATATATGCATTTCTGCATTTGGTAATTGTTGCCGTATTAATGGCCAAATGAATTGCTTTAGATATAAAACCGCGTCGTAGTTAGGTGCATGTAAAAAGTTACCAATGGTAATAAAGTGTTGTCTGTCTTCAAAACTTGGTAATTGTTCAACTTCAGCTTTAGAAATAGGTCCTAACAAAAAGGGTAAGTAATAGAATAAACGTTTATCTATTTTAAACTGTGTAATTAGAATCTCTATTTCAGCTTCAGAAATTATTAGGCTTAAGTCACAACGATAGATACTTGCTATCTCGCGTTTAGTAATATCATTTTGTAAATGTTCTACAGAAACCTCAACATTTTCTTTTAAAGCCATTTCCCTAGCCTTTCTGAGTCCATGAAAATCTTCGGTATCTAAAATACGTAATGCATTAGAGCATCTCTCAGCCACTCGCCAACCATATTGTTCTTCCGTCATAAATCGGTCAAACAAAACAATATTTGGTTTTAATTGAGAAACAAATTCATCAAAAGACGAATCGTTCAGGAGAATATTTTTAGTTGTTACACCTATTTCAGATAAATCAAATGTATTATCTGATGTCTTGGCAGCTGAAACAAACGTAATCTCATAACCTTGATTTTGAAATTGTTCTATTAACTGAAGCATTCTACTACCAGCAGCAGAGCTTTTAGGTTCTGGCCAAACAAAACCAATAATTAAAAGTTTTATATTCACCTATTGTGGCTCCTTTAAAAACGCATATTTAAGCCTCACGGTTTTTGCCCATGAGGTAACAGCATCGATTTGCTCTTGAGATAAATTAGCATCACCATGCGTCCATGTATAACTTGGTAAGGGCATTTCTTTAACCTCAACCATTTCTATGAGTTCATCTAGCTTATGATCTTTTTTCTTATCAGAATAGTCATTCCATTTAGAAACATTAAAATGGCCTTTACCATGATCTATATGATCTGCTAACCAATAGTTAACTGGTGTAATTGAATTATACCAAGGATAACGCGTACTATCACTATGACAATCTATACAAGCAGTTTTTAAAATCATTTTTACATCTTCTGGTGGATTAGTATCTGCAAAAAAAGCATCAACAGTAGCAATAGCACCATCATTCTTTTCTGGTCCAAAGAATTGAGCAATTAGAAAAACGACCAAAAGTAATAGTCCAAGTTTTTTTAAAATCTTCATTTTTGATTAATTTAGAAGTCTAAAATTAATCAATTTCTATTGACTAAAACAGAACTTTATAAAGAATTAGGAAACGTAAATCACTCTAGTGAAAAGCGGCTATTCTATGCTAATATGGTAATTGATAATCCTAAATTAATACATCCATTGTTAGAGATTCTTTTTGAGGTTGATGATAAAGTGTCTTGCAGAGCCGCTTGGGTTTTTGAGTTTATGTGTAGTAACACTCTAGAAGCTATTATTCCTTATTTAGATACGTTTACTGAAAATATGTCTAAAGTTCACTTAGATCCTGCAGTAAGACCAGTAGCAAAAATATGCGAGCTTTTAACAAAAGTCTATTACGGAAAAGAAGCATCCAAAATTAAACAAGCTTTAACACCTGTTCATAAAGAACATATGATAGAAGCCTGTTTTGATTGGATGATTAATGACGAAAAAATAGCTCCTAAGGCATATAGTATGAATAGCTTATATCTATTAGGCACCGAATATGATTGGATTCACCCAGAATTAGCCATTATTTTAGAACGCGATTTTCAGATGCAGAGTTCTGGTTTTAAAGCGAGAGCACGACATATTTTGAAGAAAATAAAGCGTTGATATAAAGGTTAAAAACTTTGTAAAACTCTCAACTTATAACTCGTAAATTTTAACTTACTTCCCTATCTTTGATGCTTCAAAAATCTCAACATAAATGGCACTCTCAGCACTTAGCGCAATTTCACCAATAGATGGCAGATACAGATCTAAAGTAGAAGCTTTAGGTAATTATTTTTCTGAAGAAGCATTGATTAAATATCGTGTTTTAGTAGAGATAGAATACTTTATTGCCTTGTGTGAGCAACCGTTACCTCAGCTAGAATCAATTTCTAGTTCGGTGTTTGAAGATTTAAGATACATCTACAAGAATTTCACTTCAGTAGATGCTTCAGCTATTAAAGAAATTGAAAAGATCACCAATCATGATGTAAAAGCTGTTGAGTACTATATAAAAGAAAAATTTGACGCTTTAGATTTATCGGATTACAAAGAGTTTATCCATTTTGGTTTAACATCTCAAGATATTAATAACACAGCAATTCCTTTAAGTATTAAGGAAGCTATGAATGCTGTCTATGTACCAGAATATTTCAACTTATTAGAAAAGATAGAGCAACTAGCATCAGATTGGGCAGATATACCTATGTTAGCAAGAACACATGGTCAACCAGCTTCACCAACACGTTTAGGAAAAGAATTAGATGTATTTGTTGTTCGATTAAAAGAGCAATTTAATTTACTAAACGATGTACCTAGTGCTGCAAAATTTGGTGGTGCTACTGGTAATTTTAATGCACATAAGGTGGCTTATCCTAATATAGACTGGAAAGCTTTTGGAACACAATTTGTACAAGAAAAATTAGGCTTACAGCATTCATTCCCGACAACTCAAATAGAACATTATGATCATATGGCTGCTTTATTTGATGCCATAAAACGAATCAACACTATTATTTTAGATTTAGATAGAGATATATGGACTTATGTATCTATGGACTATTTTAAACAAAAAATTAAAGCTGGTGAGGTAGGTAGTTCAGCTATGCCACACAAAGTAAATCCAATTGATTTTGAAAATAGTGAAGGAAATTTAGGTATTGCCAACGCTATTTTTGAGCACTTATCTGCTAAACTACCAGTATCTAGATTACAACGAGATCTTACTGATAGTACAGTTTTACGAAATGTTGGTGTACCATTTGGCCATACTATTATTGCTTTTAAATCTACAGTTAAAGGTTTAGGTAAATTATTATTGAACGAAGCTAAGTTTTTGCAAGACCTAGAAAATAACTGGGCAGTTGTTGCTGAAGCTATTCAAACCGTTTTAAGGCGAGAAAGTTATCCTAATCCTTATGAGGCACTAAAAGGGCTTACAAGAACCAATACTGCTATTACTCAGAGTTCTATTTCAAATTTTATTGATACATTAGAGGTTTCTAATACGATTAAATTAGAATTGAAAGCAATTACGCCAAGTAATTATACAGGTATATAAAATTATAGCAGATGCAACTATTCTCTTTAAATAAAAATTCAATAGCGCTACTATTTGTAGTTGCAATTACACTGGGTTTCTTTATTGGTGGATTATTGGGAGTTTTAGACTATTTTATTATTAAAGCACTCTTGTTTTCTTCTTTTATATTACTAGTATTTGTCGCTGTAAATTTTGCTTTAAAAAATTATACAAAAAAAAATCGCCTTGAAGATAAAATTCAAAGCGATTCTCATTAACATTTAAATAATTTGTCAGTTTTATTTAAATAAGTTTATTTAAAAAAGTCTGTTAAGCCATTAAGATTAGTGTCTTCAAATTTTGCATCTTTCAAAACCGATTGTAAAGACATTAATTTTCCAGCATTCATATCATCACCTAAAATTCTTGCAATCATAAAGCCCTTATCTGTAGCATTGCCAAAAACAATAAGTTCATCTATATTATCTACTTCACCTAAAAACTTCACCACGAATTTTCCATCTGTTGAATTTCCTCCTCGCATTAATTCTTCGTACTTAGGATTCTTTATAATAACTTTTACTTTCTCTAATTCTACTTTATATTCATCTGCATCAGTATTCTCTTCGATATAAGTTAATACGTTTAATTTATCTACAGACTCATAAGCTTCTCGTTGTTGATCTGTCATTTCAATACCATCAACATCTACAAAACTTGCTGGCACATCAAACGAAGCAAAACCTGGTTTTAATTCGTTATCTACATAATACGTTTGCAACGTTGCCCCTTGGTTACAACTTGTAAAAGCCGTAACCAAAAGGAACATTACCATTGATTTTTTGATTGATTCTATCATTGTTACTAGTTTTTCTTTTCTCCAGCTTTCTTTAACTGCTCTCCACCTGGAATATCCATCTGGTTTGTGATTTTAGATACTTGTCTTAAATCAATATCACCTGTTAACGATAATAAAACAGTTTCAAATTCACGTTTTTTACCATTAATTTCAATGTTTTGTCCTTTAGTCATTTCCTTAAGTCCACTTACATACATTAATAATTCTTTAACGTGATTTTCGTCTTTTCCTTCTTTTACGTAAAACTTTACCGTTTGGTCACCATCCTTAATTCTCATTAATTCTTCTAGGTCAGATGATTTTAAATACTTTGTTACAGTAGCTTTCATGTCTGCTGACACTTTATCGTCTCCAGTTGTAAAAACTTTAAGTCCAGTGATTTTCTTTACCATATTCATGTACTCTTGTGCTTCTGGGTCATCCATATCTACATCAATACTAGCTATCATACTAAACATTTTCTGATTTACTATAACTGAAGCTACTTCTGGCATATCTTCGAACTTGTCGAATATACTTTGAGCTCCTGATAACATTGGTGCTACAATTAGTGCGATTATTACAATTACTTTTTTCATGTTTTCTTAATTTTTGCGTGTTACTTGTTTTTAAAAATTTTATTTGTTGTTTTTGAAAATTCACTTAATCTACTTGCCTCTTCAATCCCTTGATTTAAATTATCAGAGACCATAGCCAGTGAATTAAGTTGTTGCTTGCCTTCATTCATTCCAATTGAAACAAGTTTAAAAGCTTCCATTGTTTTAGTGTAAGCTTCTTGTTCTTGTTGACTAAGGCTAGCAAATGTTCTGCCTTCACCTTGCCAGTTAGGAATAAAAATACCAAGCATTAGAACGGCTACAGCTGCGACAGAAATCCATTGGTACAATTTTGTTTTCTTAGTGTTTAATGGAACGTCTTTGGTATACTGCTCTTGTTGAGATAAAGAAAAGTATTGAAACATTGGTTTATAATGCTCTAAATGAGTAGCTACACCATCACTTGCGAAATACGCTTTTAATTGCGCTTCTTCCTTTAGTGAAGTTTCAGCATTGTTATACTTTTCTAATAATTCTTCTATATTATTTAATACCATATCTATGTGTATTAGTTAATTTTTCTCTTATTGTTTTTCGTGCTCTAGATAATGCAACTCGTATTGCAGTTTCATTCATGTCTAGCATTTTAGAAATTTCGGCAAAATCATATTGCTCTATATCTCTTAGCTGCACTATTATTTTTTGTTGCTCTGGTAAGTCTTCCATAATTCTAGACACCCAGTCCATACTATCTCTAGCTTCTACTTGTTGTTGTAATGACGAATCGTTATTCGTATAATTACTATGAACAATTTTTAAATTCTGAGCTTGTTTCGATTTTAAACGATCTAAACAAAAATTCTTAGTCATTGTCATTGAAAACGCTTCTACATTTTTATATTCAACAATCTTCTGCTTATTCTTCCATAATTTTAAGAGAATCTCTTGTGTAGCATCTTCCGCTTCTTCACGAGAAACTAGTAATCGTTTGGCTAAACGAAATACTTTGTCCTTAAATGGCATTACTAAGCTTACAAAATCTGCTTGCCTCATTACTTCTGGTTGATTGGTAAAGTCGATATTTATTCGCCTTCATTATTACGACGATACACTTTACTTTTTGTTACAAAGTTTTTTTTCTTCGCAATATTGTAAGTAAATTTAGAGTTTTACTAACAGAAATAAAAGATTGCTATTTATAAAAGAAAAAGAAATTATGAAAAACATTAAAGCTCTACTACTAACTTCATTAGTAGCTTTAACTCTAACAAGTTGTTTTGAAGATTTAGATGATAATGCTATCGCTGGTGCAGACATTAATGATTTTGTTTGGAAAGCTATGAATGCGTATTATCTATACAATGCAAATGACAATGTTCCCGACCTAACCAATGATAGATTTGGTATTAATGGTATAGACAATAGATATGAAAAGACCGAAGAATACTCAGATTATATTGAGGGATTTGCTACACCTGAAGACTTATTTGAAACTTTAATTTTTGAACCATCAGATCCGTTTAGTGCAATTGTTCCAAATTATTTAGATATACTAAATCAACAAGAAGGTACTATTTTAAGTAACGGAATTGAATTTAGATTGTATCTAGTTCCTGGAAGTAGTACGGAAGTATTTGGAGCTATTTCCCTTGTATTAAATAATAGCGTTGCGGATGACTTAGGTTTACTACGCGGACAAATCTTTAGAGCAGTTGATGGTACTAATTTAACTACAGATAACATTAATAGTCTACTAAGTCAAAATTCTTATGTTTTAAATTTTGCAGATTATGACAATAATGGTACACCAGAATCTGCAGATGATATTATAACACTAAATGGACAAAGCACAGACTTAACCAAAGTTGCTTATAATGAAAATCCTGTGCATCTTACTAAGATTATAAACCTCACAAATACTAGTGTTGGTTATTTAATGTATAATGGTTTTAACAGCAATTTTAATAGTTCTTTAAATGATGCTTTTGGCCAATTTAGTGCAGCTGGAGTTTCCGAATTAGTAATTGACCTGAGGTATAATGGTGGAGGTGTAATACAAACTGCAGCTAATTTAGGTAGTATGGTTACAGGGCAGTTTACTGATCAAATCTTTTCAAAATTATTTTACAATAACAACCAACTAATTCAGAATAGGAATTTTAATTTCGTAAACGCATTAGAAGATAATTCAGCAATAAATAGCTTGAATTTAAGTAAAGTTTATGTTTTAACAACTTCTAGCTCTGCATCTGCAAGTGAATTACTAATTAACAGTCTTAGGTCTTATATTGAAGTTATTCATATTGGTGATAACACAGCAGGTAAGACACAAGCCAATAGACTTCTTTTTGACTCGCCAGATTTTAGTGGGAATAATGTAAATTCTAATCATACTTACGCATTAATTCCTCTTATTGCTAATTCAACCAATGTTAATGATGAACTTGTGCCTGCAAATGGCTTGACTCCAAACATTACGGTAATTGAGACACCAAGTACTTTTGGTACCTTAGGAGAAATTTCAGAACCACTTTTATTGGCAGCAATTGCAGATATTACATCCGCTGATAGATCTTCTCAATCTAATCTTAACGATGATACTAAGCTTGAAGAAGTAAAAACCCCAAAATTAAACTCTAGAATCAAAGAATTAATGTTTGAAGAATAAAAAAGGCCACCTTAATAAGTGACCTTTTTTTAAAATGGAAATTATAATATTTAAAGGCTCAGGCTAAATCCTAGATTAACTCCTCTACCTCTAGTTGAAAAACCAAATAACTCTTGGTATTCTTCATTAAAGATATTAGTAACATTTGCAAATAATGTCATTTTACCATTTGAAATCTTATGACTGATATAAAAATCAAGTAACCCATAAGAGTTTAATGTTACAGCGTCATTTTCAAATGTCATACTGTTAAATACTGCATCTTCTCTTTCATCATTGTATTGATAAGACAAACTCACTAATGTAGATTCGCATACTTGGTAATCTAATCGCGTATTTACTTTAATTTCAGGGATTCTGAGGCTTAAATCTTCATCTAAAGATGTATAAGTGGCATTAAGATTAATATCCAAAGCTTTAGCAAGTTTAGCCTGTGCAACAAATTCTAAACCACTTGCAGTAAAAGATTCATCAATATTCTGATATTGGAATACAAAACCACCAGTATCTACAAAATCAATAAAATTATCTTCGTTTCTATTAAAGTAAACTAAGCTAAAAGTCGCTTTATCTTTTATAGAAACTTCTGCTCCAACCTCTATAGTCTGGTTTTCTTCTGGTTCTAAGTCGGTATTCCCATAAGAGGGTTCAAATAATTGGAATAAAGATGGAGTTATAAACGCTGTGCTATAACTCGCTAGACCCTTTAAATATCCAAAATCTAAATCTACCTTATACGATGGATTTAAACTATATACTAAATGACTACCATATTCGCTATGATTATTTAAACGTAAACCAGCATTAATATTTAAACCGTAATCTGAAACATAAACAAGGTTTGAATATGGATCAGTTATTGTAAATTGAGCCATTTCTGGATTTATAGCTTGACTGAAATCAGACTCACCAAAAGGAATTGAAAAGCTTTCCATCTGATTATCTTGAAAGTTTACACCCAAAACAGTATAAAATTTATCACTAAAGTTGTAACGATTAAAAGCATCAACAATAAAACTTTGTGCATTAAACATTGAAGGAAAACTAGATTCTATATCGCGTTCAACTTCATTATAAGCTGCATTTATTGTTATCCTTCCTTTATTATACTTGTACTCTGGTGAAATACCAATTCGGTATTGCTTTGAGTTTGAAACATTATCAGCATCTAGCATACCAAAACTATCATCAAAATCAGCTTTATATTTATCAAAGCTGGCATAAGTATTCAACTTAAAACTATTACTAAATCTATAACCTAATCTTAAATTTCCATTGTAACTATTAAAAGCATCAGATTCTGAACCTCCTTTAATTGCTGATAAACCATCTGTAAATTGCTGTCCAAAACTTGCAAAATAATTGAATTTACCTACGCTTCCATTTAAGGACACACTATTCCTAAAATCTTCAATAGCATAGTTATTCTCATCTGAGGATTGATTTGTACCTAGTGAACTTCTCAAATTTAAATTAAACGCCTTTTTAGTCGCTCCTTTAAGCTTAATATTAATTATTGCTGTAGCTGCACCTGTGCCATAAAGCGTACTCGACGCGCCCTTAAGAATCTCAATAGATTCTACTTGATCTGCATTTAATAGACGTAAATCATAATCATTAGCGATTTGTGATGGATCAGTAACTTGCACTCCATCAATCATAATTAAGACTTGGCGATTTCGTCCACCACGCACAAAATAACTAAGATTTTGTCCAGCATTACTTCTTACACCATTTACTTCTACACCAGCAGTTCTACCAATAATTTCTGCGATAGATTGTCCTTGTAATTTTTCTAAATCTTTTGAAGTGATTTTGGTAATTACCTTACCAGAATTTTCGCGTTTTAGCTGAAAACGAGAATCAGTAACTACAACTTCATCTAATTTTTCAACTTCTAAAGAATCGGTTTGCTTTTGCGCAAATCCAACAGATAACATACCTGTAAAAAATATGCTACAAAACAGTTTTGTCTTGTTCATTTTAAATTTTTAATTGTTCGAGAACATATAGAAAACTACATGTAAACTTTTATCCCGAAAGTTTGACTTCTATGTTGAAATTGGCAGGTCTCCTGACTTGCGTCTTGTTATTGGTCTTCCCAGAATAAAATTCCAGTGACATTGAAGGTAATAACAAGCCTTATAGCTTACAGTTGCGGGAACAGCTCTGGATTCTCACCAGATTCCCTTTTAATCCATTCGGTGAAACGAATGAAACCTAATTTCGGCGCAAAACTAAACAATTTGTTTAATGATTCATTCAAAACTTTAAATAATATTACTTTTGAATTAAAATCTATTCTTTTTGAAAAAAGTTATAATATTATTTTTAGTTAGTACTATACTATTTACTAGTTGTAAAGAAGACAATGGTATTTCTGTTCAACTTCCTCCAAAGCTTGATGAGAATATTTCATTAAAATATGCTAAAGGGTTTTCAGTAAGTGATAATGGTAATTATAAAGTGCTGACAATTTTAAAGCCATGGCCAGAATCTGAGAAGGAATATAAATATCTAATCGCATCAGAAGAAATGTCATCGAAAATGACTTTCCCTAAAGATTTTTATACTGGTATAGTTACCGATGTAATCAAAAAAATAGTGGTTACCTCTACTACACACATTCCGGCATTAGAACTCTTAGGTGTTGAGCAAACATTGGTTGGTTTTCCTGGTACAGATTATATCTCTTCAGAAAAAACTAGAAAACGTATCGATAATGGAAAAGTAAGAGAACTTGGAAAAAATGAAGGTATTAATACTGAGGTGTTATTAGAACTCAATCCAGATGTAGTTATTGGTTTTGGCGTAGATGGTGTAAACAAAACTTTTGAAACTATTAAAAAAGCAGGTCTTCCAGTAATATATAATGGAGACTGGGTAGAATCTTCTGCTTTAGCAAAAGCCGAATGGATAAAATTCTTTGGTGTGCTTTTTAATAAAGAAAAAGAAGCTGATTCTATTTTTAATCAAATTGAAACAGATTATTTAAAAGCAGAATCAATTGCTAAACAGGCAAAAAATAGACCAACAATTTTAAGTGGAGCTATGCACAAAGATATTTGGTATATGCCAAATGGTTCTAGTTCAGAAGCGCAATTCTTAAAAGATGCTAATGTGAATTACTTATGGAGCGACACATCTGGGAATGGTAGTTTGGCCTTAAGTTTTGAAGTGGTTTTAGACAAAGCAAAAAAGGCAGATTTATGGTTAAGTCCATCTTATTATAGTAGTTTAGAGCAATTGGAAAACGTAAATTCGTTATACACTAACTTCGAAGCATTTAAAAACAAAAACATTTATAGTTTTTCAAATACTACAGGTGCAACAGGTGGAGTTTTATATTACGAATTAGGTACAGCACGACCAGATTTAGTTTTAAAGGATATTATAAAAATATGTCATCCTGAATTGTTAGAAGACTATACACCGTATTTCTTTAAACGCCTTAATTAATTGAATAATCAAAAAACATATAGGCTTCAATTTCTATTTCTTGCAATCGTTTTGTTACTATGCTTTTTTGTTAATATAAGTTTAGGTTCAGTAAACATTCCTATAAAAAGTGTCTTTGGTAGTCTTTTTGGAAGTATTGAAAATTCAACATGGGAAATAATAATTAATAATGTAAGATTGCCAAAAGCTATTACTGCTATTTTAGTTGGATCTGGTTTAGGAATTTCGGGTTTACTAATGCAAACACTCTTTAAAAATCCATTGGCAGGTCCTTTTGTTTTAGGCATTAGCTCTGGTGCTAGTTTGGGTGTTGCTCTAGTAATTTTAGGCTCAGGGTTATTTGGAGGTCTCTTTGCTACTGCATTAATTTCTAAATGGAGTATCGTTATTGCAGCCAGTTTAGGTAGTTTTTTAGTTTTATTGACTGTTTTAGCAGTTTCGAGTAAAGTTAGAGACACTATGGCAATTCTAATAATAGGATTAATGTTTGGTAGTATTACTGCTGCTGTAGTAAGTGTCCTCTCCTACTTTAGTTCTGCAGAACAATTACAACAATATATATTTTGGGGTTTTGGAAGTTTGAGTAATCTCTCTTGGAGTGAATTATTAATTTTTTTTGGAATTTATGCTACTGGAATTATACTGAGTATTTTATCTATAAAAAGTTTAAATAGTTTGTTACTTGGAGATAACTATGCAAAAAGCTTAGGCTTAAATTTAAAACAAAGTCGACTCATAATAATATTAGCAACAAGCTTAATTGCAGGAACGATCACAGCATTTGCAGGACCAATAGCATTTATAGGTTTAGCTATTCCGCATTTAACACGGCAAATTTTTAAAACCTCAAACCATAAAGTATTATTAGCAGCTGTTTTTCTATTTGGTGCTATTGTAATGCTTATATGCGATTCAATTGCACAAGTGCCTTTTAGTGATTATACTTTGCCAATTAATGCAATAACTGCATTGATTGGAGCACCTGTTGTGATTTGGTTATTAGTAAGACAACGAAAAATGGTGTTTTAAATGCAGAAAGAAACATCACATATCATACTAAAATCAGAAGAACTCACAATTGGATATAAAACCAAGAACAGAGAAACTTTAATTGCTTCAAACATAAATTTCGAATTACAAAAAGGGCAATTAATTGGTTTAGTTGGTGCTAATGGAATTGGTAAATCCACACTTTTAAGAACGCTTATTAAGGTACAATCTTCTTTATCTGGTTCTATAACTTTAAATGATAAAAATTTAAAGTCTTTATCTAACTTAGAATTAGCCAAACAACTCAGTATCGTATTAACTGAATCATTATCATCTAAGAACCTTTCAGTATTTGAACTTGTTGCTCTAGGTAGACATCCTTATACCAATTGGGTAGGACATCTAACTGAAGAAGATACTTCGATAGTAAATAATGCTTTAGAGCTTGTAAATAGTATTGACTTAAAAGACAAAAGATGCTATGAGCTAAGTGATGGTCAGCTACAAAAAGTAATGATTGCACGTGCCCTTGCACAAGATACAGATGTTATTGTTTTAGATGAGCCAACGACTCATCTCGATATGTATCATAAAGCATACATATTAAAATTACTTCAACGATTAACTAAAGAAACTGGAAAAACTATATTATTTTCTTCTCACGAAATTGATTTAGCAATTCAATTATGTGACACTATGATTGTGATGCAAAAAGAAACTGTAGTTTGTGATCAACCTAGTAATTTAATTTCAAAAGGAGTTTTTAAATCCTTATTTCCTCAAGATTTAATCACTTTTGATAATAATAGTAAAAGTTTTAGGATAAAGAAGTGAAATTATAGTCCTCTTCAAAAATTGACTATATTTACTTAGTTACTATTCAAGCCTTTAAGGTTACTCTTCATTTTCTTTCACTTATGTATTTGTTTTAAATACTAAAAACTTATTATCATGAAATCTAAATTAGATTTGGCCATTTTTCCTGTTTTTATTCTAGCTCTTGTACTTACTTTTTTTAATAATGATAAAGAGTTTGATTACTCTAATAAAATAGGTGTATACTCAATAAGTTGTACACCAGCAAAATTTCTCTTAACAGATATAGATACTACTAAGCAAATAGCACCTTTATTTGAAAACATTGGAAATCACAGCTATAAGGTTAGTACCAAAAAAATATGGCACAAAAATTCTTTAACCAAGGCCTAAGGTTAACCTATGCATTTAATCATGCGGAAGCACATCGATCTTTTATGGAAGCCAGCAGACTAGACCCAAATCTAGCAATGGCGCTTTGGGGACAAGCCTATACATTAGGGCCTAATATTAATGACCCAATGCCAGATAAAGAGAGGAAAAACAAATGTAATGAAGTTATAAAAAAAGCTTCAACTTTATTTAAAAATGCTACAAAAAAAGAGCAAGATTTAATAAATGCACTGAATAAAAGATATTCGACAGATTTAGATAAAGATGGCCATGAATTAAACATGGCTTACATGAAAGCTATGGAAAACGTAGTAAAAGAGTATCCAAATGATGCAGATATTCAAACATTATATGCTGCTTCAGTAATGAATACTGTACCATGGAATTATTGGGATAATGAAGGAAATCCATCACCTAATATTTTAGAAGCTAAAGCCGCTTTAGAAAAAGCAATGGAATTAAATCCTAACAATCCTGGAGCTCATCATTATTATATACATATGGTAGAACTTCCAAAGCCAGATTCAGCAGTTCCTAGTGCAGATAAGCTAGGTGGCTTAATGCCTGCTGCTGGACATATTGTGCATATGCCATCTCATATATATATTATAGTTGGAAGATATAAAGATGCAGTAGAGTCAAATCAAAAAGCAATTTTAGCAGATGAAGACTATATTTCCCAATGCTACGCTCAAGGGATGTATCCTTTAGGCTATTACCCACATAATATTCATTTTCTATGGTCCGCAGCTAGTTTACTTGGATCAAGTAAAATAGCTATTGATGCTGCTAAAAAAACAGCAGAAAAAGTACCTGTAGGCGAAATGGAAGAGCAACACTTTCTTCAAAACTTTGCTGCAACCCCTTTACTAGCATATACTCGGTTTGGTAAATGGAACGATATTTTAACCTATCCAAAACCAAATGACAGTATTAAACATTTAAAACTAATTTGGCACTATGCGAGAGGAATAGCATTTATAGGTAAGCATAATATTAAAGAAGCTAAAGAAGAGCTTGATGCCATTAAGACTCTAGCTGAAGATCCGCAAATTGCAGCAATTCTAGCTACAGGTTTTGATAATTCTGCTACTATTGCAAAATTAGCATTTGAAGTTGTAGCCGGTGAACTCGCAAAAAAAACGATTTAGATGCTGCAATTTCGCATTTAGAAAAAGCTGTAGAATTAGAAGACGACCTAATCTATAATGAACCTTCAGCTTGGTATATTCCACCTAGACAAAATTTAGGAGCTGTACTAATGAAAGCAAAGCAATTCAAAAAAGCGGAAAACATATATAGAGAGGATCTTAATGATTTACGTCAAAACGGATGGTCTTTAATGGGATTATATAAAAGTCTTAAAGCGCAGAGCAAATCAACTGAAGCCGATAAAATAAAAAAAGAGTTAGATATGGCTTGGAAAGATGCAGATATAGAAATTACAACATCAGTTTATTAAGTAAAAAACTTCAAAAATCTAGCTGTAATCTTATAGTTAAAAAATTTATCTTTGATAAATTTCTCTTTTTAACATGAACGATACACTTATTCTCTTTGTAGCCATTATAATTTCAGCTGGGATTGGAGCTTTTATAGGGCTTAAATTTGCCCAATTGAAAAGCAAAAGTGATAAGAGTGCACTTGAAGAACGTCAGCTTCAACTTAACAATAATATAGATGACTTAAAACTAACTGTCGAAAAAATTGAGACTGAGCGCGAAAACATAAGAATAGAAAAAGACTTTTTAAACACTGAACTCTCTAAGCGTAATACGGAATTTGAAAACCTCCAACAGCAGAATCTAAAACGTGACGAAGAGTTAGCTAAACAACAAGAACAGCTCAGAAAGGATTTTGAGTTGATGGCTTCAAAAATATTAGATGAAAAGTCAGAGAAATTCACGCTTCAGAATAAAGAAAACATTAAAAATATTTTAAATCCTCTTGAAGAAAAAATAAAAACTTTCGAGAAAAAAGTTGAAGACTCCCAGAAGGAAAGCATCAGTATGCATTCAGCTTTAAAAGAACAGCTATTAGGTTTAAAAGATCTTAATCAACAAATGGCTAAGGAAGCAACCAACTTAACTAAAGCGTTAAAAGGTGATAGTAAAACACAAGGAAATTGGGGAGAATTGGTATTAGAACGGGTTTTAGAAAAATCTGGCTTAGAAAAAGATAGAGAATATTTTGTGCAACAAAACTTTCAATTAGAAGATGGGTCTCGTGTAATGCCAGATGTTGTGCTCCACCTTCCAGATTCTAAGAAAATGATTATTGACTCTAAAGTATCACTTACGGATTACGAGCGTATGGTCAATGCTGATGATGAAGAAAGAACTACTTACTTAAAGTCTCACGTTAACTCAATAAAAAAGCATGTTGATCAATTATCTGCTAAGAATTATCAAGATTTATATGATATAGAATCACCTGATTTTGTATTAATGTTTATTCCAATAGAACCAGCTTTTGCTGTGGCAATTAACGAGGATAATTCGCTTTATAATAAAGCTTTTGAACAAAATATTGTTATCGTAACACCTTCTACACTTTTAGCTACTTTACGTACTATTGATACCATGTGGAATAACGAAAAGCAGCAACAAAATGCTATTGAAATTGCTAGGCAAGCTGGTGCTCTCTACGACAAGTTTGAAGGATTAGTTACCGATTTAACTGGAGTTGGTAAAAAAATTGATGCCGCTAAAAATGATTATTCTTCGGCAATGAATAAATTAGTCGAAGGAAAAGGCAACCTCATCACTAGAGTTGAAAATATCAAAAAAATGGGCGCTAAAGCTAAGAAAGCGCTTCCAGAGAGTATCTTAAAACGAGCTTCTGAAAATGATATTTAAAATCATTGAATATGTATAAAACCATAGATTCATCAAGAATTAGTATTTCTGAACTGATGCTGCCATCGCATTCAAACTTTAGTGGAAAAATACATGGTGGCTATATCCTTAACCTAATGGACCAGATAGCTTTTGCATGTGCATCAAAACATTCAGGAACCTACTGTGTTACAGCATCTGTGGATACGGTAGACTTTATAAACCCTATTGAAGTCGGAGAATTGGTAACTATGAAAGCATCTGTTAATTATGTTGGTAAAACCTCAATGGTTATTGGAATCAGAGTAGAATCTGAACATATTCAAACAGGCGAAATAAAACATTGTAACTCATCTTACTTTACTATGGTAGCAAAAGATGAATCAGGAAATTCTGCTGTAGTCCCTGGTATTATAATTAATGATAAAACTGAAGTAAAACGTTTTTTAAAAGCTTTAAAACGAATAAAAACTAAGAAGCAAAGACAGTTAGAGTTTAATCATGATAACTTTTCCTATCAAGACTATTTAAAGGAGTTAAAAAACTATCGCGTAAAAATTGAATTACCAGAAGATCAAAATAAAAGAGGCAATCTAAATTTTTAGATTGCCTCTTTTATTATTATTTAATATAAATTTTACTGTTTAATAAAACGTTTAGTCTTAGTTGTCTTATCACCAGATATTCTAACTAAATACACACCACTTTTCCAATCAGAAACATTTATTGAAGATTCTAGCTTTGTAATTAAACTCTTATATATTCGTTTTCCTAAAACATCGAATACTTCTAGTTTTAAATCTTCACCTATACTCGGTAGCTTTATATTTAATTTATCTTTTGAAGGATTTGGTGATATTACAAAATCTTCATCCTGAATTGCATTGTATTGCATCACAATCTTAGATAAAGTCGATGTGGTATCATCTAATAATGCCAAATTAATATCTAAAGTACTGTATCATCAATACCTTCAAATTGTTTAAAAGCATTCTGAGATAAACCAATATTAGTAGTTAACACAACGATTAAAAAAAGTAATCTTAGTTTCATATAAGTAGGATATTATTATGAGCTAAGTTACTAATAATTAGCTAATACGCTTTGCACTTCATCGAAAAGTCTAAAATTATTTACTCAAATACATTTTACGTCTTGAGTATAAATCATAGAATTCATCATCCTTTAAACTGTCAATAAATAAAATACTTTC
Source organism: Winogradskyella sp. PG-2 (assembly GCF_000828715.1). Classification (NCBI taxonomy): domain Bacteria; kingdom Pseudomonadati; phylum Bacteroidota; class Flavobacteriia; order Flavobacteriales; family Flavobacteriaceae; genus Winogradskyella; species Winogradskyella sp. PG-2. The sequence continues at coordinate 2,831,413 of NZ_AP014583.1, read as the reverse complement.
TCCAGTACTCTTCATTTCTGGACCAAGCTTTTTATTTACATTAGGAAACTTATTAAAAGAGAACACAGGTTGTTTTATTGCATAACCATCTAACTTTGGTTTAAAATCAAAATCAGTGACCTTTTTCTCTCCTAACATAACTTTAGTTGCATAATTTACGTAAGGCTCTTTATAAGCTTTCGCAATAAAAGGAACTGTACGAGATGCTCTTGGATTCGCTTCAATGATATAAACAATATCATCTTTAATAGCAAATTGAATATTGATTAAACCAACTGTATTTAAAGCTCTTGCTATAGTATGCGTATGGTCTATAATTTGTTGCTTCACTAAATCGCCTAAGTTGAAGGCAGGTAATAATGCATTACTATCACCTGAGTGAATACCACATGGTTCAATATGTTCCATAATACCAATGATATAGACATTACCATCTGCATCACATATAGCATCAGCTTCAGCTTCGATAGCACCATCTAAATAGTGATCTAACAATAATTTATTACCAGGAATTGATTTTAATAAATCAATAACATGAGCTTCTAACTCATCTTTATTAATCACAATCTTCATTCCTTGACCTCCAAGTACATATGATGGTCTTACTAGTATTGGAAAATTTAAAATATCAGCAATTGCTAATGCTTCATCTGCAGTCTCAGCAACATCAAATTCTGGATAAGGAATGTTATTGGCTTTCAGTATGTTTGAAAAGCTCCCTCTATCTTCAGCTAAATCTAAAGATTTAAAGCTTGTTCCCATTATTTTAACTCCCCATTTTTCTAACTTTTCAGCAAGTTTTAAAGCAGTTTGTCCACCTAACTGAACAATAACTCCTTCAGGTTTTTCATGCTGAATGATATCATAGATGTGTTCCCAAAATACAGGCTCAAAATAAAGTTTATCTGCAATATCAAAATCGGTTGAAACAGTTTCTGGATTACAGTTAATCATTATAGTTTCATAACCACATTCTGCTGCTGCAAGCACACCATGTACACAACAGTAATCAAACTCAATACCTTGTCCGATTCTATTAGGTCCAGAGCCTAACACAATAATTTTCTTTTTATCAGTTACTACGCTTTCATTATGAACTGAAATTTGCCCATCTGGTGTTTCCACTTCACTTTCAAAAGTTGAATAATAATAAGGTGTTTGTGCCTTAAATTCTGCGGCACAAGTATCAACTAATTTATAAACACGATTTATATTTAGTGCTCTTCGCTTATTATAAACCTCACTCTCTAAACATTTAAGCATATGAGCAATTTGTCTATCCCCATAACCTTTTTGCTTAGCCTCTAACAATAATTCTCTATCTATTGTATCTACTGTATATGTCGAAATTTCTTTTTGAAGTTGGAATAGCTCTTCATACTGCTTTAAGAACCACATATCAATTTTAGTGATTTCGAAAATACGGCTTAATGGAATTCCTATTTCTATAGCATCATAAATAGCAAAAACACGATCCCAACTTGCGTACTTTAGTTTACTAATAATTGTATCATAATCTTTGTACCCTTTTCCATCTGCTCCTAAACCATTACGTTTTATTTCTAAAGATTGAGTTGCTTTGTGCAATGCTTCTTGGAAAGAACGCCCAATAGCCATAACTTCCCCTACTGCTTTCATCTGAAGACCAAGTGTTCTATCAGAACCTTCGAATTTATCAAAATTCCAACGTGGAATTTTCACAATTACATAGTCTAAAGTTGGTTCAAATAAAGCCGAAGTTGACTTTGTAATTTGATTACTCAATTCATCTAATGTGTAACCTAAAGCTAATTTTGCAGCAATCTTAGCAATTGGATAACCAGTCGCTTTACTAGCTAATGCAGAGGAACGTGATACACGTGGGTTAATCTCAATAGCTATTATTTCTTCTTCTTGGTCAGGGCTTACAGCAAACTGTACATTACATCCACCTGCAAAGTCACCAATACTACGCATCATATGTATGGCCATATCACGCATTTTTTGAAATGTCTTATCTGATAAAGTCATCGCTGGTGCAACGGTTATAGAATCACCTGTATGGATTCCCATTGGATCCATATTTTCTATGGTACATATAATTACTACATTATCATTCTTATCACGTAATAACTCAAGTTCATATTCTTTCCAACCCAACAATGCCTTGTCAATCATTACCTCATGAATTGGAGATATTTCTAATCCTCTAGTTAAAGACTCATCTAATTCCTTTTCATCATATACAATAGAAGCTCCAGCTCCACCTAATGTAAAAGATGCTCTAATACACAACGGAAACCCAAACTCTTGCGCTATCTCTTTACCTTTTAAAAATGAAGTCGCTGTTTCTTGAGGAGCCATACCAACACCTATTTTTGTCATTAAATCTCTAAACTTCTCTCTATCTTCAGTAATATTTATAGCATCAATATCAACACCAATAATTTCTACATCAAAATCCTTCCAAATACCTTTTTCATCAGCTTCAATACAAAGGTTAAGAGCAGTTTGTCCTCCCATTGTTGGTAATACTGCATCAATGTGTGGATGCTCCTTTAAAATCTTAATTATAGATTTTGTATTCAATGGCAACAGATAAACATGATCTGCCATTGTAGGATCTGTCATTATTGTTGCTGGGTTAGAATTAATAAGAATTGTTTCTATTCCATCTTCTCTTAAAGAGCGTAATGCTTGAGATCCTGAATAGTCAAATTCGCAGGCCTGACCTATAACAATTGGACCAGAGCCTATAAGTAAAATAGATTTAATGTGTTTGTCTTTTGGCATGAGCTAAAATAATTTGTTTGCAAAAATAGTTATCAATAGGGTACAAAAAAAGGCGCTACACCTAAGTAACGCCCTAATATTGTTAACAATTGTTAATCATTATCTTTTATGTCTTGTTTCAGATGATACAGACAATTTCTTTCTTCCTTTAGCTCTTCTACGCGCTAAAACTTTTCTTCCATTAACAGAAGCCATTCTTTCTCTAAAACCGTGTTTGTTTTTTCTCTTTCTCTTAGACGGCTGAAACGTTCTTTTTGGCATGTCCTATATATTTAAAATCTGAATATTCTTTTTAACAGTTGTGAGCTATCTCAAAACTGCGTGCAAATATACAACAAGTTTTTACTTTAGCAAGGGTGAAAATAAAATTTTTTATATAGAATTTTATTACCTTTGCGCTCTGCAAAAACAATCAGAAATATGTTTAATAAAAATATAAAATTAGTCATTGCCGCCTTAATTATTGCATTCGCAGTCTATCAATTTACAGAAGGAGAAATAGGCAATGGTATTATGTACATCTTGCTTTCAACGATATTTATCTTTTTGTACTTTAAAAATGAGATGATTTTATTAGCCTTTTTAAAATTGAGAAAACAAGATTTTCCAGGTACAAAAAAATGGCTTGATAAGATTAAAAATCCTGAGGGTGCTTTAGTAAAAAAGCAACAAGGATATTTAAATTACTTAAATGGTGTTATGGTTTCTCAAACCAATATGAATGAAGCTGAGAAATATTTTAAGAAAGCGATTTCGTTAGGTCTGTCAATGGATCATGATTTGGCGATGGCAAAACTAAATTTAGCAGGTATTGCTTTTTCTAAACGTCGTAAACAAGAAGCTCAGAAATTATTAGCTGAAGCTGATAAACTTGATAAAAGAGATATGCTTACTGAACAGATTAAAATGATGAAGCAGCAAATGAAGAAAGCTTCTATACCAAAACAACAATATGGTCAACCAACTTCTTCAAGACAAAACAGAAGAAGTAGAAGATAGATTACAAAGAACAACTAAAAAAAGGCTTGAATAAATATTCAAGCCTTTTTTATGACAAATAGCAATTATTTAATCATAAAATCCTTCTTTAGGAATCTCTATAGTATATAGTTTGCGAGATTTATTGTTCAAATGCTTTTCTCTTAGCCAAGGGTTATGAAGTTTCAAAATTTTATAATTAATCCCAAAACGTTTGGCAAATTTAGAAAAGTCAGCTACAGCTGTATCAACTTCAACTTTATTAGTAGGTACCGTTTTATACAGGTCACTATTATTAAAATTAAAACCATACTTATCTGGATGTGACAAAATTTCTTTCAACGCAACAATTCTAAACACATAACGGCCTGTCTCTTCACCTAGTAATAAGTCATAATAACCTGCAACACCTTGTTCTTTTAAACGTCTTGAAATCCCTGCATTACCTGCATTGTATGCAGCAGCAGCAGCAGTCCAAGATCCTAATTTATCTTTAGCTCTTTTTAAATATTTACAAGCAACCTTTGTTGCTTTCTTAATATTATAACGCTCGTCAACATTAGAATTAACTTCTAAACCATTTTCTCTTCCTGTAGCTTTCATTATTTGCCATACACCAGACGCACCTGCTGGTGATTTTGCTGTTGGTACAAGCCCACTTTCTATAACAGCTAAATATTTAAAATCATCAGGCACACCGTTCTCTTTTAATATTGGCTCTATTATTGGAAAATATTTTTGAGCACGTTTAAACATTAAAAGTCCATTAGATTGCCAATAGGTATTTACTAAAAGTTCTCTATCCATACGTTCATAAATATCCGGATTCTCTACAGGTACTGCTTCACCTGCAAAGTTGATACCTTCTGGCATTTCTAAAGCATATACATTATAATCATTTATTAACGGTTTTTCCTTACCTAAAGTATCATCTGATTGGGTATTCTGATCTGAAGGTGCCTTTTGCATAGAGAAGATAAAAAGACCTGATATACAGACTAATCCTATTGCGGCTAATATATTTTTTAAGATTTGCATGGCGTTATATTTTTGTACAATGTAAGTAATAGCATATTAACTTCAAAATGATTCACTAAAATCTATTTAATTCTTTCAAATTCAGGATTCTATCAGTTTTGGTAAATTTTCATTAAACCATTTATACTTATTAATTACCATAATATGTGTTCCACCTTTTAGAACAATACAATCCCCTTCACATGAATGCGGAAAAACAATGTCTTTATCACCATGAATGTAAATTGCTTCTGGATTTGGTTCTTCTTGGTCCCAACACACCACTTGTTTTATAGCCCAATCTAAATATCTTTTATCACTTACAGATAGGTATCTCTTGTACAAATCAACACGTTTTTTAATCGTTTCACCAAAAGCATACTTAGCTAACAAATCGATATTACTTACTAATTGTGTAGGTAATATATGGTATGCTTTAGTAATTTTAAGTAGCTTGAGTCGTTTGGGTAGTTCGTGATGAGATTTGACGCTAGAAATAACAAAAAGCTTTTTCAAATTTAAAAATTCACTCATTTCTTGCACTAGCATACCACCAAAAGACACACCTAAAAGCACAATATTATCATGTGTAATAAATTGACACATACGCTTTGCATAGTCAGACAAGGACTCATTCTTTACAGGAATCTGCCATTCTAACCAGTGAATCTTATAACTTGACTCTGGCAGCTTAATATGCTCGAAAATAGTAGGATTAGCAGCCATACCTGGCATTAAATACACATGTGTCATTTTTTCACTCATTGAAATAAGTAAACGAATTAATTGAACTGTATAATTGTTTATAATTTAACGTTTTAACAACGTTAATTTAAAACTTACGTTGATTTTTTGTACCTTTGCACAGCAAAACTATACAAATATAGTATCTACACGCCAACCGCTAATTTTAAATTTAAAGAAATTATGACTGAAACTGCTGAATTGATTGACAATGATTTTCTCCGTCAATTTGAATTAAAGGTTGAAAATGACATGGCTATTATTGAATATTCTTTACAAGAACGTAAGATATTCTTAACCAAAATGATTATTCCTGAAGCTATTAGAACTGCTGAATTTGAATTAGAATTTATCGATTTGGTATTTAGCAATATTAAAGAACGTAATATTAGTGTTGTGCCTACCAGTCCAGAAATCGCAAAATTTGTAAGACGTAATAGAAAATATAAACGTATGCTACCTGTTGGCATTCGCATATAAAAGGTATAAAAAAAATTACTCTAAATCCGAAATTTAAAAGTTTCGGATTTTTTAGTTTAAGATACTAAGGATTCAATAAAATCAAATCTTACTAAACCATCATCGTCTATCTTGCTCAAACACACTTTATAAAGTGAATTGACCAATTCAGGATTCCAAGGTGTTTTTACTTTCACATAATTTTCCGTAAATCCATGAATATAGCCTTCCTTATTTTCCCCCTCAAATAAAACAGTGCGCTTAGTACCAAGTTGATTCTCATAAAAAGCACGTCGCTTTTTAGCAGAAAGTCCTCTTAACATTTTACTGCGTTTAGATCTTACAGCTTTTGGAACAATACCATCCATTTCAGCAGCTTCGGTATTAGCGCGTTCAGAATATGTAAATACGTGTAAATAAGAGATATCTAATTCATTTAAGAAGTTATAAGTCTCTAAAAAGTGTTCTTCCGTTTCACTAGGAAAACCTACAATAACATCAACACCAATACAAGCTTGTGGCATTACCTCTTTTATTTTTGAAACACGATCTGCATATAACTCTTTCATGTAGCGACGCTTCATTTTCCTCAATATATCATTACTACCACTTTGTAATGGCACATGAAAATGTGGTACAAAAGCTCTAGATTTAGAAACTAAATCAATCGTTTCATTTTTTAACAAATTAGGCTCTATTGATGAAATTCTTAAACGTTCAATACCCTCAACATTATCTAGTTCGGTTACTAAATCTAAAAAAGTATGTTCGTGTTTTTTATTGCCAAACTCCCCTTTACCATAATCACCAATATTAACACCTGTGAGCACAATTTCTTTAATACCTTGATTAGAAATTTCTTTAGCGTTTTGTAATACATTATCCATAGTATCACTGCGAGAAATTCCTCTTGCTAATGGAATTGTACAATACGTACATTTATAATCACACCCATCTTGAACTTTCAAAAATGCTCTGGTCCTATCACCTATAGAATAACTACCGACATAAAAGTCTGCATCTTCAATTTCACAACTGTGTACTTCTCCAAAATCGTTTTTTGTTAACTCATTCAGGTAGTCGGTAATCTTAAATTTCTCAGTAGCTCCCAAAACCAAATCTACACCATTTACATCAGCCAGCTCTTCTGGTTTCAATTGCGCATAACAACCAATTGCAGCAACAAAAGCATCAGGATTGACTTTTTGCGCTTGCTTTACAATGGTTTTAAAACGTTTATCAGCATTTTCAGTAACTGAACAGGTATTAATCACATAGATATCTGCTTCTTCCTTAAAGTCTACACGCTCAAAACCTTCATCCTTAAAACTTCTAGCAATCGTAGAAGTTTCAGAGAAGTTAAGCTTGCAGCCAAGAGTATAAAATGCGACTTTTTTTGTTGGATTCATTCTTGTACTTTTACCAAGTCGGCAAATTTACAACATAATACTTATATGCTAAAACGTACCAAATTCATTTTAAACAGAATATACTACTGCTTAATGATTTTGACATTACTCTCTTGCTCATCTAAAGTAGATTCTAATAAAGATCATCTTGTATTTAAATACAATGAACACAAGAACATTGGCTCTCTAGATCCTGCATTCTCTAAAGACTTAGCAGATATTTGGGGAACTCATCAGTTGTTTAATGGGTTGGTGCAAATGGATAATCAACTTAATGTAAAACCATGTATTGCAAAAAACTGGATAGTTACGGATAGTGCAAGGACTTACGCTTTTAATCTCAGAAAAGATGTGTCATTTCACAAGCATAATCTTTTTGGTAAAGATTCCACAAGAACAGTAAACGCTTTAGATTTTGAATATAGTTTCAATAGACTTAGAGATAAATCGGTAGCATCACCTGGAAGTTGGGTATTGAATAAGGTTGAAAATTTCTCTGCCATAAACGATTCTACGTTTCAGATAAAATTAAAGCAGCCTTTTCCTGCCTTTTTAGGCTTACTGACAATGAAATATTGTTCAGTTGTACCAAAAGAAATTGTAGAACATTATGGTAGCGACTTTAGGTCTAATCCTATTGGCACAGGTCCTTTTAAGTTTAAACGTTGGGAGGAAAATATAAAGCTCGTATTCAGACGAAATAATCATTATTTTGAAACTGATGAAAACGGAAACTCTCTACCCTATCTCGAGGCTGTAGCCATTACTTTTTTACCCGATAAACAGAGTGAATTTCTACAGTTTGCTCAAGGAAACATCGACTTTGTATCTGGTTTAGACGCTTCCTATAAAGATGAAATTTTGACTGCTAATGGTCAGCTGCGTTTACTATATAAAGACAATGTGAATATGATTCGCGGCCCATATTTAAATACAGAATATCTTGCTTTTAGCATGGATAGTGAAGTGTCTGAAATTCAGGCACTAAAACTTAGAAAAGCTATTAACAAAGGTTTTGACAGAACCAAAATGATGGCTTATTTACGAAATGGAATTGGGATTCCTGCAAATGGTGGTTTTATTCCAAAAGGGCTACCTGGTTTTGATACCTCTATTAGTTTTAGCTATGAGCCAGAAAAAGCAAAACAATTAGTTACTGAATACAAGTCTGAAACAGGAAATCAGAATCCTGAGATCACGTTAACTACAACTAGTAATTATTTAAGTTTCTGTGAATTTATTCAGCGTGAAATTCAGAAAATTGGTATTAACGTTAATGTTGATGTGATACCTGCATCGAGTTTAAAGGATGCTAAAGCTAATAGTCAACTCGATTTCTTTAGAGCTAGTTGGATAGCCGATTATCCTGATGCCGAAAACTATTTATCATTGTATTACAGTAAGAATTTTGCACCTAACGGTCCAAATTATACGCACTTTAAAAGTGATATATTTGACAATGTGTACGAAGCTGCATATCTTGAAACTGACATCACCAAACGTGAGCAACTTTATACTAAAATGGATTCTTTAGTTATGACTTATGCTCCAATAGTGCCTCTATTTTATGATGAAGTCGTAAGGTTTACTAGAAAAGAGGTATCTGGACTTGGGATTAATGCTACTAATCTTCTAGAGTTAAAATCAGTAAAAAAAGACTAGAATTTAAAAAAGTAGTATAAGTCATCACCACCTTCTCCTTTTAATCGTCTTGACGATAAATATCCTGTAGTTAAATCTTCATTTAAGAAAAAAGAGAAGTCATCACCTCTACTATTAATAGGCATATCTAAAGATTTTGGCTTTTGCTCATCAACTGATGATTCCAAATCGTAGCTATAAACATCTAAGCCACCTTTTCCTCCTCTTCTATCTGAACTAAAATATAATTTATTATCTATACTTATAAAAGGAAAAATCTCAGTTCTAGATGAATTAATATTATCATTTAGTTTAGTAACATCCCCATAGGTTTTATGATTAGAAACAGAAACTTTATATAAATCTGATTTTCCTTTAGTTCCTTTTATATCAGCTATAAAATAAAGTGTTAGACCGTCTGGACTCAATGCAGGGTGAGCAAAATTATGATCGGGATCACAGAATGGAAGAACTTCAAAATTCGTCCAACCTTTTCCCTCAACGTATTCAGCACGCTTTATTTGAAGATTATAGGTTTCGATACCTTTTAATTTATTTGTTCCTTTGTCAATATGATTTGTTGTAAAATATATGTATTTACCGTCTTTAGAAAACGTAGAAGAAGACATATTAAAACGCCCTAATTCAGTTTTTACGATTGGCTTTTCATTTTTAATTTCTCCATCATCACTTGCAGGCGCTTCGTACATTGTATAATAAAATCCCCCATATTTATCTTTGATAGCACGACCTCTTTTTGTTGTAAGGTTATGACTAAAAAAAACTTTATCACCTACTACACGAGCTGCAAAATGATCGAGTTTGGTGTTAATCGCTAACTTTTTTACATCAGCCGTTTTACCTTGAGAAAATCCATAGGTTAAGCTTAATAAAAATAGTAATATAATTTGGACTTTAAATTTCATATTATTCTCTTCTGTATTTTTTTGTTTCTTCAAAAATATGCTCTAAAATAAACTTATCTTTTTCTGTGAATTCTTCTTTCCGTCTTGCCATTACAACCTCAGCAACCTCAAAAGCCTTATTAGTATTATAGGTTACAAAACCTTTACTTCCTCCCCAAGAAAAACTTGGCACAAAGTTTCTAGGAAAACCACTTCCAAAGATATTAGAACTTACACCAACAACTGTACCAGTATTAAACATGGTATTAATGCCGCATTTGCTATGATCACCCATCATTAGTCCACAAAATTGTAAACCAGTTCTTGCAAATCCTTCTGTTTGGTACTCCCAAAGCCTTACTTCGGCATAGTTATTCTTTAGATTAGAATTATTTGTATCAGCTCCTAGGTTACACCATTCACCTAAGACAGAGTTTCCTAAAAAACCATCGTGGCCTTTATTAGAAAAACCAAATATGACTGAGTTATTTACTTCACCACCAATTTTACTGTGAGGACCAACCGTAGTTGGGCCATACACTTTAGTTCCTAATTTTAAAGCTGCATTATTACAAAGAGCTAAAGGGCCTCTTACAATAGAACCTTCCATAACTTCAGCATTTCTACCTATATATATTGGTCCTGAACTGGCATTTAGTGTTGCATAATTCAGCGTTGCGCCTTTTTCTATAAAAATATGGTCTGGATTTATTGTATTTACTGTTGAAGGTATCGGTTCTGATTTTCTATCCTTAGTTATCAAATTGAAATCTTCAACAATAGCTTCACCATTCTTAGAAAAAATATCCCAAGTATGTTGTACACTTAAAATATCCCCTTCAAACTCAATAGCTTTGAACTTTGAAAAATCAATCACTTCCTCACCTTCTTTGGCAAAAAAAGCAATAACATCTTCTCCTTTAAATAAAGCTTGGTTATGCTTTAAATTTTTTACAAACTCAACAACTTCAAGATTTGGCAAAAAAGATCCATTAATCATAATATTCTCCTCCATTTCTACCATAGGAAATTTATCAGCCAGATAATCTTCAGTAACTGTGGTCGTTGTATATTCTAAATAGGATTCCCATTTCTGACGAATGGTTAAAATACCTACTCTAATATCTGCAACTGGCCTGGTAAATGTGAATGGTAATAGATTATTACGATACGGACCATCGAAAAGTATATAATTCATATTGAGTTTAAAAATTTAAAGGTTGTATAATACAGCTCAAAACCTATAATTATAGTTTCAAAAGTAGTTTAATTGTGTAAAACAAAAAAGCCTTCGATATAAATCCGAAGGCTTTGTGTGTATATAAATGCTTAGTTTATTTCTTAAACTTAGCGTATTTGTTTTTGAACTTGTCAATACGACCAGCTGTATCTACTAATTTAGATTTACCGGTGTAATATGGATGAGATGTTCTAGAAATTTCTAATTTTACTAATGGATACTCAACACCATCTACCTCAATAGTTTCACTTGTATCTGCTGTAGATTTTGTTAAAAATACATCTTCATTAGACATATCTTTAAACGCTACTACTCTATAATTTTCTGGATGTATTCCTACTTTCATCGCTAAATGCTTTAAATAAATTCGATTTTTTAGAGGTGCAAATTTAAGTATTTTTTATAAATGTACAATTTTTTTGAGAATTTTTATTTAACTAATTACTGTAACAATTAGCTATCTTTGAGTACTAACTAATCAATTAACTAAAAAACTCATCTTATTATGGAACATCAAAAACCATCTATTAAGCCTATTGCATACAATTATGGGCTTTATTCAGCTTTATTATCAATAGCTGGACTTGTAATACTTTACGTTTTAAATTTAGAAAATAATTGGATACTAAGTGTAGTAAGTACAATAATAACCATTGTAATTTATTATTATGGAATTAGCACTTACAAAAAACTAAATACTAACGTATTAAGCATTAAAGATGGCTTAAAAACAGGAATGGGAATTGCTTTAATTGGTGGATTAATTTCTGCCATTTATGCTGCAATACACTATAGATTTATTCAACCAGAATTTTTAGAAGGCAAAAGAGAAGAAGCTTTGGATACAATGATGGCTCAAAACCCAAATATGGAAGGTGAAGCATTAGAAATGAGTATGAAAATACTTGATATTACTACCTCGGAATTCTTTATAGCCACTATGATGATAATTGGAAGTTTAGTTTTTGGATTTATAATATCACTTATAATCAGTGCAATTATTAAAAACTGACAAATAGTAACCTTAAAAAATTTCTCTATTTTTGAAGTCTAAGAATTAGACAACATTTATATGAATATATCAGTAGTTATACCGCTACTTAACGAAGAAGGCTCTTTAAAAGAATTACACGATTGGATAGTATCAGTGATGCTATCCAATCAGTTTTCTTATGAAATTCTGTTTATTGATGATGGTAGTACTGATAATTCTTGGCAAGTTATCTCAGGACTTTCTGATATTAACCCAAATGTAAAAGGTTTAAGATTTTTAAAAAACTTTGGAAAATCTCAAGCTTTACATGCAGGTTTTGCAAAAGCTGAAGGTGATGTTGTAATTACAATGGATGCCGATTTGCAAGATAATCCAGAAGAAATCCCTGGATTATACACAATGATTACTAAAGATAATTTTGATCTTGTTTCTGGGTGGAAAAAGAAACGTTTCGACTCTGTAATCTCAAAAAATTTACCTTCAAAATTATTTAACTGGGCAGCAAGAAGAACTTCTGGTGTAAAATTAAATGATTTTAACTGTGGATTAAAAGCTTACTCAAACCAGGTTATAAAACACATTGATGTTTATGGGGAAATGCATCGTTATATTCCTGTATTAGCTAAAAATGCTGGTTTCATAAATATTGGTGAAAAAGTAGTGCAACATCAAGCACGTAAATACGGTAAAACTAAATTTGGTATGAATCGCTTTATTAATGGTTTCTTAGACCTAATCACAATTTCATTTATTTCACGCTTTGGACGACGTCCAATGCACCTCTTCGGATCACTTGGAGTAATTATGTTTGTAATAGGTTTTGGATTTGCATTCTATCTAGGTTTAGATAAGTTGTTTTTTAATCCAACTGGTCGATTGATTACTGAACGTCCACAATTTTATATTGCATTATCTACAATGATTATTGGATCACAATTCTTTATTGCTGGTTTTTTAGGCGAACTTATTTTACGTTCCAAACGTCAACAGCAGCGCTATTTTATTAAGGAAAATATTAATTTGTCTTAATTACTGTCAATAATTTTCTCATATAAAGCGTCACAAAATGTTAAATGTTTATTTTTGTGACTATACAACTACATTCATATGATTTATATTAAACCTGAAATATTGGAGCGCGTAAATGCATGGTTAACTCCAGCCTTTGACAAAAGCACTCAAGATCAAATAAAACACCAAATCGCTTCTGACCCAAAGGGTTTAGAAGAAAGTTTTTATAAGGATTTAGAGTTTGGAACTGGTGGAATGAGAGGTATTATGGGTCTTGGCACTAACCGTATTAACAAATACACATTGGGCAAAAATACTCAAGGTTTAAGTAATTACTTAAAACAATCCTTCTCAAATGAGCAGGTAAAAGTTGCTATTGCCTATGATTGTAGACATAATAGCCAAACTTTTGGAAAAGTTGTTGCAGATGTATTTTCTGCTAATGGTATACAAGTTTATTTATTTGAAGATTTAAGAGCAACACCAGAGTTATCTTTTGCTTTAAAACACCAAGGTTGTCATTGTGGTATCGTACTTACAGCATCTCACAATCCACCAGAATATAACGGATATAAAGTATATTGGCAAGATGGTGGTCAATTAGTCCCTCCACAAGATGGGGAGATTATTACAGAAATTAATCGTTTAGATTATTCTGAAATTAAGTTTGATGCAAACTCAGATTTAATTCAATATATAGGAAAGGATGTTGATAATGTATTTATAGATAACTCAGTTAAAAATGGAAGCTTTAATACCTCAAAAGAAGCAAGAGAAAACTTAAATATTGTCTTTACATCACTACATGGAACATCTATAACAGCTGTACCCGAAACCCTAAAACGTGCTGGTTATACCAATGTTAATATTGTTGAAGAGCAACGTGAACCTAATGGAGATTTCCCAACAGTTGTATCTCCAAATCCTGAAGAACCAGAAGCACTTAAGATGGCTATGGCTCTTGCCGAAAAAGTAGATGGTGATATTGTAATTGGTACAGACCCGGATTGTGATCGTTTAGGTGTTGTAGTGCGTAATTTAGAAAATGAATTAGTCATTCTCAATGGTAATCAGACTATGATTTTAATGACTGACTTTCTATTAAAACAATGGAAAAATGGCAATAAAATTAATGGTAATCAATTCGTGGCCTCTACAATAGTTTCTACTCCAATGATGTCCGTTTTAGCTAAGGCGTACCATACAGAATGTAAAATTGGGTTAACTGGTTTTAAATGGATCGCTAAAATGATAAAAGACTTTCCTCAACTCGATTTTATAGGAGGAGGTGAAGAAAGTTTTGGATTTATGGTTGGTGATTTTGTACGCGATAAAGATGCTGTAACCTCAACACTTCTGGCTTGTGAAATTGCGGCCCAAGCTAAAGCGAATGACAAAACCTTATACCAGGCTTTAATTGATTTATATGTAGAACATGGTTTCTTTAAAGAACGTCTTATATCATTGACGAAAAAAGGAATTGAAGGTGCGCAAGAAATAAAACAGATGATGATTGACGCTAGAGAAAACCCATTAAATGAAGTTAATGGTTCTAAGGTTACAAAAATTGAAGATTATCAATTATCTATTTCAAAAGATTTAGAAAATAATTCTGAGAAAACTATTGATATTCCAAAATCTAACGTCTTAATATATTATACTGAAGATGGAAGTAAAATTGCTCTGAGACCAAGTGGAACTGAGCCTAAAATAAAATTTTATATCAGTGTAAACACAAAACTAGACAATGTGTCTGACTTTGCTAAAACGGAGCAGTTGTTGGAAAACAGAATTGATGCCATTTTAAAGGGCATGAAAATCTAAATGAACTATTTTAAACAAATACTTCGCTTTGCGATACCATATAAGAAATACGCTATTTTAAATATAATTGCGAATATTTTTTATGCATTATTTTCCGGATTATCTTTTATGGTGCTTATGCCATTGTTAAAAGTTTTATTTGACAAGGAAACCGACAAGCTTACAGAAGAACCATCATATCATGGATTCACCGAAGCAGCGACATACTTCAATGATTATTTAAATTACCATATAAGTCAGCTCGCAGATAATGATGCTGCAAAAGCTTTAACCTTTGTAATTATCCTCATTCTCACTGTGTTTTTCCTCAAAAACATATTTAATTATTTAGCAATGTATTTTATTACATTTCTAAGAAATGGCACATTAAAAGATATTAGAAATGAGCTTTATGATAAAACTATAGAGTTGCCTCTTTCCTATTTTTCTGAAAAACGAAAAGGAGATATAATGGCAAGACTTGGTACAGATGTATTAGAAATTCAGCATTCATTTTTATCAATTTTAGAATTACTCTTTAGAGAACCATTAACTATTATTTTTACAATACTGTTTATGCTTACCATAAGTGTTAAGCTTACGCTTTTTGTATTCATATTTATACCTATTTCTGGGTTTATAATTTCATTAATTGGTAAAAGTTTAAAACGAAAGTCTGACAAAGTTCAAAAAGAACAAGGCTATTTTTTATCTCTACTAGAAGAATCTTTAGGAGGATTAAAAGTGATAAAAGGCTTTAATATGGAGGCTATTTTCAATAGAAAATTTCAAGGTTCTACTAAACGTTTTTTTCATTTTTCAAATTCTCTTCTCAATAGAACTAACTTAGCAAAACCTACGAGTGAGTTTCTAGGTATAGGAGTCATAGGTGTTTTGTTATGGTTTGGTGGTCGTATGGTACTTGTAGATGGAACTTTAGAAGGTGAGCAATTCTTAACATTCATGGGACTTGCATACAATATTTTAACACCAGCTAAAGCTATAAGTAAAGCAAGTTATAGTGTTAAAAAAGGAAATGCTGCTGCGGAACGAGTATTAGAAATTTTAAATACTGATTCACCTCTAAAAGATTCTCCTAATGCAAAAACTAAAGACAATTTCAGTTCTAATATTAAATTAGATAATATATCTTTTAAATATGAAGATGATTTGGTACTCAAAAATTTCTCTCTCACTGTTCCTAAAGGAAAAAGTGTTGCTTTAGTAGGACAATCTGGAAGTGGAAAAAGTACCATTGCAAATCTAGTAACACGTTTTTACGATGTTAACGAAGGTGCTATTACCATAGATAATGAAAATATAAAAGGGCTCACAAAGCATTCTTTACGTAGTTTAACAGGATTAGTAACTCAAGATTCAATACTTTTTAATGATAGCATAAAAGATAATCTTCTTTTAGGAAAAGAAGATGCAACTGATGAAGAAATAATTGAAGCTCTCAAAATAGCTAATGCATGGGAGTTTATAAAAGATCTTTCTGAAGGAATTAATACTAATATTGGTGATTCTGGTGGTAAATTATCTGGTGGACAACAACAGCGTATATGTATCGCGAGGGCAGTATTAAATAATCCTCCAATAATGATATTGGATGAAGCGACTTCTGCTTTAGATCCAGAAAGCGAACGTCTAGTGCAAGATGCCTTGGAGAATATGATGAAAAACAGAACTTCTATAGTTATAGCGCACAGATTATCTACGATTCAGAATGCAGATTTAATCGTAGTGATGCAAAAAGGAGAAATTGCTGAACAAGGAACACATAATGAGCTCATTTCAAAAAATGGTGTTTACAAAAAATTAGTAGACATGCAGAGCTTCGAATAGAATAATATACATACACAAAACATAAAAAAGGATGAACCGTTAGGCGCATCCTTTTCATTTTGTTACCAGATTTGGGGAAACTGATAACGAGTTAATAGGTTAAGCTGAAGCAAACATAAATTAAATATGGCTACAAACCTAGAAAAAATTGCTTTTTATCGTGTTTTTTTGCTTTTAATCGATTTTATTTATTTTAAACAACTGATAATCAAATTGTAAACAAAAGAGCTATTTAATAGCTATTTATCAATTAAACTTTTAGTAATTTGAGAAGTCTAAAGACAAAATGTTTTTTTGAATAGCGAAACAGAATTTATAACGCGATTACAAGATCCTACATCTAAAGAAGCCGCTTTTAGAGAACTCTTACAGCTCTACAAGGAGCGCTTGTATTGGCATATAAGAAAAATAGTAATTAGCCATGACGATGCGGATGATGTGCTTCAAAACACGTTTATAAAAGTCTATCGAAGTATTGATAAATTTAAAGGAGAAAGTAAATTATTTTCATGGATGTACCGCATTGCAACAAATGAATCCATTACCCATATTAATAAAAATGCTAAACGTATTCGTATTACAAATGAAGAACATCAAACGAATGCAATTAACAAATTAACTGCAGATGTTTATTTTGAAGGTGATGCCATTCAACTAAAATTACAAAAAGCCATTGCTACTTTACCTCAAAAGCAACAAATGGTATTTAATATGAAATATTTCGATGATATTAAATACAAAGACATGGCCGAAATTTTAGATACTAGTGAAGGTGCATTAAAAGCATCGTATCATATTGCGGTAAAAAAAATTGAAGCGATTTTAACCTCAGATTAAACCATTTTAGTAATTTGAAGTCTTATAAGTAGAATATAATGTAAAAAATTCTCATTTAGAAGGGAATTAAAAATGAAAAATAATAACTTAAATAATATAAAATCAACTGGTTTCAAAACACCAGATGACTACTTTGAATCTTTTGAAGACAAGCTCTTTGAAAAGATAAATAAAGAAGCACTAATTAAAGGTGTAGAAACATCTGGTTATGTAGTACCTAAAAACTATTTTGATTCAATAGATGATACCATTTTAAACAAAGTAACTCTCGATGAGAAACCGGTTGTAAAATTAAACCCAAGAAAAACGTTTTATTATATCGCTGGTATTGCTGCATCTTTAATCTTAATGATTTCAATCTATATTAATGTTGAAAAACAAGAGAATTCAATTTCAGCAGAAATGGTTGAAACTTATTTAGAAGATAGAGATTTAAACAGTTATGAATTGGCACAACTGTTATTAGATGCAGATATATTAGAAGATGATTTCACAATAGCAACTACTCCATATGAGGAAGAAAATTTAGAATCATATCTTTTAGACAATTCCGATATTGAAACTATATTAGAATATTAAAGACCTAAAAATGAAAAAAATAATTACCATACTCGTCTTATTAATTAGCTTCTCTGCTTTTGCCCAAAGAGGAGGTAAGATGAATGAGCGTATTAAAGCACAAAAAACAGCCTTCATTACAGATAAATTAAGTTTAACTGCTGATGAAGCTGCAAAATTCTGGCCTATATATAATGCTTTTGAAGTAAAACAAGACAAAATTAAATCTAAAGATTTAAAAGCCGTTAAAAAGAAAATCCGCTCTAATCCAGACATGTCTGATGCTGAAGCTGATGAATTACTATCTAAAATTTTGAAGGCTGAAACGGAACTCCATGAGGCTAGAACGCAATTAGTAAAAGATCTAAAAAAGGTAATTTCTTCAAAAAAAATAATAAGGTTAAAAGCTGCTGAAGATGAGTTTAATCGAAAACTATTACAACGACTGCGTGAGTTTAGAGAAAAACGAAAAAACAAAAATTAAGTAAAAAGAAGCCTTTCGGCTTCTTTTTTATTATCTAAAAATAAGTTTACTAATTTGTCCTCTACCAGCAGCGTAAGCTATAGAATCATTTAAAAATCTAATTGTATAAAAACCTTCATCACTTAGATGCTTCCAAGAATTACCAGAATCATTACTATAATCTATACCTTTAAAACCTATAGCAACTAATTCTTCACCTCCTCTATTAGGTATGTATTGTACACAACTTCTATAACCAGGACCTTTTCCATTAGCAACAATTTCCCAAGTTTTCCCACCATCTTTAGTTCTAATTTTATTAGCTAAAGTATCATTAGATTTTGTGTAATCACCTCCAATAGCAAAACCATTGTCTTCATCATAAAAATCTATGGAATACATACCTGTAGTCTCTTTGCCTTGTATAATTGGTGTACTATAAACTTCCCAAGTATTTCCTTTATCTGGTGAATATAAAACTCTACTCGTTTTGCCTCCAGTAGCAACCCAAGTATGGTCACCAACTATGCAAATATTAGTATCACTAGCTGCAAAGGCAGCTTCCCCTTCTTTAGCTTTTGGTAAATCTTTACACAGTAGTTTTGTCCAACTCTCTCCTCCATCTCTAGTAATAATAATACTTATACAATCATCTGTTGGATCACCAATAGCAATACCTTCTTTATCATTCCAAAAATCTATGGAATCATAGAAAGCTTTTTCATTTATTTCTTCATAAACCAGTTTAGGCTTATTGGATTTAAGGTGTAATTTGTATAATCTTGTGGGATTTGCAATAGAAATGGCAAATAAATTTCCATTTATCGCTTTTATTGCTCTAAAATGTAATGGCTTATCATTGTAAGTTAAAACATTTTTATAGTGCGCTTTACTATTGTCTAATTCTAATTCGGTAATATTTATTTTAAACTGTTTATTTAATCCTCTTTTACCAAAATGATCACTGCTGCCATAATAAATATATTCTTTATCATAATCAATGGCTCGGACACTTAATAATGAATCTTTTACAATTGGTTCTATAAATACCGTTGATACATCAGCAGACCTTTTATAATCATCTTTACAAGCACTTAAGCTTAATAGTAATATGTAAAACACTAAGTTTCTCATCGTAAATAATTTTTATAAAAATAGAAAAGCTTTGCGAGTAATCACAAAGCTTTCCAAGTAAACAATCTCAATCAATCAAATCAAGGTTTTTCTATTTTTCTATTTTCAGTGCATTAACATCTACTATTAGTTGAGCCATGGAAGCTCTATTTAAGCCATTATAAATACCTCTAATATGTTTATTCTTATCTATCAATAAAAAATTTTCGGTATGTAGAAAATCATTAATATCTTTTGGTACACCTAAATCATTCTCTACAAAATACTGGTCACGTCCTAGATTATAAATCTCTAATTTATCGCCAGTTACTAAATGCCATTTTCCATCTATTACACCATAGATTTCTGCATAATTTTTTAAAACCAGAACAGAATCTCTTGTCGGAGTTACGGTATGAGATAAAAATAAAATTTCTGAATCCTCTTTAAACTCTTCTTGAAGTTTAACCATATTTTCTATAATTTTAGGGCATATACCAGGACAGCTAGCAAAAAAGAAGTCTTAAAAATTTTATTTTCAAATGCATCTTTCGTAATTGTGTCACCTAATTGATTGATAAGGCTATAGTCCTTTATCTTATGAAAATTTTTCTCTTCTTTAGACCCTGGAGTTATCCAGTTTGACGTAAAAGATTCGTCATTATAATAAGGCAAATATTCTACTCTAGTCGTCTCAATTGTCTTCTTATTATTTCTAGACTCTTTATTGTTACAACTTACTAGTAATATTATTAAAATCAAAACCGTGTATTTCATAAAGTCAATTTGTTTTTATCAAGGTCTCATTCTCTAAACTGTAACATGAAGTTGCAAGTCTCATTCCAAAAATTCGTCCATTTTTAGCTTCGTAATTAACATATAGTTCCCCATTTTCTAACCAAGCCTGTTGGAAGCCTTCTTCTATATTATTATTTAAGTTCTTTTTCTTAGCTAATTGACCATTTTTATACCATGTTTTTTGAATACCATGTGATTTACCATTAACATAGTTAAACTCTGAGACGATATCACCATTTTCAAAGTAATTCGTTTTTAAACCATGTAATTTATTATCACTGTAATAGGCCTTTTTTTTTAATAGTACCATTTTCATAAAATGCAAAGGATACACCTTCTCTTTTACCATTAAAAAAACCTGTTTTCTGCGCTAAACTATCATTTTTGTGACGTAAAATCGAGTATCCATTAAATGGTTGATTTTCATAAAACCATTGACCGTTTAATGGATTTAGTTCTAAATACTCTTTTTTAACGAATATGTTTTCTACAGTCTTAGATGTTCCAAGGTCATTACTTTCATTATATGAAGTCTTATGACAACTAAAAAAATGAAAAATTACAATTATTAATATCGTCTTAGTTAATCGCATTTGGTGTGCCTTGATAAGGTCCTGCAAAAATTAAATATCGACCAAGTGAACCATAAACTTCATTGATCATATGGTAATGATACTCACCATCAGGATTATGAGGAGTTGGCCCAAAATGTCCGCCAGACTCATCTAAATCTGTTGGATAGTCGTTTGAAGGTTAATCAAGTCTTCCATAAATAAAAAACCATCAGATATAATACCTATTAAATTACCATCATCATCAGAAAAAGGCAATGGTTCTAAATGATAGTGGTAATTTGACGGTCCAATATGAGCACCTGCATAATCTAAACTTCCAGCTGCAGAATCTAAAGGCCCATTTCCTTCTTGGTCGTTGTAAATAAAAGCACCACTTACAGCAATACCAATTGAACCTAGTTGTGTAGCAGAGGTAGAATTAGCCATTTGTGGATCAGAGGACACTGTCAATGTAGCTTCAAAATCTCGCCCAGAAGTATCAATTCTTGTTGGTGTCATTTGCGCCTCACTAGTAACCGTTGGAGCTATATACAATGGATGAGTTAAACTGTAATACGGTGTTGGGTGATTAGGAACACCGATGGTCTCAAGAACTACATTAGCACCGTCCAAATATATATCAGTATAATCGGGATCAAAATCTTCAAATGCAGCGTGCATTTCAGTAGGAAATACTGTACCATCATCATCTGTTGTAGACATATCGTCTGATGAGCTATCATCAGAAGAATATGCAATGCTAAATGCAAATACAACCGTAATTAATAACATTAGTTTTAGTAGATTCTTCATTTTTATAATTTTTAGCTTGTTCTAAATATTTAGATGCAACTTTTTAAAAAAACTTGTGCTTGTTGTAAATTATTTTGAGAAACAAAAAAAGCTTAACGATTAACAACTAAGCTTTTCAGATAAAAATCAATTTTAATCACATTAATTTAATTGTCTTGTTCTAATATTTTTATATGCCGCATCAAGCGCTGAATATCTAATTCTATAGTACCATTATAAACACCTCTTATATGACCTTCTTTATCTACTAACACAAAATTTTCTGTATGTATAAATTCACTTTCATCTTGGGTCTTTTTAAAATCCTCGTCTGCGAAATATCCATTTCTAGCAATGTCATATAACTTATCTTTATCTCCAGTTAATAGATTCCATTTCTTAGAATCCACATTATTATTTACCTCGTAAGCTTTTAATTTTTCTACAGAATCTACCCAAGGCATTACAGTATGCGACAACAGTAATATGTTATCATTATTCTTATAAGTATTTTGGAGTATATTCATATTTTTTGTCAGCTTCGGACAAATCCCTGGACAAGTCGTAAAAAAGAAATCTGCAACGTATATTTTTCCTTTATAGGTTTGATTGGTAATGGTTAAACCATCTTGATTAGTAAAAGAAAACTCAGGTATTTTATGCTTAACCTTTTCCCATTTTGATGTAAAGTCTGGTGAATCAAAATAAGGAAGTGCAGTCACCAAAGGCTGTTTTACTTCAACTTCAGGCTTATTGCTTTCCTTTTCAGCACAAGAAAAACAGCACAAAAAAGTAAATATAAATACAAACGACTTCATCTATTGGTTTTGGTTACCTCGTTACTTCCAACCGTAACTTGATAACATTTTTTTAGTCCTATTAATCCAAAACGCTCACCATTAATCACTTCGTAGTTGGCTTTAATTTTTCCTGTTTCGTACCAAAGTTTTTGACTTCCTGTTTCTTTGCTATTTATATAATTAAAATCTCTAAAAGTAACCCAGAAGCATACCATTCTTTCACGTTACCATTATATTCACCCTTATCATTAAAATGATACACAAATTTAGATTTACCATTTTGCCACCATGCCTTATGAATTCCTGTTTTTAAACCTTCTTTTCTTCCTTCAGCATAATTAGTCTTAAAGTTTATTTTACCAGAATCGAAATGTGCTTCTACAAGACCATTAAGTGGTGTTTCGCCGTACATTAATATACCGTTTACCAATTGAAGTTCCGCGTTTGTATTTTCAACAATTATTTCTTCTTTAGTTTTCTGACAAGAGTTCAGTAAACAAAGAAAAATAAGATTATATAGTGTAAAATATTTCAACTAGTTAGTCACGTTTCCTGGAGTTCCAAAGAATCCATTTCCATTAAGATAAGGATCATCAGCAGTGACATGATAATGATAAATGCCTTCAGGGAAATGTGTAGTTGCCCCATTATGCCCATGATAAGCATCTAAATCTGAAGATGAAATAGTAGCACCATTTTCCATTGGTCCATAAACTGGAAATCCATCTGATAGTAGTCCTAAAAATGCATTTTCACCAAATTCTTGGGTTAGATATGTTGGTTCGATATGGTAATGATAATTATCTCCCCCTGCAGGATGACCATTCCATTGATCGAAAGAATCTATTTCGTTTGTTAAAGGTGTACCACCTGCTGCATATTGATTAAAAAACACAACTCCATTTCTCGAAATACCAATTGGCCCCATAGGTGTGTCCTGATGGTTAGTAGCTTCCTCTGGATTTAAAGTTATTGTAAATGTGATATTTTGTACCATTATCCTATTTGGATTCTGGTTAAAGTTAGCATTACTACCAGTATAGACTTCATAAAGTGCATTATTTATTGGCCAATAAGGACTTGTATGATTTGGCAAATCTTGAGTTGTAAATGTTACCGTATTTCCATTAACTGCATAAGAAAGTCCTGTACCATCGAAAAGTGGAAGGATTAATGAAATATCATAATTGGTAGCCATCGGATTATCATTGTCATCAGAATCATTATTAACATAACCATCTGGTTGTTCGCAGGCACTTTGCGTTACATCTGGATTTCCTAAACCATCTTCATCAAGGTCCTGATAACATGTAATTTCCGTACATCCACTATCATCATAATGTCCATTACAATCATCCAAATCATCATAGACATTACCATTTGCGTCAATATGTGCATAAATACCAAAACCATCCATAGCATAACCTATCATAGGTGAATGACCATCATTCTCTTTCATCTCTCAATGTTTTAACTTGCTTGCAACTAATCATAGATATAGTAATTGCTAATGATATTATAATTCCTATAAATTATTTGATGGATATAAATATATGTATACTATCTTTTTTTAAAAGCCTCGCAATTTCTCACGAAGCCTTTAACAATCAATCAATCAAAATTATTTATTGCGTTTTCTTTCTCTACGTTTAGGTTTTGGTGCATTCTCAAATTCTTTTTGTGTAATAAAACCATCTTCATTGGTATCAATTTTTTCGAAATCTTCTTTTAAGGGTCCTTTTATTTCTTTCTTAGATAGTTTTCCATCTTCATTAGTATCCATATCTTTTAAAAATTGTTTAAATGTTGGAGGCTCTCTTCTTTCTTCTCTATTCTTAGACTGTGCATAAGAATAACTATTACTAAATAATGTTATACCAAAAACTAATATTACTGTTTTTAATTTATTGCTTTTCATCTCATCTATTTTTTAATGTTATATGCATTTAGATGCTTTATTATTAAATAACTTGTGGCCAAAAGTGTTAATTAAAGTATAAAAAAAGACCTTAAATAAATTAAAGGTCTTGCATACTTTTTAATACTTTAGTTGTGCTTTGGTGGTGGTCTATACCTCTCTGATCTATTAGGAGGACGTGGTCTATTTCCTTTATCTCCTCTGCGCAATGCATCCTTTAATATACTTTTAAACTTTTCTTTTTGAGTATTATCAAATATGTCTTGAATCATTTTAAAATGATAAAAAATTTCTTTTTCCTTTTCAGTTTCTTTTTCACAAATTAAAGACGATAAAGAATCTATTGTGATCTCTTCTACTGAGGCATCAGCAATTTTATCAAACAATTGGTCTTTTAACATTCTAATATCATCTGATAACCGCATCATTGTATTTTCATGCCCTTTACTTTTATCCTTAAATTGTTCTAATTGCGAAGCATTAAAACCAAGTTCTTTTTTAATAAAATCTTTATTTCTTCTTGGTTCTTTTAATCGATTACCATTTTCTTTCCCAATGTAATTAAACAAGAAAAATCCATTAACAACAAGTAAAAAAACTAGTAAAATATAGAGAATTGTATTTCTTTTCATAATCAATTTAAAATAATAGATACAGCTCTAGTACTCAATCCATAAGATTCAGCAAAACTATCAACTTTATCGTCATAAGTTGTTGTTTTGAAATTACTGAATGCGATAATATTTAAAACAATCACACAAAATAAAGTAGCCAATTGTAATTTTGGAGTAAACCAATACCAAGTTGTATTTTGTATCTCTTCAGATGTATTTCTAATTTGATACATCACATTCTCCTTAAAAAAAGGAGAAACTTCCACTTTGGCTATAGACTCTACTGAATTTAAAGTCTCCTGCACTTTTATATTAATATTAGTTTTCATAATTATTGATTTAGATGCTATAGTTTATAAAGACTTGCGCTAATGTTCATTTTTGTAATAATATTCTAGTTTGTTCTGTAAATTCTTCTTAGCTCTGAACATTACAAATTCTACAGATGATAAACTACGGTCAGTAATCTCTGTAATTTCTTGATAACTCTTTCCATCGACTTTATGCAATGTAAACACAACGCGCTGGCTCTCTGGCAAACTATTAATAGCTTTAAACAAGGTTATATTTAGTTCTTTATTTTCTAATTGAATTCCGGGATGATTTATTTCAGTAAAATAATTAGTCTTGTCAAAGGGAATAGCAGTCCCAGAAATAGATTGTAAAAAAGCAAAGCGCTTTTTTGTATTCTTCTTTCTAATAAACTCTAAACATTTATTAGTTGTTATTCTATAAATCCATGTTGAGAGCTTTGAGTTCCCTCTAAACTTATCAATAGAATTAAAAACCTCAATAAAAACTTCTTGAGCGATATCCTCAGCATCTTCCTTGTTAGGCAAAAAAGAAATACAAGTGCTAAAAACTTTTTGCTGAAAATCATCTAACAACTTACTGAAAGCCATTGTGCTTTTTTGTTTTAATTCTTCTATAAATTCAATTTCTGTCAAAAATGCTATTTATTAATTATCTATTTTTCAGATGTTATTTCGCATAGTTTTATAAGTCTACAGATAGACTAAAACATTTAAAAGCTTTAAATAAATCAGTTTAACTTTAATCACCTTACCTATTTACTATTAATACGTGGGAAGGTTTATTCTACCCAACCCTTTATCTAAAAAAATTAAAAAGAAAACTTAACTGAAGATTTGGTAAATACCATACAGTCTCACGAAACAGGTTATTTGAGAAAAAAGTTGATTAAAATATACCAACCATACCTTTCCATATTTGCATCTTAATTACTAAATCCATTGGCAGCAAAATAATCTAGATAAAAACTTGCCTATTCAATTAAATCTAATTGATAACACTTTTGAATAAAGTCTCACACTTTTAAACTTTTAGCTTACCTTTGCACGCTTATATTTTTTGAAATGCGACTACACAGAAATTTATGCTTTGCCGTAATTGACGGACTACACCTCATTTTTAATGAAGGTGAATACGCAGATAAAGTAATTCAGCAATTATTAAAACGCGATAAGCGATGGGGAAGTCGCGACAGAGGCTTTGTGGCTGAAACGGTTTATAGTATTGTTCGCTATCAAAGATTATATGCAGAAATTGCAAACGTAAAAGCCCCTTATCACAGAGATAATCTTTGGAGGTTGTTTGCGGTTTGGGCGACTCTTAAAGGTATAAAATTACCAGACTGGAAATACTTTAACGATACACCATCAAGAAAAATAAAAGGACGCTTTGATGAACTTTCTAAAATTAGGAAGTATAAAGAATCGATTCCTGATTGGATGGACGAACTTGGAGTTAAGGAATTAGGTGAAGCTGAATGGACAAAAGAAATCGCCAAGCAAAATGAGCAAGCTGATGTTATTCTAAGAGTAAATACTTTAAAAACTACTAAAAAAGATTTGCAACTCAAGTTACAATCAGAAGATATTGAAACAGAGTTTTTACCTCACCATCCTTCTGCTTTAAAATTAGTTGAGCGTTCAAACGTTTTTAGAACAGAGGCTTTCAAAAATGGTTGGTTCGAAGTACAAGATGCTTCATCACAATTAGTTGCAGACTTTTTAGATGTAAAATCGGGCATGAAAGTTGTAGATGTTTGTGCAGGTGCAGGTGGTAAAACCTTGCATTTGGCATCGCTTATGGAGAATAAAGGTCAAATCATAGCTATGGATATTTACAAAAGTAAATTGAAGAAACTCAAAATTAGAGCACGCAGAAACAGTGTTCATAATATTGAAATGAAAGTTATAGATTCAACTAAACCTATTAAAAAACTACATGGTAAAGCTGATCGTTTATTAATTGACGCACCTTGCTCTGGCTTGGGAGTTTTAAGACGAAACCCTGATGCAAAATGGAAATTACAACCAGAGTTTGTAGAAAGCATTAAACAAACACAGCAACAGGTTTTAGAACAATATTCAAAAATGGTGAAATCTGGTGGAAAGATGGTTTACGCAACCTGTTCAATTTTACCATCCGAAAATCAAAAACAAGTAGAAAAATTCTTAACTTCGGAAGCAGGAAAAGAATTTACCTTTATAAAAGACAAAAAAGTCTTGGCCTATAAATCAGGCTTTGATGGCTTTTATATGGCATTATTAGAAAAGAAATAACCCAAATTTTAGATTTAAATATTATTTTATGAAACAATTTTATTCGATACTATTTTTATTATTATCGGTGTCAAGTTATTCTCAACAAGCCTATTATTCTAATGGTGAGAATGATGTAGACTTTACGCTTACAGGCCAAAACATGTACAATGCGCTACAAACTAAGGTTAGTAATAATTTTAATACAAGTTACACATATGGTGACGTTAGAGATGATTTCAAAATAATGGATTTAGATCCTACAAACTCTGACAATGTACTTCTCCTTTACGGTAGTGTAGAAGATATAAATTGTGCGTCTTCAACTGATAGACGAATTAGAGACAAAGATGATTTTGGTGGTAGTAATTGCGATTATAATAGAGAACATGTTTTTGCAAGATCTAATGCCAATCCAGGAATGGGTTCTACTAGCAATTCATTTACTGGTATAGTTGCTGATCCTCATAACTTAAGACCAACGGACGTACAGCGAAATGGAAATAGAGGCAGCAAAAAATTTGCCGCTGGTTCTGGTACTTCTGGAGATGTAGGAAGCGGTAACTGGTATCCTGGAGACGAATGGCGAGGAGATGTTGCACGTTCAATGATGTATATGTATGTAAGATATGGAGATAGATGTTTACCAACATTAAATGGTAATGGTGCTGTTGAACCTTTTACAGATATGCTTCAAATATACCTAGACTGGAACGCAGACGACCCAGTTTCGGATGTTGAAAACAATAGAAATAATCACCTTGAAGGAGTTTATGGTAATCGTAACCCTTTTGTTGATAATCCTTATTTAGCAAAAATAATTTGGGGTGGAACTGCTGAGCCAGAAGATACTTGGGGAATTTTAAGTACTGACGAATTTGAACTCGAATCCACCTTTAGTATTTCACCAAACCCAGCAAAGGATAGCGTTAATATTTCTATCTCTAATGGTCTTGAAACTAGAATAGAGATATACGACGTATTGGGTAAACGTGTTTTCGTTAGAAAAATAAATACATCCATGGGTTTAGATATAAGTTCACTAAAAACAGGAATGTATATTTTTAAGTTTATGCAAAAAGGTAATACAGAGACAAAGCGACTTATAGTTCAATAATTAAAAAAGCAGCTTTTTCAAGTTGCTTTTTTTTGTTTAAAACTTGTTGAATACTTCGTAATTAGAAATATAATTAAATAGACAGAATATCTTAAAATGAATTAACTTTGTGTTTTTATTTTTCATATCAAATACAATACATAAATGATTCATTTCTTTGGAAACCAAAATAGCAAAGTCTTTGCTGTTCAAGCCACAAAAGAATTATCAACTGAAACCATTTCAAAACTGACATGGTTATTTGGAGACCAACCCAAAATAGAACAAGCATCACTCGATGCTTTTTTTGTTGGACCTAGAGCTGCAATGATTACTCCTTGGAGCACCAACGCTGTTGAGATTACACAAAACATGGGTGTTTCTGATATTCTTAGAATTGAAGAATTTATTTCAATAAATAAAGATTTCAATGGTTATGATCCGATGATTTCAGAAAAATTTAAAAGTTTAAATCAAAACATATTTACAATTGACATAGAGCCTGAAGCTATTCAAAACATTGAAGACATTTCAGCATATAATCAACAAGAAGGTCTATCTTTAAGTGATGAAGAAGTTGCATATTTAGAAGGAGTTTCAAAGAAAATAGAAAGACCATTAACAGACTCTGAAGTCTTTGGATTTTCACAAGTAAATTCAGAACACTGTCGTCACAAAATATTTAATGGCACATTTGTAATTGATGGCGAAGAAAAAGAAAGATCATTATTCAAACTCATAAAAGAAACCTCGAAACAAAATCCTAATGATATTGTTTCAGCATACAAAGATAATGTTGCCTTTATAAAAGGGCCTATTGTAGAACAATTTGCACCAAGTCGAGCTGATATTCCAGATTACTATACAACTAAGGATTTTGAATCTGTTATTTCTTTAAAAGCAGAAACTCATAATTTCCCAACTACTGTTGAGCCTTTTAATGGCGCTGCAACAGGATCTGGAGGAGAAATTAGAGACAGGCTTGCTGGTGGTAAAGGATCTTTACCTTTAGCTGGTACTGCCGTTTACATGACATCATACTCCAGGCTTAATGATGAACGTCCGTGGGAAAAAGCATTTCCTGAACGCAAATGGTTATACCAAACACCAATGGATATATTAATTAAAGCCAGTAATGGAGCTTCTGATTTTGGAAACAAATTTGGTCAGCCTTTAATTTGTGGTTCTGTTTTAACTTTTGAGCATCAGGAACAAAATAACAAGATCGGTTACGACAAAGTTATAATGCAAGCTGGCGGAATTGGTTACGGAAAAGCAGAACAAGCTTTGAAAGATGTACCACAAGAAGGTGATAAAATTGTAATTCTTGGAGGTGACAACTATCGTATTGGTATGGGAGGAGCAGCAGTATCTTCCGCAGATACAGGAGCATTTGATTCTGGCATCGAATTAAATGCTGTACAGCGTTCTAACCCAGAAATGCAAAAACGTGCTGCAAATGCTGTACGCGGTATGGTAGAAAGTGAAGAAAACTTTATTGTTTCTATTCACGATCACGGAGCTGGCGGTCACTTAAATTGCCTTTCAGAATTAGTTGAAAATACTGGTGGACATATTAATTTAGACAAACTCCCAGTTGGAGATCCAACATTATCTTCCAAAGAAATTATTGGTAATGAATCTCAAGAACGTATGGGATTAGTTATTGCTAATAAGCACTTAGAGACGTTACATAAAATCTCAGATAGAGAACGTTCCCCAATTTATGATGTTGGAGATGTAACTGGTAAACATCGTTTTACGTTTGAATCAAAAACTAGTGGAGATAAACCAATGGATTTGGCTTTAGAAGACATGTTTGGTAGCTCTCCAAAAACTATAATGACTGATTTTACTTTAAACAAACATTATTCAGGAATTACATATAACACAGATAACTTTTACGATTATTTAGATCAAGTTTTGCAACTCGAAGCTGTAGCTTGTAAAGATTGGCTAACGAATAAAGTAGACCGTTGTGTTGGTGGTAAAGTAGCTAAACAACAATGTGTTGGCCGATTACAAATACCCTTAAATAACGTTGGCGTAATGGCTCTAGATTTTAAAGGCAAAGAAGGTATAGCTACTTCTATTGGACACTCTCCTATTTCAGGATTAATTAATCCTGTAGCTGGAAGTAGAAATTCAATTACCGAAGCCTTAACAAATATGATTTGGGCACCACTTAAAGATGGTTTAAAAAGTGTGTCATTATCTGCAAATTGGATGTGGCCATGTAAAAATGAAGGTGAAGATGCAAGACTCTATGAGGCCGTAAAAGCAATTTCAGAGTTTTCAATTGATCTTGGTATTAATGTACCAACAGGAAAGGACTCTTTGTCAATGAAGCAAAAGTATCCCGATGGAGATGTTATTTCACCAGGTACTGTAATTATCTCAGCCGCTGCAAATTGTAATGACATTACCAATGTTGTTGAACCCGTTTTTCAGAAAAATAAAGGCGCTATTTATTATATAAATATATCACAAGACTCGTTCGAGTTAGGTGGAAGTTCTTTTGCACAGATTAATAATAAAATTGGGAATACGACGCCATCTGTAAAAAGTGCAAATTATGTAAAAAGCGTGTTTAATACGATACAAGCACTGATAAAAAATAACCAGATTGTTGCTGGTCATGATGTAGCATCGGGTGGGTTAATCACAACACTTTTAGAACTGTGTTTTGCAGATAATAATTTAGGTGCAGAACTCGATATAACTAATATTGGTGAAAAAGATGCTTTCAAAGTTTTATTTGCTGAAAACGCAGGTATTGTAATCCAATCTGTTGATGACTCTATTGAATCAGAATTATATAACGCTAATATTGATTTCCATAAAATAGGACATGTTACAGATTCTGATGTTTTAGGCATTATTAATGGTAACCAAGTGTTTACAATGACAGTTTCGAGATTAAGGGATATGTGGTATAAAACGTCTCATCTACTCGATCGTAAACAAACAGCAAACGGCTTAGCTAATGCTCGTTTTGACAACTTTAAAAATCAAGCTTTAGACTATAAATTCCCAGAGCATTTTACAGGTAAATTACCTAAGATTAATGCCTCACGACCAAAAGCAGCAATCTTAAGAGAAAAAGGAAGTAACTCAGAACGGGAAATGGCAAATGCTATGTACTTAGCAGGTTTTGACGTTAAGGATGTTCATATGACAGATTTAATATCTGGTCGTGAAACTTTAGAGGATATTCAATTTTTAGGTGCTGTAGGAGGCTTTAGTAATTCGGATGTTTTAGGTTCTGCTAAAGGTTGGGCTGGTGCAATTAAATACAACGAAAAGGCAAATAAAGTAATAAATAACTTCTTTAAAAGAGGAGATACATTATCTGTTGGTATTTGCAACGGTTGTCAGTTGTGGATGGAATTAGACCTTATTAATCCAGACCATGAGATTCATGGTAAAATGATTCACAATGATTCTCAAAAACATGAAAGTGCATTTACATCTGTAAAAATTCAGAAAAACAATTCTGTAATGTTATCTACTTTAGAAGGTTCTACATTAGGTGTTTGGATTTCGCATGGTGAAGGTAAATTTGATTTACCTTATGCAGAGAATAAATATGATATTGTCGCTAAATATAGCTACGAAGGTTATCCTCATAATCCTAATGGATCAGTTTTTAATACAGCAATGTTATGTGATAAAACTGGGCGTCATTTAGTAACAATGCCTCACATAGAACGATCTACTTTTCAATGGAATTGGGCTAATTATCCACAAGGCAGAAATGATGAAGTATCTCCATGGTTAGAGGCTTTTGTAAACGCAAGAATTTGGATTGAAAATTGCTAAATTTTAAAAAATCACCACTTGACTTTACACAATATTTGTAATACATGGTGTAATTTTATTATTTTCGCAAAAACCCTATTAACTTTTGCCGACAAGAATTATGACAGATGTTACTCGCCTTTTTGACTTTCCTTATTACCAATTAAAGCATAAACCAAACCCAGAAGCCTTGGTAACAAAGTATAATGGGGTTTGGACACCAATATCTACTCAAGAATATGTGGATAAATCAAATGCAATTAGTCGTGCATTATTAAATCTTGGTATAAATAAAAATGATAAAATAGCTCTTATCTCATCGACAAATAGAACTGAATGGAATATTATGGATATTGGGATATTGCAAACAGGTGCTCAAAATATACCTATTTATCCTACTATTTGTGCTGAAGATTATGAATATGTATTAAATCATAGCGAATCTATTTATTGCTTTGTTTCAGATGAAGAAGTTTTAGAAAAAGTACGTAAGGTTCAAAAAAATACAAAATTGAAACAAGTTTATTCTTTCGATAGAATAGAAGGCTGTAAGCATTATTCAGAACTTTTTGAACTTGGAAAAGACAAAAGTAATCAAGAAGATGTAGAAGCACGCAAAAATGCAGTTAAACCTGAAGATCTGGCGACTATAATATATACATCAGGAACCACAGGACGTCCTAAAGGAGTAATGCTATCTCATAAAAATATTACTAGCAATGCTTTGGACAGTTCAACTAGAGTGCCATTACCTGCAACAGGTAAAACGAAAGTTCTCAGTTTTTTACCCATATGCCATATCTTTGAACGGGTCTTAATTTATGTTTATCAGCATTCTGGAACATCGATATATTTTGCAGAAGCTTTAGATAAAATTGGTGATAATGCCAAAGAGGTTCATCCAAATCTGATGAGTGTAGTACCGCGGTTACTAGAAAAAGTTTTCGATAAAATCATGCTGAAAGGTGAAGAACTTACAGGCTTAAAAAAAGGATTATTCTTTTGGGCTGTGAGATTAGGCGAGCAATGGGAGCCTTATGGAGCTAATGGAGCTTTTTATGAATTTAAACTAAAAATTGCAAATAAATTAATCTTTAGTAAATGGAGAGAAGCACTAGGTGGTGAACTAAACACAATGGTTTCAGGCAGTGCTGCTTTACAACCAAGACTTGCAAGGGTTTTTGGTGCCGCTAAAATGAAAGTTATGGAAGGTTATGGTTTAACTGAAACATCACCAGTAGTATCTGTTGGAATGTACAGGGATAATCATTATAAAATTGGAACTGTTGGTAAGCCAATTAAAAATGTAGAGGTTAAGATAGCGGAAGACGGAGAACTTCTAATAAAGGGTCCAAATGTAATGATGGGTTATTATAAAGATCCTGAGAAAACTGCCAGTGTAATGACTGGTGATTATTTTCATACTGGTGATAAAGGAGCGATTGATGAAGATGGGTTTTTAAAAATTACAGGTCGTAAAAAAGAAATGTTTAAAACCTCTGGTGGGAAATATGTAATCCCTCCATTGCTAGAGAATGATATGAAACAATCGCTTTTCATTGAACAAATTATGGTTGTTGGTGAAGGAGAAAAAATGCCAGCAGCTTTAATACAACCTAATTTTGAATTTGTGAGAGATTGGATAGAACTTAAAGAACATGATATTGGACTATCTGAAGCTGAAATTTCTAATTCTGAAATTGTAGTTAAACGCATTCAAAAAGAAATAGATAAGTATAATAAGCATTTTGGTAAATGGGAACAAATTAAACGTTTTGAACTCACACCAGATGTCTGGTCTATTGATGGTGGTCACCTTACTCCCACTATGAAAATGAAGCGGGCAATTATAAAAGATATCTATAAGGATCTATATGAGAAAATTTATAGACCTTAAAATTCTAAGTACCTAGTTAAAAAAATAAGTAGTATGTAAGTCATTACTTACTGATTTATAGCACTCTATACAAATATTATATCTTTAGACTTACTAACTAAAACATATAATATTATGAAAACAAAAACTTTTGTAGTTGCCGGCTTAGTTGGCGGCATTGTATATTGGCTATTAGGATGGCTACGGTATTTTATTTAAAGATTATTTCCCTCAACCAGAGGAATCAACTAAAATAATGGTATTAATTCTATTAGGCTGTTTAACTTTTGGTTTTTTTATTTCTTATATCTTTAATAAGTGGGCTCACATAACAACATTAGCTACAGGAGCAAAAGCTGGAGCTATCATTGGTGTTTTCATGGGCTTAATTACTAACCTATTTAAAATGGGTATGGATACAAGTATGACTTATGAAAGCTTTGGAGTAGATATAATTATTTCAATACTTCTAGCAACTGCTGTAGGAGGTGTTGTAGGAGCTTTAAATGGTAAATTAGCTTAGCAAAAAGCAGAAATAAAATAATAAAGCGCCTCAATATGTGGCGCTTTTTATTTGTTCTCAACTAAAGCATCAAAATTTCATTAATTTATTATGCATGCATAGTATTTTTTAGTATCTTTGGGTTCCAACAAAAAGCTATGAAAGACAAAACCATTGATTATATACTGAGAACCACATGGTTAGCAGTTAATAAAATGTATAATGAAGAAGCTGCTAAGTTCGACAGTACTATGGCAACTGGATTTACTTTATTAAGCATCGATCCAGAAAATGGTACACCTTCTACTTCTTTAGGTCCAAAAATGGGAATGGAAGCTACAAGCTTATCTCGTACTTTAAAAACCATGGAAGAAAAAGGGTTAATAGAACGCAAACCAAATCCTGAAGATGGTCGTGGAGTACTAATCTTTCTAACAGAATTTGGTAGAGAAAAAAGAGAGTACTCAAGAGAACGTGTATTAACTTTTAATAATACGATTCGTCAAAATATTTCTGAGGATAAATTAAATCATTTTTATGAAGTTGCAGAAGTCATTAATAATATGATTTCTAATAAAAAAATATACAATCAAAAAGAACACATTTTAAAGTAAGATGAGTAAACGTAGAATTAAAAAAATAGCGATTATTGGTTCGGGTATTATGGGAAGCGGAATAGCTTGTCATTTTGTAAATATTGGTGTTGATGTCTTGTTATTAGACATTGTTCCAAGAGAACTTAATGATAAGGAAAAAGCTAAGGGTTTAACTTTAGAAGATAAAGTTGTCAGAAATAGGTTAGTTAATGATGCACTTACTGCATCAATTAAATCAAAACCTGCACCACTCTATCATAATTCGTTTAAAAGTAAAATAACAACTGGAAACCTTGAAGACGATATAGCTAAGGTAAAGGATGTCGATTGGATTATGGAAGTTGTTGTAGAACGTCTAGACATTAAACAACAAGTCTTTGAAAATTTAGAAAAATATAGAACACCAGGAACTTTGATTACTTCGAACACTTCTGGTATTCCAATTAAGTTTATGAGCGAAGGAAGAAGTGAAGATTTTCAGAAGCATTTCTGTGGTACACATTTCTTTAATCCTGCGAGATATTTAAAGTTATTCGAAATCATACCTGGACCTAAAACTGATGCTTCAGTATTAGAATTTTTAAATGGTTATGGTGAACAATTCTTGGGAAAAACTTCGGTTGTTGCTAAAGACACACCAGCCTTTATTGGAAATAGAATAGGTATTTTCAGTATAATGAATGTCTTTCATGTGGTTAAGGAATTAAATCTTACCATCGAGGAAGTTGATAAGTTATCTGGCCCAGTAATAGGTCGCCCTAAATCGGCTACCTTCCGTACAGTAGATGTTGTTGGTTTAGACACGTTAGTTCATGTTGCTAATGGAATAAAAGATAATTGTCCTAATGATGAGCAGTTAGACTTATTTAATATCCCAGATTTCATCAATACGATGCTGGAAAATAAGTGGTTAGGAAGTAAAACAGGTCAAGGTTTTTATAAAAAATCGATTTCTGTAGAAGGCAAAAAGGAAATTCTTTCCCTAGACTTAAACACTTTAGAGTATAGATCTAAAATGCGTGCAAAATTTGCTACGCTAGAACTAACAAAAACAATTGATAATGTTGCTGATCGTTTTAAAGTATTAGTAAAAGGAAAAGATAAAGCTGGGGAATTCTATAGAAAGCATCTTTCCGCTTTATTTGCTTACGTATCTAATCGTATTCCTGAGATTACAGAAGACTTATATAAAATTGATGATGCAATGAAAGCAGGATTTGGTTGGGGACACGGTCCTTTCCAAATTTGGGACGCTATCGGAGTTGAAAAAGGAATTGAAATGATGAAGACTGAAGGCATAGAACCTAGCGCTTGGGTGACAGAAATGTTAGCATCAGGTAGTACTTCATTTTACACTGTGAAAGATGGTGCAACTTATACCTATGATATTCCAAAGAAATCTCAAGAAAAGATTCCAGGTCAAGACAGCTTTATCATATTAGATAATATTAGAAAAACAACTGAAGTCTACAAGAATTCTGGAGTTGTAGTTGAAGATTTAGGAGATGGAATCCTTAATGTAGAATTCCGATCTAAAATGAACACTATTGGTGGTGATGTATTAACAGGTTTAAATAAAGCGATTGATATTGCTGAAAAAGATTTCGCCGGATTAGTTGTTGGTAACCAAGCAGATAATTTTTCTGTTGGTGCAAACATAGGCATGATATTTATGATGGCAGCCGAACAAGAATACGATGAGCTTAATATGGCCATTAAATTCTTTCAAGATTCAATGATGAGAATGCGTTATTCTTCTATTCCAACAGTTGCTGCGCCTCACGGAATGTCTTTAGGTGGAGCTTGTGAATTATCAATGCATGCAGACAAAGTCGTTGCAGCCGCTGAGACATACATTGGACTTGTAGAGTTTGGTGTTGGTGTAATTCCTGGTGGTGGAGGTTCTAAAGAAATGGCTTTAAGAGCATCAGATACCTTTAAAAAAGGAGATGTGCAATTAAACACGCTTCAAGAATACTTCTTAACTATAGGAATGGCCAAAGTAGCAACTTCTGCATATGAAGCGTATGATTTAGGGATTCTTCAAAAAGGAAAAGATATCGTAGTTGTTAATAAGGATCGTCAAATAGCAGTTGCAAAACAACATGCCAAACTTATGGCAGATATGGGTTATACTCAACCTGTAAAACGAACTGATGTAAAAGTATTAGGTAAACAAGCATTAGGAATGTTCTTAGTTGGTACAGATTCTATGAAAGATTCTAAATATATCAGTGAGCACGACATGAAAATTGCAAATAAACTAGCCTACGTTATGGCTGGAGGAGATTTGTCTGAACCAACTCTAGTTAGTGAACAATATTTATTGGATCTTGAACGAGAAGCGTTCTTGTCTTTATGTACTGAGCGTAAAACTTTAGAGAGAATACAGCACATGTTAACGAAAGGTAAACCTTTAAGAAACTAAGAAAATGAAAACAGCATATATAGTAAAAGCATATAGAACGGCAGTTGGCAAAGCGCCAAAGGGTGTATTCCGTTTTAAAAGAACAGATGAATTGGCAGCAGAAACCATCAAACATATGATGAAAGAATTGCCAAATTTAGATCCAAAACGAATTGACGATGTTATCGTTGGTAACGCCATGCCAGAAGGTTCACAAGGGCTTAATATGGCACGTTTAATCTCTTTAATGGGATTAGAAGTAATTGATGTTCCTGGTGTAACAGTAAATCGTTTTTGCTCTTCTGGAGTAGAAACTATCGGAATGGCTACGGCAAAAATCCAAGCAGGAATGGCCGATTGTATAATTGCTGGAGGAGCAGAAAGTATGAGTAGTGTACCTATGACTGGTTTTAAACCAGAATTAAACTACGATGCTATTGTAAAAGCTGGTCATGAGGATTATTATTGGGGAATGGGTAATACAGCAGAAGCTGTTGCTAACCAATTCAACGTATCTCGAGAGGATCAAGATGAGTTTGCATATAATTCTCACATGAAGGCATTGAGAGCATTGGCTGAAGATCGTTTTCAAGACCAAATTGTTCCTATTAATGTAGAACAAACCTATATCGATGCAAATGGAAAAAAAGCAACAAAATCTTATACTGTAACTAAGGATGAAGGTCCTCGTGCAGGTACTAATAAAGCTGCTTTAGCAAAACTTAGAGCTGTATTTGCTGCTGGTGGAAGTGTTACAGCTGGTAACTCATCTCAAATGAGTGATGGTGCCGCTTTTGTAATGGTAATGAGTGAGGATATGGTTAAAGAATTAAATCTAGAACCTGTTGCACGAATGGTTAATTATGCTGCTGCAGGTGTTGAGCCACGTATTATGGGTATTGGTCCAGTAAAAGCAATTCCTAAAGCTCTAAAACAAGCAGGTTTAAAACAAGATGATTTATCTCTAATTGAATTAAATGAAGCATTTGCTTCTCAATCATTAGCTGTAATCAGAGAATTAAACTTAAATCCAGATATCATTAATGTAAACGGAGGTGCTATTGCATTAGGCCATCCATTAGGATGTACAGGTGCTAAGCTTTCGGTACAATTATTTGATGAGATGCGTAAGCAAAATATGCAAGGTAAATACGGAGCAGTAACCATGTGCGTTGGTACTGGTCAAGGTGCTTGTGGATTATTTGAATTTTTAAACTAAATAAAGAACTAAATATAATTATATAAAATGGAAGCAACTGAAAAAGATATCCTACGCGGAGGTCAATTCCTAGTAAAAGAAACAAACTGTGAAGATGTATTCACACCAGAAGATTTTTCGGAAGAACAAAATATGATGAAAGAAGCGGTTATGGAATTCAATGACCGTGAAATTGTTGCTCATAAAGACAGGTTTGAGGCAAAAGATTACGCCTTAACGGAAGACGTTATGCGCAAAGCTGGTGAACTTGGTTTTCTTGGTGTAGCTGTTCCTGAAGCTTATGGAGGATTAGGAATGGGCTTTGTATCTACATGTTTAACATGTGATTACATTTCATCTGGAACAGGTTCTTTTAGTACTGCTTTCGGTGCTCATACAGGTATTGGCACAATGCCAATTACGTTATATGGAACAGAAGAGCAAAAACAAAAATATGTTCCTAAGCTAGCTACAGGCGAATGGTTTGGTGCGTATTGTTTGACTGAACCAGGTGCAGGATCTGATGCAAATTCTGGTAAAACAACTGCTGAATTAGCAGCTGACGGCAAGTCTTATAAAATCAACGGGCAAAAAATGTGGATCTCAAATGCAGGTTTTTGTAGCTTGATGATTGTATTCGCTCGTATTGAAGATGATAAGAACATTACTGGCTTTATTGTTGAATTTGATCCAGAAAATCCAAATGGCATAACATTAGGAGAAGAAGAACATAAATTAGGAATTAGAGCAAGTTCTACACGTCAAGTATTTTTTAACGATACTGTTGTATCAGTAGAGAATATGCTTGCAGGTCGTGGTGAAGGTTTTAAAATCGCTATGAATGCGCTGAATGTCGGTCGTATAAAATTAGCCGCTGCGTGCTTAGATTCGCAAAGACGTATTTTAACTACGGCTATAAATTATGCTAATGAGCGTAAGCAATTTAAAACACCTATTGCAGACTTTGGTGCTATAAAAATGAAATTAGCTAAAATGGCAGCTGATGCCTATGCTGGTGAATCTGCAACTTACAGAGCTGCCAAAAATATTGAAGATCGAATTTCTTTAAGAGTAGCTGCAGGAAATACACACCAAGAAGCTGAACTAAAAGGTGTTGAAGAGTATGCTATTGAGTGTTCTATACTTAAAGTAGCTGTTTCTGAAGATGTACAAAACTGTGCTGATGAAGGTATTCAAATCTTTGGAGGTATGGGATTCTCTGAAGAAACACCAATGGAAGCAGCTTGGAGAGATGCACGTATTGCACGTATCTATGAAGGAACTAATGAAATTAACAGAATGTTATCTGTTGGTATGTTGGTTAAGAAAGCTATGAAAGGTCATGTAGACTTATTGGGTCCTGCCCAAGCAGTGCAAGAAGAATTAATGGGAGTTCCTTCTTTTGAAACACCAGATTATTCAGAATTGTTTTCTGAAGAAAAAGAAATGATTAAGAAGCTCAAAAAGACTTTCTTAATGGTTGCTGGTGGTGCAGTTCAAAAATATGGACAAGATTTAGAAGCCCATCAACAGTTATTAGTTGCTGCTGCGGATATATTAATAGAAATATATATGGCTGAATCTGCTATCCTAAGAACAGAAAAGAACGCTAAGCGATTTGGTGAAGAAGCGCAATCTGTTCAGATCGCAATGTCTAAATTATACTTATATAATGCTATAAATATTATTGAAGATAAAGGTAAAGAGAGTATAATTTCTTTTGCTGAAGGTGATGAACAACGTATGATGCTTATGGGCTTAAAGCGTTTTACTAAATATCAGAACTATCCAGATATCGTTGACCTACGTAATGAGATAGCTGAAAAAGTTAAAGCTGAAAATAAATACTGCTTTTAAAATAAGTTAAAGTTAGAAAATCGAATTCATTAATTTCAATTGGATTTTCAATTTGTTCATGCAAAAAGGCTTCAAAACAGAAAGTTTTGAAGCCTTTTCTCACTAACTAACTAAATAAATCAAAAAATAAAAATTACTTCACGATTATTCTTTTATTGGCCATCCTATAATCTACTTAGATATAGGTTTTCATATTCAGTATAAGAACTTCATTAGTTCATAATCATATCTACAAATGAACTCGAGCAATGAATAAATCATTATTCATCTCTTCTATTACCACAATTTAATTTTCATTATTTAGGGTAATTACAAACCGGATGGAATAGTATTATACTAATTTTCAACTGTTTGATAGTGCAATAATAAATAAAAAAATCGACAAAAATAAACTTTTTATCGTTAAAGTGTATTTAAATGTAGTATTTAGCTTTTCAAAAACGAAAATTTCTTTACTTAACTTCTATAAAAAGATCAAGAAATAATAATAGAATTATTATATTTAGCATAATAACTGCTATTAACATGAAACGACTTTTTATTACAGCTATTTTAGCTTTATCTGCTTATACATTTGCTCAAACAAATCCTGATGTACATTTGTTTGATATAAGCAGACTAAACTATGATATTAGTGTAGCTAACCACAAAAATATATCGAGTAACGAAGGGTACGATAACCAACCTTCTTTTTTAAATGACGAACGCATTTTATATGCTTCCACGCGCAACGGTCAAACAGATATCATGCAGTATTTTAGTAATTACAGCTCAAAGGTTTGGCTTAATTTCACAGAGGATGGCGAATATTCTCCGATTAAGATCCCAAACAAAAATGCAGTTTCAGCCGTACGCTTAGATAAAGATGGCAAACAAGGTTTATATTCTTATAATTTGAGTAACGGTGAATCAACTCAACTTATTAAAGATTTAGTTGTAGCCTATTATACATGGTCAGATGAAAACACTGTTGTATCAGCAGTAATTGAAGGTGAAGATTTAAATCTATACGTAACAAATATAAGTGAAGGTACTAATAGAAAATTTGATACTAAAGTAGGGCGTTCATTTCATAAAATACCCAAGTCTAACTTAGTGAGCTATATTTCTAAAAAGAATGAAAAACAGTGGGAAATAAGGACGTTAAATACAACAACTGGTAAAACCAGACTATTAGCCTATACTATGCCAGGAATTGAGGATATATGCTGGTTAAATGGTCGAACTTTACTATCAGGAAAAAATAGTGTACTCTACAAATTAACTTTAAAACGTGATAATGATTGGAAGAAAGTTACTGACTTATCGTCTAACGGAATCACTAAAATAACACGACTTATTGTAAATGCTGCTAGTTCTAAACTACTAATTGTTGGTGATGTTGCCTCAAATAACCCTAAAGAAGGCAATACAGAAATAGTAACAGAACAAACAAGCGAGCAATTAACCGAAGAAAATGCTAAAATGGTTGCTATAGTACAAAGCCAATTAGAAGCCTATAATGCAAAAAATATTAATGCATTTATGGCTGCACACTCAAAGGATGTAGAAGTATATGATTTCCCTAGCAAACCCTTATCAAAAGGACAAGACCAAATGCGTAAAGACTATATTTCTTGGTTTAAAAACACACCAGATATAAAAGCTACAGTAAGTAAAAGGATAGTTCTTGGTAATAAAGTCATTGATGAAAAACAAATAACTGCTAACGGTAAAGTATTTAACACAGTAGCTATTTATGAAATTGAAGACGGACTTATTTCTAAAGTAACCTATATTAGATAATGTAACATTTTAAAACATATCCATAGTCATAGTTAAATTACCCATAACTACAATTACTGTCCCTACTTTTTAAAACCAACCGTCAATGGGACTATTTTGGGATCTTATCCAACAAAGCGAAATCGAGGAACAAAAAGGCAAAGCCGAATCCTTAGAAGGACGTGTAAAACAATTAGAAGAAGAACTTACTAAAACTAAAGCACTACTTCTTAAAACTTTAAAAGTTTTAGAAGAGCGTTCTGGTAAAGATATCAATGACGATGGCCAGATAGGATAACTAGGATTAAAATCTTCAGAAAAATAAGATATAACCTTAACGTAGTTTAGCTCATTATATCAAATATTCCGTATCTTTTCAACTCAATTTTTTAAGATGATTAAATTCCTAACGTTTACTTTTTGCGTATTTACACTTGCTTTATTTTCTCAAGAGAAAACACTAGAACCCAAACTAGAAAACATAGCTTGGATAGCTGGTACATGGCATGGAGAAGCCTTTGGTGGACAAGCTGAAGAAATTTGGAGCGAACCTTCTAACGGTTCTATGATGGCAACTTTTAAATTCACAATTAATAATAGAGTATCATTCTACGAAATAGAAATCATAAGAGAATTAGAAAACACATTAGTCCTTCAATTAAAGCACTTTAGATCAGATCTTAAAGGTTGGGAGAATAAAGATGAAACTGTAGACTTTCCACTAAAAGAAATTACAGAAAATAAGGTCGTTTTTGAAGGAATGTATTTCGAGAAAATCTCTGAAAGTGAAATGAATGTTTATGTAGACATAGAGAATGACAAAGGCGATGTTGAAACTGCAAAATTCACTTATAGAAAAACTATAGAGCAAAAGAAAACCATTAAGCAACTTATAAAAGTTAAGCACACCGAAGTTGCTCCTACTCTAGATGGTTTAGCTAATGAGGCAATTTGGCAAAATGCACAATGGCAACCATTAGATCAGACATGGTTAGGAAATCAGCCAACCGAAGACGATTTTAAAGGTAAATACAAATTAGCATGGACAGAAGATGCCTTATACTTATTAGCAGAAATACAAGATGATAAACTTATAGATATTTACGAAGACCCATTGACAACATGGTGGGACGATGATTGTCTTGAGGTTTTTATTGATGAAGATAATAGTGGAGGACATCATCAGTTTACTCATAATGCTTTTGCCTATCATATTGCATTAGATGGCAATGTTGTGGATATGTCTACAAAAAGAGAAGGAAAACTCTATAACTCTCATGTGGCATCTAAGGTTTTAACAAAAGAGAATATATCTATTTGGGAAGTTAAAATTTCGCTTTATGATGATACTTATACTGATGATGGTAACAACACACCTTTAA
The DNA here is from genome assembly GCF_000828715.1 of Winogradskyella sp. PG-2. Classification (NCBI taxonomy): domain Bacteria; kingdom Pseudomonadati; phylum Bacteroidota; class Flavobacteriia; order Flavobacteriales; family Flavobacteriaceae; genus Winogradskyella; species Winogradskyella sp. PG-2. Next base: position 2,787,099 of record NZ_AP014583.1, on the reverse strand, counting down.
AACTATATGCCAATAGAAATGTGGGTTTTGCCCTAGCCTATTGCGATAATGATAATAGCAAAACCAGAGAAAACTTTATAGGCTCAGTAGAAGTACAAGGAGATGATAAAAATAGAGGTTGGATTGATGCTGGTATATTCGGAACATTATTACTTGTTAAATAATAAAACTATCTAAAATGAAAAATACGATTCTTCTATTTTCAATACTATTTTCAATTTCAATTTCTGCACAAACTGATATAAAAATCTATGACATCATAGATGGTATTTCAGAAGAGCGCTTGCGAAACGATGTAAAAACTTTGGCTGATTTTGGTACACGACACACTTTAAGTGATACTGTTTCAGAAACCAGAGGAATTGGTGCAGCAAGGCGTTGGATAAAAGGACAGTTTGAAAAGATCTCTAAAGATTGTAATGATTGCTTAGAAGTGTTCTTTCAAAAAGATTTAGTAGAGAAAGGACGTAACCAACGTATTATAAAAGATATGATGGTGGTTAATGTCGTTGCCATACAACGTGGTACAAAATATCCTAATCGTTATATTATAATGAGTGGAGATATAGATTCAAGAGTTTCAGACCCTACTGACTTTACATCAGATTCACCAGGTGCTAATGACAATGCTACAGGTATGGCAGGTGCTATAGAAGCTGCAAGAGTTTTATCTAAATATAAGTTTGAAAGCAGTATTGTCTATTTAGGATTATCTGGTGAAGAACAAGGACTATTTGGTGGACAAGGGATGGCAAAATATGCACAAGACAATAATTGGGACATTATTGGTGTTTTAAATAATGATATGATAGGTAATATTTCTGGAGTTGATGGTGTCATAGATAATCGAACGTTCAGAATATTTTCTGAACCTACAACTACAGGTGAAAAAGATGCTGAAAAATTAAAACGTCAAGCAAGAGCACGTCGTTTTTATGGTGGTGAAGTTGATGGCATATCGCGTCAACTAGCACGATATGTATATACAACCACAAAAACCTATATGCCAGAAATGAATCCAATGATGGTCTATCGTTTAGATCGTTTTGGACGTGGTGGACATCATAGACCATTTAATGATGTTGGTTTTGCAGGTATCCGAATTATGGAAGCACATGAAAATTATACACAACAACATCAGGATATTAGAACTGAAAATGGAATCAATTATGGAGACACCTTTGAGCATGTTAATTTTCCATATTGTAAAAAACTGACAGCTGTTAATTCAATAGCAATGGCAAACCTTGCTTCAGCTCCACCTTCGCCAAAAGAAGTAGGTATTGGTGGTATTGTAGAAGCTTCAGCCAAATTACAATGGAACAATGTTGAAGGAGCAAAAGGTTACAAAGTCTATTGGAGAGATACAACCTCTCCAACTTGGGATAACAGTCGTTATGTCGGAAATGTTACAGAGTTTACGTTAAATGGTATTGTTATTGATAATTTCCTTTTTGGAGTTGCTAGTGTTGGTGAAGATGGTCATGAAAGTATGGTAGTGTTTCCAAACAAAATAATTAGATAATATATTATCATTCCTGCAAAGACAAGAATCTACAAATCATAATATGAATATGATTCAGAAACTAAAACCATTAACTCCAGAATTATTCATTCTTGGTTCAATCATATATTATTGGATAGCATCCTCATGGTTAAATCCAATTGCAGTAGTCTTGTTACTGATTATTAGTTTTCAAATCTTTAAACAGAAAATAACTTCAGGTATAATTATCACAATCATATTTATTATACTTAATCTATATATGGTACTTGCCTTAATCTCAGAACTATCAGAATTTGAAAGCGTCACTACTAATTTCAAAGTTATGCTTCTATTCGGTGGAATTTATTTAGGACTAAATTTACTTTTAGGGTTCTTAATGCTAATTAAATACTTAAAAAAAGCGAATGCAAAACAATTACAACAAACTATATCTTAACTATCTATTAGGTTTCTTAGTGTTTTTAATCACTATCAATGTAGAAGCGCAATTACTTCAAGATAAGACAAATTTCAACAGACAAGATACACTTAGGGGAAGTATTACACCAGAACGTTCTTGGTGGGATTTAACTTATTATCATCTCGATATAGAAGTAAAACCTGATGAAAAATTTATTTATGGTAAAAACACAATCCAATATAAAGTATTAGAACCAAATGAGGTAATGCAAATAGATTTGCAAGAGCCAATGGAAATCACAAAAGTAATCCAAGACGGAAAAATACGCGCAATAAAACGCGAAGGAAATGTATTTTATATAATGCTTGGTGAACAACATGTTGGCGATATAAATGCAATCGAAATCCATTACAAAGGATACCCAAAGGAAGCTAAGCGTGCACCTTGGGACGGTGGCTTTTCTTGGAAAAAGGACCAAAATGGACAACATTTTATCGCAACATCTTGTCAAGGTTTAGGAGCAAGTGTATGGTGGCCAAATAAAGACCACATGTACGATGAAGTAGATAGTATGTTGATTAGTGTAACTATTCCCAAAGGGTTAACTAATGTTTCCAATGGTCGACTAAGAAAACTAGAGGATTTAGGAGACAAGTTAAAATCACACTGGTTTGTCAATAACCCAATCAATAACTATGGAATCAATGTAAATATTGGTGACTATGTGAATTTTTCTGAGGTATATGAAGGGGAAAAAGGCAATCTAGATATAGACTATTGGGTACTTAAAGACAATCTTGAAAAAGCCAAAGAACACTTTAAAGATGCACCAAAAATGATAAAAGCTTTTGAGCATTGGTTTGGCCCATACCCTTTCTATGAAGATAGCTTTAAGTTAGTGGAAGTACCCTATTTAGGAATGGAACACCAAAGTTCTGTCACTTATGGAAATCAATATAAAAAAGGGTATTTGGGTAGAGATTTATCGCGTACAGGTTGGGGTTTAAAATGGGATTTCATTATTGTACATGAAGGTGGTCATGAGTGGTTTGCTAATAATATCACTAACAAAGATGTAGCAGACATGTGGGTTCATGAAGGATTTACAGCCTATTCAGAGAATCTGTTTTTAGACTATTATTATGGTAAAGAGGCTTCTGCAGATTATGTGATCGGCACACGTGTTAATATTAAAAATGATAGACCTCTTATTGGTTACTACGATGTAAACAAAGAAGGTTCTAGCGATATGTATTATAAGGGATCTAACTTACTTCATACGCTTCGTCAACTTGTTGAAGATGATCAATTATGGAGACAAATTCTTCGAGGTTTAAATTTTGAATTTTATCATCAAACGGTGACTACTAAGCAGATTGAAGATTATATTAGTAAAATAGCTAAGAAAGACTTAAGTGCCTTTTTTAATCAGTATTTGAGGGATATACGAATTCCCACTTTAGAATATAAAATAGAAAATAGTGAACTTAAATTCCGTTATGTAAATATTGTAAAAGACTTTGATATGCCTATTGAAGTAGAAATTGGCGGAAAAACAGAGTGGATTTTTCCTAATTCTAAATGGAAGACAAAAACTATTGAAAGTACAGACTTTAAAGTCGATAGAGATTATTACATCTACTCAAAACAACTTTAATTTTGGAATACCCAGAACTCTATTTTGAACGCGATATCGACTTCGACGATTGGTTATTAACCAATCATGACATACACAAAGCTGTATATATTGTATTCTATAAATTAGAAACTAAAATGCCTACCATGCGTTGGGAAGAAGCTGTTAAAGTCGCCCTTTGTTTTGGTTGGATAGATTCTACGGTAAAAAGTTTAGGTGGGAGAAAATGCATACAATACTTTTCACCAAGAAATCCTAAAAGTACCTGGAGTGCGCTCAACAAAAAGTATATCATAGAACTTGATAAAGCAGGACTAATTCAAGAATCTGGATGGAAACTCATTAATCTTGCTAAAGAAACTGGCAAGTGGACCGAAATGGATGATGTAGAAAATGGTTTAATTCCAAAAGAGTTAAAAGATGCATTTGACAAAAATGAACGTGCTTTTGAGAACTATCAAAAATTTTCAAAAGGTTATAGAAAAAGTTATTTATCATGGTTGCACAGTGCAAAACGCGAAGCCACTAGACAAAAAAGAATCGCAGAGATTATTAAACTCTGCGATGCTAATATTAAAAGTCGTGATACTTGGTAATTTACAACCCACTTATATAACTTCCATAAGGGTCTTGAAACTTCAAGCCTTCAGAATAACGATATTTACTCAATTTTTTAAACTGCGTTAGCCCCCAAAGAATAAATTCTTTTTCAAAATATACGTCACGATTATCAATATCTGGTTGATAATCTGCAATCAACGTATCTAGAGGTAATATCTCATCTAACTTAGCTTTATATTTTGAATCATCAAAATCATCTAAAAGCTCAAAACCATCTCCATTAAAGAACCAAGAAATTAAATCATCATAAGGTGTTTCTTCATCTTGCTTTTCTAATTTTTCAATCTTTGGAAAATACTTAGGAAATAAAGTTTTAACTGCAGATTCCAAAAGATAATTAGCTACATAATCAGCTCCTTCTTGTTCACCTTCATATACCAATTCAACTTTTCCTGTTATTGCAGGAATCACTCCAATAAAATCAGATAATCGTACTGAAGTAGTTTCATCACCAGATATTAAGGCACGACGTTCTGCAGTGCTTAATAAGTTTTCAAAAGCCGTAATACTCATACGAGCACTAACTCCGCTCTTTACATCAACAAATTCACTTTCTCTGGCTTCAAAACTGATTTGCTCTAATACATCTTTAGCTAATTCTGGTACATAGACAGAATTTGCTTGTCTATCATCTAATTTTGCTTCTTGAGAGGTTATTATTCTAGCCGTTTCTACTGTTTCTGGATAATGCGTTAAGATTTGAGAACCTATTCTATCTTTTAAAGGTGTTACAATACTTCCCCTATTTGTGTAATCCTCTGGATTTGCTGTAAACACAAATTGCATGTCTAATGCTAAACGTAGTTTAAAACCTCTAATTTGAATATCGCCTTCTTGCAAAATATTGAACAATGCTACTTGAATTCGAGCTTGTAAATCTGGTAATTCATTGATTACAAATATGCAGCGGTTTGCACGAGGAATCATTCCATAATGAATCACGCGATCATCTGCATAACTCAATTTTAAATTTGCTGCTTTAATAGGATCTACATCACCAATAATATCAGCCACAGTTACATCTGGTGTTGCTAATTTTTCAGCAAAACGATCATCACGATGCAACCAAGCTATAGGTGTTTCATCACCTTTATCAGCTACTAATTCTTTAGCAAATCTTGATATAGGTTGCAAAGGGTCATCATTAATCTCAGAACCTTTAACTAAAGGAATATATTCATCCAATAAATTCACCATCATACGTGCTAAACGTGTTTTCGCTTGCCCTCTAAGTCCTAATAAATTAATATTATGTCTAGATAAAATAGCTCTCTCAAGTTCAGGAATTACAGTATTTTCATAACCATGAATACCTTCAAACGTTGTTACTTTATTTTTTATGTTTTCAATAAGGTTATCTCTCAATTCATCTTTTATAGATTTTGATTGATAGCCAGATTGTTTTAGTTCACCTAATGTTTTAATCTTTTGAATATTCATCTTTATCCTTTAATTCTTTTCTTTCTGTTGTTTTCGTAATCTTCAAATATCATTTCTCCGAGTCCTTTGAGACCTGTATAGAAAGCTTTACCTCTATTGGCTTGCGTAAACTCTCTAATAAATCGCATTAAATAAGGATCTTCTGCAATCATAAATGTAGTAATAGGTATATGTAATCGTCTTGCCTGTTCTGCCATCGTATAACACTTATTAGTAATAAATGGATCTAGACCATTACTGTTCTTATAGTATTGTCCATCTGGCATACGCAAGCAACTTGGTTTACCATCTGTTATCATAAAAATCTGCTTGTTAGTATTCCGTTTTCTACGCAACATATCCATTGCTAATTGTAAGCCTGCAACAGTATTCGTATGGTATGGACCAACTTTAAGATATGGTAATTCTTTTATTTTAATAGGCCAAGCATCATTACCGAATACTAAGATTTCTAAGGTGTCCTTAGGATATCGTGTGGTAATTAATTCTGCCAAAGCCATAGCCACTCTTTTAGCTGGAGTAATTCGATCCTCACCATAGAGAATCATGCTGTGGCTAATATCTATCATTAACACAGTACTCATCTGACTTTTATGAAGAGTTTCTTCAACTACTAAATCATCTTCAGTTAAACTAAAATCACCTATACCATTATTAATTTGCGCATTTCTAATGCTTTCAGTCATGGAAACTTTATCTAAATTATCACCAAATTGATAAGCTCTGAAATTACCAGTATGTTCATCTCCAAGACCAACTCCTTTGCTTTTATGATTACCTGAACCACTACGTTTAATCTTTCCGAAAATATGGTCTAAAGCTTGTTGACGAATCGCACGCTCAGTTTTTGCAGTAATGGTTGTTTTACCTTTACCATCACCATTTCCTGTTGGGTCAATCTCTTCTCTTATATAACCTTTATTCTTTAGGTCTTCTATAAAATCATCTATAGTATACTCAGGAGTTGTTAATTCATATTCTTTGTCAAGCTGACGAAGCCAATCTATAGCTTCATCAAAATCACCAGATGTATATGTTATGAGTTCCTTAAATATCTCAAAGAGTTTGTCAAAAGGAGATTGATTAGGAGCTTCGTAGGTCTTGAACACAAAACCCGATGTTTTTCTTTTGTCCTTCATAGTTATGTAAAAATAAAGCTTTTTCGAATCAAAAAATAGTGTTAAGAACAACTTAACAACTCATTAAGAATTCTATCATTTCTTTTGCTTAATTTTAAGCATTACTTAACTAACCTTAATATAATGAAGAATCTCTTTTCTATTGTTATGCTATTCTGCATAACGCTTGTTTCTGCACAAGAATTTTCAATGGACATGGTCAAAAATATGGCACCGCGAAATATTGGTCCTGGTGGCATGTCTGGTCGTGTTACCGCAATAGATGTGGTAAACAGTAATACTGATGTGATGTACGTAGGTACTGCCTCTGGTGGTCTCTGGAAATCAAATTCTGGTGGAATCACATGGGAACCAATTTTCGAAAAGCAATTAACAGCTTCTATTGGAGCAGTAGAAATACAGCAATCTAATCCAAGTGTGATTTGGGTCGGTACTGGAGAGGGAAATCCTCGTAATTCATTGAATGGTGGTTTTGGTGTATACAAATCCCTTGATGGAGGTAAAACATGGATGGCAATGGGTCTTGAAAACACAAGACATATTCATCGTATTGTAGTTGACCCAACAAATCCAGATGTAGTTTATGTTGGTGCAATTGGTTCCCCTTGGGGAGAACATCCAGAACGTGGTGTTTTTAAAACTACTGACGGCGGAAAAACATGGAATAAAATTTTATTCACTAATAATAAAACAGGTGTTGCAGATTTAATAATGGATCCTACAAATCCAAACAAGTTAATTGCTGCAATGTGGGAACATAAACGTGACCCTTGGTTCTTCAATTCTGGAGGTAAAGGCTCTGGTTTGCATATTACGCATGATGGTGGAAAAACTTGGAAGAAAATAACAGAAGATGATGGTTTCCCTCAAGGGAATTTAGGACGTATTGGTATAGCAATCGCACCAAATAAACCAAATATTATTTATGCCTTAGTAGAAGCAAAAAAGAACGCACTCTATAAAAGTGAAGATGGTGGTTCTAAATGGAAAAAGGTAAATGATAAAAATGATATTGGTAATCGTCCATTTTACTATTCTGAAATCTATGTCGATCCACAAAATGAAAATCGTGTATATTCTGTATTTACTTACGTGAATGTTTCAGAAGATGGCGGGAAAAATTTCTCGCAATTGATGCCTGCTTATGGTGTAAGTAATGGTGTTCATCCAGATCATCATGCCTGGTGGATTCATCCTGAAAATGGAAACTTTATGATTGATGGCAATGATGGTGGTATGAATATCACTAAAGATGGTGGAAAAACTTGGCGCTTTATTGGCAACTTACCTGTGGCGCAATTCTATCATATTAATGTAGATAACGAATTTCCTTATAACGTCTATGGTGGTATGCAAGACAATGGATCTTGGAGAGGACCAGCTTATGTTTGGCGTGCTCAAGGGATTAGAAACAGCTATTGGCAAGAAATCAGTTTTGGTGATGGTTTTGATGTGGTGCCAGACAGAGATGATTCGCGTTATGGATGGTCTATGAGTCAACAAGGTTATGTCAGCAGATACGATTGGCAAACAGGAAATAATTATGGTGTACGTCCAACACATCCAGATCCAGATGTACGTTTACGTTTTAACTGGAATTCTGCTATAAACATTGACCCTTTTGATAATAGTACACTTTACTTTGGAAGTCAGTTTGTACATAAATCAACTGATAAGGGTGAAACTTGGACGGTTATTTCTCCAGACTTATCAACCAATGATCCAGAGAAACAAAAGCAATCTGAAAGTGGTGGTCTAAGTATGGATGCTACTGGTGCAGAAAACCATACTACTATCTTAGTTATTGAACCTTCAGTACTTGAAAAAGATATGCTTTGGGCTGGTACTGATGACGGACGAGTACACTACACAACTGACGGAGGAAACAATTGGAATGATGTGTCTAAAAACTTAAAGGGTTTACCAGAAGGTAGTTGGATCGCACAAATAAAAGCCTCTAATAAAAATAAAGGCGAAGCACTTTTAATCGCCAATGATTATAGACGTTTTAATTATACGCCTTATGCTTATAGAACAAAAAACTATGGTAAGACCTGGGAACGTATTGTAGATGAAAACGATGTGCAAAGTTATACATTAGCTATCGTTGAAGATTTAGTAGAACCAAATCTACTATTCTTAGGAACAGATGATGGTTTATATATTTCTGTAAATGCTGGTAAAAAATGGACCAAATGGACTGAAGGTTTCCCAACAACATCAGTAAAAGATTTGGTAATTCAACCAAGAGAACACGATTTAGTAATAGGTACTTTTGGTCGTGCTGCTTGGGTTTTAGATGATATAAGACCATTAAGAGCAATCGCTAACGACGCATCTGTAATAACTTCAACTATTATGTTATTTGATCCACCAACAGCATATCAAGCTGCTTATCAGCAACCAACAGGAAGTCGTTTTGGTGCAGATGCCATGTACCATGGTGATAATAGAGAATATGGAGCTCAGCTTGCATATATGTTCAATAAAAAAGAACAGCCTAAATCAGATAAAAAGGATAAAGATGAAGACGAAACAGGTTCTGAAAAAGAAGAGTCAAAAGTAAAGTGGGATTCGCTAACCTTAAAATTTTATGATGAAGCACGCTTAATAAGAACATTAAAGCTAAAAGCTCCTAAAGAAAACGGCATCCACAAATTATCTTGGTTTATGACTGAAGCTGGAGTGAGTAGACCATCTCGTCGAATTAGAAAGCAAACTAGAGAACCAGGTGGTGTAAATGTTAAGCCAGGATTTTATAAAGCTGAATTACATTATGGAGACCAAATGTCTGAAACAACTATTAAAGTAGAATCTGATCCACGATTAGAAGTATCTCAAAAGAATATTGATGAAGTTTATGCTGCGGCTAAAAAGTTAGAAAAAATGCAAGAAACGGCTGCAAATGCTGTAAAGCAATTAGTGGAAAGCAAAACGATTGCTGAAACTTATAAAAAGAACTTATCTAAACTAGATAAAGAAAAATATAAGGATCAAATTAAAGGTTCTAAAGACATTGTAAAATCAATAGACAGCTTAATAGATAAATATTTAGGTAAAGTTGACAAACGTCAAGGAATTACGAGAAATCCAGAAGTGACACCTTTACAACGTCTTCGTTTCGCTAATAATTATGTATCCAATAGTCAGACAGGATTAACCTCAACCGAAACAACTTTAATGAAACATGCAAAAGATGCTTTAGGTAAATTGATAGGTGAGACTAATAGTTTCTTTAATACAGCTTGGAAAAATTACCAAAGTAGTATGAAACAAATTCAAATGGATCCTTTTAAAGAGACTAAGACTTTTGGTTTAGATTGATTAAGCATGCTCAAAAGTTTACCATTTGAAGTCACTTTAGCTGATAAACAAAGTGTAATTCTACCAGAAAAACCGATTCGAGCTTTTATTGATCAAAATCATAAACGTGTAAAAGTTACTGCTACATTTGAAAACCAACATATTGAATTCTATGCAGCATTAAAAAAAGAAAAAACAGGTCTATTTCAGATTTACTTTAGCAAAAACAAGCAAAAAGAATTAGGGATTTTTATGAACGATTACTTTACTCTTCAAGTTTTTGAAGATACTTCAAAGTATGGTGTTGACATGTCTGAAGAGTTAGAAGCTGTTCTTATGAGTGATTATGAAGCTTGCACTATATTCGAGAGTTTAACACCAGGTAGAAAACGCAGTATTATTTATACAATCTCTAGATATAAATCAGCTCAAATGAGGGTAAATAAAGCTTTATTAATCACAGAAAACTTAAAACGTGGCATCACAGATCCAAAACTTTGGTTAAAGAAGAATTAATATCTTTTTTGCGTGTACGCAATTATCTACTTAACTTTACTAAAAACTAATCCTATTACCATGAAAAATTTAAAATTAGCACTACTAGCATTCATAATTGTTTTCGCAACAGCTTGTAAAGACAATAAAAAAGAGAATGAAGAAACAGAAGATACTAACGAACAAGTATCTACTGAAAATGAAGTAGTAAAAATTTCTATTGCACCTCTAACAGATTCACCAGCATATGCTGATGCTAAATTGATGTTAGATACTTCTGAAACAATGGTGATTTCTGAAGCAAGTGAAGTTGATTTCGACTTTGGATTAGAGAATTATGCTCTTGGTGAGATTACAGATAGTCCTAATAAAGAAAAATTAGCAAATTCAGGAAAAGGACAGCACATTCATTTTATACTTAACAACCAACCTTACTCTGCTCATTATGAACCTAACATAAAAAAAGAAATTCCAGCAGGTGTTCATCATTTAGTTGCTTTTTTAAGTCGTTCGTATCATGAGTCTGTAAAAAATGATAACTCTATGGTGGTAAGAAAACTTGTCGTTGGTGAAAATGCCGAAGATAGTTTAGGTCTTCAAATGGATTCACCAACATTAATATATAGCCGACCAAAAGGAACATACGTTGGGAAAGATGCTGAAAATATTCTTTTAGACTTTTTTGTTTTAAATACTGAACTGTCAGAAACAGGTCATAAAGTCATTGCAACTATTAATGGTGAAGAGTTTACAATTACACAATGGGTACCACATGTAATAACTGGCTTACCGATGGGAGAAGTAAGCATTGCCCTTAAAATAGTTGATACTGAAGGAAATATACTTCCAGGACCATTCAATAGTGTTGAACGTAAAGTCACCTTGAAGGCGCTATAGATTGAGGTAAAAACACTTTAGTACAAATATTAAAATTATTACGGGTAATAACTTTTATGTTACTTCTTAAAATCCCTTTGGATTCTATGAATTAGCTCTTCAAGTCCATTGATTTTAATATCATGCATTTGTAGCATCATACGTCCTAGTTTACCTTCTGGAAATCCTTTTTGTTTAAACCAGGTATAATAGTATTCTGGGACATCGACTAAATACCTGTCCTTGTATTTACCAAAAGGCATTTTATAATGTGCAAGTTCTATAAGTGCTTCCTTGCTACCCTCTATGTTCATTTAGTTTAATTGCTAATTATATTCTTAATGATGTAGTAATGGCTCAAGGTATTTATTTAGACTTGTATTCATCTAATTTTTTTAGTTCTTCTTTTATGAAAGCTTCCCATTGCTTTTGCATTTCAACATTTATAGAATGATTACTTTGAGTATCATATCGTATTTGAGTTTCACCAAGTGCTTCATTAATAGCAACATGTAAACGATTCATTTGTTCTTTTACATTTTGGTTCACAACCAAACGCTCTAGTTGTTTTCTAAATTTACGAGCATATAATTCAGTAATATCAAAATGCAACTGCTCATGCCCTAGTATATAAGTATTTTCTTTATCTACTATATACCAAGATTTATTTGGGTAAAAATGGGCTTCAACTGAAGCAGAAAACCCTATAATTCGGTCTCCAGAAGTCTTAACAGAATAACCAAACGTAATACCAGAAGCTGTTAGTGCTACAGCATCAGAATTTGAATCTGCATCAGCTCTAAAATCATCCCAGGTTAAACGCCTCGATTCGTTCCAAGTCAATGTTTCTTCATGAGTATTTATACCAATTACAAAAAACAAAAAACAAAAAATGATATGCTTTATTTGCATAAGGAACAAGTTAATAGCGTATTGAATATACTTAGATTAAAACGCCATCTCTAAATTATTATTGCGCTTTAATCAGCTTTTACGATTCTTAAATTATCGTATTTAACAATATAAATAGCTTCATTAACATAGCCACCAAATAAAGATTTATTATATCTAAATTTGTTTTCGATATGTTCAGTTTCTATGTCAGCACTAGAGGCTTCAAATAAATTATCTTCAGAAGCTAATCGCATTAGAATGTCTAAAGTAATATCAAAACCACGAGCTACATACTTACTTGGTGATACACCATACTCTTTTCTGTAGGACCTTACAAAAGCATTAGATCTGCTTTCATCAAAATCTTTATTTACTGATGGGTAATGAAACTTTAAATTAGAGAGATTATTATTATCTATATTTTTACCTTCAAAAGCTTTGTTTTTATCTAAAGTTGCTAATACAATCTCTGTTCTATCTACAATCAACCCATTAAGCATACTAATTACGCTTGATGCAAATGCATTACTACTCGTCTCTAAAAACACAATAGTTTTACCTGCCTTAAATACATTTTCTAAATCTGTTTCGTATATAAAAAATCCATCAATTGGGTTCTTTTTATTCGTACGCGATAAAATCAATTTTGCACCATCAAATTCCGCTTTTAAAGCTTCACTAGAGGCTTTATGAGCTCTATCTGAAATAATAATTACCTCCGTTTTTAAACTATCTGCTTTAACAAAATCTATCATCGTTTTACGCAGAAGTTTATCTTCAGGCACGGTCTGAAATACATTACTATAAACTTTTTTCGGCTTCTTCATTGCAGCAATAACAGGAACATTATCTCTTTTTAAAGCTGAAGCAACACGATCGAAATTTCCTTCTTCCATTGGCCCAATTACTGCATCATAGTCTGAAAAATCATTATCACTTAATAATTTTCCTGTCGCACCAGAATTATATTGAGTGTCTAATACTTTTAAGTCTGTTGAGATTCCTAATTGTTTTGCAGAATCTAATGCCATTGTAACTCCTACATGAAAATCTAACACAACAGAAAGCAATCTGCTATTTTTAATCATAGCCTTTGACTCGGCAATAGAATCTACATCAATTCTATTTAACCGATAAGGCATCATTAAAGCTATCTTTTTAGTCTTAAAATTAGTCAATTTAGAGGCTAGACTCGTTGTCTCTACAGCACTTAAATTACCCGCAACATCAACCTCAGAAGGAATTTTTAAAACCATACCAGCTTTTAAACCCGTTTCTTTTAATTCTGGATTGAGTACTTCTAATTGTTCTTGGGATAATCCTAATTTTTTTTCTAATCTATAAAACCCTTCTTTTGGTAAAACTTCATAATAATTAGAAGTCATTTCAATTGACTTCTCTTCCTTATCTTTAATATTAGGAACGTTGAGCTCATCACCTGGCTGAATAACTTCACTCATTCCTGGATTTAAATTCTCTAACTCAGCAACAGTAATTCCGAATTTGTAGGCAATTCGCCATTTACCTTCACTTGGTAGTACTTTATACTTTTTAACTGTATTGCTATAAGTTTGCTTAGATATTACTGTTCTATATCGTGGAATTCTTATTCTATCCCCTTTTTTTAGATTTTCAGAATATAAAAAACGATTTGCTTTCTTTATTTCTTCTTCAGAAACAGCATATTTTTTAGATAAACCATACAAGGTTTCTTTACGCTTTACTTTATGTTTTTTATAACCAATAAGTTCACGAAACTCTTCTTCAATAGGTTCGTTCTTAATTTTGGAGTTAGGAATAATTAAAACGGAATTTGGCTGAAAGTTTGACTTAGCATCAGGGTTTAAAGCATAAATATCGAAAGGAGTCACCAAATACTGCTTTGCAATACTCTCAATTGTTTCACCTGATTTTACTTTATGTTCTTGATAGTTTTGAGCACTTAGTGTTACGGTAAACGCAATTAGTATAATGGTTAAAATATGTTTCATATTATATGTTTTAGCTAATCCTATTTTTAGAAACAAATTCAGTAAAAAAGTCACTAATTCTATTCCCATTCTATAGTTGCAGGTGGTTTAGAGCTAATATCATAAACAACTCTATTCACACCTTTTACTTTATTTATAATTTCGTTTGAGGTTTTTTGCAAAAACTCATAAGGTAAATTCACCCAATCTGCAGTCATTCCGTCTGTACTCTCTACAGCTCTCAGTGCCACACATTTTTCGTAAGTACGCTCATCTCCCATCACTCCTACACTATTCACCGGTAACAACATTGCACCTGCTTGCCATACTTTATCGTATAAATCCCAAGATCTTAGATTATTAATAAAAATAGCATCTACCTCTTGTAATATACGTACTTTCTCTTCAGTTAGATCTCCAAGGATACGAATTGCCAATCCAGGACCCGGAAATGGATGACGACCTAACAATTGAGAATCCATATGCATTGAAGCACCTACCCGTCTTACTTCATCTTTAAACAAGGCTTTCAGAGGCTCTACAACTTTTAATTTCATATAATCAGGTAAACCACCTACGTTATGATGACTCTTTATTGTTGCACTTGGTCCTCCTGTTGCCGATACACTCTCTATAACATCTGGATAAATGGTGCCTTGTGCTAACCACTTTACATCCTGTATTAAATGTGCTTCATCATCAAAAACAGCAATAAACTCGGCTCCAATTGCTTTTCTTTTCTTTTCAGGATCACTCAATCCCTTTAACGCATCCAAAAAGCGTGCCGAAGCATCTACACCTTTAACGTTCAATCCCATCCCTTCGTATTGCTTTAATACATCGGTAAACTCATTTTTACGAAGTAAGCCGTTATTTACAAAGATGCAATAAAGGTTTTTTCCAATGGCCTTATGCAGTAACATTGCAGCCACTGAAGAATCTACACCTCCAGACAATCCTAAAACGACTTTATCGTCACCTAATTGTTCTTTAAGTGCATTTACAGTTTCGTCAACAAAAGAATCTGGTGTCCAATCTTGTTCAACTTGAGCTATATGGACTAAAAAGTTTTCTAGTAATTGACGACCATCTGTGGAATGATATACTTCTGGATGAAACTGAATAGCATATGTTGTTTCACCATCTATCTTAAAAGCTGCATTTTTAACGTCATGAGTACTGGCTAATAAAACACCATTAGATGGCAATTTTTTAATCGTATCACTGTGACTCATCCAAACTTGACTTCCTTTAGAAATTCCTGTAAAGAAATCTTCATCCTCTTTAACGAAGTTTAAGTTAGCTCTACCATATTCTCTGGTATTAGATTCTGCAACTTCTCCTCCTGAAAAATGTGCTAAATATTGTGCACCATAGCAAACTGCTAACAGTGGTTTTTCACCTCTAATTCCTGAAAGGTCTGGATGTAAAACATCTTCACCTCTAACTGAATTTGGACTACCAGATAAAACGACAGCTTTAAAGCTTTCGGAAGCTGAGGGGATTTTATTGAATGGATGGATTTCGCAATAAATATTTAACTCTCTCACACGACGCGCTATAAGTTGCGTGTATTGCGATCCGAAATCTAAAATAAGGACTTTGTTATTTTGCATGTGCAAAAATAACAATTGCTTTCAGATTGATGATTTACTCTCTACGATTTTTTGAATATTTTTTTAACAAATTAAAATGAGAAAAATCTCTTCAAAAAAAAATGAATTACTCTAATACTCTAAATTGGTAAACACCAGATTCTGATGTATTTCCTGCAGCATCTTTAGTAACAACATTCCAATAATAAATAGTATTTGGAGCAACAGAAACAGTTAATTGATCTGCAGAAATTCCAGAGGAATTAATGCTTGGTGGATTATTAACACCGAAGTAAATATCATAGTTTACAATATCATTATCTACATCGCTACCATTCCATTGCAAAGTAACTGAACTTGTAGACGAAATAGTTTGGGCCATGGTTGGTGAAACTATCTCTGCAGGAAAAGGCGAATACGTTTGAACTCCTGGGCCAGCATTATAAAAATTCCATCTAGCGCTTTCTTGAGTTTGTTCTAAAAAATTATAATTGACAAACCATCTAAATGCATTTGCACGTGGAATTGTTACTCGAAAAAATAAATTCCTCAGTTTCATATACCGTGATTGTACCTGTATCTAAATTCTCTATTGACAATGTATAAACCTCAGCATTACTATTAGGTTGCCATTCAAAAAAAACAGTACTCTCAGTTGGTGTTAAATTAGCGCCTTCATTACATAATTCATCTTCATAAGGGAAAACCAATAATACACCTGTTGGTTCATCTTGACCATTTCCACTATCAATTATTGGATCATCATCCGTTGTATCTTTGCACCCACAAATAAAAATGGTCAAGAACAATATATAAGTTAATCTTTTCATTTTTTTACAATTTTATATGTAGACACTATAGCCTCAGTTTGTATAGAGATTAAATACATTCCTGTAGGTAAAGAACTGGTATCAACACGAATCTCTATGCCTTGATTTATATATGTTTTATTTAAAACTAATTGTCCGATTGTTGAGTAAATATTTACTATAACTTCACCGCCTTCTTTACCATTATTAATCTTAATTTCATCTCTAAAAGGATTTGGGTATACCAGAAAATCGTCTGTTAAAATAATTAGGTCTTTATAAACACCTTGGCATTCTAAATCTGTACTCACTTCTACTCTATTAACCCCTTCCTCTAACTGAAGTGTAATTGCTGAACTGTGTGTAGTGAATGCGTCACCATTAAATTTAATATTATAACTATTACTTCCAGACATGTTTAGCGAAAAATCATTTGTATTTATAACTCGACAGGTAAATATTTCTAAGGGATCTGGTTGTGTTATAACAATAGTATAACAGCTTTCATAATTTGGCCATTCTTCGATCGTAACACACATTTGATAAGTACCAGCCAATAGATTGAAAATATCAATGTCGTTCGTAAAATTGTATTCTTCATAAAAATCTTCACGCTCAAGTAAAACATCATATGTATATAACTCTTGTGCTACAATAGTGATTTTAACATTATTGCTATTAAGACAGGTTTCACCAGTTATTGAAATTGCAAAGTTATCATTGGGCAAATTTGGAATAGCACAACCAAATAAATCAACAGCAGCACCAAACTCAGTTGTAGGACAAAGATCATCTTCATTAGGAATACCATCATTATCTGCATCAGAACAAAATGTTTTATAACTAGACGAATCATCTTTAAACCAATTGTCATATATTCCATCAGTATTTGAAATTACAGCCACTGGATTATCTACCAAAATACATGCTAAATTTGGATTATTTATAGCATTGAAAAGTTCTAAATTTTCATTACTTCCATTTTGCAAATTAAGTTGATCAGCAATTAATAAATTAGATTGGCAAAACAAGAGATTTAGGGTTGTCCACTAATTGTCCGTAAGGCATTTTTTATTTCATTTACGCATCCTTGTAAGTTTGTGTTGTCATTTTTAAATGGCAAACCAGTTTTGTGGTGCCTTGTGCTGGATTTGGCTGCAGACATCCAGTAGCAAGTCGCTACAACAGGAAAAATTTAAACCACAAAACGCAAACATTATGAAATTCAAATTTAATTTTCTTTTATTTTTCGGCTTAGCATTAATTATTTCTTGTTCAGCGGATGACACTGTAGAGGTAGATAATTTCACACCAAGTGCCTCAGATATAACATTAACAATTGATGAGAATCCATCAAATGGCCAAACATTATGCAATGTAGCAACAAATCTAACTGGTTCCTTAGTTTATAGTATCTCTTCACAATCACCAACAGGTGCCATCGCAATTAATAATGCAACTGGCGAAATCACGATAAATGATAGTTCAAAATTCGACTATGAAATAAACTCTATTATAGAAGCTACAATTACAGTCACTAACTCGCTAGATAGTGCCATATCTGATATATTAATTACATTAAATAATATTGATGATATCTTATCTTTTTTAAGTACCTCACAACAAGCTTATCAAAATGCTATGAATGGTGAGTGGATACTAGTTACTGAAGATGAGTATAATATGCTAGCAACTAAATTATATGATATTCAAAGAGCTAGCACTTCAGATGAACATTATAATATTGACATAACAACAAGCTATGATTCAGGATATTATACATACTCAAACAATAACGGTATTGACATCGCTCCTTCACAATACATATTTGCTATAAAATATAAAGGTGATGATGATGGCGTAACTGATGCTAAGGTGAAGGTTTCTAGTAATAATATTGATGAAGGATTTATTGACTTAGGTCAAACCTTACTAGAACATAATGCTGGTGATAAATATTTTGTTTTAAAAGGAAACTCACAAAGTTTTGATTCTACATCTTACTTAGGTATCTCTGGTCGACTAGCATATGTAAATGTAGCAGATCATAATTTTAAATATAAATTTGGAGATAGTGAAGACTTGACCAGTAATTGCACAGGTATTGCTTTATATCAAGGTTTAACTACAACTGTAAAGCAATGGGACTAATACTTTTATATAAATTATTTAGTTGGTTAATAAAAGGTAGGTGAAAGCCTGCTTTTTATTATTTATCATAATGGATTAATTAAGTATGGCACTCTAAATAGTGATAATAGTAAATTCACCATTTAAGGGTTCTAAAAGCTTTATCAACTCATCAATTAAACTATCACCATACTCTAAATACAATTCAGAAAAATTAGTGTTTCGCTCTTGTAAGCTCTGGTTAGGAAATAATTGCTCTTGTAATTCTGTACAGCGACTTATTTGGTCTGCTAATTTCTTTTTTTGTGCTTTAAGTAATCTCTTTTCAAGGTGCTCTATACCTTTTAATTGCTTTACCTCTTGAGCTTTTACAGCGCCTATAAACGATTTATCCGTTTGCTCAGCTAGCTTATATAAATCTTCAAACTGCTGTTCTAAATATTTTAACTGTTTAGAAAAATCGATATCTACATTAGATATTTTTCTAACTTTCTTATTAATAAAACTACTACGCTTTAAAAACAGGTCTTTATCTGAAATATTAAGATTCTCTAATTTAGACGTTTGCTTTTTCGTTTTTACCAATACAGAATTCCGTAACAATAACATTGGAAAAGTGACATTATGCACTTTAAAATTAGATTTTAATTGCAACCAATAAATCATTTCTCCACCACCACCTATGTAACAGAGGTTCGGTAAAATAACTTCTTGGTATAATGGACGCATAATTACGTTTGGAGAAAAACGTTCTGGCATCTCATCGAGGTGTTTTAATAATTCGCTCTTACTCCAAGATATATTTGTATTGTTTACTTTAAACAGGTTATCTTCAAAAACGATTCGTTCTCTTAAATCTTTATCTAAATAGAAAAAATTAATCTCTCTTGGATTCACTTGAATTTTTAACCCTAAATCTTCAAGACTACTATTCGTCTTTGAAACCTCATTAAAACCAATTTGTTCAACGAGTTCTTTTTCTATATTAGGAATAAATAAACGTTTTAAATCTTTGTGGTCAGAATCTAAAATCACCAAACCATGTTTCCCAAATAATTCATTTGCCAAATAACGTGTTGCATTTGCTAAATTATTGTGTTGCAAATACGCATCTTTAAACCATTTTTTTAATTGTTCTGCATTTTTTCCTAATCCAAATTCTGCTGAAACGACTTCAAAAACAGCATCTAAACCTTCAGTATTAAAATGCCCTACTGCACCAGATTGGTTAGAATTCCATTGTATTTTCTTGCCTCTAAAATTAAAATAATTGATCTCATCAAAATCATGATCTTCTGAAGCCATCCAATAGACAGGCACAAAGTTATAGTTAGGATAAGATGTTTTTAATTGTTTAGTAAGATTAATGGCAGAAATAATCTTGAATAGAAAATATAAAGGCCCAGTAAATAAATTTAATTGATGACCAGTTGTAATGGTAAACGTATTTTCAGAATTTAAATTTTCAATATTTTGAAGTGTTAATTCTGATGTGTTTATTTGTGAATATTGTTTGGTAAGTACATCAACCAAAACCTTTCTATAAGGTTCCCTAACAATTTCAGAATGAAGCTTTTCTTCTATCTGTGCCTCAAAATTTCCTATTGCTGGAAATCGATTGTATAAAGGCTTTAACTTTGGCTTTTCATCCAAATAATCACAAATAAAATCAGAGAAGTAATTGGTTTCTCTAAAAGGAATATAGTTGGTTGGCATACAAATCTTAAATTATGGTATAAATATAAGGTACTTCTATATTTTAACTGCTAATTTTTAGTTAATTCACCTATGCTATGTATATTTACTAGCAATCAATTAAACTCCCTTATAAATGCAAAAATTATTAGTTCTACTACTTGTCGGATTTAGTTTTCAAACCTTATCAATTGCTCAAAGTATTCAATCTCCTAGCGACTTTTTAGGTTATGACATAGGCACACAATTTAGTCGTCATCACCAAGTTGTTGATTATTTTCAGTCTATTGCAAATGTACTTCCTAATCAAGTAAAGTTTGAAAAATATGGAGAAACCAATGAGCGCAGAGAACTATACTTAACTTATGTTTCTAGCGAAGAGAATATTAAAAACCTAGAAACTATTCGTGAGAATAATCTAAAAAATACAGGTTTAATAGATGGCACACCAACATCTACAAATACTGCAATTGTTTGGTTGAGTTATAACGTTCATGGTAATGAAGCATCTAGTACAGAAGCTTCTATGTTAACGCTTTACAAATTGCTAACTGAACGACAAGATTTACTAGAGAACACTGTAGTTATAATAGACCCTTGTATTAATCCAGATGGTAGAGATCGTTACGTTAATTGGTATAATGAAACTGCAAGTCAACCATACGATATAGACAGAAAAGCAAGTGAACATAATGAACCTTGGCCAGGAGGTCGTCCTAATCATTATCTTTTTGATTTAAATAGAGATTGGGCTTGGGCAACACAAGTAGAAACTGCATTACGCCTTAAAGTTTATAACAAATGGATGCCTCATATTCATGTAGATTTTCATGAACAAGGTATTAATGAGCCTTATTATTTTGCACCTGCGGCTGAGCCTTTTCATGAAATTATTAGTGATTGGCAACGTGATTTTCAAACACAAATAGGAAAAAATCATGCAAAGTATTTTGATGCCGAAGGTTGGTTGTTTTTTACAAGAGAGCGTTTTGATTTATTCTATCCGAGTTATGGTGACACGTATCCTACTTATATGGGAGCGATTGGTATGACCTACGAACAAGGTGGTCACGGCATGGCTGGACTAGGAATTTTGAATGACGAAGGTCATGTTTTGACGTTAATAGAACGGCTTACTCATCATACCACAACAGGAATTTCAACAGTTGAAATTGCCTCAAAAAATGCCAAACAATTAAATTCGGAATTTGCAAAGTTCTTTGATAATTCTAACTTAAAATATAAGAGTTATGTCTTAAAAGGTAATTCTGATAACTTGAAAAGTTTAAAAAATCTACTCAATACCCATGAAATTGCTTACGAAAATGCTAATGGGTCAAAAGTTTCTGGTTACAACTACAAGACAGGCCAACAAAGCAGCATGAATGTTAATAGTGATGCTTTGGTGATACATACTAATCAGCCAAAAGGAAAAATGATCAAAGTTCTATTTGAACCAGATGCTAAACTCTCAGATTCATTAACCTATGATATTACAGCTTGGTCAATACCTTATGCTTATGGTTTGGACGCTATTGCAAGTACTTCTAAAGCAAATAGCACTAAAAAATTTGAACCTAAAGAACTACAAATATTGTATGATGCTTATGGTTACGTTAGTAAATGGAACTCCTTAAATGATGCCAAATTTTTAGCGGATTTGTTAAAGAATAATTTTAAGGTGAGATTTACAGAAAAACCTTTTAGCTCAAGCGGATCAGATTTTGAGCGTGGTTCATTAATTATAACCAAAGGTGATAATAAGCACATTAAAGATTTTGTGAAATCTTTAAATAAAATAGCACAGAGACACTCGCATTTTATGACTACAATCAATACTGGGTTTTCTCAGACCACACCAGATATTGGCTCTCCAGATATTAAGTTAATTAATAAACAAAAAATTGCAGTATTATCTGGTGAAGGTACATCTTCATTAAGTTATGGAGAAATCTGGCATTTCTTTGAACAACAATTGCATTACCCAATAACTTCAATAAATACAGATCATTTAAGTAGAACCAACTTAGATAAATTTAATGTATTAATAATTCCTAATGGCTATTATGGCAGCGTACTAAATGAAGGAAATATGAAAAAACTAAAAGACTGGGTTCGTGCTGGAGGAAAGGTCATAGCTATAGACGGAGCATTGCGAAGTTTTACTGGTAAAGAAGGGTTTAGCTTAAATTATAAAAAATCTAAGGGGGATGAAGACGAAGACAATTTAACTCCTTACGCAGATCGTGAACGTGAGTATAGCAACAATTTAATTACAGGAGCCGTTTTTAACACTGAAGTAGACAATACTCATCCTATGGCTTTTGGGTATAACGATCACTATTTTACACTTAAGCGAGGTAGCTCTGCATATAGCCTATTAAGCAATGGTTATAATGTGTCGTATATAAATGACACAAAAGTATATTCAGGTTTTGCTGGAAAAAATGCACTAAAAAATTTAGACCAAACTTTAGTATTTGGGGAAGAACAAATGGGTAATGGCAGCTTTATATATATGGCAGAAAACACATTATTTAGAAGCTTTTGGGAAAATGGAAAATTATTTTTGGTGAACTCTATTTTCTTTGTGAATAATAATGTCTATGAGCTATAATACATCAATCAAAATATCTTAATTATGAAACATCTTAAAACATTATTATTAAGTCTATTCATTTTAATAGCATTTTCAGCATGTAAACAAAACGAAGCAAAAGAAACTACACAAGAGTTTAAAGTCGATTTTGAAAAATTCACATTGGACAACGGATTACAGGTTATTCTTCATGTAGATAAGTCAGATCCTTTAGCAGCAGTAGCTTTAACTGCTCATGTTGGTTCAGCTAGAGAAAAAGAAGGCCGTACAGGTTTTGCTCACTTGTTTGAGCACTTATTATTCCTAGAATCAGAGAACTTGGGTAAAGGAGGTTTAGACCAAATGAGTGCTCGTATTGGTGGATCTGGTGCAAATGGTTCTACAAGTAGAGACCGAACAAATTATTTTCAAACAGTACCAATAGATGCTTTAGAAAAAATGATTTGGGCTGAAGCAGATAAATTAGGTTACTTTATTAACACAGTTACAGAACCTGTTTTAGCTAAAGAAAAGCAAGTCGTTAAAAATGAAAAACGCCAACGTGTAGACAATAGACCTTATGGACATAATTCATCTGTAATTAATAGCAATCTTTACCCTTCTGGTCATCCATACAGTTGGGAGGTTATTGGATCTTTAGAAGATTTACAAAACGCCACATTAGACGATGTAAAAGAATTTTACAAACGTTGGTATGTACCTAATAATGTCACCTTAACTATTGCAGGTGATATTGATGTTGCACAAACAAAAGCATGGGTGAAAAAATATTTTGACGAAATTCCTAAAGGTGATGATATTCCAAAAATTGAAAAACAATCTGTGTCCTTAAAAGCATCTAAACGCTTTTTTTACGAAGATAATTTTGCGCGCGCTCCAAGGTTAACCATGACTTGGCCATCAGTTTACCAATATCACCCAGATGCATATGCCTTGAGCGTATTGTCACAATATTTAACAGAAGGAAAAAAGGCACCTTTAAATAAAATTTTAGTTGAAGATCAGCAATTAACAAGTAGTGTAAGACTATCTCAAAATTCATCAGAAATTGCTGGACAACTAATGTTAAGTGTCACTGCTTTTAATCAAACTAACTTAAACACAATAGCAGCTGGAATAAATGACGGTTTCAGAGATTTTGAGGTGAATGGTATTTCTGAAACGGATTTAAACCGTATTAAAGCTGGTCAAGAAACCTCGTTTTATAATGGTCTTTCTAGTGTTTTAGGAAAAGGATTTCAGTTAGCGCAATACGAAATCTTTGCAGGAGATCCTGGATTTATTAATAAAGACGTTAAAAATATTTTAGCTGTGACACCAGAAGATGTTATGCGTGTTTATGACAAGTATATAAAAGACAAAAATTATATAGCAACGAGTTTCGTACCCAAAGGACAAATGAATTTGGTTTTAGACAACTCTCAATTAGCTAATGTTGTTGAAGAAAAAATTATTGAAGGCGCTGAAGAAGAATTTGACCCAAGTCTAGCTGCGTCTTACGAAAAGACACCAAGTAGTTTTGATAGAAGTATTGAACCTCCTTATGGAAAAAGCCCAGAACTGAATATTCCACAAGTTTGGAAACACGAATTAGATTCTGGTATTAACGTTTTCGGGATACAAAATACTGAAGTTCCTTTGGTACAATTTGAAATGCAAATCGATGGTGGGCTTTTATTAGAAAGTAAAGATAAAGTTGGTGTTTCTAACCTTTTGGCTAGATTAATGACTAAAGGCACTAAAAATAAAACGCCTGAGCAATTAGAGAATGCTATTGAAAGTTTAGGGGCAAGAATTTCTACCTATGCTACAGACGAAAGTATTGTTATCTCTGGAAATACCTTGTCTAAGCATTTTAATGAAACAATGGATTTAGTCACAGAAATTCTATTAGAACCAAGATGGGACGAAAAAGAATTTGGGTTACTAAAACAAAGTACCATTAGTAGTATTCAGCGCAGTAAAGCCAATCCAAATAGCATAGCTTCTAATGAATTTGCTAAGTTACTTTATGGTGAGCAAAACATTTTAGCTTATAATAATAGTGGTACTGAAACTTCAGTAAATAGTATTACTATAATGGATTTACAGAATTATTACAATACTAATCTTACACCAAAGTTAACCAACATGCATGTTGTAGGCGCAATTTCAGAAACTGATGTCATTACTACTTTAGAAAAGATAAATAACACTTGGGAAGCTAAAAACGTTGTATTACCAGAATTAGCAATTCCACTGTATCCTAAAACTTCAAAAGTATATTTTTATGATGTTCCTGGAGCTAAACAGTCCGAAATTCGTTTTGGCTATCCAGCATTAAAAACTACTCACAAGGATTATTATAAGGCTTCAGTGATGAATTATAGACTAGGTGGAGGAAGTTTTGCATCACAACTAACACAGCAATTACGAGAAGGCAAAGGGTATACTTACGGTATTCGCTCTCGTTTCTCTGGTTCTTCGCATCAAGGAGAATTCACTATTAGTAGTGGTATACGAACAAATGTAACGTACGAAGCAACAAGTTTAGTAAAACAGATTTTAGAAGATTATGGAACAAATTATTCTGAAACTGATTTAGATGTTACCAAAGGTTACACTATTAAAAGTAATGCTAGAGCTTTTGAAACGCTTGGAGCAAAATTAGACATGTTGACAAATATTAGTAACTATGGATTTCCAGATGATTATGCAAAACAACGCGAGTCTATTGTTAATGAGCTAACGGTTGAAGATGTAAAAGCTCTAATTGACAATTACATTAAACCTAATCAAATGATTTATTTAATTGTTGGTGATGCAAAAACACAATTGGGTAAGCTAGAAGATTTAGGTTTTGGAAAGCCTGTTTTATTGAACGCTGAATAAATGGAATAGATAATACTATAATTATTAAATCAATTATTATGCTAACTGACATCCATCCAAAATTACCAATGCGCAATAAGGCAATAACAAGAGACTATTATACTAATGGACTCGGTTTTAAAGAATTGGGCACTGTAGATTATGATGGGTATTTAATGCTAAAGAAGGATAATGTAGAACTTCATTTTTTTGAATTCAAAAAACTAAATCCAAGAGAAAATTATGGACAAATCTACCTAAGAACTAATAATATAGATCAATTATATAAAGAACTAATAGATAAAAAAATAGCCATACATCCTAATGGAAATTTAGATATTAAGCCTTGGGGACAAAAAGAATTTGCTCTACTTGACCCTGATTCTAATTTACTGACCTTTGGACAAAGTATCTCATAAAGTATAGTTTTCATTATCTTTAAATGCTAACTAAAAATAAAAACTATGAAATTAGGAGCATTTTCTATAAGCTATCCGTTAAAGATATTAAGGCATCAAAAGCGTTCTATGAGACTTTAGGGTTTTCAGTTTTTGCGGGAGATATTGAAAAGAACTACCTCATCATGAAAAATGAAGAATCACTCGTAGGTTTGTTTCAAGGTATGTTCGAAAATAATATTCTCACTTTCAATCCTGGTTGGGACCAAAGTGCAAATGCGTTAGAACAATTTGATGACGTTCGTGATATTCAAAAACATTTAAAATCTAAAGACATTGCATTTGCCAGTGAGATTGATAAAACTTCCGATTCTGGACCTGCTAGTTTTGTCGTTTTAGATCCGGATGGAAATGCTATACTAATCGATCAACACGTCTAAATTATGACTTGGGATGACGCATTAAAAGTTTACGATGACATTACAGAAGCTTGTAATGGTTTTGAACGTAAAGGAAAAAAGATGATATACACCTCATCTAATGGTTATATGTTCACTTTACTCAATAAGGATGGAGAAATTGGTATTCGTTTACCAAAAGAGAAAACTGCAAAATTTATGGAGACATATAATACTGGTTTCTATTATTCGTATGGAGCAAAAATGAAGGATTATGTTTTAGTTCCTGAGTCTCTTTGGAGTAATAAAAAATTGATGGTTAACTATTTTGAACAAAGTTTTGCTTACGTTAATAGTTTACCACCAAAATAAGTCTACAAATTCAAAATGCTAGATACCATATAATGGCACTTATTAGAGTATAAAACGATAGCAAAAAAATCTGTAACCTGTTATGTCTAACTGGATTTCTCATAAATAATAGTAGTGTTTAATTATAGGACACTCAAAATCCTATATTAGTCACTCAAAAATTAAATAAAATGGATAAAGCATTACAAACCATGATTAATAATATGCCTGAAAAAACTGGTAAATCATTAGACCAATGGAAATCTATCATAAAAACTAAAGCTTTTGCAAAACATTCTGAAGGAGTCAATTTCTTAAAGAAAGAACATGGAGTAACTCATGGTTTTGCTAATACTATAGTAATGTTATCTAAAGAGGAAGACAATTCTGATAAGGACTTAGTATCAAATCAATATAAAGGTAAAGAAAGCCTATTCTCTATTTACCAAAAGCTTCTACCAATTCTAAAAGACTTTGGTAATGATGTCACTGTAACTCCAAAAAAGACAAGTGTAAGTATTATTAGAAAACGACAATTTGTTTTAATCAAACCAGCCACAAAAACAAGAATTGATTTAGGGTTAAAATTACCCGAAAAACCAACTACAGATCGACTTGGTAATTCTGGTCCATTTGGAACCATGTGTACACATCGTGTTCAAATTACTTCTTTAGCAGATATTGATAAAGAATTGATTGGCTGGATGCTTGAGGCATATTTAAAAGCAGTATAATTTTGTTCATAAAGCTTATGATGTTTAATTCTAAAGTATAAACTAATTTCCTTAATTTACTACCTCACCATACAAATCAAAGTCCTCAGCTTCAGTAACTTTAATCGTTGCAAATTCTCCAGTTTTTAGATAGGTTTTAGTCGCATCAATAAGCACTTCGTTATCTACATCTGGCGAATCAAATTCAGTACGACCAACAAAGTAGTTACCTTCTTTACGGTCAATAACCACTTTGAACTCCTTCCCTATTTTTGCTTGGTTAAGTTCCCATGAAATCTGTGACTGAATTTCCATAATTTCATTGGCACGTTGCATCTTTACCTCTTCTGGTACATCGTCCTCTAAATTATATGCATGTGTGTTTTCTTCGTGCGAATATGTGAAGCATCCTAAACGTTCAAAACGCATGTCTTTTACCCAATCTCTAAGGGTTTCAAAGTCTTCTTGCGTTTCACCAGGATAGCCAACAATAAGCGTTGTTCTAATAGTCATTTCGGGAACCTTAGACCTAAACTCCTTAAGCAGCTTAGTGGTTTTCTCTTTTGTAGTACCACGACGCATACTCTTCAAAATAGAATCCGAAATATGTTGCAACGGAATATCTAAATAGTTACAAATTTTAGGCTCACGATTCATCACATCTAACACATCCATCGGAAAACCTGTAGGGAATGCATAATGCAAACGAATCCAATCAATACCATCAACTTTTACTAAATGCTCAAGGAGTTCTGCAAGGTTTCTTTTCTTATATAAATCTAAACCGTAATAGGTTAAATCTTGAGCAATAAGAATTAATTCCTTAACTCCATTAGAAGCCAACTTTTCAGCTTCAATAACAATCTCTTCTATTGGAGTACTCTTATGTTTACCTCGCATTAATGGAATGGCACAAAAACTACAAGGTCTATCACAACCTTCTGCGATTTTTAAATAGGCATAGTTTTTTGGAGTTGTTGTTAAGCGTTCGCCAATGAGTTCATGTTTATAATCTGCACCTAAAGCCTTTAATAAACCTGGTAATTCTGTAGTACCAAAATACTGATCTACGTTTGGAATTTCTTTCTCTAAGTCTGGTTTATAGCGTTCACTTAAACAACCTGTAACAAATACTTTATCTACATCACCATCTTCTTTCTTCTGCATGTACTCCAAAATGGTATTAACACTTTCTTCCTTCGCATTATTTATAAAACCACAAGTGTTAATCACAACCACATTGCCTTCTTCTTCATGCACTACATCTTTTCCACTAGCCTTTAGTTGTCCCATTAAAACTTCACTATCGTAAACATTTTTACTACAGCCCAAAGTGATAACATTGATTCTATTTTTCTTAAGAGTTTTTGTACGCATGGTCATATAAATCAGTTTGCAAAGATACAATGTAAATTAAACCTTTAGTATATTTATAGGTCTTAAATACAAATCTATACCATGAACCGATTAGGCTTAACCTCATTTATCTTTGTTTTATTAATAATTATGTCTTGTTCTTCTGACGATGAAATTGTTGTCGATGAAGAACCAACTAATGAAGAAATTTATTTTCCTCCGTTAAATTCTGACACATGGGAAACCAAAACAATAGCTGAATTAAATTGGAATTCATCTGAGTTACAACCCTTATTAGATTATTTAGAAGAAAAAAACAGTAAAAGCTTTATAATTCTGCATAACGGTAAAATAGTTGTAGAATCTTATTTTAACGATCATACAAATACATCACCTTGGTACTGGGCAAGTGCTGGAAAAACATTAATTACAGCTATCATAGGAATCGCTCATGATGAAGGTTTATTAAATATTAATGATAAAGTATCGGATCATATCGGAACTGGTTGGACCAGTCTTTCTCTAGAAAAAGAAAATTTTATTACCTGTAAAAATCTATTATCAATGAATTCTGGTTTGGATGATAGTTTAGGTGATAATGTCTCAACTTCTAACCTTCAATACAGCGCTGATACTGGAGATCGTTGGGCTTATCATAATGTATATGTAAAACTTCAAAATGTAATAGCGGAAGCAAGTAATCAAACTTGGACCAGTTATTTTAATTCAAAATTAAAAGATAGGATTGGAATGACAGGTGCATGGTTACAAACCGGTGATTTTGATGTATACTGGAGTACAACACGTAGTATGGCACGTTTTGGTTTACTAACCTATACAGGTGGAAAATGGGAAACCAATCAAATTATTCCAGAAAATTATTTAGAAGATGTCGTAAATACTTCGCAAGACTTAAACCAATCTTATGGTTATTTGTGGTGGCTAAATGGAAAGTCATCTTACAGATTACCACAATCTCAAATCGAATTTAGTGGCGTTTTAATTCCTAACGCACCTTCAGACATGTATGCCGCGCTTGGTAAAAACGACCAGAAGATTTATGTAGTTCCAAGCAAAAATATTGTCGTTATAAGAATGGGAAATGCTGCAAATAATGAAACTTTTGCATTATCTGATTTTGACAACCAATTATGGTTACGTATCAACGCATTAATTGATTAATTATAATCCATTGGAGCAACTCTAGCCTTTGATGCTTGCTCATAAACATAAGCCCATTCTAACAATTGCTTTTCTTGAAGTCGTTTTCCAATAAAGGTTAAGCCTTTAGGAACACCTTTGTTTGTGTAACCCATTGGAACAGTCAATGCAGGATATTCTGCGACTGCTGCAAAAGCTGCATGATAATTATTAATAGATAAAAATGCGTCTAATTTATTAGCATTCATTGGATTATCAAAGTATTCTTTACCGTTGGTTTTTAAAGTGTCTTTTATACGCTCTAAATAAATTTCATCGCCATTATCATTTGCGATACCTTTGAATAAATTTTGACCATAAGGCATCGTTTTTAATGAGTCTTCTAAATTGAAAGCCATAACGTCAGAAACTGTTCTCAATGCAATAGTTTTATTCGCATATTTTTCCATATAAGACGGCAAATCTTTCTTCATGTCTAAATTTAGTAATCGCAAGAAATTTGGCAATCCCAATGGTTCTTCATCTATTTCAATAATTTCTGCTCCTTGCGTTTTCAAAACTTTTATTGCATTTGCATATAAGGTGTCTTCTAGTAATCGTTTAGGTGCACCAAAGCGTTTTCCTTTTAAAATATTAGATGATGGTTTTTGGAAATATGTCAGAGATTCATTATTCTTAATTGATTTAGAATCAGATTTATCATAACCATAAATAGCATCGAGAACAATTGCGTTATCTATTACAGTCCTAGTAATTGGTCCAGCGGTATCTAACGTTGAAGAAATTGGAACAATCCCACTTCTACTAACCAATCCTATTGTTGGCTTCAAACCTACAACCGAATTCTGACTTGCTGGTGATAAAATAGAACCAGCTGTTTCACTACCTATTGAAGCCGCACAAAAATTTGCAGAAACAGATACTCCACTTCCTGAACTTGAACCACCAGTATCTATGACTCGTCTTCCGTAAGGATTTAAGGTTTGTCCTCCAATGGCTGAATAACCACTTGGGCAATCTCCACAGAAAAAATAAGCCCATTCACTTAAGTTTGCTTTACCTAAAATTAAAGCACCTTTAGATTTTAATTTACTTACAATAAAAGCATCTTGTGTAAAATTATTTTTTAATGCCACTGCTCCGGCTGTAGTTGCCATTTCAGATGCATTAACATTGTCCTTTAAAAGGATAGGCATTCCGAAAATAGGATGCTTCAGTTTTTTATTTCTAAAATCTCTATCTTTCAGTCTAGCATCTTCAATAACATTAGGATTAATAGCAATTACCGAGTTTAGTGATAACGGATTTTCTCTATCAAACTTTCTAATACGATATAAATAGAACTTCGTTAACTCTTCATAGGTAAATTTATTAGTAGTTCTATTAGTTTGAAGTTCGGTTATATCTTTTTCTAGAATGTATGGTTTTAATCGACTATAATCAGCATCATTAAAATCTGCTAGCTGCTGATTAATACCACTCCAAATTTCTGTTTTTGTTAAGTTTTTAGAATCTAATACTTTAAACTCTCTAAAGTCTTTGGTTGAAATAGCATCTAAACCAGAATCATCTGATTTCGTAGTTTCAACTGTTTCAGACTGGGAAATAGGTTCGCGTGCCTCACGAGACTTAGAATTTTTACAAGAAAAAATAAAAAGGAAAACAAAAAGATATTGAATATGAGGCATAAGTTAGTATTTTTTATAAAAATACGAAAACCACATTATAAAATTTAATTCTACTTGAAAAACGAATCCACAAACTCATACTTATTAAAGACTTGCAAATCTTCAATACTTTCCCCTACACCAATATATTTTACTGGGATTTGAAATTGGTCAGAAATACCAATCACCACTCCACCTTTTGCAGTTCCATCTAACTTTGTTACTGCTAAAGAGGTGACCTCAGTGGCTGCAGTAAATTGTTTAGCTTGTTCAAAAGCATTTTGTCCTGTAGAACCATCTAATACTAATAACACATCATGTGGTGCATCTCCAACCACTTTTTGCATCACACGTTTTACTTTAGTTAACTCGTTCATTAAGTTGACTTTATTGTGTAAACGGCCTGCTGTATCAATAATAATAACATCAGCATCTTGAGTAACTCCAGACTGCAAAGCATCGAAAGCCACAGAAGCAGGATCTGATCCCATTTCTTGTCGTATCATTGGTACATCTACGCGATCTGCCCAAACTTGTAATTGGTCAATAGCAGCTGCTCTAAAAGTATCTGCAGCACCAAGAACCACTTTTAAACCTTGTTTTTTAAACTGATATGCTAACTTACCTATAGTCGTTGTTTTACCTACACCATTAACACCAACTACCATAATAACATATGGTGTTTTAGAACCATCGTTTTGCTTTGGTAATTCTGGAATAACATATTCTGTCTCTTCACCAGATTTGGTCTCTGAAAGTAATGCAGCTATTTCCTCTCTTAGTATTTTATTTAATTCAGAAGTCCCTAAGTATTTATCTTTAGCTACACGCTCCTCAATGCGCTCAATCACTTTAAGTGTGGTATTTACGCCAACATCGCTAGTCACAAGAATTTCTTCAAGGTTATCTAAAACATCGTCATCTACTTTAGATTTACCAGCTACTGCTTTATTTAATTTATTGAAAAAAGAGGATTTAGACTTCTCCAAACCTTTATCTAGGGTTTCCTTCTTCTCAGAAGAAAAGATTTTTTTAAAAAAACTCATGTAATTATTATTTCTTAGCTAATTGCAACAACCTTGCCTATAATAAGTTACTGCTAACTTGTCATAAACGCTCAAATATAGCCATAAAAAAACTGCTTTCAAATGAAAGCAGTTCCGTAAAGCTATATTAAAATTACAGCTTATTTTTTGTTTAAAAAGTCATTGACAAATTCTGGTGCCATTACTGATTCTACGAACATGTAAGCCCCAGTTTTTGGTGATTTCACCATTTTTATCGCCTTTGTCAAACGCTTCGATCCTGTCTGTAAAGATGCTACTGATTTCTTTGCCATAATTCCTTCGGATTATTTGATATTTTCGCGTTGACGAAAATCTCTAATTAATTATTTAATTTCTTTATGTACTGTCATACGCTTAAGGATAGGATTAAATTTCTTAATCTCCATACGATCTGGCGTATTCTTTTTGTTCTTTGTTGTAATATATCTAGAAGTTCCTGGCTGACCAGAAGCTTTGTGCTCCGTGCACTCTAAGATTACTTGTATTCTATTTCCTTTTTTTGCCATGATAAATTGACTTAAGCGCTATGCTATTATTTGTAAAATCCTTTTGCTTTAGCTTCTTTTAACATTGCACTAATTCCAATCTTGTTGATTGTTTTTAATGCAGCTGTAGAAACTTTTAGTGTTACCCACTTATCTTCTTCAGGAATGAAAAAACGCTTCTTTACTAAATTAGCATTAAACTTGCGCTTTGTTTTATTCATTGCGTGAGAAACATTGTTCCCAACCATTGCTTTTTTCCCAGTAAGTTCACAAACTCTTGACATTGTATTCTTTCTTTAGGTCTATTAATTCTTCCTGTTTATTCAGAATCCATAACATGGATATTTTAAACAGGGTGCAAATTTAGTAAAACTTTGATGTTTAGCAAAAATATATTTCTACTTTTTTTTAATTTCTTTTTGAAGCATTTCAAAGGCTTTATTTGTTGCCTTCATAATTATTTTTTCACGATGGTTACTAAAATTAAAAACCTCTGAATACACATTATTCTTTGCTGCAATGGCAATCCAAACAGTTCCAACCTCAGCATCAGATTCTCCTTTTGATGGACCAGCATTACCAGTAGTACTTAATCCATAATCTGAATTGAATAACGTCCTCACATTTTTTGCCATCGATTCTACTACTTCTTTACTCACAACAGAATGCGATGAAATATCGGCTTTAGCAACATTGAGTATATTAACTTTAGATTCTGTAGCATAACTGACTATGCTACCTTTAAAGTATTTTGATGCTCCTGCATTTGCTGTAAATGCTTGGGCAATTCTTCCACCTGTACAACTCTCTGCTATTGATAAAGTCTTTCCTAATTCTGTAAGTTGAGCTCCTAGGATAGCTTCTATAGATTTATCATCTTCAAATCCAACAAAAATATCTTGAATCTGAGGTAATACCAATTCTACCTGTTTTTCTATCTCTGCGTCTACAACTTCCTTATCCATTGCTTTACCAGATAATCGAAGTCTTACACGTCCTAATCTAGGCAAATATGCTAATTTTATAAATTCTGGTAGATTATCTTCCCATTGCTCAATACGCTCAGCTAATGCGCTCTCACCCAAACCATTTGTTAAAAGTGTTTTATGTCTAATAAATGGAAACTTAAACTTGGCTCTTAACTTAGGTATAACTTTAGTAGAAATCAACGATTTCATTTCATAAGGTACACCAGGAAGAGACACAAACACTTTTCCATTTTTTTCTAACCACATTCCTGGTGCTGTACCATACTCATTCATTAATACATCTGCCATAGAAGGTACTAAAGCTTGTTGTTTATTAATGTCAGACATTGGTCGCTTAATATAGGTCTTAAATAAATTTTCTACATGCGACAAGACAGCCTTGTTTTCAACTAAAGTATCATTAAAATATTCGCAAATAGTATGTTTGGTAATATCGTCTTTAGTTGGCCCTAAGCCACCAGTAACAATAATGAAATCAGCATTTTCCTCAGCTTCTTTAAGCGCTTTTAAAATATGAGCTTTATCATCTTGAATAGAAGTAATTTGATAAATAGAAATACCAATTTTATTAAATTCCTTACCTAAAAAAGCGGAATTGGTATCAACAACCTGACCGATGAGAATCTCATCGCCAATAGTAATAATCTCTGCTTGCATTCTATAACCCGAAATCGGCTTTAATTTCGTTTGTAGCGCTTTCTACTGCGCTTAGTACAATTTGTAGTTGGGCTTCTATATTATTATCCGACTGTTCAAACTTTCCCCAATCTTGTACTTCAATTAATTTATCCAATACGCCTAATTCGAATAAATCTATTGTAGGCTTCATTTTGTGAGCAGCTTGATAAGTTTCATAAAAATCCCCTTCCGGTACAGATTTTCTTAAACGTTCTGCATCTTCTGGTACTTCTTCTATAAAAGCTGCTGCTAGTGCTGCGACAAAATCTTCGTCATTATCAGCCATTTCGCGTACGCGATCTAATTTGTAATGTTGTGGCATTTATTTAATTTTAATAGAAAACAATTCTTCGTTTTCAATATATCCTATTAATCGATCTTCTGCAAAAACCTTACCAACTCCTGCAGGTGTTCCTGTAAAGATAATGTCTCCAATTTTTAAAGTAAAATATTTTGACACATATTCTATAAGTTCGTCAATTTTCCAAAGCATTAGTTTTGTATTTCCTTGTTGAACTATTTCATCATTCCTCACTAAACTAAAGTCAATATTATCTATATTTTCGAAATTAGTCTTTGGTAACCACTTCCCAATTACAGCAGCACCATCAAAGGACTTAGCTTTTTCCCAAGGCAAACCTTTGGCTTTTAATTGGGCTTGAAGATCGCGAGCAGTGAAATCAATTCCAAGTCCGATTTCGTCGTAATATTTATGCGCAAATTTTTTATCAATATGCTTCCCTACTTTTTTAATTTTCACCAAAACTTCGACTTCGTGATGTACATCATCTGAAAAATCTGGGATAAAAAACGGTTGTTTTTTCAATAAAATCGCTGTATCTGGTTTTAAAAACACAACAGGATCTTTTGGTTTCTCGTTTTCTAATTCTTTTATGTGGTCTGTGTAGTTACGACCAATACAAATAAGTTTCATTTATTGACTATAAAATATTGGGATAAACCGTTAGCTCAATTTATTATTAAACTGACGTAATTTAATCGCAGTTAACACTTTTTTAGTATAGAGTGGGAAATCTGCATTGAGCAACCATCCAAAATAGCCACCCTCATTTTCTAAAACGTCTACTACTCGTTTTCCTTTATGTTTTCCGAAAGAAAAACATTCTTCACCATTTTTATTGAATATTATAAATCCAGCAAAGTCTGCAAACTTTTTACGAGTACTAAACTCAGCTAAAAATTTGGTGTCGTTTTCTAAGGTATCATATTTATCTAATTGAGCTTTGAGCACTTCATAAGTTGCTTTGGTATCTGCTTCTGCACTATGTGCATCTTCAAGATTTTTATCACAATAAACCTTATAAGCTGCACTTAGTGTACGTTGTTCCATTTTGTGAAAAATCGTTTGTACATCTACAGATAGTCTTCCTTTCATGTCAAAATCGACATCAGCTCTAAGCATCTCTTCAGCTAATAAAGGGATATCAAAACGATTAGAGTTGAAACCTCCTAAATCAGAATCCTTTATAAGATTATAAATCTCTTTAGATAGCTCTTTAAATGTCGGTTTACCTATTACGTCTGCATCAGAGATTCCATGAATTGCAGTAACTTCTGCCGGAATTGGCATTTCGGGATTTACAACCCAAGTTTTAGTTTCCTCCTTACCATCTGGATAAACTTTAAGGATAGAAATTTCTACGATTCTGTCTTTAGAAATATTAATACCTGTGGTTTCTAAATCGAAAAAACAGATAGGCTTGTTAAGGTTGAGTTGCATTGCTTCTATTTTGTTAATCAAAGATAACTAGAATAAATAGAATAGCATTATGTGGAATGAAAAAGCTGACTTGACTTTTAAAATGAAATTCTGAAACATATTCATTTCTACTTCGTCATTAATTAGTAAGAAAAAAAATGCAATAGATTTAAAAAGTTACGTCTTTATAATTGAGAGCTGCAAAAAGCACTTTTAAATGAACCAATCAGAAAATAGCAAAAAGTTAAACACATTTTTTAGCGAGGAATATACTTCTCTTAAATATTATGTGAGATCAAATCTTAAAGCTAGCGTCAATAAAGATGCAGAAGATATAATTCAAGATGTAGCTCTAAAATTATTTACTAGTGCAGATAGGTATTCACCAATTAATAATGTAGCTGGGTTTGTGTATCGTGCTATTAAAAACAAGATTATAGATGTTATGAGGGCTTCCAAAAAAAATAAGGTTGATTATGAATCGCAAAATGAAGCTAAATTAATTGAGTTTGCTAACATAATTTATGAAGCGCCATCAGATTTATACCCTGAACAAATGAAGCAGGAATTAAAAGGAGCAATAATAAACCTTAAGCCAAATTATAGAGATATTATAATAGCTATAGACTTTGAAGGTTCTACATATAAAGAGGTAGAACTAGAAACAGGTATCCCAATTGGCACATTAATGTCTATAAGACATAGAGCTATTTCGCTCTTATACAAAAACTTAAAATCAAAACAAGAATTATTTAAAACATAAAGACTATGTCAAATTACTATAAACACAAAATGAGAGGTAAATCTCCTGGAGAAATTGCCGGAATGATAATATTTGGTATCATTTTTATAACGGGATTAGCCATATTGTTTGGCTTCGTTATTATGTGGCTATGGAATTGGTTAATGCCAATGATATTTGGCCTCACTACACTTACGTACTGGCAAGCAGTAGGTGTTTTCATACTATTTAAAATTTTATTAGGAGGTTGTGGAGGTTGTGGAGGCAAAGAGAAAAAACACTCCAAAAAATCTAATTGCAAAATCGAATCCAAAGGAGAATTCTCAAAATGGAAACATTACGATGATTTTTGGAAAGAAGAAGGAAACAATGCATATGAAGCTTATGTAAATCGTATAACTACTAAAGAAGAAACTAATGATTAGTCCTTTTTACCAAAGTCATAAAAATGCTTTAAAAATTCATGTTTTTAAAACAAATATTAAAACTAAACAAGAACTCTTTATTATAAAGCAATTATTAAACTCAAATCTCAATATAATAAGGTGGTCTATAGATCTTGAAGATATTGACAAAGTTTTAAGAATTGAATCATATAGAGATCTAAATGAAGAAGAGGTCATTTCTATGGTAAAATTCAGAGGATTTTATTGTGAAGTACTAGATTAATCTCTTTCAATATATCAACACCACAAGCTTTATTTTTTTAGCTTACAGTCAATTAAACTCATAAAATGAAAACACTGTATTCGTACTGTGTTTTCATTTTATAAGTTAAATAAATTAACTAACACTATTTAACGTGTTTTTCCTTACAACTTCACCCATTGTTTTCTTTAATCTATTTATCAACTCATATATTTCTTCTTCATTATTTGAAGCAAAACCAATTCTTATACAATTGTGTTTTAGTTTAGCATTGTCATAACGCTGCCATTCACCAATATCTAATTTATATATTTTTGCTACTTCTGAAAGCGTTTTCCAAGAATAATTTGAATTCAGTTTCGCCCAAACGGCTAAACCACCTTTTGGAATTTCAAATTGAAAAACATCATTTAATTCATCTTTTAAAAGCTTGCAAAATAAATCGCGTCGTTGCTTGTAAATTTTCATCACTTTGCGAATATGTCTATCTAAATCTCCTGATTTTATAAAATCTGCAAATGTCAACTCTAACAAAGCATCCCCTTGTCGATCTACAATACCTCTTAATTTAGAAGACTCATCAACAAATTCTTTTGAAGCTATTAAATAACCTATTCTAAAAACTGGAGCAACTGTTTTACAAATCGAACCAATATATACTACATTTCCGTTTGTATCGTGGCTTGCTAATGGTAAAATTGGAGCGTGATTATAATTAAAATCGTAATCATAATCATCTTCTATAATAGCAAAATTATACTGCTTCGCAAGGTTTAAAAGATGAATTCTCCTCTTAGCTGAAAGTGTAACTGTTGTTGGGTGATGGTGGTGTGATGTCACATATACTGCCTCTATTTGTTGTCGTTTACACAACTTTTCAATTTCATCTGTTACAAGACCATTATCATCAACCAAAACACGTTCTAATTTTGCTTGTTGATTTAAAAACGTAGAATCCGCAGAATCATAATTAGTGTTTCCAACAACAACAATATCATTTTTTCGAAGTAATAATTGAGAGGATAGCCAATTTCCCATTTGACTACCACGAGTAATTAACACATTTTCTTTAGTAATATGTAAACCTCTGGTTGTATTCAAATAATCAACCAAAACATCTCGTAACGTATCATTTCCATAAGTGGAACCATAAGACAAATGCTCAAACACATTTTTTTTAGCACTAATTCTTCTATAAGTTCTTGCAATTTCATTTATAGGTGTTAGCCGTCCATCAGAAACACCATCATTTAAGTACATAAAGTCATTTTTCTTTTTTGGAATTCTTTCACGTAAAACACTCGTCTTGTAAAAAGTAAAGCCTGTGTTTTTTTTCATGTCAAAAGTCACACTATTCTCAAGTTTTTCCTGATCTAGTAATGGTAAATTTCGAAGTACAAAAGTTCCTTTTTTAGGAATACTCTCTATCCAACCTTGCTGTAACAATTCTTCATAGCATGCAACAATTATTTTTCTATGAACATTTAATTGCTCAGCTAAAGTTCTGCTGCCAGGAAGTTTAGTATTAGGAGCGAGTGTTTGATCCTTTATGAGTTGAATAATTTGATTTGATAATTGCAAGTATAATGCCTGATTGCATTTTCTATCAAATTGAATACTAGTTTTAAATGGAAACATCTGGACTACTTAATATATTTATTCTGGATTATAACGATAGTCCATAAATATACTATTTTTGAAATAGAAAAGTAAAAAAATGACAAAACTAGATTTAAATCCCTTAGAGTTTGATAACTACTATTTTAGATATATCTATAAGTTACCTAACGATACTGAGTTGAAAAAAGGCTTTGTAATAGGTCAAAACACACTAATTGATTTCTTTAAATCTATTCCTAAAGAAAAATTGACTTACCGTTATGAGTCAAAAAAATGGAGTGTAAAAGAAATACTACAACACTTAATAGATACTGAACGTATTTTTATATATCGATGCTTTAGAATTGCAAGGCGAGATAAAACTGCTTTAGCTGGTTATGACCATAACATATACATTAAACCATCAAAAGCTAATGATAAATCAATAGAAAATTTATTAAATGAGTTTACAGTAAATCGTAATCATTCAATTTCATTGCTAAAGAATTTAACGGATGAGGATCTGTCATTTATTGGGTATTCTAATAGAGGTGTAATATCTGCAAGAGCTGCAGCTTTCACAATTATAGGTCATGATATATGGCATATGGAAGTCATAAAAAACAAATACCTCTAACATGTTAGACATAAGACCCAATTGTGAACATTGTAACAAAGACTTACCAAACACATCAACTGAAGCTATGATTTGCTCATATGAATGTACATATTGTAGAGCATGTGCAATAGAAATCTTTGAAAATGTATGTCCAAGTTGCAGTGGAAACATTGTTAAACGTCCTATTAGACCAAAAAAAGAGATTGAGAATTATCCCGCTTCAACAAAGCGAGTATTCAAACCAAAAGATTTAGAAAAAGCAAAACAAAATTCAGAACGATTTAAAAATATTCAACCAGAAAAAAGATAATATATGAGTCCAATTTTAATTGATAGTATTGGTTACGCAGCATTAGTAATCAATTTATATTCAATGTCCACCAAAGGTGAATATAAACTACGCCTAATTTCACTAATTGCAAATTTAGGTTACATATTATATGGTCTATTAATTACTGCTACTCCAATAATTGTAGGCTGTACAATTGCTGTATTTCTTCATGGATATCATATAAGAAGATTACGAATTAATAAGAATAGTAATGATTAAAATAAAACAAGCTCAAGAAGCGGATATAGATGTTCTAGCTCTTTTGGCCAGACTAACATGGGCAGAATCCCATGGTCACTATATAGAGGATAAAAACGACCTATTAAAATACCTAAACAAGAATTTTTCAGTCTCAAAAACGACACAGGATATAAACAATCCCAAGCAAATCTTTTATATTGTTTATGTAAATGACTTACCTGTTGGTTATGCGAAGTTAATCCTAAATGCTGAAAACGAAAGCGTTGTCTCGCAAAACAATTGTCGATTAGAACGAATTTTCATCCTAAATGACTTTATACCCTTAAAAATTGGGAAACAACTTTTACATTTTGTTGAAGAGGAAGCCAAAAAATTATTGTTAGATACTATATGGCTTACCGTTTATATAAAAAATAGCAGAGCTATACGATTCTATGAAAAAAATGAATTTAAGAACGTTGGAGATATAAACTTTATTGTCAGTGGAAAAGCATATGAAAATATTGTCTTTTCAAAAAAAATATAAGCATGCAAGACTATTCAAAATCAAAATTAAACAGAGTTAAACGCGGAAAAAATAGAGCGACTTATGATGTTGAAAAGATAAACACCATCCTTGATGCTGGTTTTATTGGTTATGTAAGTTATGTCTATAAAGGCAGAGCAATAACATTACCTATGGCATACGGAAGAAAAGACAATAAAATATATTTACATGGCTCACAAGCTAATAGAATGTTACTAGCTTTATTAAAAGCAAAAGAAATGAGCATGACAATTATGCATTTAGACGCATTAGTATTAGCACGTTCAGGCTTACATCATTCTGTAAATTATCGCTCAGCTACTTTATTTGGCAGTGTTAAAAATCTCGAAGACACTAAAGAAAAAGACGAAGCTCTTTTTTGCTTTATGGAACATATGATGAAAGGACGTTGGGATGGTATAAGACCAATGCACCAAAAAGAACTAGACAGAACGATGGTTGTAGAAATGACAATTGAAACCGCTTCTGCAAAAATTAGAGATGTTGGTGTTGGTGACGAACCAGAAGATTACGATTTAGATGTTTGGGCTGGCTTAGTACCCCTAAAACAAATAGCTGAGTATCCTATTCCTGATGAAGGGCTACCACAAAAAATGGAAATTCCAAAGCATGTTTTAGATTATTACAATGAGCATAAAGAGCCAACTAAAACAACTATTTAAATAATTATAATATTCTAAAACAAAAAATGAAATTCCCATTAAAGGACATAGTTGATCTATTAGATGAAAGGCTAGAACTAAATTTAGCAGAAAGCACAAATAAAGATTTAATATTAGAAGAAATTTGGGATGAACCTTTTAGTCAAGGCTTAAAAAAACTAAAATTAGAATATGGAACTTCTAAAGGAAATGAGGAGTTACGGAAATTAATTAGTAAGAAATTAAACGTAGAAAAAAAGAATATTGTCATAACAAATGGTGCTGCATTTGCAAACTATTTAGCTATGCTATGCTTATGCGATATTAGAGATGAAATCGTCATGGTACAACCAAATTTTCCACCAACAATGGACTTGATAGAAGGTCTAGGTTTCAAAAAGAAATTACTAAAACTATCTTTTGGCGAAAAATATCAATTAAACGAACAAGAATTATTTAAAATCATCACTGAAAAAACGAAGCTAATACTATTAGTCTCACCATTCAATCGAACAGGAACAACACTTAGTTTAGAACAAGTTGAAAGAATTTCAATTCGTTTAAACAATGAGTATCCAAACTGTAGATTATTGATTGATGAAACCTATCGAGAAGCTACTTATGGAAATAACAAGGTTATACCAACATTTGCAGGATTAAAGGATAACATAATAACAGTTTCATCGCTATCAAAATCTCACGGAACTCCAGGCTTAAGAATTGGATGGTTATATTCAAGTGATGCTGATTTTATAGAACAGGTAAGTACAGCAAAAATAAATGTAGTAATCTCTAATTCTGTTTTAGATGAATATGTTGCTATACAAGTTTTAAAGAAAGAATCTGAACTATTTAAAGCAAGAAGAATACATGCAGCAAAAGGCTTAGAACTCACAAAAAAAATGGATTGAATTAAACACACAATATATAAACTGGCATGAACCAAGTGCTGATGCACTTTGTTGTATAAAATTGAAAGAAACAAAATTTGACCATCAACAAATAGAAAAATTTTATGCTTTATCAAAACAAGCCGGAATTCAAATAGCAAACGGAGAATGGTTCGGTGAAATTAAACGTTTTTTTAGATTAGGTTTTGGTTATATGGAAATAAAAAAATTAATTATAACACTAGAAAAACTAACTGAAATATTAAAAAAGTCAGCAGTAAATAAATAGTTAAGTTAAACAAGAAAACAAAATGTGAAACTTCGTACTTATTTTGTACTATTCTAAATCAAAACAAGAAATTTTAACCTAAAATGTCCAACAAATTCTTAAGAAACCATAAAAAAGGACAGTCAAAAACTGTTCTTTTCTTTTCTAGTATATAATTCTTATTTAAAGGAATTATATTTCTCTGTTAGAATCCCAAGCCTCTAAATAATCTTTAACTGCTTTTACAAATTGTCCACCAAGTGCTCCATTAACCACTCTATGATCATAAGAATGTGATAAAAACATTCTATAACGAACACCAATAAAATCACCTTCTAGTGTTTCAATTACTGCAGGTACTTTTCTAATCGCTCCTAAAGCTAAAATTCCTACTTGAGGTTGGTTAATTATTGGAGTTCCCATTATACTACCAAATGTACCTACATTAGTCACTGTATATGTTCCACCTTGTATATCATCTGGGTTTAATTGTCCTAAACGTGCTCTATTAGCTAAGTCATTTACCTTTTTAGCCATACCAAAAAGGTTTAACTGATCTGCATCTTTAATAACTGGCACTATTAAGTTTCCATCTGCTAAAGCTGCAGCCATGCCTAAATTGATATGCTTCTTTTTAACTATAGAATCCCCTTGCAAAGAAATATTCATCATTGGGAAATCGCGCAATGCTCTTGCTACAGCTTCCATAAATATTGGAGTGAAGGTTAGGTTTTCTCCTTCACGTTTTTTAAAGTCTTCTTTGTGCTTGTTTCTCCAGTTCCAAATATTAGTTACATCTGCTTCTATAAAAGATTGCACATGTGCAGAAGTTTGTACAGAATCTACCATATGTTTAGAAATGAGTTTCCCCATTCTGGTCATCTCGATAATTTCATCATCACCTGATGCAACTACTGGAGTAGCTACTGGTTTTTCAACAGTCTTCATTGGTGGCGGAACAGTTTCAACTTTTTGCTCAACAACTGCTTCTGTTTTTGGAGCTACAACTGGTG
This sequence comes from Winogradskyella sp. PG-2, assembly GCF_000828715.1. Classification (NCBI taxonomy): domain Bacteria; kingdom Pseudomonadati; phylum Bacteroidota; class Flavobacteriia; order Flavobacteriales; family Flavobacteriaceae; genus Winogradskyella; species Winogradskyella sp. PG-2. Next base: position 2,742,658 of record NZ_AP014583.1, on the reverse strand, counting down.
CAGATCCACGAGACTCTATATATGATTTTATATCGTTTTTAGTTACACGACCATCTTTACCTGTACCAGGAATAGTATCTAGTTCTGATTGCGTAATACCTTCAGCTTTGGCTATATTTTTAACCAATGGAGAGTAGAAACGATCTTCAGAAGACACGACGGGCTCCACTACAGCTTTTGCAGCTACAACTGTTTGAACCACTTCTACTACAGCTTTTGGAGCTTCGGGCTCTGCAATAAATTCTACTTCTGGAGCTTTGATCTCAACAGTATCGCCTCCTTCAATTTCTATAACAGCAATTGTTTGTCCTACTTGTACAACATCATCTACATTAAAGAGTTTTTCAACCAATACACCATCAACTTCACTTGGCACTTCACTGTCTACTTTGTCTGTTGCAATTTCTAAAACTGCTTCATCTGCTTCAATAGTATCACCAACTTCTTTAAGCCATGAGGTTATAGTTGCTTCTGCAACACTCTCTCCCATTTTAGGTAACTTAAGTTCAAACTTTGCCATATCTATAATTTGAAGGTCTTAATTTTAGTATTTGATGCAAAATTAATAAAAAAACAGATATTTTATTGATTTTAATTCAATTAATACGTCGATTAGAAATTTACCACTTCACCTCTATTTATTGCACTATCACTTCCGAGGATAAATTTACTGTTTTTTGGAAGAAATCTAAAGACCATATTCTCTTGCTTGGATTTTTTCTTCATATCCTCTATAACATCTTGAGTTTTCAGTATGTCTAAATCGTAAATAACTAAAGTGTTGTTTGGTATATTATTTTTAATTTCTGCTCTAATAGCTATAGGTTGCGATAGTTGTTGCTTTAAGGATTCCTCTATTTCATTTGAGTATATCAATATATTCCGAGATGTCACTTTAGTTGGGTTAGAGCTCTTTCTAAGTTTATACGCTGACTTAATAGCTAACCAAACTATTGCATTAAATAAAATATTCTGCTTAAAATGTTTTTTGTAAAAAATCTGCATAGCACCATAAAAACGTTTGGCGTAATTAGCATCTCTTAACGTACTTTCACCTTTAAAATGTACAACGGTAGCTTTTCCATAATACATGTTATTATAACCTGCTTTCAAAATTTTATATGATAAATCGATATCCTCACCATACATAAAGTAATCCTCATCAAATCCACCAACTACATTATATACATCTCTTTTAATTAGCATAAAAGCGCCTACAAGTACTTTAACTTCACCAATAGCATCGACTTTTAACTGATTAGCATAATAGGCTTTATCATTGCCTAAAAGTTTCTTTAATGCAATTTCAGGTTTTGGAATATTACGTTTGCTTTCAGGAAGAAACTTACCCTTACCATCTATAAGTTGACACCCAACAATTCCAAGGTTTTGCTGTTCACCAGCAAATTCAATTAATTTGTTAAACGTATCTTCTGCTACAACTGTATCTGGATTAAGTATACATATATACTCGCCTTTTGCCTCTGTAACGCCAATATTATTCCCTTTAGAGAATCCTAAATTCTCTTTATTTTCTATCAATTGTACAGTTGGAAATAATTGTTTTACCATAGCACAACTATCATCTGGCGAATTATTATCTACAACTATAATTTCTGCTTCAATATTTTTAATAGCACCTTCTGCACTTTTTAGACATAATTCTAAAAAATAGCGAACATTATAGTTTAATATGATTACGGATAGCTTCAGAACTATTTAAGATTTTAATGAGGCTTCAAAAGGCACACGGTCAATAATACTTCGACCTAAAGTTATTTCGTCTGTATACTCTAATTCGTTTCCAGCGGCAACACCTCTTGCTATAGTAGACATGGTCACATTATAGTCTTGTATTTGTCTAAAAATATAAAAGTTAGTTGTGTCTCCTTCCATGGTTGGGCTCATTGCAAAAATCAATTCTTTTACTTTCCCTAACCTCACTTTTTCAACTAAAGAATTAATATTTAAATCTTGCGGACCAATGCCATCCATTGGAGATATCTTTCCTCCTAACACATGATACAATCCTTTGAACGAGCTTGTGTTTTCAACTGCCATTACATCTCTAATATCTTCAACCACACAAACTAATTCTTCATTTCTGTTTGGATTTTCACAAATCTCACATAGAACTTTATCACTTATATTATGGCAAGATTTACAAAAATTAATCTCGGCTCTCACCTTAGACAAAGCATCAGATAATAGAAACGTCTGATTCTCTGGTTGTCTCAGTAGATGCAGAACTAAACGTAATGCTGTGCGCTTACCAATACCTGGCAATTGTGACATTTCGTTAACTGCATTCTCTAAGAGTTTTGATGAAAATTCCATAGCTACGAAGGTACAGATTTTTAGATATAAAAAATCCGATTATAACTGAATTACAATCGGACTTTTTAACATTATATAGTGTTATTATTTTAAAATCAATTTTTTAGTAATCTCACCTTTAATGCTATTCATTTTTACATAATATAATCCTGAATTAAAAGAAGATACATCTATTTTATGTCCATTTAACAAACTTACATTTTTATCATAATACACCAATTTACCTAATGTATTATATATCCTAACTATAACATCGTCTGGTTTGCTCCATTTAATATTAATTTCATTTTGAGCAGGGTTTGGAAATAATACAATGTCATTTAACTCAAAATCTTCAGTGCTTAAAGATGAATCGTAAGTGTCTGAAGACCATAAACCTCTACCATGCGTACCTGCATATATTTTATTTGTAGCGTAATTGATTTCCAGTTCATAAATAATAACATTCGGTAAGTTGTTATTAAATGGTATCCAAGCATCTACTATAGTGTCGTCTGTATAATAAACTCCATAATTCATACCTAGATACAAGCCATTGTCTGAATTATCATCCCAAACTACTGTAAGTGATGTGAATCCAGAAGGCAAATCAAAACCATAAGGAATCCAAGTAGCTCCAGAATCGTTTGTAATATAAACTTTATCTCCAAAACTAGAGGTTACCGCAACTTTAGCCGGATTTGTTGGATGTACAGCTATAGAGTTGATACCACCTCCAGGATAGCTAGTTGCCTCTGTCCATGTTGTTCCACCATTAATAGATCCCCAAAAAGCTCCACCAATAGCAACATATAAATAATCATTATCAGAAGGTGCAATTTTTAAGGCATCAATATTAAAAATAAAATTTGGGGATATTGAATTCCAACTTGCTCCACCATCTAACGACTTATATACCTCATCAAAAGCTACATACACGGTGTTTTGAACTATTGGATCTTGCTCAAAAGGTGTTGAGAAAAAGTTCCAATTATTCTGTCCGCCTTTACCTTCTGGTGCAGTAACACCAAATAGATTTTCTCCAGCATTAACACTTTTAACAAAAGAACCAAATTGAGTTGAACCATATATTGTATTAGAATCATTCTTATCCACTAAAGATTCACCACCATCAGCTCCCCACCATTCATACCATTGACCATCAGCTCTTAATACAGAGCTACCATTATCTTGTGATCCACCAGCAACAACAACAGGATTAGTTTGACTCACACCAATTCTATAAAATTGTCTATTACTTATACCATCAGTAAGATCCGTATAATAACTACTAGTAATGTTAGTAGGATTAGCCGCTTTATAAACTCCACCATCACTACCAACATATAATTCCCCATTGATATATCTTAAAATATCAACATCTGCATGGCAATATCCAATATTCTGACTGGTAGCAACACCAGGAATCCATTGTGAGGTTATCGCAAACGTAGCACCTCCATTATTAGAATACCAAGTATTGATTCCTGCAATAAAAACATCGTCTGCATCAGAAGAGCTAACGACAATATCCATATCTCTAGGTGCTTGCCCTAAATTATCACTACCATCTGATTCATATCCAAAATAATTTTTTGACTCCGTATTTACAGCAGCAAAAAACGAACCGCTGTTTGTCGATTTATATACTTGATTAAAAATACCACCTGAAGATTCTACAACATATACAACTGACTGATCGTTTACATCTGTAGAACCCGTTGCTACTCCAATCATTTTTGGACCAGAACTAAAAAAACCACCCAAATTAGAAAACGTAGTTCCACCATCATCAGATCTAAAAAAAGAATTCCCAGAAGCATAAATAACGCTAGGGTCGCCTGGTTTAAATTCAACATCATAACCATTAGTTGCACTTCCATGAATACTTGACCACGTAAAACCCCCATTGGTAGATTTAAAAATACCACCACCTTCAGAACTACAATATAGTTTAGTAGTAGCTGATGGATCTATTATGATTTTATTTACGCTACCGCCTCCAATATCTCCTAAAACATTCCATGTAGCGCCAGAATCTAATGATCTAAAAATAATTCCACTAGTACTTCCCCAATAATAGATTGAAGGTTGTGTTGGATGAATGGTTAATGACCTAACTCTTAAGTTAGACATATTATCAGTTAGTATTGTCCAATTAGCTCCGCCATCAGTGGTTCTCCAAACTCCACCAGTTGGGCTTCCAACAATCATATGATTAGTATTTGAAGTTTCAACATCTAGTGCAGAAATTCGTCCTACTCCGGGATTATAACCATTAGGAGCTGCTGTCCAAGATGTTGGTCCTAAATCTTCCCAATTACCAACGGTTGTTCTAGCAAAGGAATTTGAGTTTTCATTCTGATAGCTATTATATGCTTCTAATTGATTGAAATAATACTCAGGGGATTTTAGTAATCCGTTTTCATCCATCATTAACTTAGCCATAGCTTCCCAACGTTTATAGGGTTTATAGCCTTTTCCTCTCTCTCGACCAACTTGGTCAAAATAAGCTTCTGCTTCTGCTTGAATTTCTTGTACTGAATAAGTGCCTTTTGCAATCATTTGTCTGTATTCTTGAGACCAAGAATTCATTAAAAACGCAAAAAACAATAGTGCTAGATAAATCTTTTTCATAATAATTTAAATTTTAGCTTCTTTTTTTACCAAAAATACTATTTTTCATAAAATTTTATTAATAAATCTCATTTATATGACACCTACATCGATACTCATACTCATTGTCGCTTATTTCAGTGTTCTTATACTGATTTCTTACTTCACTGGTAAAGATGACAGTAACGATGTATTCTTTAAGGCAAAAAGACAATCCCCCTGGTATATAGTGGCCTTTGGGATGATAGGAGCATCACTTTCTGGTGTTACCTTTATATCTGTACCTGGAATGATTGGTGGGCAACAATTTGCTTATATGCAAGGCGTATTTGGTTTTTTTATAGGTTACATATTTATTCTAGCCGTTTTAATCCCTATTTATTATAAGTTAAATGTGACTTCTATATACCAATATTTAGAACAACGTTTTGGTAAAGTGAGTTATAAAACTGGTGCTTTTTTCTTTTTATTGTCTCGAGTTACTGGTGCTTCATTTAGATTATTTTTGGTCGCACTTGCGATGCAGTATATTGTTTTTGAACAACTCGGCGTTCCATTTTGGCTCACCGTAGTTATTTCTATCTTATTGATTTGGTTATACACGAATAGAGGTGGCATAAAAACTATTGTATGGACAGACACATTACAAACGCTTGCCATGCTCACTTCTGTAATTGTAACAATAGTTTTAATAAACAATAAATTAGATTGGTCCTATTTTGAGTTTTTGAGTTCTTCAGAATTTAAAACAAAAGGGCAAATTTTCTTCTTTGATGATCCTAATGCAGTAACTTATTTTTGGAAATATTTTATTGGTGGTATTTTCATCGCTATTGCTATGACAGGATTAGACCAAGATATGATGCAAAAAAACTTAACCTGTAAAAACCAAAAAGAAGCTAAGAAAAATATATTTAGTATGGCTACATTACTAGTCTTTGTCAACTTTATATTTTTGTCTTTAGGAGCTTTATTATTCATCTACGCTGAGAAATTTAATCTCAGTATTCCTGTGTTAGATAGTAAAACAAGAACAGATTTGTTGTTTCCTGAAATAGCTATGAATCAAGGCTTAGGTTCAGCATTAGCCATTACCTTTATTATTGGATTAATTGCTGCAGCCTATTCTAGCGCTGATAGTGCATTAACCTCCTTAACAACATCTTTTAGTGTTGATTTTTTAAATATTGAAAACAAACCTGTAGAGGAGCAAAAACCTTTAAGAAAAAAAGTACATATTGGTGTTTCAATTTTGTTAATCATAGTTGTTATTATCTTTAATATGCTTGAAGGTAATGTAGTAAGCAACCTGTTCAAATTTGCAACATTTACTTATGGTCCTTTGCTAGGTTTATTTGCTTTTGGAATTTTAACCAAATATCAAATAAAAGATAATTACGCTTGGATTGTAGGCTTAGTATCTATTCTTTTAACTTTTTCAATTACATCTTTACCAGAATCAATAATTGGTGCTTATCAATTTCATTGGGAAATTCTACCTTTAAATGGAGTCATTACTTTTATTGGGCTTTTATGCATCAAAAAATCCATCAAGGTAAATCCATAATTTTTTATGACATTCACTAATGCAAAATAAGCTAACTTACTTCTGATGAATATTTTGTTTTTCAGAAAAGGCAAAGTGTTAAGTATTTGTTAAAAAATCATTATTTTTGTTAAGTTGACTAACCGCTGCTTAATAATGAAAAAAACAACCGTTACTATAGTCGCAATATTTCTATTGCTGGCCTGTTCTGACGATACAGTAAAACCGACAAGCAAATCAACATTTCTTCTCAACCAATTATCTAAAAAGGATTCTGGGATTGATTTTGCTAACCTTGTCTCTGAAGATGCTGAACATAGCATTATAAACTACATCTATTATTATAATGGTGGTGGTGTAGCATCTGGTGATATTAATAATGATGGCTATCCAGATTTATTTTTTGTATCTAATACTGGAGACAATAAATTATATATCAATAAAGGGGATTTAAAATTTGAAGATATCTCTGAAAAGGCAAATATTTCTGGTGAAGCAAGTTGGCAGACTGGTGTTACCATGGTAGATATTAATAATGACGGTTTAATGGATATCTACGTATGTGCAGTTTCTGGCTTATTAGATTTCACAGGACATAACGAACTCTTTATCAATAATGGCGATGGTACTTTTACTGAAAAGGCAAAAGATTACGGTCTTGATTTTGAAGGCTATTCAACACAAGCCTACTTCTTTGATTATGATAAAGATGATGATTTAGATGTATATATCGTCAATCACGCAGTCCACACAACACTTTCTCATGGTAGAGCAGATTTGCGTTATAAACGTGCACCTCTTGTTGGTGATGTATTACTCAATAATAGCAATGGTAAATTTACAGACGTCAGTGAAAAAGCAAATATTTTTGGAGGTGTTAATGGTTATGGTTTAAGTGCTTCAATTGCCGATTTTAATAATGATGGCTGGGATGACATATATGTTTGTAATGATTTTCATGAAGATGACTACTATTACCTTAACAACCAAGATGGTACGTTTAAGGAAAGTTTAGGAGAAGCCTTCTCAACCATAAGTAGATTTTCAATGGGAAGTGATGCTACTGATATTAATGGAGATGGTTATCAAGATTTAATGACCTTAGATATGTTACCTAAAAATGAGCGTGTACTCAAAGAAACTGAAGGAGATGACGCCATGTTTAATATGCAAGTACATCTTAAAAAGTTAGGCTACAAAGATCAGTATTCTCGAAATATGTTACAACTTAATAATTCTGGCGACTATTTCGAAGAAACCGCTTTTTTAAATAAAGTTGCAGATACAGACTGGAGTTGGTCACCATTATTTGCAGACTTTAATAACGACGGTCATCAAGATTTATTTATTTCTAATGGTATTTTGAGGCGTCCTAATGGATTAGATTTTAAAAAATATGTGTCTAGTGCTTTTAAAGGTCGAACTCAAGAAGATGGTTTAAAATGGTTATTCAACTCTATTAATGAAATGACTAGTGGTAAAGTTACTAACGAAATCTTTGAAGGAAATTCTAAAAATTTTAAAAGTAAAACTGGTGTTTGGATAGAAGATAAACCTAATCTTTCCAATGGAAGTATATACATAGATTTAGATCGTGATGGAGACTTAGATATAGTAACTAATAATTTTGGAGAAACCGCTGGATTATATGAAAACACAATAAATGGTTCTAAAAATTATATAGCATTAGATTTTGAATATAAAGGTCAAAATATAGAAGGTATTGGTCTAAAAGCAATTGTATACAATAATGGTAAGCATCAGCTGAAACAATTATTTAAATCTAGAGGCTTCTTATCATCCTTAGATAGTAATTTACATTTTGGTTTAAATGAAGCCTCTTCTATTGATTCAATTCAAATTATATGGCCAAATAATGAGTATCAAACTATCATTAATCCTGAGGTTAATAAAAACTTAGTGATTCGTTATGCCTCTAAGAATGAAAGCTATAATTATAACTACCTATTAGATTCAAAGTCTACATTTAAAAAAGAAAATCTTATTGACTTTACGCACAAAGAAGACAATTACAATGACTTTGTTGAAGAAAAGTTAATTCCATATAAGATTTCAACATTTGGTCCAGCTCTAGCTAAAGCAGATTTTGATGGTAATGGTTTTGAAGATATTTTTATAGGAAACAGTTCTGGTGAAGCTTCAAAACTTTATCTTAATTCCGGATCTAAATTTACACGCTCTAGTCAACCAGTTTTTGAAGATGATATAGTATACGAAGATAATGACGCTGTGTTTTTTGATGCAGATAATGATGGTGATATAGATCTCTACGTTGCATCTGGTATTAATGAATCTAAAAATAAAATCTATCTAGAGGATCGATTATATATAAATGAAAAAGGGGTTTTTACAAAATCAGAAAATCAAATCCCAGTTAACCCATTAGTAACAACAACAATAAACGCTTTAGACTACGATAGTGATGGCGACATTGATCTATTTGTGGGTAATCTTGCTGATGCCAATGACTATGGCAAACGGGTATCATCTAATTTATTGGTTAACGACGGAAAAGGAAATTTCTCAATAGATTCAAATTTCGAATTATCATCAAAAGTTACTTCTGCATTCTGGAAAGATATTAATGGAGATAATGTTAAGGACCTATTAATCTCTACAGAATGGGATGCACCAAAACTCTACATCAATAATAACGGAAAACTTAAACTCATCGAAATACCAAAATCGTTAAATGGTTTATGGCAATCCATTTGTACCTTTGATATGGATAATGATGGTGACCAAGATATTCTATTAGGAAATTGGGGATTGAACACAAAATTCAACCTAAACTTTGATGGACCGCTAATTATGTATCATTCGGATTATGATGAAAACGGAGTCCCAGAAACGCTTATAGCTTATAATAAAAATGGTAAGTATTATCCAATGAATTCTAAAGATGAATTGGCTGCGCAAATGAATGTCATCAATAAAATATACAAAAACCATAAAAGTTATGCTGGTAAAACGATAGAAGAAGTCATGACCAAAGGCTCTATAAGCTTAGCTACTAAGTATGAAGCTCATACTTTAGCTTCAGGTTATTTGAGAAACGACAATGGTAGCTTCACAGAATTTGTAGAATTTGAAAATGATTTTCAGTTAGCGCCAATAACTTCATTCTCAGAAATAGTTCTGAACAATGAGAAGCAACTTTTAGTTGGTGGCAATTCTTACAGAGTCAACACCTACCATGGTTCATACAGTTCTTTAAAAGGACTTTTGGTAAAAGACGAATCTAATTACCAATCCGTTTCAAACTACGGAATGGAAGCTTTTAATAAACAAATAAAGCAGATTGAAACTATTAAAATGAAAAACAAAAACTTAGTTCTTATACTTTCTAATAATGATGTTTTAAAAGTATACTCTTATAAAAACTAGGCTATGAATCTTAAACGCATCGCTATATCAGTTTTTATTTTTTTAATGATTTTATCTTGCGAAAAAGAAAAAAAATCGATTGAAATTTCAACTGAAGATTACCATAATGCCGTTGATAAGTTGACTGAAGTGATGATTCATGATATATTTTCTCCACCTGTTGCAAGTCGTATATATGTGTATCCAAATATTGCAGCTTACGAAACTTTAAATCAAGACAATGCGACGTATAAATCATTAAGCAAGCAATTAAACTATTTAGAGATAAATGAAGTTGTAAAAGCTGAAGGTATCAACTTAAAATTAGCATCAATAATTGCATACATAGATGTTGCCAAAGAACTGGTTTTTTCAAGAGATAAAATAGAAGCCTATAGAGATAGTCTCTATACACAATGGAAAAAAACAAACTCAAGCCAATTTAAATATTCTAAAGCTTATGCATTAGGAATTGCTGATCAAATTAAGGCATGGATGGGAGCAGATCGTTACGCTGAAACGCGTACCATGCCAGATTATAATATCTATACTGAAGATCCATCGAGATGGGAACCTACTCCACCTGCTTATATGAAAGGTATAGAACCTCACTGGAATAAGCTTAGACCATTCGTTTTAGATTCTGCCGCGCAATTTAAACCAACTCCACATCCAAAATTTTCTTTAGAAGAAGGCACACCATTCTACAAAGAGCTAATGGATGTATTTAATCTAAACAATACGATTAGAGCCAATGGAGATGACTCCGAAGAAGTAGCTATTGCACGTTTTTGGGACTGTAATCCTTTTGTATCTGTAAATAAAGGTCATTTTATGTTCGCTGAGAAAAAAATTACTCCTGGTGCGCACTGGATTGGTATTTGTAAAATTGCCTGTAAAAAAACAACATCCGATTTTGAAAAAACAGTTTATGCTTATACAAAAACTTCTGTAGCTATTGCAGATGCTTTTATTAGTTGCTGGGACGAAAAATATAGAAGTAATCTAATTAGACCCGAAACTTTAATTAATAAACATTTAGATTTAGAATGGGCTCCGATTCTACAAACTCCACCATTCCCAGAATACACAAGTGGACATTCAGTTGTATCAGGTGCATCATCTGAAGTATTAACTGAAATTTTTGGAGATAATTTTCAGTTTGATGACACCACAGAATTACCTTTTGGTCTACCAATGCGATCTTTTAATTCGTTTAGACTAGCAGCACAAGAAGCCGCAGTAAGTAGATTATATGGTGGTATACACTACAGAGCTGCAGTAGAAGTTGGTGTTGATCAAGGTATTGCCGTTGGTACTTTGGTAAATTCTAAGGTCTCATTTTTAAAATAAAACTTAGTACTGCCTTGTTGCAAGAAGCACCAAAGTACAGGCTGCTTCATATTCAATATTATATTCATCTAGTAACTTATAAAGTTCTGAATTCTCAGTCCCTGGATTAAAAATAACGCGATTAGGTTTTAAAGCAATAATATAGTCGTAATAAACTTTTTGTCGTTGAGGATTCAAATATAAAGTCACTGTATCAATGGCATCATAATGTATCAATTCAGTATCTATTATAACATCATTAACCTCACCTCCTCTAAGCCCAAAAGCTTTGACGCTGTGATTATATTTCCTAAGTCTATTTATAGCGATATTAGAGTAACGCTCTGGCTTAAGCGAGGCTCCAAGCACTAATGTTTTTTTTGTCATAATGTTAAAAAGATGTTAAGTAATGTTAAATTAGGTAACATCATACAAAAATAGTCGTCTACCTTTTAACGAACTTTCGATCAATCAAAAATAATCAATCAATGAAACATTTATTTGTAATGTTTGCTATGCTTTTTTCTGTCATAGCATTTTCCCAACCCAATTCCAATTCAGATATTAAAAGCGGTTCCATAACGGGACGCGTTATAGATGCAGCCCTGAATGAGCCCTTACCCTATGTAAATATAGTCATAAAAGATGCTGCTAATAAAATCATCACTGGTGGAATTACCAACGACGATGGAACTTTTAAAATTGACAAAATTCCTGAAGGACTTGTAAAAGTAGAAATATCTTTTATTGGCTATAAAACCATCTTAAAAGAAGTTAATATCGGTAAGAATAGTTATAAAATTAATGTTGGAGATATTAATTTAGAAGAAGATGCAGCAAACTTAGAAGAAGTCACTGTTGTTGCAGATGTCTCTACTATTCAACAAAAAGTAGATCGTAAGGTTATTACTATAGGTAAGGATTTGCAAACTGCTGGTGCAACTGCAAGTGAGATTATGAATAACCTACCTTCAGTAAGTGTAGATCAACAAACAGGTTCTATTAGCTTGCGTGGTAATCAGAATGTACGCATAATGGTAGATGGAAAACTCTCTAATATCCCTGCAGAGCAACTAATAAAACAAATACCATCTACATCTATAAAAAGTATAGAATTAATAACAAACCCTTCAGCAAAATATAATCCAGAAGGCATGAGTGGTATAATTAATATTGTGCTTCATAAAAATACTATGATAGGTTTTAATGGAAACATTAATGTTGGTCTAGCTTATGACATAGAACCAAAATTTAATAGTTCAATTGATGCTAATTATAGAAATGGCAAGTTTAATCTCTATGGTTCTTATAGTAATAACATATCAAAAAACTATAACTACGGAAAAATTAATAGAGTAGAGCAACAGATCGATCAAAGGTTTAATATTTTAGATAACAATAAGTCACACCTTTTTAAGATTGGTTTAGATTATTATTTAAATGATAAAAACATAATTTCTGTATTTACTAACCAGAATATATTTGATGGTTGGACTAACGTAACTACTAATATTAATTACTTAACTGACCCTTTATTAGATCAGTCACAAGCTATTAGAGGTGACAATGAAAATGACTCTCAACAATACAACTTTAACTATAAACACGATTTTGATGACGAAGGTCATAATATTGAGTTAGAAGTTGACCATAATATTTATGAAGGTTTTGGAGGTACTAACAATACATTTTTCAGTGCACAACGTCCAAATTTCATAGAAGATACAGATACAGACAGAAACAGAACAACTATAAACTTAGACTATGTTAATCCTTTATCAGAGTCCGTAAAATTAGAATTGGGTTTACAAGCACGTTTATTTGACAATAGCATTTTTTATCAATCCGATGGACGTGCACAAAATGAAGCCGGTGATTACATTCCAACAACTACAAGATTTGACTATACAAGAGACATTTATTCGGCTTATGCCACATATGGTAAGAAATTAGAAAAATGGAATTACCAAGTTGGTTTAAGAGCAGAAACTGTAACTGTAGATTCAGAAGCCTTCAGAAGAGATTTAGCGGCTAACGCAGAATTAACGATTCCGTTTGAAAACGATTATTTTGAATTGTATCCTTCGGCATTCTTTACCTATTCTCCTTCAGAGAAAAACTCTTACCAATTTAGTTATAGTAGAAGAATTGATCGTCCTGGTATTGGACAAGTAAATCCTTTACCAGAATTTAATACGGCTTTAATTTCACAGTTCGGGAATCAAGAATTACAACCTCAATTTACAAACTCTATGGAGGTAAACTATACGAGACAGTTGAAAAAGGGAAGTGTTACTGCAGGTGTATTTTATAGAATCATTGAAGATGAAATACAACAAGCCATATTAATTGACAGAGCAGATACAAATCGACTCATTATAACTAATTTGAATTTTGATAATACTTCTGCTTACGGTATAGAATTATCATCAAGCTATCGTCCTACAAAATGGTGGAGTATCAATGCAAGTTTCGATTTATTCTCTCAAACTCAAAAAAGTGTAGCCGAATCTTTTGATACTAATGGTGATATTCAACTAAACACAGTAGAGGTTGATAACGTGGCTTATAACGTAAGAGCTTTTAACAACTTTAAAGTAAGTAAAAGTTTAAGCTTCTCTGCATTCGGAATGTATAGAGGGAAAAATAAAAACGTACAATTTGAAATGGGCGACATGCTTATGGTGAACTTAGGTATGAGATACAGCTTTATGGAAGGTCGTGCCAGCTTTAACTTAAGCTATAATGATATTTTTGATACAATGTATGCACGCTTTGATGGGCAAAGACCATTCTTACAACGCGGACAGTTTAACTGGGAAAGTCAACAAATATCTGGACGATTATCTTACCGTTTTGGTGGCGGAAAGTATAGAGCAAAATCTCGTAAGCGTCGTGATAATGATGAAAAAGAAGGAGGAGGAATATTTTAACATATAAAGTGTCACAATTTAAAAAAATGTAAGTCTTTATAATAAGGTGACACAACATATTATTTAATAGGAAGCATACATAGTTGATGGTTAGTGTTAATGTTTGACTATTAAATGAAGAAAACCCTGACAACAATCTTGTTCGTCAGGGTTTTTGTTAAATGCACGTTAAATAGATAATGTGATGTAATAAAATAGAAATAGTTACGTCTATAGTATGAGATAAGTTTTAAGTAATAGTAATTGTAAATGAAAATTTATAATAGTGTTAGTTAAATTGGTTAATAGCTGAAAAGCCCAGACGAGTTAATTGTTTGGGCTTTTTTATTTTTAAAGATTTCTTTAATATCTTTTAAAATATAAACTTTAGCATTATTCAGATATGTATTTTTCGAATTCCGATTTTTCTACTTTCTCTATTATTATTCGTTCCTCAATTTCCAATTTTCCAGATTTAGTAAACGATGTACTTTTATCATTTAATTTCTCAATAAAATACTCGAAAGTTTCATTTCTGAAATCAAATATAGACCATGCAAAAGTTCCTTTTTGATTTTGTTTTGATAGTAATCTGTTTCGGTTTTAGCATTTAAAACTCCATATTCAATTACCTTTTTAAAATGCCCATTTCTTGGTTCTGGTTTCCACCAATACGTTGTGGATTTTTTGGATTGGGCTTCGTCTATTTTCCAATCATCTTTTAGTTCAGGAATTCCTAGTTTTTCACGTTCAGTATTAAATTCAAATCCGTGATTCGTATTTAAGGGAATAAAAAATTCTGAAATTATAAAACCAAGAAAAATTCCTAAATAAACTCTATTATTTTTCCAATAATTTTTAAATAATTCTTTTAAAGTAGCTTCTCGATTTTTGTTCCAATCCCAGATTAAAAAAATTGGCATTGAAATTAGAAAAATCATTAATATTCCAAAAAAGAAATAATGTCCACTCATTTAAAAATTATTGTCAGCAGTCTTATACAAGATTAGCTAATCATTTTAGCAACTAATTTAGAAAATAAATTACAGATAGACTGGCAAACAAGGTATAACTTATAACCATAGTTTATATAGTTTATTTTTTAGTATTGTTATGAATCCAATCCATAAGTACATTCTTATCTATCGCATCCCAAGTAGATTGTGGTTTTTTTTCTTGTGAAAGATTATTATCTGCTTGCAAAACAATTAAGTCTGCATTTTCATTTTCTGCGAGTTCCAATTCAGCTAAAAACCCAACTATATCTGTAGTGTTATTTTCATACAAGGTTCTGTGATATTTCTTCAGTCTATATTTTATTTCAGGTTTAATATAGGCTCTTATAGCCAAGTCCTTATAAACTGAAATATTTCTGTTCTTTTCGTCTAAGTAACTATAAGGTGAAAATTCGTGATAACGCTCTGGAGAAGTTTTTGGTGTGCCATTCAAATGGGTTTCCAACATATAATTTATAAACTTTGGCTCCCATAAGCTAATTTTATTGATTCTTATATCGCGTTCGTGTTGATACCATTTTCTTGTCCAATCCAAGGTAAAATTACAAATAACAATACCTTTTATATTGAGCTGAAACTCAAAATCACCCTCTTGCATAAATTTAATGTAGCGCATCGCTCTATGGCCTACTAAACTTTCGCCTAAAAAGAAAATATTTTCATTTGGCAAATTCTGTTTTCTAAATACTTCTACAATTAGTTTATGAGTAGACCTCATAGATGATTTATAAAAGTAAAAATCAAAAGGGATTTCGGTTGAAACTGATAATACTGCAAAGCCTTTTTTAGATGCTAAATTGTACATCTGTTTTGCGTTAGAATTCTTCTTTTCGTATCCTGAATCTTCGAGAAAAATGAGTACACCTTTTACGTCTTTATCTTCCGGGAGCATCAAGGTGTAACCACTTTGAATATAAGGCAAAAAGTCATTTTCTCCTCTTCCAATTCTAAGACTATCATTTTTCACAGGCTCATAATATTCAATTACTTCCTGAGCACAAGAATTTACACTAAAAACAATGAAGAAAAATAAAAGGAATTGCCTAAAAGGTATTTTCATTATCGTTTATTTTCAATTAAGTATGATGGTCTCGACTATGAATTTAAGGAATTTTTCAGTTAAGCAGACATAAGGTTTAAAGTCGATATCAGCATTAGTTTTCAATCAATTCTATTAAAACTAACATAAAAAAACTTAGAACTTACAACACTATCAAGTGTTTAAACTACCACTTCATAATCACACTTCCCCAAGTGAAGCCACTACCAAAAGCCGCTAATACAACAGTATCGCCATCCTTAATTTTACCTTCTTCCCAAGCTTCAGTTAATGCAATAATTATAGAGCCTGCAGTAGTGTTACCATACTTCATAATGTTATTAAACACTTGGTCATCTCTTAATGCAAATTTCTTCTGAATGTATTGTGCTATTCTTAAGTTAGCTTGGTGAGGAATAAACATATCAATATCGTCCTTTGCTAAATTATTTGCTGTTAAGCCTTCCATAATCACTTCGCTAAAACGTACTACAGCATTTTTAAATACAAACGTCCCATCCATATACGGGAAATAAGAATCATCATTCTCAGTTTTAGCGATATCTTGGACCCAATGTCTAATACTTGGCGCTTTAACAATCAATTTATCAGCATACTTGCCTTGACTATGTAAATGAGAAGATAATATACCAGAGTCATTATCAGATCGTGATAATACACACGCTCCAGCTCCATCACCAAAAATAACAGATACTCCTCTACCTCTTGTCGTTTTATCTAATCCGTTGTTATGGTATTCTGATCCAATGACTAAAACATTTTTATACATTCCAGTTTTTATATATTGATCAGCAACAGAAATGGCATACACAAAACCCGAACATTGATTTCGAATATCTATGGCACCAATAGTTGGCATATCTAATAGCTCTTGTACTTGCACACCACAACCAGGAAAATAATAATCTGGTGTCATGGTCGCAAAAACAATAAAGTCAATATCATCTTTAGTAAGACCAGCACGTTCAATAGCGATTTTGGAAGCTTTTGCTCCCATAGTTGCAGACGTGTCATCGCTATCTTTTTTTACCCAACGACGTTCTTTTATGCCTGTACGCTCTTGAATCCATTCGTCATTAGTATCCATAATCTTAGATAAATCATCGTTTGTCACCACATTGTCAGGTACATACCTACCTAAGCCTGTTATTTTTGAATTGTACATAGTATTTATTTAGTATTGCTAATTTAAACTTTAAGAAACAAATCGCTTTTATTCCTATTTGTATTCGTTATGCATGCATAGTATTTTAAATTATGCCATCTTGTCACAAATGTTGTCTTGGTATTTTATTTGTCTAGTAGTTTATTGAAATTAAAACAATAATTAATCAGATTCCTGTCTATTCAGGAATGACAAATACGACATAAAATGACAAAAGGAAGTATTAATGTATCGGTAGAGAATATCTTTCCGTTAATTAAAAAGTTCTTATACAGTGATCACGAAATCTTTTTACGTGAGTTAATTAGTAATGGTACAGATGCCACACTAAAATTGAAACACCTTACTAGTATTGGTGAATCTAAATCTGAATACGGCAATCCTCAATTAGAAATTAAAATTGATAAAGAAGGGAAGAAACTTCATGTTATAGATCAAGGTTTGGGTATGACAGCTGATGAGGTTGAAAAATACATCAACCAAGTAGCTTTCTCTGGTGCTGAAGAGTTTTTAGATCAGTATAAAGATTCTGCAAAAGATTCAGGTATTATAGGCCATTTCGGTCTAGGCTTCTACTCTGCATTTATGGTCGCTGAAAAAGTTGAAATTATCACAAAGTCGCACACCGGAGCTCCAGCAGCGCATTGGACTTGTGATGGCTCGCCAGAATTCACTTTAGTTGAAGCTGATAAAGAAGATAGAGGAACTGAGATTATTCTTCATATTGCTGAAGATTCTTTAGAATTTTTAGAAGAAGCTCGTATTCGTGAGTTACTGAATAAGTATAACAAGTTTATGCCAATTCCGATTAAATTCGGAACTAAAGAAGTAAATGATCCTGACTTTACTCCAAAAACAACTAAAGATAAAGATGGAAAAGAAACTACTGAACCTCATAAGCAGATTACAGTAGATGATATCATAAACAATCCTAATCCGGCTTGGACAAAACAGCCAACCGAATTAGAAGACCAAAACTATAAAGACTTCTACAGAGAATTGTATCCAATGCAATTTGAAGAACCTTTATTTAATATTCACTTAAATGTAGATTATCCGTTTAACTTAACAGGAATCTTGTATTTCCCTAAGATGACGAATGATCTGAATATTCAGAAGGATAAAATCCAATTATATCAAAATCAGGTATTTGTAACTGATAATGTTGAAGGTATTGTACCAGAATTCTTAACCATGTTACGTGGTGTTATTGATTCGCCAGATATTCCATTAAACGTATCGCGTTCGTACTTACAAGCCGATGGAAACGTAAAGAAGATTTCATCTTACATTACACGTAAAGTAGCTGATAAATTAAAATCTTTATTTAACAATAGTCGTGAGGATTTTGAAGCCAAATGGGACGATATTAAAATCGTTATTGAATACGGTATGTTATCTGAAGAGAAATTCTTCGAAAAAGCAGATGCCTTTGCTTTATACCCAACAGTTGATGGTAAGTTCTATACGTTTGAAGAATTAACCAATGCTATTAAAGCAAAGCAGACAGACAAGGATGATAAAATGGTTATCCTTTATGCCTCTAATAAAGATGAGCAACACAGTTATATTGAATCTGCAAAAGCTAAGGGTTATGAAGTTTTAATGCTAGACTCTCCTATTGTGTCTCATTTAATTCAGAAATTAGAAACAACTAAAGAAAATATTTCTTTTGCTCGTGTGGATGGTGATCATATCGATAACTTAATTAAGAAAGACGATACTGCGATTTCTAAATTAACTGATGAAGAAAAAACTAAGCTAGACGACCTTTTAAAAGCTGTTGTACCTTCTGAGAAATTCTCTATACAATTAGAAGCCATGGATAGTAATGCGTCGCCATTTATCATTACCCAACCTGAGTTTATGCGTCGTATGAAAGAAATGCAAGCTACAGGAGGTGGCGGAATGAATATGTTTGGTAATATGCCAGAAATACACAACCTCATCGTAAACACAAACTCTGAATTAGTTGGTGAGATTTTAAACACTAAAACTAAAAAGAAGCAAGAACGTTTAATTAATCAAAGTTTAGATTTAGCGCGCTTATCTCAAGGCCTTTTAAAAGGTGAAGAGTTAACGAACTTTATTAAACGTAGTTATGATATGATTAAGTAATAAATTTCTGTTCAGATAGAAAGCAACTAATTCTTAAAGCCACTTTATGAAAATAAGGTGGTTTTTTCTTTCTCAATTATTTCATAATTTAGTTAAAAATTAAAAAAATGAAAAAGCTCTTTTACAGTGTTGTCACATTATTAATAATAGCATGTTCTTCTGACGATAGCTCATCAGACAATAATCCACCACCTCCATCTACTACCACAATCACTGATACTAACTTTGAACAAGCATTAATTGACCTTGGTTATGATGATACATTAAACGGCAGCGTTTTAACTTCTAGTATTGAACTAGTTATAGATTTAATCATTGATGATAAAAATATTTCTGATTTAAGCGGTATACAAGATTTCAAAAATTTGTATACCCTTTCTGCTAATGAAAATTCTATAAGTAGCATTAATGTATCTTCTAACACCAAACTAAAATTTATCTTTCTAGATGAGAATAATCTTAACACAATAAATGTTCAAAATCTTCCGATGTTAGAAAAACTAAGCTTAAGTAATAATAATATCACTGCTATTAATGTAAATTCTATAACAACACTCCAGCAATTAATGATAGATGGGAATACCATATCGCAGCTCAATGCATCTACTAATACAAGTTTAAATATATTAGATACACGGAATAATAATCTTAGCTGTATTGAAGTAAGCAGTGATCAACTTTCTAATATACCAAGTGGTTGGAATAAAGACGACACAACTACTTATAACACTAATTGCAATTAATATAATCTTGCTTTTGTTTAACTGCTTAATAAGTAAAAGATGAAAACTAATAATCACTCTGTTAATTCAAAGTGGTTTTTTTGTAACTTATTCTCCAGAGAATCGTCTCATTAGTATTAATCAATCTAAGACATATGAAAACTAATTATTCCATTGCATTATTTCTATTAAGCTTTGTATTTACAATCACTATATCAGCTCAGAATGACACGCAACAATTCGACGACATTGTATCTCAATTTTATAATAATTCTGATGCACCAGGAGCAACAGTTTTAGTCGCAAAAAATGGTAAAACCATTTACAGAAAGGCCGTTGGCAAATCTAGTATAGAGTTAGATGTGGATATGATTCCTGAGAATGTATTTATGCTCGCCTCTATTACTAAACAGTTTACAGCAGTTTCTATTTTAATGTTAAAAGAGCAAGGAAAATTAAGTTTAGATGATCCTATTACCAAGTTTATACCAGATTACCCAACACTTGGCAAAACGATTACCGTCCATCACTTATTAAATCACACTTCTGGTATAAGGAGTTACACAGGTATTGGTAATTTAGTTGAAGTTGCTAGAAATGATAAAACTTTAGATGAACTTATCGATTATTTTAAAAACGAACCTATGGATTTCGATCCAGGTGAAGAATTTAGATATAACAATTCTGGGTATGTATTACTTGGAAAAATCATTGAAGTGATTTCTGGTGATACTTATGAAAATTTTATTGAGAATAAAATTTTTAAACAATTAGGAATGGCAAGTTCAAGTTATGGAAATACTAGAGAATTAGTTAAAAATAGAGTTGAAGGTTATGAACAAGACGATTCTGGTTATGTTAATGCAAATTACCTTAGTATGACCTTGCCACATGCAGCAGGTTCATTAACCTCTACCATTGACGATATGCTAAAATGGCAAAATGCGCTAACAAATAATACATTTATAAAAGCCTCAACTTTAGAAAAAGCCATTAATGGTTCTGAGCTTAATAATGGTGAGCATATTGGCTATGGATATGGTCTTGGAGAAATGAGTTTAAGAAAATCTAAAGGTTACACGCATAGTGGTGGTATTTTTGGCACATCAACAAATGGTATTTATCTTATAGAGGAAGATGTTTATGTCATTGGATTAAGTAATTGTAGCTGTAATGATATAGGAGGCCTTACACAAAATCTTGCAGCTGCAGCTATTGGAAAACCATTTCCTACAATGAAAGATGTTGTGAAAATTTCAGATGATAAATTAAAACAATGGGTTGGAGCATATGAGTTTGAAGATGGTGCCATAAGACATATTTTTATGAAAGATGGAAAACTAAGTAGTATGAGAGAATCTGAAACAAATACTGTTTTTGAAATTTTTCCATTATCCGAAAATCACTTTATGTTTGAAGAAGGTAATATTGAGTATAAGTTTTCAAAAACTGATGACGGAAAACATCAAGCCATCTTTATTACCGATTCAGAAAATATAGGTAAGGAAGTTAATAAAGCTATGCCAGCAGCTCGTAAGGAAATTACACTTTCTAATGACATCTTAAAACACTATGTCGGAAAATATGAGTTAGCACCGAATTTCAATGTTGAAGTTACTGTTGAAGGCAATCAAATATATGGGCAAGCCACTGGTCAGGGAAAATTTGAAGTTTTTGCTGAAAATGAAAATACCTTTTTTGCAAAAGTTACAGAGCTTAAAGTAAAGTTTAATAAAAATGCTGCAGGTAATGTAGAAAGTTTCACCCTTTATCAAGGAGGGCAAGAAACCATCGCTAAAAAAATTGAATAGTATTTTACAATATATAATTGAAACCACTTTGTTTAATCAAAGTGGTTTTTTGCTTTTTGACTTTTAAGAATTTTCAGCTAACTTCGATTTTATCAATTAATTTATTAATGTACAAATTAACACTCAATACTTCTTATAAACATCATATTATAGTTGCTTTAATTATTAGTTTGTGGTTAGTACTATTTTTAGTCTTTATTGCGCCTTTTGATGCATCAGATTTAAACTTTAGATTACGGTTAGCTATTTTACCAATGTATGGTCTGATTAGTTTTATAACTTATATGCTTTTAATTCCTTTTCAGAACTGGGTTTTCAAACGTTTCAAAAAATGGATAATCCCATTAGAAGCGATTTTTATAATTGTATTTAATGGTATTCAAATTATTGGATCTTATTCTTACTACAAAACCGAAATTGTAAATGGTGAGTACAATTTTCAAACATTTGTTTTCTTCGTTTACCTCCCTATTGGGCTAATCATTTTACCAATAATTATTCTTTCACGGTGGTTTTAAATAAAAAGATAACTCATAAATTTAAAAATACAATTACTTTAAAAGGGGATAATAAATTAGATGTTTTAAAAATTTTACCAGAAGATTTAGTTTGTATTTCTAGTGCCGACAATTATATAGAAGTTAATTATTTAATACAAGATAAATTACATAAAAAGTTACTCCGCAATACTTTAAAAGGCATACAAAATGAACTACCTTACTTATTAAAAGTACATCGTTCGCATTTAATTAATCCAAGTCACTTTAAGGAATGGAATGGTTCTAGCAGTATTATATTAACGGAAATAAAAGTTCCTGTTTCTAAAAACTATAAAGCAGCATTATTAGAAGTTATATAGTCGCCACTAAAACCTAACAGTCTATCCCTAACCCAGTAAATACAGTATTTAATGAGAGAGAAATCTCTATTTTTGATTCAAATAAATTTTAAATAATTTCATCATGAATAAGACATTTTTCTCTGCAATCATTCTATTACTATTTGTAATTTTCATTAACGCTCAAGATAAAATTGAAACTTCTAACGCATTACTAGAAACTTTGGTAAGTGACGGTTTTGCGGTTGGAGCTTCGGGCAGTTATTCCATAAATGGTAAAGTAATTTGGGAAGCTACAGCTGGATACGCTAATAGAGATAAGAATCAAGATTTTACTTTAGATACAGAAGTAAGAACAGCTTCTATTGCAAAATCAATGACAGCAATTGCAGTAATGCAACTTGTAGAAAAAGATTTTATAAATATAGATTTACCTATTGACAAATATATTCCAGAATTTGTTCAAAAACACGAAACAAAGATTACAACCAAACATTTATTATCTCACACATCAGGAATTAGTGCATACAAAAATGGAAAAGAAGCCGACAATAAAATCAATTACAGTTCTTTATTAGATGCCTATGAGGTATTTAAAGATCGTAAACTAAGCTTTGAACCTGGAACAGAGTTCTACTATACAACTTATGGTTATGTTGTATTAGGTATACTAATAGAAAAAGTTTCAAATATGTCTTATGAAGATTATATGCAAAAACATATTTGGGATAAAATTGAAATGACTAATACTGGCATAGAGAAATCAGACGTTAAACGCGAAAAAGCCACAACGTTATACCATAGAGATCGTAAAGGAAAAATTAAAAGAGCAAAAGAAATTAATTTAAGTAATAGAACTCCTAGTGGTGGTCTTTACTCTACAGCAAATGACCTTATAAAATTCGAGAATGCATTAATGATTAACACACTTGTTAGCAAAGAAACTTATGAGCTCATGGTGCAACAACATAGTTTAGAAAAAATAAACAATGGCTATGGTTTTGGTTTCTATCTCTATGGAGGTGAAGAAAAAGAGGATGGTATTATAGGGCACAATGGAGCGCAAAGAGGAACCTCGACGCAATTATTTGTGATACCAAGTATTAAAACTGTGGTGATAGTAGTCGCTAATACTTCTGGTATAATAACCGAAGTATCTACTGTAGCTGGTAAATTATTTAATACATTTCGACGTCAAGAATAAAATAATAGTCTAAATAAATTTCAACCGTATCTCAGTATATGATATCTTTGAGTATAGCCATTAATATATGAAAAGAGTCCAATTATTATCGATACTGCTATTTTTACTTACTACTATCCTATTTGCTCAAGAAAGCTTAATAGTAAATGCCTATAACAGGGAAGTAACTACTTTAAATGGACAATGGCACTATATAGTAGATCCATACGAAAACGGATTCTATAATTATAGATATGAGCCCTTTGAAAATCAGAAAAATCCTGGAAATGGCGCATTCTTTAATAATGCAAAAGCCAAATCTAAAACAGATTTAGTTGAATATAATTTTGACAAAAGCGATACCATTGCTGTGCCAAGTGATTGGAATACGCAAAAAGAAAAACTATTCTATTATGAAGGTACAGTTTGGTATAAGAAATTATTCGACTATTCAGTTTCTAAATCCTCTAATCGTGTATTTGTATATTTTGAAGCTTCTAATTATGAAACTGATGTATACTTCAACGGCAAAAAACTAGGTAAACAAATTGGCGGATTTACACCATTTAATTTTGAGGTCACTAACCTACTAAAAGAAAAAGACAACTTCTTAGTAGTTAAGGTTGATAACAAACGAAAAAAAGAAGGTGTCCCAACGCTAAATACAGACTGGTGAAATTATGGTGGTTTAACGAGAGAAGTTAAACTGATTGAAACACCAACCACTTTTATTGCAGATTATATGATTCAATTAGACCCAAATAATAATGAATCGATAAAAGGAGAAATAAGTCTTAATGGGAAAAAAATGCTAATCAAAATGTCACAATTTCAATTCCTGAGTTAAATATTAATTATGAAACTTTAACTGACAAAAATGGAATAGTAAAATTTGACATTACTCATACCAAAATTTGTTATTGGTCCACAAGTAATCCCAAATTATATAATATTACTATAGAAACAATTGAAGATCAAACCATTGATCAAATAGGCTTTAGAACTATTACAACTAAAGGTTCTGATATCTTATTAAATGGTAAATATATTTTCTTAAAAGGTATTTCTATTCACGAGGAAAGTCCAATAAGAGGTGGTCGTGGTCATTCAAAAGAAGATGCAAAACAATTATTACTATGGGCAAAAGAGTTAGGTTGTAATTATGTGCGTTTAGCGCATTATCCTCATAATGAACATATGCTTAGGTTAGCTGACCAAATGGGTATTTTAGTTTGGGAAGAGAATCCTGTCTATTGGACCATTCAATGGGAAAACAAAGACACTTTTGCAAATGCAAAGCAACAGCTCTCAGAAGTGATTGATCGCGATAAAAATAGAGCTAGTGTTATCATTTGGTCTATGTCAAATGAAACACCTACCAGTGAAGCGAGAAATGAGTTTTTATCCAAACTTACTAGTTTTACGCGAACAAAAGATCCAACGCGACTCATAAGTGCTGCATTAGAACAAAGTGATTATAATGGTAATAAGTTTATTCGCACTATTAGCGATGAATTTGCAAACAAAGTAGATATTCTAAGTTTTAATCAATATATAGGATGGTATGATGGTTTAGTTGAAAAATGTGCTACTATAAGTTGGAAAATTGATCAAGACAAGCCTGTTGTCATTTCAGAATTTGGAGCTGGTGCAAAATATGGATTACATGGAGATAAAGAGACGAGATGGACTGAGGAATACCAAGAACATCTATACAGAGAAACCTTAAAAATGTTGGATAGTATTAATCAACTCAGAGGCATCTCACCTTGGATATTAGTTGATTTACGCTCACCAAGACGTGTATTACCAGACATACAAGATAACTGGAATCGCAAAGGACTCATTTCTGAGAATGGTGAAAAGAAAAAAGCCTTTTTTATTCTTAAATCTTATTTATGACTCGAAAGATTAATTCTTAGTTCCTATTTAACGATAGAGTTTAATTATCGCCGTTATAAAGGTTCAATATTTTAACCCTCTTATTTAACCCATTGATTATAAGCATTTAACGAACTATTTTGCATTTCATCTATTTTAGATGTAATAAAAAACAAAATCTTGTGTTAAACAGGAAGTTATTTTTGTTTTCTTAAATTTTAATCCCTATGTTTATAATAGAGTAACCTTAACTCTATTTTAAAATTCTTGTTTAAATTTTTCTGTAGAGCTTTCCTCCAAAATTAATTTTTCAAGTTAAAATAATGTTAATCGAAGAATGTTATGGCCAGCTATTAACATATGTTAATGTATTTTTTTTCTGAATTAAATTAATTTGTTTTAGGAATTCTTAAAATAAGAGAGGTGAAATTACACAGTGCAATATCAAACATTTTTGTTGGAATTACATTTTCAACAGATGAAATTATTTTGATTGAATCAAGATTTGAGCGTATAACTGCAAAAAAAGGTGAACGCCTAATAGATTTTGGTCAAGTTGTGGATCAACAATATTTCATTGTCTCTGGTTGTCTTAGATCGTTCCATATTGATTCAAGGGGAAGAGAACATACTATTCAGTTCGGAATTAGGGATTGGTGGATAAGCGATTATACAGCTTTCTTTGATAGTAGTAAGGCCATTATGAATGTAGAAGTTATTCAAGATGCTGAGTTATTTAAAATTAGTTTAGAAGACCGAGATTATTTATATAAACACATTCCAAAAATAGAAGTTTACGTAAGACGTAAATTAGAGGTTGCATTCGCGTCATTCCAAAAAAGAATATTATCATACTTATCGCATAGTGCATGCGAAAGATATTTAAGGTTTATTGATACGTATCCTCAAATAGAACAAAACATAAAAAATTATCATATTGCCTCATACTTAGGCATCACAACAGAAACTTTAAGTAGAATTAGGAAAGAGATTTCTAGAACTTAATTAATTATCATAAATCAACTTTTTTCTAACATAAACACCTTAATTTTAAATAATTAACTATTAATTAATCCTAATTATTATAGTTAGTAAAAATCCCCCTATTTAATAGCATAAGAGCGCAAGTCTGGCTTGCGCTCTTTCTTATTATTTATTCATCTTTAACTTTTTTGGCCAAGTATTTGGTTATTATATTTATAATTCAATAGACATAATCACTAAAAATAAGGTACTAAAAGTTCTCACTTCTCATAACTGTGCATTTTTTATAACTTTATAAACTAAAGTCAATAAGATGAAAAAACTAAATACGCGAAGAGCATTTATTAAAAAAAGTGCTCTAGCTAGTCTAGCTATTCCAATACTCGGGAGCCATTTAATAGGCTGCAAATCTGAAGTAAAAAAAGAAGTTGAAAGTAGCGGTTCTTCAAAAACAGAATTAGATATTTTAATTCTTGGTGGAACAAGTTTTTTGGGTCCGCATCAAATAGCTTATGCATTATCTCGCGGACACAAGGTGTCAACCTTTACAAGAGGAAAAACAAAACCTTCTGTATATGCAGAATTGTTTGATCGAGTAGAACAACTTATTGGTGACCGAGAAAATAATCTTAAAGCTCTCGAGAATAGAAAATGGGATGTTGTTATTGATAATTCCGGAAGAAATGTGGATTGGACCAAAGCAACTGCCAACTTATTAAAAGATAATGTAGGTATATACATGTATACGTCCTCAACAGGAGTTTATTACCCATACTTAACTGATGACATCTCTGAAGACACAAAGTTAGTTCTAAGTATGCCAGAAGGGCTTACAGAAAACGAACAATATGAACAAGAATATGGTGTAATGAAAGCTAACTCAGAGCTTGAAGCTATAAAAGCTTTTGGCAAAGAACGCACCATAGTTGTAAGGCCAACTTATATGATTGGTCCTGCTGATAAAACAGATCGTTTTATTCATTGGCCAATAAGACTTGCAAAAGGTGGCGAAATATTAGTGCCAGGTAAAAAGGAAGATCCAATACAATATGCAGATGTAAGAGATATTGCAGAATGGTTTATTCGTCTAGCCGAAAATAAACAACATGGCATTTACAATGGAGTTGGTCCTAAATCTGCACAAACTATGCAAGAGTTTGTAAAAGAAGCGGCTAAAACTTTTGACGTAGAATTATCATTTGTAATGGTAGATGACTATGATTTCTTAGTTGAAAACAAACTCTATTATTCTGTACCTTGGATTATGGGAGGTGAAAAAAATTACGGTTCTGCAAGAATTTCAAATTCTAAATCTATTACAGCTGGTCTAACATTTAGACCATTAGAGAACACTGTAAAAGACACTTATAATTGGTGGACTTCAAATGCCATAACTGATGAACGTAGATCAGAGTATGAAAATAATCCAAATACGTTATTAGTTAAAGAAAAAGCAATTTTAGAAAATTGGAAAGCCACTCAATCCTAATTTGTGAAAGTTATTTCTACTAACATAGCACAGCCAACTACTTTTCTATGGAATGATAAAGAAGTAACCACAGGTATTTATAAAAAACCAACAGACGTTCCTATTTATTTAGGTAAAGAAGATGTAAGAGGAGATGAAGTTTCAGACCGACGTGTACATGGTGGAGAGTTTAAAGCTTGCTATTTGTTTTCAGTAAATCAATATCCATTTTGGAGAGATTTATATCCAAATTTAGATTGGACCTATGGAATGCTTGGAGAAAATTTGACTATTGAAAATTTAAATGAGAAGCAACTATATGTTGGAGATATTTATAAACTTGGTAGTGCCATAGTGCAAGTTACAATACCAAGAGAGCCTTGTTTTAAATTTGCTCATAAGTTTGGAACTGAAGACGTTTTACAACAATTTATAGATCATGGTTATTCTGGAACTTACGTTAGAGTTTTAGAAGAAGGCTACGTAAAATCTAATGATGATTTTCAACGAATTGAACTTAGAAAAGATAGTCTTTCAATTTTTGAATTATTTGAACTATTGTATGCTGAAAATAAAAACAAAACCAATATTACTAAAATTATTGATAACGAAGCAATTCCTAAAAAACTAAAAAAACGCTTGAAATTTTTCATGAAATAGTTATGTCAGCAAAATACAATCAAATAGGAATTAACTACAATCAAACGCGTAAAGCTGATCCGCATTTGACAGAACAATTATTAAAACATCTAAATCCAAAAAAAGAGGATTTATATCTAGATATTGGTTGTGGTACTGGTAATTATACATCTGAGTTACAAAAAAAGGGGTTTCAGTTTATTGGTATTGACCCTTCTATAGAGATGCTTCAAAAAGCACAAACTCAAAATGATAATATACAATGGAAAATTGGTTCTGCTGAAAAAACAGATTTACCTCAGCACAGTATTGATGGTATTATTGGAACGCTAACTATTCATCATTGGACTAATTTAGCAAGAGCATTTTCTGAATTAGAATATATATTAAAACCAGATGGTAAAATCGTAATCTTCACTTCTACTCCACAACAAATGGAAGGCTACTGGCTAAATCATTACTTCCCAAAGATGTTAGAAGATTCAATGGTACAAATGCCAACGCTTAAAACTATAGAAGAGGCAATGAATTCATCTGGTCTTAAAGTCACATCAACTAATATCTATAATATAGAACCTGATTTAGTTGATCAGTTTTTATACTGTGGTAAACAAAACCCTGAACTATACTTTGATGACAGTATAAGACATGGCATTTCTTCTTTTAGTGCTTTAGCAAACCTTGAAGAAGTAGAAACTGGTCTAGCACAATTAAGAAAAGATATTGATTCTGGTAAAATCAATACCATTATAAACTCTTACGAAAATAATCTCGGCGATTATCTTTATATCATTGGAGAAAAAACTAAAGAATAAACCTATAAGTT
The DNA here is from genome assembly GCF_000828715.1 of Winogradskyella sp. PG-2. Taxonomy (NCBI): domain Bacteria; kingdom Pseudomonadati; phylum Bacteroidota; class Flavobacteriia; order Flavobacteriales; family Flavobacteriaceae; genus Winogradskyella; species Winogradskyella sp. PG-2. The sequence goes on along the minus strand of NZ_AP014583.1, from coordinate 2,712,838 downwards.
TACACTACATTTGCAACAAGAAAAAACTTAAAAATTGCAAAAGAAAAAAGAACATCCAAAAGTAAAATCTCAACTTCATCCTCGTAGTCAACATCGAGAACGATACAACTTTGACTTACTTATTAAAAGCTCACCAAAGTTGGCTGCTTTTGTTGCGCCAAATAAGTATGGAGATGACTCTGTAGATTTTTTTAATCCAAAAGCAGTATTAGCTTTAAATAAAGCACTTTTAAAACATCATTATGGTGTTGAATTTTGGGAGATTCCAGAACATTATTTGTGTCCTCCAATTCCTGGTCGTGCAGATTACATTCATAATATCGCTGATCTTTTAAAAGGAAACGAAGGTGAAATCCCAAAAGGAAATCACATTAAAGGTTTAGATATTGGTGTAGGTGCAAGTTGTATTTATCCTATTATTGGTAATCACGAGTATGGTTGGTCATTTATAGGTAGTGATACTAATGAAACTGCAATTGTCTCAGCAAAAGCTATTGAGCAAGGTAATTCTAAATTAAAATCTAACGTTGAGATTAGACGCCAAGAACAATCTAATGCCTTTTTCAAAGACATTCTTAAGCCAGATGAAAAAGTAGATTTCACAATGTGTAATCCACCATTTCACGCTTCAATAGAAGACGCTCAAAAAGCAAGTCTTAAAAAAATAAAAAACTTAAAAGGGAGACGACCATCTCAAGCGGTTCTAAATTTTGGCGGTCAGCAAAACGAATTATGGACTAAAGGTGGCGAAGCACGTTTTATAAAAGACATGATATACGAAAGTCGAAATTTCGGTAAACAATGTCTTTGGTTTACAAGTTTAATATCTAAAGAAGTAACGTTGAAACCGACCTATAAAATTTTAACAAAAGTAAAAGCTACAGATGTAAAAACTATAACTATGGGACAAGGACAGAAAGTGAGTCGTTTTATAGCATGGACGTTTTTATCTAAACAAGAACAAAAGGAATGGTCCCATCGCTTAATGTCTTAAAGCCTTTACTATATTTGCAATTAAATAGTAGTATTAATGCAATTTCATAACAACTTAAGCACATTTAAAACTCTTTTTTTAGTTAAAGGTATTTTGACATTGTGTTTTTCTATATTCTTTATGCTTTATGCAGGTATGGGAGTTTTTTTTGGAACTGTAATTGAATTAGACCCAACCAATGATGCACCATTTAATCCTGGTTTAATATTTATAGTTATTGGAATTATTGGGATTATATTCTGTGTGACACTTGGTATCTTAACATTATTAGTCTCAAAATATATAAGAGAACAGAAAAACTATAATTTTATTTTTGCTATGGCTATCGTTAATTGCTTAACAGGTGTTATAGGGATTTTGCTTGGTGTTTTTACCTTAATAGAATTAAATAAACCCGAAGTAAAACAGCTTTTTGGAAAAGTATAATTTATTCATCACCATATGTCATTTAAAGACTTAAAACTTATTAAACCCCTTTTAAAAGCTATTGATGCTTCTGGTTATGTAGAACCAACTCTAGTGCAACAAAAAGCAATTCCTTTGATCCTAGAACGTAAAGATGTCATTGTATCTGCACAAACTGGTACTGGTAAAACAGCAGCTTTTGCTTTACCGATTTTACAACAACTATTCGATAAACAAGATGCTCCTAAACGTGGCAAGAAAATAAGAACATTAGTTATAAGTCCAACTCGAGAATTGGCAGTACAAATTCAGCAGAATTTTAAAACCTATGCGCAGTTTTCAAACTTAAGATCTTTAGTGGTTTTTGGAGGTACATCTATAGAGCCACAAATCGATGTTTTAAAAAAAGGTGTTGATATTTTAGTTGCTACTCCTGGTCGTCTACTCGACTTACACAAACAAGATTACGTCAACCTAGATCATATTGAAACCTTTGTTTTAGATGAAGCTGATTTAATGTTAGCCATGGGTTTTATTGATGATGTAAAAAAGATTGAAAGGCTGTGTCCAGAAGAGAAGCAAACCCTATTGTTCTCTGCAACTATTCCATATAAAATTGAGCAATTAGCAAATGGTATTCTTAAAAATCCTGAGCGAGTTGATGTGACGCCTACACGATCTGTCGCTAAAGATGTTAGCCAAGTGCTATATTATGTACCAAAACGTAATAAAATAGAACTGTGCTTACACTTAATGCGAAATACAATAAAAGGTAACGTTCTTATTTTTAGACGCACCAAATTTGGTGTAAATAAATTAGAACAAACACTTTTAAAGAATGGTCATACTGTGGATAGCATTCACGGAGATAAAAATCAAAGTGATAGACAAACTGCACTTAATAAATTTAAAAACGGTTATGTAAAAGTGCTCATAGCAACTGATGTTGCCGCTAGAGGTATTGATATTAATGAACTCGATAATGTCTTTAATTTTGATATGCCAAACCAAGCTGAAACCTATGTACACAGAATTGGTAGAACTGGTCGTGCTGGAAATATGGGAAAAGCTTATGCGATGTGTTCTGCTGACGAAAAAAGTTATGTAAAAACTATTGAACAGTATATTAATGTTCAAATCCCAATTGAAACAGAACATCCTTATCCTTTAGATCCTAAAGCAAAACCTATTGTTCACAAAAAGAAAGGTAGTAAATACAAAAAAGGCCGTAAAAGTGTGGCTTCAAAGAAAAAGAAAAAGCGTTGGTATTAACACAACGCTTTTTGTTCTATAACAATTATCTATTCAAATTTCATCTCGAAGAGTAAATAGTGCTTTATTCCAAATTTGTCTCCCCATTTTTCAACATCAGCACCAGCCGTACCTACTTCGCACCAAGATTTAGATCCATCTTCCCTTTCATAAGGGAGAATATAGAATTTTTCATTATATCCAATATCTAAATTACTTTCAGCAGCTAAGTTTCTTAAACTATAATTGTCAGATTTAATAGCATCATATTTTTTAGTAATACCAAACCTAGGAAACCTAAAAGTCATCTTCAGTTGATTATCTGCTGTCAATCTTGAAATTACCTTAATTCTAAGAACAGAATCATTAACTGTTTCAAACTGTTTAATACCTGAATTTTTGCTATCAACAACAATTGTCTCAGATTTCACCTTACCATCCCAAATTTCTTTTACTGCAAGTTTATAACTTTTGCCTTTGAGCTCATCGCCTGAAAACTTAATTTTCATGTAATCAATTCCTTCAAAGTTTAGAATATCACTTAATTCTTCGTCATTTGATGAGTATTCCGTTTCCATTTTCAAGTCTGAAGTGTGTTTTAAGCTAACTTCAGCTTGTTGTGCTTGTAATGCTCCTAAGGAGCTTAACACTAAGGCTAAAACTTTAATTGTTTTCATAATTTAATTGTTTATTTTTTTGATTGAATCGTTGTGTGAGTATATGATACCATGGACTATATCAAAGAAGACTCTACCTGATAATGTTTCACCTGGATTAGGTTCTTTTGTCATCATGGTATACTTTTCTCCTTTGCTGGTTGGTTGCATATTAATCTCAAATTTATTATTTCCTAACAGGTTTATCGTATTATTCCCTATCACCTTTATGCTGTGGTTTTTTCTAGGATACCAAAAATGTATTTTAGAATATTCTGAATATAAATTAAACCTATCAAAAAAATCAGACCAGTTGTAAAACCAATATTCGCTATTAAAGTCTGTTATTGAAATATTCTTTCCTATTTCCCCTATCTCTAGTTTTGAAAATTCTGAATCAATCTTTACTTGTTGAACACTACCAATCTTCCCATTTTTTACGTTTTTAAAATTATAAGCACCGCCTGAAATAGCTTCGGCTTCAAAATTGGCATTATCTATACGTATGACATTATATGTGTTCATTAATGCTTTGGTTTTTAAAGTTCCTTCTTTAATGGATATGGATAACTCGTTCTGCATATCAATTCTAAAATGTACACCAGAATTTTGTGCATTAATATTTAGCTTCACAAAGGGAGGAACTTTAATTACAAATTGACTTCGCATTATATCAACATTACCTTTTCTAATATTTGAGAGCTTGCCATCCTTATCCATCTTTTTAAATCGTCCATTAATATACTCTAGAGGATTTTTAGACCATTTTGTTCTATTATTATTCTTAATTTGTCCTAGTAATGAATCTTTAGATTTTCGTATTACTGAATCTTTTTTCATGTCAAAAAAATCACCTTCTATGTATAAACCATGATCAGATTTCAATTCAAAATAGGAAAAGGTAATCTGATTTATGCTTTTTGCTTTTAGTGTTACATGATTATCTGAACTTGAAACCTCAGCTACTAATTCGTTAAGCTTTTTCTGTATTTCTTTTTTAGAATAGCCTTCAAACTCCATGGCATAATCAAAGTGAATTTTACCATCCGTAGATTCTTCTATTGCCAAATAGATGTTTTGAAAGTTTAATACTACTGAAGTATTTTTATCTACTTCAACACTTTTCTTTAAGACCTGATGTCTTTGTCCGTAACTCATTACTGATGTGATGAGCATCAGCATTAAGATTTTAAATTGATTTTTCATATTGTTCGTTGTTTTGATTTAAAATTTTAATATGCTCTTGAATATCTTTTAATATTTGAAGCCTAGTTTTTAGGTTCTCTACTAAAGATTCAATCACTAATATATTATTAGAATCTACCTTAAATTGATTGGAGATTTCTTGATAATCCTCGTCTAATTCATCAAGCCGTTTCTTATATCTAGCTACAAGTAGTTCGTCACTAGTAATGGCTACAAAGCTCTCCCACTCATTCTCAATATCCTCTAAATATTTAGACTCTACAGCTTCTATCTGAGCAATCATTGGTGAAATTTCTTCTGTTACAGGTTTGTTATAAAACACATTAAACCCAACTGTTAATGCTACTATAACAACTGCTGCAATGCGTAACCAAAAGAATGAATTTGACTTTTTCTTTAGCTGTTTTTTAAGTTTATCTAAAAACTCAGTTCTGTGATTCTCTGGAAGTATTTTTAAATCCTTCTCTTCTGAAAATAATTCTCTAATATCTCGCTTCATTATACTTTGGCTTTAAAAGGTCTCTTAATTTTGTTTTCCCTCTACTTAAATGTGTTCTAGAGGTTTTAATGGGTATATTTAATATCTCTGAAATTTCTTGATGGTCATAGCCCTCAATTAGATATAGCTTCACCACTATTTTATGTTTTTCATTAAGTTGTTCTATAGCTTCAAGAATTTCTGTTTTAGATATTGTGTTGTCAAAATCCCAATTATCATCTTCAACAATTTGTAAATTTCCTATATCATCATTACTAAACTCAAGCTTCCGTTTTTTAATAACATCTAAACATTGATTGATAATAATTCGCTTTAACCAAGCTCCGAATGTCGCTTCTGGTTTATAGCTTTCAATATTTGTGAATGCTTTTAAAAACCCTTCTTGCATAGCATCTTTTGCATCTTCATCATTTTTTAAATAACGGCATGCAATTGTAAACATCGCTTGGCAATAGCTATCATAAATCTGCATCTGGGCAACTTGGTTACCTTTTTTACAAGATTGTATTAAACTATTAATTTGGTTTTGCATTGTGTTTGGTTAGTATCTCTGTATTTAAAAACGACAAAAAATAAAAAGGGTTTCAAATTTTAAATAAAAAAATAGAAATTAATTGAATATGACTAAATTTATAGGAAATTTGATTAGCGATGAGTAAAGATTATAATAATCCTGCTTTTAAAAAACTTTTAGAGAAATTACAAGAAGAAAGTTGGCAATTAGAATTGCTGATATCTGGTTTTGCTATTTTTGGTCTTTTTACAGCCTATGATTCTGTTGTAATGCACTTTAATGAAGCTGTTGCAACTGGTCAAGATTATCAAAGAGTTGCATTTACAGTAATACGAATATCTTGTATCATATTAATATTTAGTCTATTAGTACATGTTTTACTTAGAGGCTTATGGATTGGTGCATTAGGTTTACGTTATGTCTCAGGAGAAATAGATTATAAAGAACTCAACTACAGCGAAAAATTTACAAGATATCTTAAAAAAAAGGTTGGTTCTTTTGATAAATACATCGCGACTTTAGAAAATTATTGCAGTATTATTTTTGCATCGTCTTTCTTATTAATTTTTTATGTTTTGGCGATGACCTGTATTATAATCACCATAGGTTTTATTGGCAATAATATAATTGGTAGTGATTGGTTACCAGAATGGCTTAGTCTTTGGCTTGGTATACCGTTAATGATTTTTATAGTCGTTGGAATGTTTCTAACCTTTATTGACTATATAACTCAAGGGTTCTTAAAAAGAAAAAAATGGCTATCAAAAATCTATTTCCCATTCTATTGGGTATTTAGTTTTATCACATTGTCATTTTTATACCGACCAATTGTATACAATTTCTTAGATAATAAATTCGGACGACGTTTTACTATGCTTTTATTTCCATTATTTATTGGAGTTGCAATTTCTTTTTCCTTACATTATAATTTTTCAAATTATTTCAACTTAGAAATTGAGTCTAATGACTACGTTTCTAATCGAGAAAATTATGAAAATTTAATAGATGAAAAATCTGGCTTTATTGATAATGTAGTAATACAGTCTAAAGTTATTAAAGAAAATTATATCAAATTATTTGTACCATATTCCGAGAGCATTGAAGACAGAGTTTTTTCTTTTAATGAAGGGCTAAAACCAAAAAAAGACATCCGTGGATTAGACAGTGATATTATTATTACTGGAAATAATAATAATGTTAATAGAGATAGTTTAAGAAGAGCGTATTTATCTACGTTTAATAAAATCTACTACGCTAAGATAGATACAACCGTCGTAGAATCAGAATTTATTGTAAGTCATACTAAGAAAGGAACGATGGGGTTTGAGACTTTCTTACCAACGGACAATTTATCTAAAGGTAAACATTTACTCGAATTTAAAAGAATAGGATTAAATAAAAATAATGATACAATCTATCGCAGTCTAAAGAAAATTCCTTTTTGGTATTACCCTAACTAAAACGACATTCTATTATTAAAATATTGTTTTAAAATAGGTATCTGAATACTTAACATTATAGCAAATAAAACCACGGCATACATTAGAGTATTAGATAACTCAAATGATAAACCTTCAAAAGGATTAAAAGATAGATCTGGTAAATTAAATCTATCTAAAAATGTACTATTACCTGTAGGTTGCTTAAAAAGAATATACCCAACCACTGCAATAAAACCAGTACCAACTAACCATAAGATATATTTAGGTATTAATGGTTTGTAAACAATAGTTTTAGAGGTCGATATAGCTTCAATTTTTGACATCACACTATCAGTAAAATTCATAGGCGCTTGTTCTAAACTATCTGCAGTCATTAATTTATTAACTAAATCTTTTATTCTTTTATCATCCTTTTCCATAGCTTAATTTGTTTTGTGGTTGCAAATACTGTTCTAAAATAAAAGCTAATTTTTTTCTAGCTCTAAAAAGCTTCACTTTTACAGTATTAGCTTCAACATTAATAATCTTAGATATCTCATCAAGAGATAACTCCTCATAATAAAACAGTGTCAGTAATGCACTACTATCTTCTGGTAGTTTATCAATACAGTTTTTAATTAAAATACTTTTTTCCTCTTTTATAATATTATCCAAAGCATTGTCTATTGTATCTAGTTTATTAAACGTGTATTCGTCTATAGCGACATTATTTAAATGCTTTTTATTCTTTTTAATATTATCTAAACATGTATTGTAAGCTACTCGATATATCCAAGTAGAGAATTTTGAATCTCCTTTAAACTTGTTTAAGGATTTAAACACTTTAATAAAAGTATCCTGTGCCACTTCCTCTGCTTCTTCCTTATGCTTTAGCATTCGTATCGCCAAAGTATACACCAAGTCTTTATAACGATCCACTAATTGCCCATAAGCTTTAGTATCGCCATTTTTAATAGCTTCTATTAATATGTTATCGTTGTTGGTGGTCATTTTTATTTAAGACGACTATTATGTATATAAGGTTACACAAATTGAAAAAAAATATTTTTTTTGAAGAAAGTTGTAACCTAAATTAAAAAGCTGTCGTCATAAGCTAAGAACAAATTAAAAATAATCAATTAAAAACAAACAATTATGGACGCAGGAGCAATTATTATACCTCTATCATTATTCGCAGCAATCTTTGGTGTATTTTATCTTTACATCTCATCGCGAAACAAAGAACGACTTGCACTTATCGAAAAAGGAGCAGATGCAAGTATCTTTAACATTGGCAAACGTTCGGGATCTTCTTGGAAAGTTATTGTCTTAAATTTAGCATTCCTATTAATGGGTATAGGTCTTGGAGTATTAATTGCTAATATCTTGGATACTTATACAGGACTAGAAGATGATGCTGTGTATCCTTCAATGATATTTCTTATGGCTGGAGCTGGTCTATATGTAGGCTTTACACAAACTAAAAAAGCACTAGAAGATTAATCAATTACACATCAATCAAATAGAAAAACGTCTCATTTTATGGGACGTTTTTTTATGGCACAAATAATGTATCTTTAAAATCTATAAGCTTAACCATGTATAAGATTTTATTTTTTTTAATAGTTACAAGTCAACTCAGTTTCTCCCAAATAACAATTAAGGATAGTATTACTAATTATCCTGTTAGTTATGCAACAATATCATTTGGAAACGGAAATGGCATTTTTGCTGATGACGAAGGCAAGTTTTATTTTACAAAGAAACTCTATCCAGATATTGATTCTTTATACATTTCTGCATTAGGATTTAAGAATCATAACATCTCTACTCAAAATATTGGAACAGAAATATTTTTACAACCACAAGTAGATGAGTTAGACGAAGTCATAGTTGGAGCAAAACTCAATAGAAAATTTAAAAAAGAAACACTTAAACCTTATGTAGATGACGACTATTATAATTGCTGGTTGCCAACTATAGAATCTGAAATCGCAGTATATTTTCCTAAAACTACAATTAAAGATCAAAAAGTAGCAAGCGTTACATTTCCGATTGCTTTAGAATCTAAAGATTGGAAAAAACGGAATCGTTCCAATAGTGATAAGAAAAAATTCTCAACCTTATTTAAGATAAATTTTTATGCAAATAATAAAGGTATTCCTGGTAAAGTCCTTACATATGAAACAATTGTGTTTAGAGCAACTGAAAAAGAAGGAGACTTCTATACGCTTATTGTTGATGATAACGATATTTACATTCCAAAAAATGGTTTTTTTGTATCCATCCAAGTTTTGGGTTATACCGACAAAGTTGGAAAATTATTACCAAACAAAAAGTACAAGGAAATAAAAGGAAAAGATGGTGGTGTCATTAAAATACCTACCAATTTTAGACCATTGCTACCTTTTACTAATGAAATTAAGACTAAAAACACATTTATAAAACGTGTCTTTATCAGTGGAAATAATTGGGTGAAGTTTGAGAAAGGAAACGGTTTAAAATCAAGTTTATTAAAAAGAGAGTTATACAATTATGGTATAGGAGTTACTTATAAAACTTTTAAGGATTAATAAACCAAATAGTCTTTTTATTATGGCTGCTATCTACATTGTTACTGATATAATGTATTTTATTGAACCTAATTGGATATTAATTTTACGAATTCCTATTTAATTTAATTTGATGTATTGGGATTAGATTTATTTAAAATAAAATATAAATATCTTGAAAGTTAAAGTGACATCTCATTCAGCTAAATGGGTTCTATCAATTATTATTTTTTCTCAATTTTGTTGCACTTCGCTTTGGTTTGCAGGTAATTCAATTATTGAAGATTTAATCTCTGCATTCAATATTAGTACTGAATCATTAGGATACATAAGTGGTTCTGTACAATTCGGTTTTATATTAGGGACATTAGTATTTGCCATATTAACTTTGAGTGATCGCTTTTCGCCATCCAAGATATTTTTTATCTGTGCTGTTCTGGGTGCTGGTTTTAATCTTGGTATGCTTTATTCAAATAATACTATTACCACCCTATTATGCTTTAGGTTTTTAACTGGCTTTAGTTTGGCTGGAATTTATCCTGTAGGAATGAAAATTGCTGCCGATCATTTTGAAAAAGGGTTGAAGAAATCACTTAGTTTTTTAGTTGCAGCATTGGTATTAGGCACAGCATTTCCGCATCTTATTAAATCTATCGGAGTAAATCTTAATTGGGAATCGGTTATTTGGGTTACTTCTACATTAACCTTGTTAGGAGGTTTATTAATGTTAGTATATGTGAAAAATGGACCTTATCAGAAATTAGCTGATAAATTTGATGCTTCAAAAATCTTGAAGGTTTTTAAAAATCCTTTATTCCGATCTGCGGCTTTTGGATACTTTGGCCATATGTGGGAACTCTATGCCTTTTGGACATTTATCCCTATTCTTCTTTTAACATATTCTCAAACACATAATATCCAACTAAACATCTCTTTATTTTCATTTATTATTATTGCACCTGGTACAATAGCATGCATTATAGGAGGTTATATTTCTAGTCGCATTGGCGCAAAAAAAACAGCTGTAATAGCTTTAAGTATTTCTGGTTTATGTTGTTTACTGTCACCTTTATTCTTTTTCATAAACTCTAGTATTATTTTCATAACCTTTCTTATAATCTGGGGAATGACTGTTATCGCTGACTCTCCATTATTTTCTACCTTAATTGCACAAAATAGTAATGCCCAATCAAAAGGTACAGCATTAACTATTGTAAATTGTATTGGTTTTGCTATTACAATTGTAAGTATTCAGATACTGAATTTTTTCATAGCTAGTTACGACGCAACACCCTTCGCATTTTTAATATTGGCCTTGGGTCCTATTATTGGTTTAATTTATTTAAAAAAAACATGAATTATTCCACCACAAAATCAAAATAAGTATCCGGAAAAGGTTCCCAGCGTAAGGTAAAATGCCACCATTCTTTTGGATAATTTCTAAAGTTATGTTTTAGCATCATGGTTTGTAGTAACTGACGGTTTGCTTTTTGCTGTTCGCTTATATCATTATAATCTACCCAAGATTGCTCACCAAAAAAATCAAAAGGACTTCCCATATCTAATGGTTCACCATTTTCGCCACAAACAATAGTTAAATCTATAGTACTTCCTCTGCTATGACCAGATCGTGATGCTATGTAACCAGCTTTAAACAGGTTACGTTTTTTTACATTAGGATAAAATTGCTGTTTATTAATTGTGTCATTCAAATCCCTAGCCCAACGGATAAAATGATTAACAGCACCTTGTGGCCTGTAACCATCATATACTTTTAAACATAAATTCTGTTGTTGCAACTCTTCTTGTACGCGTTTTAATTTTTCTGCAGTAACCTTAGTAATGATGAGTTTATTTGTATTGTAGTCATCAATGGTATCACCTACAAAGTTATTTGTACTATAGTATCGTAATTCAACATCTAAATCGGGTATCACAGTTTTTGCATACACAAAACCTTCAGGCAAACTTTGTTTTTGATTAAAACCGAAAACAACTAATCCAAATATAATTATGTATAAGAGTGTTTTGTAATTCATACCGAAGTACTAATTTAGAGAAAAATTATACGATGGACTTGTTTTCGCAGAAGAAACAACAATTTAACTTACCTAATGCAGAGCTCATTTACATTCCTAATTTCTTCACAAAAGAAGAAGCGGATTTATATTTTAAGATTATTGAAACTAAAACCAATTGGCAACACGATGATATTACTATTTTCGGAAAGACGCATAAGCAACCTAGATTAACAGCTTTATTCGGTGATTCTAATCAGCCTTATGGGTATTCAAATATTACCATGCATCCAAAACCATTTTCTAAAACACTTCAGATTATAAAGGCTAAAGTTGAAGATCTTTCTATAATAAAGTTCAATACACTATTAATAAATCTTTACAGAGATGGCAACGACAGTAATGGTTGGCATGCTGATAATGAGAAAGAATTAGGTGAAAATCCGGTAATTGCTTCTGTGAGTTTTGGAGAAGTGCGTCCTTTTCATTTTAAACATAGAAAAATTAAAGAAGAACGTTACAAACTAAATTTAGAACATGGCAGTTTATTAATTATGAAAGGTGAAATGCAAAAGTATTGGTTACATCAAATTGCAAAGACTAAAAGACATATTCAGCCAAGAATTAATCTTACTTTTAGAAAACTAATTAGTAAATAAAAAATAAAAAGCCGAGATCCCTCAATCTCGGCTTTTCTAATTTGCTTTTTTATATGTCAATAGATTCAGGGTCTCTAATTCTTCATAACATATGCAAATATTAATTAATTAATCCATTGAACTAAAAACTAAATTTTAGTACACTTCAAATATATAATTCAATTTTAAATACATCGCCTAAAAACACTATTAATCGATGAAATGCATTTAATTTTAACATTTTAAGACAAAAAAATGTATTTCATCGATGAAATACATGTTTAAAATTAAAAGATTTGTTTTAGCTTTAACAATAAAACGGCATAAAAATTGTTTCAAAGTTTAAGATTCATTTCAATATGAATTAACTTTATCGTCATTAAAAAATTTAAAATGAAGCATTATTTAATTCTAGTTTTTTGTTTTGTTACTTCCGTTAGTTTTTCCCAAGAAAAAATATACAGCGAAGAAGAATTATCAATTACTAAATGGATTGATGGTACGTTATTAAGTCCCAACGCTTTTGAAAAACCAAATTTAGCTATAATTATTGCAGGATCTGGTCCTACAAACAGAAATGGAAATCAGAATTTTTTAAAGAATAACTCGCTTAAAAAGCTTGCTGAAAATCTATCAGCAAATGGTATTGCTACATTTAGATATGACAAACGCATCGTAAAACAAATACAACAAGGTAGCGTAGATAAAAATATGATGTTCGATGATTTTGTGGATGACGCTTCAGATGTTGTTGATTATTTTAAAGAAAAAGACACGTATTCTAAAATATATGTCATTGGTCATAGTCAAGGTAGTTTGGTTGGCATGTTAGCCGCAAAGGATAAAGCAGATGGATTTATATCTTTAGCTGGAGCCGGACAAAATATTGGAGATGTCCTAGTTGAACAAGCCACTAGAATGGATCCAAAACTTGGTGAAAAAACCAAACCTGTTATAGAAAAATTAAAACAAGGAAAAAGAGTAAAAGACTATCCTTATGCTTTATCCTCTGTATTTAATGCAGATATTCAACCTTTTATGATTAACTGGATGAAGTATAATCCAACCGAAATTATTAAACAACTAGAAATGCCTATTCTTCTTGTTAATGGAACAAAAGATCTCCAAGTTTCAGAAGATGAGGCAAAACTACTTAAAAAGGCTAATGAAAAAGCAGAGCTAAAAATTATAGAAAACATGAATCATGTTCTTTTTGAAATCGAAGGTGGTGATTTAGAAAATTCAAAATCCTATAATGAATCATTTAGAACAATCTCTTCTCAACTTATTTCAAGTATTACAGATTTCATAAGGTCATAATTCTGAAGATAGTATACTCAAAAAATGAAAAAGCACCCCAACCACGAGATGCTTTTTTCTAACTAACCAACCAAACGTAATGATACGATTTTTTAGTGTGTTACGCTTTGGCAACTATCGCAATATTCATTACACGTAGTATAAAACAAATGGCGTGCCAAACTTTATTTTCAATCTTTTTTAATAAAAATGTAACAAAAACATTAAATCATATACTAATGATTTATATCTTTATGATATCATTTTAATATCATATTGAGTTCTACTAATTATAAACCAATTAAATTACAAGATTATGAAAGAAGAGAAAATCATTGTTCCAGCTAATGGCTACTTAATGCTATTTTTATTTTTAATATTATTTTTTGGAAGTATTGCGCTCATGCCCATAACTAGAACAGGATGGTCTGCATTTGGAATTGTAGCAGCACTAATATTAGCATTCGGATTTTTAATGGTGCAACCTAATGGTTCTCGCGTATTACTATTATTTGGTAAGTACGTTGGCACTGTAAAGAAAAACGGTTTCTATTGGGTTAATCCTTTTTTTACCAAAAAGAAAATTTCATTACGAGCAAGCAACTTTGATAGTGAACGTCTTAAAGTAAATGATAAATTAGGAAACCCTGTAATGATTAGTACTATTTTAGTTTGGCGTGTTCAAAACACTTACAAAGCAGCTTTTGATGTTGATAACTACGAAAACTTTGTACGTGTACAAACTGATGCCGCAGTGCGTAAATTAGCAAGCATGTATCCATATGATAACTTTGCTGATGAAGGTCATGATGAAGATATAACGTTACGCTCTAGTGTTAATGAAGTGAGTACAGCATTAGAAAAAGAAATTGATGAACGTTTATCAATTGCTGGTATCGAAGTGTTAGAGGCACGTATTGGTTATCTAGCTTATGCGCAAGAAATTGCAAATGCCATGTTAAAACGTCAGCAAGCGACAGCAATTGTTGCAGCAAGACATAAAATTGTCGAAGGTGCTGTAAGTATGGTTGAAATGGCAATAGAAGAACTAAACAAAAAGGATGTAGTAGATTTAGATGAAGAACGAAAAGCAGCTATGGTAAGTAATCTTATGGTTGTGCTTTGTGGTGATAAAGATGCTTCACCTATTGTAAATACAGGAACTTTAAGTCATTAATATGAATAAATTTTAAATATACAGTATTGCCATAGGCACAGCCATAGGCTCTAGCTTTGGTACAACCGTTGGAGCTGTTACAGGCAATGTAGCTATAAGCACAGTTTATGGCACATTAATAGGAATCTGTATTGGTGTAGTATTAGCATTAGTAGTATTTAAAGACAATAAATAAAAAAAACATGAAAGAATATAAAGTTATACAACCAAAAGTAGGGTTTAGAAATAGGTTTCAAAATTTTGAAGATATTCTAAATCAATATGCTCGAGAAGGTTGGGTTGTAAAATTCATTGGACAAGGCTGGAGCAGTGTTGTACTAGAGCGTGACAAAAACAGATAAAATGAAATCAGATAGACCGAAAATACAAGTTCCTTTTCAAACTGTAGATGTCGTTATAGAATTAGCATCAATAGCAGTATTGCTATTGATGTGGATTCATTTATTAATGGAGTATAGCGGCTTACCAGAAAGCATTGCTGTTCATTTTAATGCAGCTGGACAACCAGATAATTATAGTAAGAAGTCATTTTTATGGTTTTTACCCATTTTGGCAACTGTAATTTATGTAGGTCTTTTTATTTTAAATCGCTTTCCACATATACATAACTATATGGTTAATATAACTGAAGAGAATGCACTTAGACAGTATAGATTTAGTACTAGAATACTTAGAATAATTAATTTTCTTTGTGTATTACTATTAGCATACATTAACTATAAAATTATTATTGGAGCTCAAACCAATACGACTGAATTAGGTACTGGGTTTTTGATAACCGTTATTGGAGGTAGTTTATTACTACCCATTTTCATACTAGTTTACCAACAAAAATTGAAAAAACAAGATAATGTCTAAGAAAAAAGCCTTTGCACTACGAATTAATGAAGAGATGCTGAAAGCCATTGAAAAATGGGCTTCAGATGAATTTCGTAGTACTAATGGTCAAATAGAATGGATGTTAATGCAATATCTAAAAGAAAATAAAAGACAGCCAAAAAAGCCAAAAAAATCGCCTGAAAAAGACTAAAATTAAATGAATTATAAATATTTCCTTTATTTTTGGTTAACACCAACCAACCATCATTGAAAAGATTACTCATCTTAGCTTCTTTTTGCATAACTAACTTATTGTTTGCTCAGAAAAAAGAAGTATATGTTAAATATATTACCGAAACAATTGTTTTAGATGGTAACTTAAACGAATCCTCATGGAGTGAAGCTGAATCTGCAACAAATTTCTGGAATTATTTCCCAAACGATTCGCTACAAGCTAAGCAACAACCCGAAATAAAAATGCTATTTGATGATACTAATTTATATGTTGGTATTAAAGTAAATGCGCCTGGAAATGATTTCATTATTCCATCTTTACGTCGCGATTTTAGAGCAGGTGGAAGCGACAATATCACCTTACTTTTTGATACTTTCAATGACGGAACCAATGCTTTCATCTTTGGTACAAATCCTGAAGGAGTGCAACGCGAAATGCTATTATCTGGTGGTGGAACTGAATTGAGAGGTTTTACTATGGCTTGGGATACAAAATGGAAAAGCGAAACTGTTATTCATAATAACTATTATATCGTTGAATGGATAATTCCGCTTTCAGCTTTTAAATATAGAGAAGGAGAAACAAAATGGAGATTTAATAGCTATCATTTTGATACTCAGGATAACGAGAATAATACTTGGGTAAATATTCCTCAAAATCAGTTTATATTTAACTTAGCATTTATGGGAGATATGATTTTTGAAAAGCCTTTAGGTAAATCAAAATCACCAATTTCTTTAATCCCATATGTAAATACACTTGTGGGCAAAGATTATGAAACCGACGAATCAACTTCAGATTTTAAATATGGAGGAGATGCAAGAATGACGATTAACAATAGTTTAAATTTAGATTTAACTATTAATCCAGATTTTTCTCAAGTTGAAGTAGATCAACAAGTTACTAACCTAACACGTTTTGAAGTATCATTACCTGAAAGGCGTCAATTTTTTATTGAAAACAGTGATCTCTTTAATGATTTTGGTAACAATAGAGATTCAAATCCTTTCTTTTCTAGACGTATTGGTATTGCCAGTGACTTAGATGGAAATAATATTGAAAATGATATCATTGCTGGTGTAAGACTAAGCGGAAAAGTAAATAACAAACTTAGAGTTGGTTTACTTAATATGCAGACAGCAGAAGATAAAACAAATGAGATAGCCACAACTAATAATGCGTTACTAACTGCTCAATATAAGTTGTTTAGTCGTTCTAATATTAGTTTTATGTTTATAAATAAACAAGCTACCAAAGATTATGATTTTACAGTAGATGAAGATCGTTATAATCGTGTATTCGGCATAGATTACAGATTAGCCTCTGAAGATAACACATGGAATGGCAAATATTATTTTCATAAATCATTTTCCCCTAATGTTAAAAATAAAGAGATATCTGCAGGTGCTTCAACAGAATATAATTCTAGAAACTATAATATTAGATTAAGTGGTGTCTATATTGGAGACAACTTTAGATCTGATTTAGGTTTTATAAGACGAACAGATATTGTAAAAGTAAATCCTAAATTCACTAAAAACTTCTGGCCCGAAAAAGGACAAATCCAAAAACACAATTTATCAGTAACACCAATTTTTATTTGGAAACCAGATCTAGATTTTGAAAATTCTGATTATGCAATTATTACAAGATGGGACGCTTCTTTTAAAAACACATCGAATTTAAATTTTGAAATGTTTAACAGATACACACACCTTTATGAAGAGTTTGAACCCACTGGTGTAGATGATGCAACGGCTTTACCCATAGGTAATTATTATTACTCTACAATTGGAGCAAACTATAGATCAGATAGGCGAAAACTATTTTCTTACTCCTTAAACCCTTCATTTGGAAGTTTTTATAATGGCAATATATTTTCGGTAAATGCAAACCTTAATTATAGAATACAACCTCATTTTTCAACATCTATTCAACTTAATTATAACAATATTAATTTGCCAGATCCTTATTCTGATGCCAAGCTCTGGCTCATTGGTCCTAGAATAGATGTAACATTTAATAAAAATTTATTCTGGGCTACCTTTGTACAATATAACAATCAGCAAGATAATTTTAGTGTAAATACAAGACTTCAGTGGAGGTTTGCACCTTTATCTGATTTATTTATAGTATATAATGACAATTATTTCACAGACAATGTCTTTGCACCTAGAGTCCGTTCTCTAAATGTAAAATTGACGTATTGGCTTAATATTTAAGCACAAAAAAACGATGCTTTTTTATGCGCTTTTAATTTGGTATTTTGCAAACACTAAATAAATCATAACATGGACACTTCTCCTATTATTACTGATGATACTATTATTTTTGGAATTCTTATGCTCGCTTTGGGCTTTGTTTTTTATACTGAATCCATCAAAGGAGGATTTTGGGAAAAGTTTTACAAAATAGTTCCTGGTTTATTTATGGCATACATGGTACCAGCGCTTTTAACAACTTCTGGCTTAATCGCTGGCGAATGGGAAACAGTTTCTGAATCTGGAGAAATTGTAAAACAAAATTCTAACTTATACTATGTAGCAAGTCGATACTTACTACCAGCTGCATTGGTTTTAATGACATTAAGTATTGATTTAAAAGCGGTTTTTAACTTAGGTTGGAAAGCATTAATTATGTTTTTTACAGGTACTTTAGGAATTATTATTGGTGGACCAATTGCAATATTAATTGTAGCTTATTTTGCTCCAGAAGTTGTTGGTGGTGCTGGTGCAGACGCTGTTTGGAAAGGACTTTCTACTTTAGCTGGTAGTTGGATTGGTGGTGGTGCTAACCAAACTGCAATGCTCGAAATTTATGGATATAACCAAGCAGAATATGGAAAGATGGTCTTTGTTGACATCTTTGTAGCCAACGTATGGATGGCGTTATTATTAATCGGAATAGGAAAACGCAAAAGGATAAATAAATGGTTAAAAGCTGACACTTCTTCAATTGAAGAATTAAAAGATAAAGTATCAACATTTTCTGAAAGTGTTAAAAGAAATCCTTCATTGACAGATATTATGATTATTGGAGCAATAGCATTTGGTGCAGTAAGTATTGCACATCTTGGAGCTTCATTTTTTGGACCTTACTTTGATAGTGTAACTGCGAATATTGAATCCATGCGGATTAAAAACATGTTAACATTTCTAGGGTCAAAATTCTTTTGGATGATAAGTATTGCAACTCTGATTGCTATATTATTATCTTATACTAAATTGAAAAATTACGAAGGCGCTGGAGCAAGTAAATTTGGAAGTGTCTTTATTTATATACTTGTAGCAACCATAGGAATGAAAATTGATATATGCTCTGTATTTGAATCACCTGGTCTCATCATTGTAGGTCTTATTTGGATGTGCATACATGCAATACTTCTTATCGGTGTTGCTAAACTCATAAAAGCGCCATATTTCTTTTTAGCTGTGGGTAGTCAAGCTAATGTTGGTGGTGCTGCTTCTGCTCCGATTGTAGCATCTGCATTTCACCCATCTTTAGCTACGGTTGGTGTTTTATTAGCAGTTTTAGGTTATGCCGTAGGTACTATAGCTGCAATTGGTTGCACTGTTTTAATGCAAATAGCAGCTGGAGGTTAGTTATTTTAAAACTATTATAAGATATTTGCACACCAAATTATTTAAAGAAAATATGATGACATTAAATAAAGCCTTAAGCCTCATTTTTATACTATTAATACTTGTTTCATGTGGTAAAGAAAAAGAAGCAAATTTCACATTAAAAGGCAGTGTAAAAGGATTAAAAAAGGGAATTGTTTATCTCCAAAAGAATGGAGATTCTACTTCTATTATAGATTTAGATTCCATGGTTATTACTGGCCAACCAGAGTTCACCTTAAAAACTAACATCGACGAACCTATTTTATTATACCTAAAATTGTTTAAGAATGATGGTGAGGAGCATTACATTCCATTTTTTGCAGATAAAGGTCTTACAGAAATAAATACATCATTGAAGAATTTTAATTTTGATGCTAAAATTATAGGATCTAAACAACAAGTTTTATTAGATGAGTATACAGGTATCATGTCTAAATTTAATAATCAAAATTTAGAATTGATTGAAGCCAACTTCTTAGCTCAAAAAGCAAAAGACTCAATTACATCAGATTCTTTAAATATACAATCTCAAAAACTTTTAAAACGAAAATACTCTTACTCCATTCAATTTGCCTTGAATAATAATGATAGTGAAATTGCGCCTTATTTAGCTTTATACGAACTTCCGGCTGCAAATCCTATTTATATAGATTCAGTTTATAATGGTTTAACTGACTCTATAAAAAAATCATTTTACGGTAAGAAACTAAACGAATATATAAATAGCAGAGAAGCCATTGAATAATTGAACTTTCATTGATTTAAACAATAAATCCAATCTTAAATTAAGATTGGATTTATTGTTTAAAAACGTAAAAGTATTATATATTTAGTCTACTTGAGCTTATTTATTTTTTCTATTAAAGCTCTTCCTTTTGATTCTAAATCTTTATTAATAGCTTTAAAATGGGCTCTAGTATCTTCCACACTTCTATCATTTACACGAGCAATTAACTCATCAAATCCAGCAAAGGCATCATCAATGATTGCATCACTCTCTTTAGTTGGTTTTTGAGTGTTTTCTAATTCCCAATAATAAACTGCTTCAATTATATCGCCAAAGACGTAGTTAATATCCTTTTTTAAATCTCTTTTATTAGCCATGATTACAAATATTTAGTGTTGCAAAAATAAGGAATCCACAAGTTAATTAATAACATTAAGTTTTGAAGTTTTAAACATAAACGGAAAGAGATTCAAAACAATCATTTTTTGTCTTACCTACATTCTGTTCTTTATAAAATGTTTAAACTATACAGGGGTAATACTTTGTATTTAAATTAGTGACCAGAATAGGTCACAAAGTTTCGAGGTGTTTCATAGAGTGTAATTTCTAAATGAAATTTAGAGTCTAATTTTGCTTTTACTTTATTATAAATAACAACTGCAATATTTTCTGCAGTTGGGTTTAAATTATAAAATTCTGGAACTTCAATATTTAGATTTTTATGATCAAAGGCATCTTCAACTTCTGCTTTAATAATGTCTTTTAGAATTTTAACGTCAATAACATAGCCTGTTTCAGGGTCAATTTCGCCAGTAACACTTGCAATTAGTTCGTAATTATGTCCATGAAAATTAGGATTATTACACAACCCAAAGACAGTTTCATTCTTTTCAAAACTCCAGTCTTTTCTATACAATCTATGTGCTGCATTAAAATGTGCCTTTCTATGTACAGTTACTCTCATTATTTATTGATATTTATATATTCATAGAATTTTTCAAATATAATTTTAAACCAAGCTGTGTATTTTTCAGGATTTAAAGCCATATCTACTTTAACCCCCTCTAATGGCATCCATTTCCAATCTGCAACTTCTTCGCTATTTATAATAGGTTCGTCGTTATAAAGACCTACCATTACATAGTCATATTCGTACTCAGTTAATCCATTTTCAAATGACGCTTTGTAAATGAATGACGTAGATTCATCCAAATCTGTAACGAAACCCATCTCTTCTTGCAAGCGTCTTTTACCAGCTTCAATATTACTTTCACCATCACGCTGATGACTACAACATGTATTAGTCCATAAGCCTGGTGAATGGTATTTATGTAATGCACGTTGCTGAAGCATTAATTCATTCTCATTATTAAATATAAATACTGAGAAAGCACGATGTAAAACTGCTTTTTCGTGTGCTTCCATTTTTGGCATTAAACCAATTTGATTATCATTTTCATCGACTAAGATGACTTGTTCTTCTGTCATAAAACAAAATTAACACCTAAAGCTTAAAAAAAGGTAAAGGAATTCATAAAAACTAAATTTAGTTTTGTTCTGGACACTTTTGACCTTTAAAACTCGTCACAATAAATTCGCTTCGTCTATTTAATTGGTGTTCTTCTTCAGAACAGCTTGATTCATTTGTTGGTTCACAACCGCAGTCATTAACCAATCTAGACTCGCCATATCCTTTAGCAGTAATACGAGCTGCATCTATGCCATTATCTATAAGATACTGTCGTGTAGATTGCGCTCTATTTTCAGATAATCTTTCATTGTAAACCATAGTTGCTCTGCAATCTGTGTGAGATCTCACATCAATAGTCATTGAAGGATACTTATTCAACACAGCTAATACCTTCTGTAATTCTACTTCAGCATCATATCTAATATTAAACTTATCAAAATCAAAATAGATAATTGGAATATCTAATAATTTGGCCAAATCAGAGCAAGGCTCTACTATAACTTCATCTTTTTCAAGTAATAATTGAAGTTGTAATTCTTGTTTTCGATCTGGTGTTGTAAAACGTTTTTCATCTGAAGCATACGTTTCCTTTTCTCCTCTGATTAAATATTCTTTTTCACAGTCAAGATTAAATTCAAAAGTAGCATCAGCACCTACAGTTGTTCGCTCTATCTCATTTCCTTCACCATCAAATAAAACTACAGTTGCATTTGGGATTAACTCATCTGTCTTTTTATCTTGAACTGTACCTTCAACTAATTGCTCACATTCAGGAACTTCAAAAGTATATATATCATCACTTCCTTTACCTCCTTCTCTATTAGAACTGAAATAAACACGTCTAGTGACCAAATTTTCATAATATCCAAAATCATCAAAAGCGCTATTTACTGGTTTACCGATATTCTCTATTGGGAAATTTCTATTAGAACCAGCCTGTACTTTTTGATCTAAACCTTCAGACTTAAATACATCAAATCCTCCTAAACCGGGATAACCATTTGATGAAAAGAATAAATCTCCACTTGTATTCACAAAAGGAAAAGATTCTTGTCCTTCTGTATTTATCCCTGCTCCTAAATTTTCAGGTTCACCTAAAGTACCATCATCATTAACATCTACTACAAAGATATCAGACTGTCCATAAGTCCCAGGCATGTCCGATGCAAAATATAGTCTAGAACCTGTAAGATTTAAAGCAGGATGTGCCACACTATAATCTTCACTATTAAAATGAATTTTATGAATTTCATCCCATGAACCATCTTCACTTAACGTTGCTCTATATAATTGCAATCTATTAATTCCTGATTCATCTTCTTTATATTTCATTCTGAAATAGTTATTTCTTGTAAAGAACATGTATTGACCATTTGGTGAAAACACTGCACTAGATTCGTGATACTTTGTATTAACTTTACCTTGAATTTCATTGACTTCACTAAAAGAACCTTCATCAGTTTTTTCTACCGAGTATATGTCTAAATAAGGTTGTTCATTCCATCTATATTTTCGTCCTCCCCCTCTAGCAGAAGCAAACACAATTCCATTCTCATACTCTGTTGTTCCAAAATCCGATAACTCTGTATTAATTTCAAGATTAACAATTTCAATATCATTTCGGCTTAATTCCTCAATATCAGATTTGTAATCCACTTTAGATAAGAATGCTTTACCTCTAGAATCTTGTGGTTTAAGTTTATTAAACTTTGTCATCCATTTATCGGATTCTTCATAATTCTCAATTCCTTTGAGAGCCAGTGCATACCTAAAATAATATTCAGGATCAATAACTTCATTCATAGTTATTAATTCACCATACCATTTGGCAGCATCCTCCATTTTATTTTGGAAATAATATGAGTTTCCTAACTTCTGAAATAAATCTGCAGACCTGTAACCTTTATTGGCCACTTCTAGTAAGACCTCACTTGTTTTTACATAAGCGAATTCTCTATAGTCATCTTTGACACTTCGTATTTTCCCTTCTTGAGCATATACAACTGAAGATGTAACAAATACGACTGTTAATAATATATATCTTGATAGTGTTTTCATAATCATATTTTTAGAAGAAACGTGGTGATAATATTCTACCTAATTTTTTAACTTCAAATCTTAAAGTAAGTTCGTGTGTACCGCTATTGTAATTACTTAAACCTGTTGTTGTCATATCATAACTATATCCAATAAACATGCCAGGTGTTATTTGCATACCAACTAAAGCACTTACAGAATCATCCCATCTCCAAGCTAAACCAGCTGTAAGTTTCTTTTGAAACCAAAAATTAGCAGAAACATCCGCAATTAATGGAGCTCCACTCACACCTTTAATTAAAAAGGCAGGTTTTAACTCTGTCGTTTCACTAATATTAAATACATATCCACCAATAGCATAAAAATGCATGCGCTCTGTAGCAATAGACTCTTGGAAGTCATCATAATGTTCAGTCTCCAAAAAATTAGGAACTGCTAAACCTAAATACCATTTTCGAGTATGCATGTATAAACCTGCACCAATAGTTGGTGAAATAAGATTTAAATTATTGTTAAAAACAACGTCAGGATCTTGAAAACGGCCTTTACTCCAATCTGTATCTAACATATGTAATCCACCTTTTACACCAAAAGACAATTTTAAATCATTTGCATTTAATGGAATTGTATATGAAAAATTAGCATCTACAAAAGTTTCTCTTGCCGGTCCTAAGGCATCACTTACAATATTTAATCCTAAACCAATACGCTCATTACGTAATGGTGAATGAATTCCTAAGGACTGTGTTTGTGGCGCGCCATCTATACCAACCCATTGCGATCTATGCAAACCTACAACACTTAGTGTTTCTCTTTGGCCTGCATATGCTGGATTAACACTTAATGTATTATACATATAATGTGTATACTGAGGATCTTGTTGTGCAAAACTATTAGCACTAAGTATCGTAAATACTAAAACTATTAATCCTTTTATTAGTGATGATTTATGTATCATTTTAATATATTTTATAATTCAGTGTTAATTAATCTTATCTGTTTATGTATAACCATCCAACTCGTGGTTCTGAGCCATCTCCTAAGTCCAGAACATAATAATATGTACCTACTGGTAACTTATCAGATTGATTAATTACTGCTCTTCCATTTGAAGTACCATCCCAGTCATTTAAATAACGATTCTTTGAGTAAACTATATTACCCCATCTATTGTACACTTCTAATTTATTATTAGTATATCTCTCTAAACAATCGATTACAAATGTCTCATTAACTCCATCACCATTTGGTGAAAACTCGTTATAGATAGTTAAGCATATTGGATCAACTATGGCATTACCTTCATCATTTCCTGGATTTACATCTGTACCACCTAAAGAACTGCTAACAAAAGCACTATTCAAATAGTCACCAAATCCAAGTACTTCCACCGTAATCTCAAGTATTTCTACTTGGTCTGGATTTAATTGGGTAATAGTCCATTCACCATCAAACTCAGAGTAAGTTCCTGCTGTTACAATATGAGACACATAAACATATCCACTTGGAATTTGTTCACTTATCACAATATTTGTTGTAGTAACATTACCAATATTCGCTGCTTCAATAGTGAAAATTACTTCATCACCTACAACTGGTGTCAACTCATTTACAACTTTAGTTACTTCTAAGTCATAGATTGAATTAACTTCAGTGATTGTAGGATCATCTGGTTCACCATCACCATTATCATCGGTATTACTATTATCATTTGGATCATCACTCGTATCAGTTATATCATCTGATGGATCACCTGTATCTCCACCTGGTGCTTCTCCGCTTACTGTAGCAGAATTTATAACAAACCCTGTATCAAGATCAGCTTGTGTAATTTGATACGTTGCTGTGAATGTTGAACTATCAGGTTGATTTGGTAAAAGAACTGCAATTGGACCGCCCATTAAGTTAATACCAGGTAAAGTATCTTGTATTTGAACATTAGTTAATGTTACATTACCTGTGTTAGTTACGGTAAAAGCATATGTAATAAAATCATCAATACTTCCTGCAATGCCATCACCATTAGTATCTTCTAGTGGAAGTGCTGTTTTTATCAAACTTATACTCGGGTTAGAAACAATAACAATCTCTGTTGGATCATCCTCTGTGTTACCATCTGTATCATCGTCATCATCACTCGTGTCATCGACATTAGTATTCATTGGACTATCACCATCTGCTAATACACTGTTACTAAACCCTCCTGCATCTACTGCATCTTGCTCAATAACATAAGTCGCTGTATAAGTCGCTATCTCTCCTACTCGTAAAGTACCATCTACACCACCTACTTGGTTAGTGCTTACAAACGTTGGACCTGTAGCTAAGGTTAAAGTATTTCCATTAGCATCCTCAAACGTATCTACAATACCAACACCATCTAAGGTTACATTTCCTGTATTTGCTACAGTAATTGTATAAGTGACTGTATCCCCTAAACTCGCACCAGCTGGCGCTACATCATTAGTAATCGCTACAGTCTTAACGGCTTCGATACTTGGATCTTCTGATATTGTTGTTTCTGTTGGATCATCATCCGTATTACCATCTAAATCATCGTCATCATCACTCGTGTCATCGACATTAGTATTCATTGGACTATCACCATCTGCTAATACACTGTTACTAAACCCTCCTGCATCTACTGCATCTTGCTCAATAACATAAGTCGCTGTATAAGTCGCTATCTCTCCTACTCGTAAAGTACCATCTACACCACCTACTTGGTTAGTGCTTACAAACGTTGGACCTGTAGCTAAGGTTAAAGCATTTCCATTAGCATCCTCAAACGTATCTACAATACCAACACCATCTAAGGTTACATTTCCTGTATTTGCTACAGTAATTGTATAAGTGACTGTATCCCCTAAACTCGCACCAGCTGGCGCTACATCATTAGTAATCGCTACAGTCTTAACGGCTTCGATACTTGGATCTTCTGATATTGTTGTTTCTGTTGGATCATCATCCGTATTACCATCTAAATCATCGTCATCATCACTCGTGTCATCGACATTAGCATCCATTGGACTGTCACCATCTGCTAATACACTATTACTAAACCCTCCTGCATCTACTGCATCTTGCTCAATAACATAAGTCGCTGTATAAGTCGCTATCTCTCCTACTCGTAAAGTACCATCTACACCACCTACTTGGTTAGTGCTTACAAACGTTGGACCTGTAGCTAAGGTTAAAGTATTTCCATTAGCATCCTCAAACGTATCTACAATACCAACACCATCTAAGGTTACATTTCCTGTATTTGCTACAGTAATTGTATAAGTGACTGTATCCCCTAAACTTACACCTACTGGTGCAACATCATTAGTAATCGCTACAGTCTTGACGGCTTCGATACTTGGATCTTCTAAGATTACTGTTACCGTTGGATCATCCTCTGTGTTACCATCTGTATCATCGTCATCATCACTCGTGTCATCGACATTAGTATTCATTGGACTATCACCATCTGCTAATACACTATTACTAAAGCCTCCTGCATCTACTGCATCTTGAGCTACTACATATGTCGCTGTATAAGTCGCTACTTCACCAACTAATAAATCACCTTCTAAACTACCTAAACTTGACGGCCCTTGGAAGGTCGGTCCTGAAGTTAAAGTCAGTGCATTTCCATCACCATCTAAAAACGTATCTACAATACCAACACCATCTAAGGTTACATTTCCTGTGTTAGTAACTGTTATTGTATAAGTCATCGTATCCCCTAAACTTACACCTACTGGTGCAACATCATTCGTAATCGCTACAGTCTTAACGGCTTCAATACTTGAATCTTCTCCTATAGTCGTTACCGTTGGATCATCCTCTGTGTTACCATCTGTATCATCGTCATCATCACTCGTGTCATCGACATTAGTATCCATTGGACTGTCACCATCTGCTAATACACTATTACTAAAGCCTCCTGCATCTACTGCATCTTGAGCTACTACATATGTCGCTGTATAAGTCGCTACTTCACCAACTAATAAATCACCTTCTAAACTACCTAAACTTGACGGCCCTTGGAAGGTCGGTCCTGAAGTTAAAGTCAGTGCATTTCCATCACCATCTAAAAACGTATCTACAATACCAACACCATCTAAGGTTACATTTCCTGTGTTAGTAACTGTTATTGTATAAGTCATCGTATCCCCTAAACTTACACCTACTGGTGCAACATCATTCGTAATCGCTACAGTCTTGACGGCTTCGATACTTGGATCTTCTAAGATTACTGTTACCGTTGGATCATCCTCTGTGTTACCATCTGTATCATCGTCATCATCACTCGTGTCATCGACATTAGTATTCATTGGACTATCACCATCTGCTAATACACTATTACTAAAGCCTCCTGCATCTACTGCATCTTGAGCTACTACATATGTCGCTGTATAAGTCGCTACTTCACCAACTAATAAATCACCTTCTAAACTACCTAAACTTGATGGACCTTGGAAGGTCGGTCCTGAAGTTAAAGTCAGTGCATTTCCATCACCATCTAAAAACGTATCTACAATACCAACACCATCTAAGGTTACATTTCCTGTGTTAGTAACTGTTATTGTATAAGTCATCGTATCCCCTAAACTTACACCTACTGGTGCAACATCATTCGTAATCGCTACAGTCTTAACGGCTTCGATACTTGGATCTTCTAAGATTACTGTTACCGTTGGATCATCCTCTGTGTTACCATCTGTATCATCGTCATCATCACTCGTGTCATCGACATTAGTATCCATTGGACTGTCACCATCTGCTAATACACTATTACTAAAGCCTCCTGCATCTACTGCATCTTGAGCTACTACATATGTCGTTGTATAAGTCGCTACTTCACCAACTAATAAATCACCTTCTAAACTACCTAAACTTGATGGCCCTTGGAAGGTCGGTCCTGAAGTTAAAGTCAGTGCATTTCCATCACCATCTAAAAACGTATCTACAATACCAACACCATCTAATGTTACATTTCCTGTGTTAGTAACTGTTATTGTATAAGTCATCGTATCCCCTAAACTTACACCTACTGGTGCAACATCATTCGTAATCGCTACAGTCTTAACGGCTTCAATACTTGAACCTTCTCCTATAGTCGTTACCGTTGGATCATCATCCGTATTACCATCTAAATCATCGTCATCATCACTCGTGTCATCGACATTAGTATCCATTGGACTGTCACCATCTGCTAATACACTGTTACTAAACCCTCCTGCATCTACTGCATCTTGAGCTACTACATATGTCGCTGTATAAGTCGCTACTTCACCAACTAATAAATCACCTTCTAAACTACCTAAACTTGATGGCCCTTGGAAGGTCGGTCCTGAAGTTAAAGTCAGTGCATTTCCATCACCATCTAAAAACGTATCTACAATACCAACACCATCTAATGTTACATTTCCTGTGTTAGTAACTGTTATTGTATAAGTCATCGTATCCCCTAAACTTACACCTACTGGTGCAACATCATTCGTAATCGCTACAGTCTTCACGGCTTCAATACTTGAATCTTCTCCTATAGTCGTTACCGTTGGATCATCCTCTGTGTTACCATCTGTATCATCGTCATCATCACTCGTGTCATCTACATTAGTATCCATTGGACTATCACCATCTGCTAATACACTGTTACTAAACCCTCCTGCATCTACTGCATCTTGCTCAATAACATAAGTCGCTGTATAAGTCGCTATCTCTCCTACTCGTAAAGTACCATCTACACCACCTACTTGGTTAGTGCTTACAAACGTTGGACCTGTAGCTAAGGTTAAAGTATTTCCATTAGCATCCTCAAACGTATCTACAATACCAACACCATCTAAGGTTACATTTCCTGTATTTGCTACAGTAATTGTATAAGTGACTGTATCCCCTAAACTCGCACCAGCTGGCGCTACATCATTAGTAATCGCTACAGTCTTAACGGCTTCGATACTTGGATCTTCTGATATTGTTGTTTCTGTTGGATCATCATCCGTATTACCATCTAAATCATCGTCATCATCACTCGTGTCATCGACATTAGTATTCATTGGACTATCACCATCTGCTAATACACTGTTACTAAACCCTCCTGCATCTACTGCATCTTGCTCAATAACATAAGTCGCTGTATAAGTCGCTATCTCTCCTACTCGTAAAGTACCATCTACACCACCTACTTGGTTAGTGCTTACAAACGTTGGACCTGTAGCTAAGGTTAAAGTATTTCCATTAGCATCCTCAAACGTATCTACAATACCAACACCATCTAAGGTTACATTTCCTGTATTTGCTACAGTAATTGTATAAGTGACTGTATCCCCTAAACTCGCACCAGCTGGCGCTACATCATTAGTAATCGCTACAGTCTTAACGGCTTCGATACTTGGATCTTCTGATATTGTTGTTTCTGTTGGATCATCATCCGTATTACCATCTAAATCATCGTCATCATCACTCGTGTCATCGACATTAGTATTCATTGGACTATCACCATCTGCTAATACACTGTTACTAAACCCTCCTGCATCTACTGCATCTTGCTCAATAACATAAGTCGCTGTATAAGTCGCTATCTCTCCTACTCGTAAAGTACCATCTACACCACCTACTTGGTTAGTGCTTACAAACGTTGGACCTGTAGCTAAGGT
Source organism: Winogradskyella sp. PG-2 (assembly GCF_000828715.1). Lineage (NCBI taxonomy): Bacteria > Pseudomonadati > Bacteroidota > Flavobacteriia > Flavobacteriales > Flavobacteriaceae > Winogradskyella > Winogradskyella sp. PG-2. The sequence continues at coordinate 2,682,646 of NZ_AP014583.1, read as the reverse complement.
TAAAGTATTTCCATTAGCATCCTCAAACGTATCTACAATACCAACACCATCTAAGGTTACATTTCCTGTATTTGCTACAGTAATTGTATAAGTGACTGTATCCCCTAAACTCGCACCAGCTGGCGCTACATCATTAGTAATCGCTACAGTCTTAACGGCTTCGATACTTGGATCTTCTAAGATTACTGTTACCGTTGGATCATCATCCGTATTACCATCTAAATCATCGTCATCATCACTCGTGTCATCGACATTAGTATCCATTGGACTATCACCATCTGCTAATACACTGTTACTAAACCCTCCTGCATCTACTGCATCTTGCTCAATAACATAAGTCGCTGTATAAGTCGCTATCTCTCCTACTCGTAAAGTACCATCTACACCACCTACTTGGTTAGTGCTTACAAACGTTGGACCTGTAGCTAAGGTTAAAGCATTTCCATTAGCATCCTCAAACGTATCTACAATACCAACACCATCTAAGATTATATTTCCTGTATTTGCTACAGTAATTGTATAAGTGACTGTATCCCCTAAACTCGCACCAGCTGGCGCTACATCATTAGTAATCGCTACAGTCTTAACGGCTTCGATACTTGGATCTTCTGATATTGTTGTTTCTGTTGGATCATCCTCCGTATTACCATCTAAATCATCGTCATCATCACTCGTGTCATCGACATTAGTATTCATTGGACTATCACCATCTGCTAATACACTGTTACTAAACCCTCCTGCATCTACTGCATCTTGCTCAATAACATATGTCGCTGTATAAGTCGCTATCTCTCCTACTCGTAAAGTACCATCTACACCACCTACTTGGTTAGTGCTTACAAACGTTGGACCTGTAGCTAAGGTTAAAGCATTTCCATTAGCATCCTCAAACGTATCTACAATACCAACACCATCTAAGACTATATTTCCTGTATTTGCTACAGTAATTGCATAAGTGACTGTATCCCCTAAACTCGCACCAGCTGGCGCTACATCATTAGTAATCGCTACAGTCTTAACGGCTTCGATACTTGGATCTTCTCCTATTGTTGTTTCTGTTGGATCATCATCCGTATTACCATCTAAATCATCGTCATCATCACTCGTGTCATCGACATTAGTATCCATTGGACTGTCACCATCTGCTAATACACTGTTACTAAACCCTCCTGCATCTACTGCATCTTGCTCAATAACATAAGTCGCTGTATAAGTCGCTATCTCTCCTACTCGTAAAGTACCATCTACACCACCTACTTGGTTAGTGCTTACAAACGTTGGACCTGTAGCTAAGGTTAAAGTATTTCCATTAGCATCCTCAAACGTATCTACAATACCAACACCATCTAAGGTTACATTTCCTGTATTTGCTACAGTAATTGTATAAGTGACTGTATCCCCTAAACTCGCACCAGCTGGCGCTACATCATTAGTAATCGCTACAGTCTTAACGGCTTCGATACTTGGATCTTCTAAGATTACTGTTACCGTTGGATCATCATCCGTATTACCATCTAAATCATCGTCATCATCACTCGTGTCATCGACATTAGTATTCATTGGACTATCACCATCTGCTAATACACTGTTACTAAACCCTCCTGCATCTACTGCATCTTGCTCAATAACATAAGTCGCTGTATAAGTCGCTATCTCTCCTACTCGTAAAGTACCATCTACACCACCTACTTGGTTAGTGCTTACAAACGTTGGACCTGTAGCTAAGGTTAAAGCATTTCCATTAGCATCCTCAAACGTATCTACAATACCAACACCATCTAAGGTTACATTTCCTGTATTTGCTACAGTAATTGTATAAGTGACTGTATCCCCTAAACTCGCACCAGCTGGCGCTACATCATTAGTAATCGCTACAGTCTTAACGGCTTCGATACTTGGATCTTCTGATATTGTTGTTTCTGTTGGATCATCATCCGTATTACCATCTAAATCATCGTCATCATCACTCGTGTCATCGACATTAGTATCCATTGGACTGTCACCATCTGCTAATACACTGTTACTAAACCCTCCTGCATCTACTGCATCTTGCTCAATAACATAAGTCGCTGTATAAGTCGCTATCTCTCCTACTCGTAAAGTACCATCTACACCACCTACTTGGTTAGTGCTTACAAACGTTGGACCTGTAGCTAAGGTTAAAGTATTTCCATTAGCATCCTCAAACGTATCTACAATACCAACACCATCTAAGGTTACATTTCCTGTATTTGCTACAGTAATTGTATAAGTGACTGTATCCCCTAAACTCGCACCAGCTGGCGCTACATCATTAGTAATCGCTACAGTCTTAACGGCTTCGATACTTGGATCTTCTGATATTGTTGTTTCTGTTGGATCATCATCCGTATTACCATCTAAATCATCGTCATCATCACTCGTGTCATCGACATTAGTATTCATTGGACTATCACCATCTGCTAATACACTGTTACTAAACCCTCCTGCATCTACTGCATCTTGCTCAATAACATAAGTCGCTGTATAAGTCGCTATCTCCCCTACTCGTAAAGTACCATCTACACCACCTACTTGGTTAGTGCTTACAAACGTTGGACCTGTAGCTAAGGTTAAAGTATTTCCATTAGCATCCTCAAACGTATCTACAATACCAACACCATCTAAGGTTACATTTCCTGTATTTGCTACAGTAATTGTATAAGTGACTGTATCCCCTAAACTCGCACCAGCTGGCGCTACATCATTAGTAATCGCTACAGTCTTAACGGCTTCGATACTTGGATCTTCTGATATTGTTGTTTCTGTTGGATCATCATCCGTATTACCATCTAAATCATCGTCATCATCACTCGTGTCATCGACATTAGTATCCATTGGACTATCACCATCTGCTAATACACTGTTACTAAAGCCTCCTGCATCTACTGCATCTTGCTCAATAACATAAGTCGCTGTATAAGTCGCTATCTCCCCTACTCGTAAAGTACCATCTACACCACCTACTTGGTTAGTGCTTACAAACGTTGGACCTGTAGCTAAGGTTAAAGTATTTCCATTAGCATCCTCAAACGTATCTACAATACCAACACCATCTAAGGTTACATTTCCTGTATTTGCTACAGTAATTGTATAAGTGACTGTATCCCCTAAACTCGCACCAGCTGGCGCTACATCATTAGTAATCGCTACAGTCTTGACTGCTTCGATACTTGGACAATCTAAACCATCTAAAGTAATTGGGTTGTTAGACACTGCCAAACATGTTATTGTTGATTGATATCTTACAGCTGGTGTATAAGTTCCTGGTATTAAATTGTTGAATACATTTGACGTCTGCCATGGACCTGCGGCACCATTAACGCTATACTCTATTGTTCCACCACCATTATCTGTAGCATCAATTGTTATTGAGCCCTCATTAGATGGACACGTTGGCTGTACTGCAGACGTTGTCGGTTCTATTGTCGGTGGAGGTGTTAAGAAAGACGGATCATAAAAAATAAAAGCTTTCCCATCACCACCATCTCCAACACTACTTGATCTATAAGTAATTCTAAAGCCATGAATATCATTACCAGATCCTACAAATGCAGTTAAAGGATAAATATTTGCAAATATGTTTTGACCAGGCACAGTAGTAGTAATTCCTGTATCTATATAGTTTGGTATAAATGCTGTCCTTACTGATCCTGTAGGATCTCCTGCAGCATCTAAGGCTTGAACTTCGTACGTGTTATTACCATCACGTTCCGTCATAACAAGGTATCTATTCGATGCGGCACTAATTGGTGCATCATAATAAATCTCAGTGAAATCAGCAGGATCAATACTGTTATTTGTCGATAAGTAGTTTGTTAAATCTCTATCTGAAAATGTTGCTAATAATGCTGGATCAAATACTCCTGGACCATCATCAATTGTAGGACCTGCTGTTACACCGTCTAAAATATACTGATTTAATGCATCCTCATTTGTGAATCCATAACTTACTGCTGTAGGTATGTAATACTCCGTAAATGGATTTGGCTCTCCTGCTACTGATATAGAATTCAAAATAGCACCTGAAGCTGGACCAGTTCCCGTAATATCAAAAGTTACACCTGTTGTTATAGCTGTCGTTGGATTTCCTGTTGGAATTATATCTGGACATGCATCATCACTACACTCAAATGGGGCCGTTAATACATTTGTGTTAGTAAATGTACATGCGCCATCAGCCGAAAATGTTGCTGTTAAATCTATAATTCTGCCATCTGCTGGCAACACAACATCCACAAAAGTATGTGGTGATGTTAAACCAATTATTGAAACTGATGCTGTACCATCACCAGTTAAATCTAAAGTTCCAGAACCTGGCTTACTGGTAAAAACAACAGTTATATCAGCTGTAAAAGTATCATCTATTATATTAGATGTAGTACCGTTATCATTACATGCATCGATATTAGACGAAGATATACTCGTGATATCACAAATACATACTGATATCAAATCATCAATTACAGAAGCGTTTGTCCCTAGAGTATAATCAACTCCTGTTTCGGTAACTAAACCATTTGTTGGATTTACTGTAGCTGGATCGATAGTGCCAAATTGACCTCCGTCACTACCATCTGCATTAGCATTATTGTACGCCTCATTTGCATCACTACATCCATCTCCATCACTATCTGTATTTTGAAAATCGAAACTTCCATCAATACCTGTATCTATTGGTGTTGTAGCTTCAGCATCATCATCTGCTCCATTTGTATCTAAATCTGTAAAGCCTGCATCATTAGTATCAACCACACCATCATTATTTGTATCTAATGCTGTATTACCTGCTTCATCAACATCATAAATACCATCATTATCGCTATCTAAATCAAGGTAATCTGGTATTAAATCACCATCTGTATCAGTTGGGTTAGTCAAAGGGTCATTATCTAAATCTAAATTTTCATCTTCAACGGTATCTAAAATACCATCATTGTCATTATCTACATCTCCTGAATCATATATACCATCACAATCAATATCGTTCTCAGAAATACTAGATGTATTATTACTAAGATCAGTATCTGTCTGAGACAAATTCGTAATTTGAGCATTATATGACAATGGCAATGTTATCGAAGACACTGACGTTTGTAGAGTTAAAATTACACTCTCACCTGCTTGTAAGCCAAAAATCACCCATTCATTTAAAATCGTATCATAAGTAGCTGATCCAGAACCAGATGAAAAAACCGCAGTACTATTTGCATAACTTAATCCTGAAGGTAATGGTGCTTCTACGACAAAACCATTATTATCATTACCACTAGCATTTGTAACCGTAGAAACTAAATCTACTACAGTAGTTGCACACAAACTTGTTGAAGACAGTATACTCGTGGTTATATTTAAATCTACAGAAGAACCAAAACCTAAAGTATCAGAATTATATGCTGTAAAAGCAATATCAGTACCACCAGATGTACTATGAACAAATCCTACTATTTGTGGTGAATTTACTACTGTAATTCCAAAATCACTCAATAAAAATGATAAAACTCTATAATCTCTGAAGGTATTTACGCCAAATGCGCTATCTACCGAACCTGTATTAGTATTTACACGGTAAATGGTCCAATCTACACCTGCCACAACAGGAGTAGATGAAAAATCTACAACAACTGAATTACCTACAGTATTACCAAGGTTATCTACAAATCTAAATGTATCGCTGCTACTTCCAGGCGCCCCTGTTTGATTTACAATTATATCTGGTATATTATCATTAATGTTTGCTGTTGAAAGTACTGTTAAATCATCATACTCAATATCTTGAGCATTAATGTTGAAAAAATTAGTACTCATTTCTAAACCATTAGTTCCATCCTTAACAAAATTAGTAGGTACTATTGGCGAGAAACTGTTAATGTAATCTGTAGGGAGATTAGTTTGATTTACACCACCCCAATTATAAGCTACCCCTAACAATTCCAGTGTATTATAATTAATTACACCTGGTATAGGAAAAGCAAAAAAGTTAGCAGCTGTAAATGTTATGCCATTGGAGGTTAAAACCGAATCATCAACCCCAGTTGAATAGGTTACTCCGTCCGCTGTAAAGCCTAGTAGGTTATTTGAATCTGTTGCTGTAAGAGGTGTAACAGTTGAAGATGTAAAAAAACCTCCTTGATCACCATATATTGTTGTTACTTCCTCTTGGGCACTCATCATTAGAAATGATAAGAAAAAACCATATACTAAATAGGCTTTTATATCTAATTGAAATAAATTATTTAACACTCGATATTTAAGCAAATTATAAATAGTGTTCTTTTTGACAGAGAATCGCGTAGAGATTTTCATAGTATTATATAGTTGATGTATAATTCAAATTTACATATAAACGATAATTATTCTTATCGATAAAGTGCAAATATATTCGTTAAAGTGTAAAAAACAAATTTTTTGTAAGATTATTCAATGTCAATTATAGAATATCTTATAAACACAATCTACATTGTAAGACACCTTGAAGTGTCTTAATGTCACATTAAAAATTTAAAAATAATCAGACTTAATACTATATTGTGAAGAGATTTGCTATTAATCAACCACAAAAAACAATAAGAAAACTAGTCTTAAAATTTTCTTAATGTAAAAATACGAAAAAGATTAATATGTATGTATTTACTATCAAAATTGATAACTTTAAATTTTATAACATACTATTGAATTAAATCTATTAATACTCTTGAACTCATTATATTTGCAATCGCTTAATAATTATGCTTCATGAGTTTTTTAAAAGAAATAGAAAGACGACGCACTTTTGGTATTATATCTCACCCAGATGCTGGTAAAACAACATTAACCGAAAAACTACTTTTATTTGGTGGTGCAATACAAGAGGCTGGAGCAGTAAAAAGCAATAAAATTAAAAAAGGTGCCACCAGTGACTTTATGGAAATAGAACGTCAACGTGGAATTTCCGTTGCCACTTCTGTTTTAGCTTTTGAATATAATGGTATTAAAATTAATATTTTAGATACTCCAGGTCACAAAGATTTTGCTGAAGACACATTTAGAACTTTAACTGCTGTAGATAGCGTTATTGTTGTTATAGACGTTGCGAAAGGTGTAGAGGAGCAAACTGAAAAATTAGTTGAAGTTTGTAGAATGCGTAACATTCCAATGATAGTTTTTATAAATAAACTTGATCGTGAAGGTAAAGATGCTTTTGATCTTTTAGATGAAGTAGAACAAAAGTTAGGTCTGAAAGTTACACCTCTGAGTTTTCCAATTGGTATGGGTTATGACTTTAAAGGTATATATAATCTATGGGAAAAGAACGTGAATCTTTTTAGTGGCGATAGTAAAAAGGATATTAATGATACCATAGAGATTAATGATCTAACCTCTTCAAAATTAAATGATTTAATTGGAGATATCGCTGCCCAAACACTAAGAGATGAAATAGAACTTGTAGAGGGTATTTATCCTGAATTTATCAAGGAAGACTATTTAAACGGTGACTTACAACCTGTATTTTTTGGTTCAGCTTTAAATAATTTTGGTGTTAGAGAATTACTTGATTGCTTTGTTGAAATTGCACCTAAACCAAGAGCAAAACAAAGTGAAGAGCGTTTAGTTAGGCCCGATGAAGAAAAGTTTACTGGATTTGTATTTAAAATACATGCAAATATGGATCCAAATCATAGAAATAGATTAGCTTTTATAAAAATTGTATCTGGTGAATTTAAACGAAATACTCCCTACCTCCATGTAAGGCATAACAAAAAACTAAAATTCTCTAGTCCAAATGCATTTTTTGCCGAAAAGAAGGAAATTGTAGATATTTCTTATCCAGGAGATATTGTTGGGCTTCAAGATACAGGAAACTTTAAAATTGGTGATACGTTGACTGAAGGTGAAATTATAAATTATAAAGGAGTACCTAGCTTTTCACCAGAACACTTTAGATACATCAATAACGCAGACCCAATGAAGGCTAAGCAACTATACAAGGGTATAGACCAGCTAATGGATGAAGGTGTAGCACAATTATTCACTTTAGATCTTAATGGTCGAAAAGTTATTGGTACTGTTGGGGCGCTTCAATATGAAGTGATTCAATATCGATTAGAGCATGAATATGGTGCAAAGTGTACTTATGAAAATTTAAACGTACACAAAGCTTGTTGGATACATACGGATAATGAAAAGAGTGATGAATTTAAAGAATTCTTGAGAGTTAAACAACGTTTTTTAGCAAGAGACAAACAAAATCAACTGGTATTTTTAGCAGACTCTATGTTTTCTTTACAAATGTCTCAACAAAAATATCCTAGTATTACATTTCATATGACTTCAGAATTTTAAAACTGTTCATAACCTCTTAATAAATAGAATCTAATTAGGACACAATCCAAAGGTAATTAGATATTTTTATAGAATATATTATTATTTTATGGTTAATTCCTGCAGGGTCTTATTAATAGCATTTTTTATCTCTTTCTCATTGAACAGTCAGAATGAGACGATTGAACACACTGTAAAAAGAGGTGAAAATGTATATCGATTATCACTAAAATACAATACAACTATTGACGCAATTTACAAGTTAAATCCTAATTCTAGAATTATTATTAAAATTGGTGAAATTCTTTCTATACCGACAGGCAATGAGGCTAGCTACAAAAACAATGACTCAATCGATTCAAATTTATATGTTGTCAAAAAAAGGGGAAACTAAATTTGGAATATCTAGAAAATTTGGAATTTCGATAAATCAGCTTGAAAACTCTAATCCTATTATAAAAAATGGATTACAGGCTGGACATAAATTAAAACTTCCATCTAACAGTATCACTGAAGAAAAATCAATAAACAATAACGGACATAAGGTTAAAAAGGGAGAAACATTATGGAGTATTTCTAAACTATATAATTTACCATTACAAAATTTAAGAGCACTCAATCCCTATGTTAAAGGTAATATAATTTACATTAACCAAACTTTGAATATAAGCGATAAAAAAGAGAATCTAGTAAAAAACGATAGTACTTACATTATTCAAAAAGGCGATACAAAATTTAGCCTATCTAAAAAATTTAATATATCTATATCAGAATTAGAAGAAATAAACCCGAAAATAATTAATACTCTAATAGCAGGAGATAAAATTTCTCTAATCAAGAATACAAAAAATTATAATTCTGAAGAAACACCAATAAACATTAGTGATAATGACAGTAGTTTAATGAAAGGAAATAATTGGTATATAATTAAACCTAAAGAAACACTTTTTAGTCTATCAAAAAAAACTAATCTATCTTATTTTAAATTAATTGAATTAAATCCAAATTTAAAAAATGGCGTTATAGCAGGTGATAGTATTAAAATTAAGTCAACAATAGGAATAACAACAAACGATTCTAAAAAAACGACTAACAAAATCATTTTTAGCGCAAATATAGATTGGAGACAATCTAATATTAGTAGTAAGAATCAAAAAAAATCAATATCATATTTTCAGGGATTGAACAAAGCTTTAAATACTTTATCAACCGAAAATCCAAATCTAAACATCACAATTAATTCAGATAACAACAATAATTCTTATCAAATACAACCAATTGTGAATTTTGAAAATTCATTGGATACTGAAGATTATGGTAAATATACTATTAGTTACACTGAAGGAGATGAAATAAAAGAAATCAATTTAAATACATTACCTACTAAATCTATATTAAGATATAAAATGCTGTCTTTTCTAAATTCCGAAAATGCAAATATTATTTGTTTACATAACGATAAAAATATAAACAATATTAGGGTCATTCAACAAATGATACCTAATATTAATATGATTAAGCTGAACAGAAAAAACACTTTTAAATCAAATGAACTTGTAAATTCTTTAGATAAGAATAGAAAAAATTATGTTTTAATAGAGAGTAATAAAACTGGTGTTTTCTTAAGTGCTTCAAACACTTTACTCAGAGAGATTAGTAACTATGATATTCAATTGGCCGTGTTGGATTACAAAAATATTCCTGATGAATCTGAAGTTTCTTCGAATAGATTCAAAGTTTTAAAAATGATATATCCTATGGCTTTTAGCCCTAGCTCGACACCAAGTATTGATACAATAAAAGATATCTCTTATTCCATCACTTATGATGTATTAAATAGATTAATAAATAATGGAATAATGGGTTTTAATGACAAAGAATCAGAAATTTCTGGAGTTTATTTTAAGTATAATTCAGATGGAAATTCAATAAAAAATGAAGCTGTTTCAATTTATATATATGATGAAAAATCTAATACTAAACGTATTATAACTTACTAGATGAAATACTTATTTTAAGGTCAAAAAAAGAAAAACTTAAAAAAGCTACTTTTTATCTGAAAAAATAATCTTTTTGTCGAAATATTTTTTTATACCTTTGATTACGCATTTTTAATTATTTATGTCCAAATTAATCATTTTATATGATGAAAACTAATATTAAAACATTGAGTTATGAATTATTACTTAATTCAATAACATAGTGTTTCTAAGAACAATTGTATAAATGAATAACCCTAAGTCCTCTAAAGCTATAATAATATTTATTTGCTTTCTATCTAGTTTATTTGGATGGACTCAGTGCCCTACAGTAGATGATAATTCTCAATCTTTTTGTGATCTTGAATCTTTGTTTATTTCAGATTTACAAGCAAGTGATCAAGGAGCAGGTATTGGTTGGTTTGATTCATCAACTTCAACTACACCATTAGCAAATAACATTTCATTAATAGATGGACAAAGTTATTTTTTAGATAATGCATCTGGCGATTGCGGATCACGAATTGAAGTTACTGTAGAAATAATCGGACCACCAACTGGCTTAAGTTTTCAAGGTGTATGTGTTGAAGATCCTTCTGAAGCGACTATTGCTGATTTGGAAGCAATAGGTAATGATGTTAATTGGTATATAGACCCTTCTGGTGGTATTGCATTAGATGTAACTGAAATTATACTAGATAATACTATATATTATGCGGATCAATCAAATTCTGAAACTGGTTGCCGAACATCTCGTTTAGCAGTGCTTGTGAATATTGGATTAGTACCCCCACCCACCGGAAATAATATTCAAGAATTTTGTGCTACACCTGATAATATACCTACAGTAAGTGATTTAGTGGCAAGTGGTACAAATTTATGGTACCCGTCTTTTTCGTCTGCATCACCATTTGATGAAGACACACCTTTAGTCAATGGAGAAACTTACTATGCGACAGTGATAGACCTCCCATGTGAAAGCTCAAATCGCCTAGAGGTACTTGTTGAATTTTTAATTCAACCTAGTGCAGGCATGGACGCTACTTTAGATCTGTGTGCTGGTGATACTAATATTATTGATTTATTTAGTATTCTAGGCGGTACTCCTGAATCTGGTGGCACATGGACACCTTCTTTAAATAGTGGCACTGGAATCTTTGATCCTACAATTGATACAATTGGTGCTTACACGTACATTGTGACTAGTAATAATCCCATTTGCCCTGATGCTTCTGCTACGGTAACAATAGCTAATATTAACCCGCCAAATGCTGGTAGTAATGGTAATCTTAATATTTGTCAAGACGATACTAACATCGTAGATCTATTTAATATCCTTGGTGGTACTCCTGACACTGTAGGCACGTGGTCACCTGCTCTTAATAGTGGTACTGGAATATTTGATCCTACTGTTGATCCTATAGGAACTTATACTTATACTGTAAATGATCCTAATAATACATGCCCTGACGCTTCTGCTAATGTTACTATATCGTTATTACCACCTCCTGATGCTGGTACCGATGCCACAGTGGATTTATGCGTTGGTGATACTAATATAATTGATCTATTTAACAGTCTTGGTGGTACTCCTGAATCTGGTGGAACATGGTCACCAGCACTTAATAGTGGAACAGGAATCTTTGATCCTACTGTTGATCCTCTAGGAACTTATACCTATACTGTGACTGATAATACTAACTCATGTCCTGATAATTCTGCGACAGTAACTATAACTAATATTAATCCACCTAATGCAGGTAGCAATGGTACTCTCGGTATTTGTCAAGACGATACCAATATCGTAGATCTATTTAATAACCTTGGTGGTACTCCTGACACTGGAGGCACATGGTCACCTGCTCTTAATAGTGGTACTGGAATATTTGATCCTATTGTTGATCCTATAGGAACTTATACTTATACTGTAAATGATCCTAATAATACATGCCCTGACGCTTCTGCTAATGTTACTATATCGTTATTACCACCTCCTGATGCTGGTACCGATGCCACAGTGGATTTATGCGTTGGTGATACTAATATAATTGATCTATTTAATAGTCTTGGTGGCACTCCTGAATCTGGTGGCACATGGTCACCTGCTCTGAATAGTGGAACAGGAATCTTTGATCCTACTGTTGATCCTATAGGAACTTATACCTATACTGTGACTGATAATACTAACTCATGTCCTGATAATTCTGCGACAGTAACTATAACTAATGTTAATCCACCTAATGCAGGTAGCAATGGTGTGCTCAATATTTGTCAGGATGATACCAATACTGTGGATCTATTTAATAGCCTTGGTGGTACACCTGACACTGGAGGCACATGGTCACCTGCTCTGAATAGTGGTACTGGAGTATTTGATCCTACTATTGATCCAGCTGGAACTTACACCTATACCGTTAATGCAAATAATTGTGGACCTGAAGATGCTTCAGAAATTATATTAAGTTTTACAGACAATCCTGATCTATCTGGTTTAGAAATAGAAATACCTAATGTATGTGTTGGTCGTGATGTTTCAGTTTTATTATTTAATATTTCTTCTTTAGTTGACGACAGCTACACTATAACATTTGAAATAACTAGTTCTGGTAGTTCATTTTCCAATACGGTTACAGAATCTATTAGTAATGGTGAAATTACAATAATCATTCCTGCTAATCTTTTTACTGAGACTGGAGTGCATACATTTAGTATTATTTCATTTTTAAATGCTAATAGTCTATGTCCTGCTAATCTTGCAGGTATTAATTCTATTAACTTCGAAATATTTGAGAGCACTGAACCTCAAATTATTGCAGACGGCAACACATTTTGTATAGATGACACGCCTACTTTAAACGATTTAACAAATAATCTTATAGATACTACAGGTATCCAATGGTTTGACTCAGTAAATTCTAGTACCCCTTTACCGATTGACACTGATTTAGTAGATGGAGAAACGTATTATGCATCTCTAATCAATAGTAATGGATGTATTAGTGAAATTAGATTAGAAGTTACTGTTTCAATTGAAGATTGCAATGATGAACTTATTATACCTGATGGGTTCTCCCCAAATGGTGACTCAATTAACGATACGTTCCATATAGTTAATCTAGATACTTTATTTCCAAATTTTAAATTGACGATTTTTAATAGAAATGGCAATAAATTATATGAAGGAAACATTAATTCACCTGAATGGGATGGAACCTCAGTAAATAGATTTGGAAATAGCAAACTTCCAGTTGGAATATATTTCTATATTCTAGAATTCAAAGACGGTGTTAAAGACCCAAAACAAGGACGTGTGTATTTAAGTAGATAATGAAAAGTAAATTCAATATTATAATATCATTTATAATCTTTTTTAAGGTTATATTTTCCTTTGGTCAGCAAGATGCCCAATATACACAGTACATGTATAATATGAATGTTATTAATCCTGCATATGCTACAGATGATAATGACATTATTAACTTTGGACTCATATACAGATCTCAATGGGTGGGAGCTGTAGGATCGCCTACAACTGGATCATTTTTTGCTCATAGTAAATTTGGAAATATAGAGGGTGGTATTTCTATCGTACACGATCAAATTGGTGACGTTGTAAAAGACACAAATATATTTTTTGATGCGGCTTATGTATTTCCAGTTTCTGAGAACACTAAATTATCTCTAGGAATTAAGGCTGGTCTTTCATTCTATTCTACGGATTTTAATGGTTTTGTTTATTCAGACCCTTTACCAGATCCTGCGTTTGCAGAAAATATAAATCGTGTGTTTCCAAATTTTGGTGGTGGTGCTTATTATTTTTCCGATAAATTTTATTTAGGGATTTCTGCACCTAATCTTTTAAAATCAAAACACTTAGAAGAAGGCAGTGGAATTGTAATTGAAGGATCAGAAGAAACACATTTTTTTGCAACGGGTGGTTACGTTTTTGATATAAACGAAAAAATAAAACTAAAACCTGCTTTTATGACTAAGGCAGTTTCAGGAGCGCCTTTGAGTATAGATATTACAACTAATGCATTATATAATCAAAAATTTGAATTAGGTATTGGTTATCGAATTGATGATGGCATTAGCGGACTATTTAACATAAGAGTAGCTGAATCATTAAGAATTGGATATGCTTATGACTATACGGTTTCTAACTTAGGTAGATTTAATTCAGGAACACACGAAATCATGTTTTTATTCGATTTATCAAAAAAAGGAAATGGTTATGATAAGTCACCAAGATTCTTTTAAATTATTTGAAATGTATCATAAGATTTTATTTTTGTTTTTTATTGTTTCAACACAAATAATTACAAGCCAAAATTCTAAACTGAAAAAGGCCAATAAATTATTTATGCAACGCTCTTATGTAAAGGCTGCTGAGCTATATAAACAGTTACCTCAATCTAACGATATTAAAATTAAATTAGGTGATTGCTACTACTTTAATGGTTTAATGAAACAAGCTAGTAACTCATATTTAAAAGTAGCAAATACTAATGATACTCTATTTACAGATCAAATAAGATTTAAACTTGCTCAAAGCTTATATGGATCAAAGAATGCTAAGTTAGCTGATTCTATCATGGGGCTTTTAAAAAATGAGTCTTTAAATACCGAAAAATTTATTGAAATTTTAGAAGATGGTGTGCCATATATTTATGATGTCAAGAAAATTAAATCAGGAAGTATATCTGGTGATTTTGGGGTTGGCTTTTTTGGAGATTCAATTACATTTTCTTCAGTCAGAGCAGAAAGCAAGAATCTTTATTCATGGAATGGACAACCTTATTTAGATTTATATAAAGGACAAATTACTAAAGAAGGTGATTTAATAGGTGTTGAAATTTTACCAAAAACTATAAATACAAAACAACATGAAAGTAATGCCGTTTTTTCATCAGATGGAAAAACCATATATTTTTCAAGAACAAATGAAAAACGTTATGAAGTTGGTGATCAAAAAATAGCTACAGTACAATTGTATAAAGCCCAATTAAAGAATAACGAGTGGCAAGATGTAGAACTTTTACCATTCTCTAGCAATATATATTCTTCTCAACATCCAACGATAGACACTGCCAATAAAAGACTCTATTTTTCAAGTGATATGCCTGGTGGTTATGGCTCTTTTGATATCTATTATGTCGATATAGTAGAAGATACGTTTGGCGAACCTGTAAACTTAGGACCAGTAATTAATACCCCTTACAGAGATCAATTTCCTTATTTAAGCCCTTTAGATAGTACCTTATATTTTACTTCTGAAGGTCATCAAGGTTTAGGAGGATTAGATATATTTATGAGCGAAACATTAGATAAGGGCTGGTCCACTCCTCTAAATTTAGGTTCGAGTTTAAATACTGAGCTAGATGATTTTTCATTTATAGTTGATGCTAATACAAATAAAGGGTATCTTTCTTCTAATAGAGATGGAAGTGATAATATTTACTTATATAAAAGAGAGGAAAACGATAGAACTTTTATAGTTGAAGGGACAGTCAGAGATATTAACTCTGAAGAAATTTTACCAAACACTTTGGTAACTCTATTCGATGAATTACGCAAACCAATTGACTCAGTTAAGGTTGGTATAGATGGTCGTTACAAATTCCGCACAATACCCAATTCTAAATATTTTTTAGAAGGTTTTAAACCACTATATATTCCAAAAGAAGTTTCATTTGACACGGACGACTCTGGTCGTATTGAGTTAAATATTGAGTTAGAGATTGAATCTTATGATGATGCTGAGGATATTGTAGTAGAAAAAGAAGATGGTTACGTATATATAGAATTAGAAAACATATACTTTGATTTAGATAAATGGGATATTAAACCACAAGCTGAAAACACGCTAGACGTATTAATAAATTTGATGAAGAAATACCCAAGAATGGAAGTTGAACTTGGTGCACATACTGATACCAGGAGTGATGAAAATTACAATATAGTTTTATCAGAAAATCGAGCTAAAGCTGCGTATGAATATATTATATCAAATGGAATTAAAAATTCGAGATTACTAGCTATTGGTTATGGGGAAAGTCAATTATTAGTTAATTGTAATGATAATTGTACAGAAAGTGAACATGCGGTAAATAGAAGATGTGAATTTATAATTATAAAATAATAATATTAAAAAGTTGTTTTTTCGTAACATTATTAGACTTCCATTATAACTGATTTACTATGCATTTCATCGATTATCATTATAAAAATCATCATTTTATCGATATTTTAAGTATTTTATCGATATTTTAATCGTTATTAAATTTCAATTTATAAATTGAACCCAAGATTAACCCCAAATAATCTACTTATTATGGATATTAACTCAAACGTTTTCAGTAATGAAGAAATTACTGTAACCTACCAACCTCGCTGTTGTGCAAATGCTGGTATTTGTGCAAAACAACTTTCAGATGTATTTAGAAATTCTGTGATTCCCTGGATAGATTTAGAAGGAGCACAAACCGAAGCTATTATTAATCAAGTTAATAAATGCCCATCTGGTGCGTTACAATTCTATTATAATCAAAAAGATGTTGCGTAACTTAAAGCAATATTGAATGGCTTAAAAAAACCCTTTAGAAGTTATTCCGAAGGGTTTTTTATTCTATATTAATAAGTTCTAGAAATTTAACGAGTTTGAGGTTGCTCGTCAAAAAAATATCGAGCACAACTAATTCTATAAATTAAGCTTGACCAGTTGGTCCGAAATTCAACGGAATCGGTGGCTGTTCGTAATCCTTAATTTCACCATGAGCTTTTTCAAATCGTGTAACATTATCAGCCAATGCTTTTACCAAACGTTTAGCATGTTGAGGAGTTAGTATAATTCTAGATTTCACCTTACTCTTTGGTGTACCTGGCATAATACTTACAAAGTCTACTACAAATTCAGATACTGAATGGTTAATAATTGCTAAGTTAGAATATATACCTTCAGCAACTTTTTCATCTAACTCAATATTAATTTGTCCTTTTTTAGGATTATTTTTTTCGTCTGCCATCTTATCTTTTTTAAGCCTCCAAAAAAATGGAAGTCTAATTAATTATTATTAAAAATTATAAAAGCCTTCTCGTTATTAACTTGAAGGCTTTTATTTTTATTCTATATGCTTAAAAAGTTTGAATTAATTGAAATTCATTTCTTCTTTAGCTTTCATCATTTCATTAAACTCTTCTTTAGAACCTACAATGATGTGTTCGTATTCTCTCACCCCTGTACCTGCTGGAATTCTATGACCAACAATTACATTTTCTTTCAGCCCTTCAAGAGTATCTACCTTACCATTTACAGCTGCTTCGTTAAGAACTTTTGTTGTTTCTTGGAACGATGCTGCAGATATAAATGACTTAGTTTGTAATGACGCTCTAGTAATACCTTGTAATATTGGAGTTGCAGTCGCAGGACTTACATCTCTTGCTGTCACAAGATTCTTATCTTCTCTACGTAAGCTAGAGTTTTCATCTCTTAGTGTTCTAACTGATACAATCTGACCTGATTTTAAATTCTCAGAATCTCCAGCATCTTCAACAACCTTCATTCCGAACATCTTATCGTTTTCTTCAATGAAATCTGATTTGTGAACTAATTGGTTTTCTAAGAAAATCGTATCACCTGAATCAATGATTCTAACTTTTCTCATCATTTGTCTTACAACAACCTCGAAGTGCTTATCATTAATCTTTACACCTTGTAAACGATATACTTCCTGTACTTCATTTACTAAATATTGTTGTACTGCAGATGGACCTTTGATATTTAAAATATCATTAGGTGTAATAGAACCGTCAGATAAAGGCATACCAGCTTTTACATAATCATTCTCTTGTACAAGAATCTGATTAGATAATTTTACTAAGTATTTCTTAACCTCACCTAATTTAGATTCGATTATAATTTCACGGTTACCACGCTTAATTTTACCGAAAGAAACTACACCATCAATCTCACTTACAACAGCAGGATTAGAAGGGTTACGAGCTTCAAATAATTCCGTTACACGAGGAAGACCACCAGTAATATCGCCAGCTTTAGAAGATTTACGAGGTATCTTAACTAAAATCTTACCTATGTCAATTTTCTCACCATCATCAATCATTATATGAGCTCCAACAGGTAAGTTATAAGAACGTATTACTTCACCTTTACTATCTTCAATTAATAATGTTGGTATTAACTTCTTATTTCTAGATTCTGAAATTACTTTTTCTTGGTAACCAGTCTGTTCATCAATCTCTACTTGATAAGTAACACCTTGTTCAATATTTTCATACTTTACTTTACCAGCAAATTCTGAAATAATTACACCATTATATGGATCCCATTCACAAACTACATCTCCTTTTTTAAGTTTACTTCCATTTTTAACATATATGAAAGAACCATAAGGAATGTTATTTGTACTAAGAACAATACCTGTTTTGGTATCAACTAATTTTAATTCTGAAGTTCTAGAGATAACAACATCAACATCTTTACCTTCTTTATCCTTAGTCTTAACAGTTTTCAAATCTTCTATTTCAGCAACACCATCAAATTTCACTGATAGTTTGTTCTCTTCAGAAATGTTACCTGCAATACCACCTACGTGGAATGTTCTTAATGTTAATTGCGTACCTGGTTCTCCAATAGATTGTGCGGCAACTACACCTACAGCTTCACCACGTTGCACCATTTTACCTGTAGCAAGGTTACGACCGTAACATTTCACACAGATTCCTTTTTTGGCTTCACATGTTAATGGTGAACGTACCTCTATTGAATCAACCGGAGAATCACCAATTTTCTTAGCAATAACGTCATCTATATGACCACCAGCCTCAACTAATAGTTCTTCAGTTAATGGATTATAAACATCATTAAGCGATGTTCTACCCACAATTCTAGCTTCTAAGTTTTCTACAATCTCTTCGTTTTTCTTAAGTGCAGAAACTTCGATTCCTCTTAATGTTCCACAATCTTCTTGATAAACAATTACATCCTGTGAAACATCAACTAAACGACGTGTTAAGTAACCTGCATCGGCAGTCTTAAGCGCTGTATCTGCAAGACCTTTACGTGCACCGTGAGTAGAAATAAAGTATTCTAAAATTGATAGTCCTTCTTTAAAGTTAGAAAGAATTGGATTTTCAATAATTTCACCACCAGCTGCAGTAGATTTTTTAGGCTTAGCCATTAATCCACGCATACCTGTTAACTGACGAATCTGTTCTTTAGATCCACGAGCACCAGAATCTAACATCATAAATACTGAATTAAACCCTTGTTGATCTTCTCTAATACGCTTCATTGACAATTCTGTCAATTCAGCATTAGTAGATGTCCAAATATCAATAACTTGATTATAACGTTCGTTATTGGTAATAAGCCCCATATTATAGCTACCCATAATACCATCTACCTTAGTATTGGCGGCATCAATCATTCCTTGCTTCTCAGCAGGAATAATAATATCACCTAAACGAAATGATAATCCACCTTGAAATGCAAACTTGTAACCTTGTGTTTTAATTTCATCTAGGAACTCAGCTGTTTCAGGTACACTAGTCTTTTTAAGAATGCCATGAATAATATCTCTTAAAGATTTTTTAGTTAAAACCTCATTTATATAACCTGCTGCTGCTGGTACTTTTTCGTTGAAAAGTACACGACCAACAGTAGTTTCTATTATTTGCTTCGTAAGTTCACCTTCTTCATTAAAATCGATAGTTCTTACTTTAATACCAGCATTTAAGTCAACTTGCTTTTCATTATATGCAATTGTTACTTCTTCTGGAGAATAGAACGTTAATCCTTCACCTTTAATAGGCACTTCTTTAGTAGACTTTCTAAGCTTAGTCATATAATATAAACCAAGTACCATATCCTGAGAAGGTACAGTAACAGGAGAACCATTTGCTGGGTTCAATATATTATGTGATGCTAACATTAAAAGTTGTGCTTCTAAAATCGCCTCCGGTCCTAACGGTAAATGCACAGCCATCTGGTCACCATCGAAATCGGCATTAAATGCAGTACACACTAATGGGTGTAACTGAATCGCTTTACCTTCGATAAGCTTAGGTTGGAATGCTTGTATACCAAGTCTGTGTAATGTAGGAGCACGATTTAAAAGAACTGGATGTCCTTTTAAAACATTCTCTAAAATATCCCAAACTACAGGCTCTTTTCTATCTATAATTTTCTTTGCAGATTTTACAGTTTTTACAATACCTCTTTCAATCAGTTTTCTGATAATAAAAGGCTTGTAAAGTTCTGCTGCCATATTCTTTGGCAATCCACATTCGAATAATTTTAATTCTGGTCCAACAACAATTACAGAACGTGCAGAATAATCAACACGCTTACCAAGTAAGTTTTGACGGAAACGTCCTTGCTTACCTTTAAGTGAATCCGATAATGATTTTAATGGTCTATTAGAATCTGTTTTTACTGCTGACGATTTACGTGTGTTATCAAATAAAGAATCTACTGATTCTTGTAACATACGTTTCTCATTACGTAAAATCACTTCTGGTGCTTTAATCTCAACTAATCGCTTAAGACGGTTGTTTCGAATAATTACACGACGATATAAATCATTTAAATCTGAAGTTGCAAAACGACCACCATCTAAAGGCACTAAAGGTCTTAATTCTGGTGGAATTACAGGAACGGCCTTCATGATCATCCATTCTGGTCTGTTCTCTCTGTTTAAGTTAGAATCTCTAAAAGCTTCTACAACTTGTAAACGTTTTAAAGCTTCAGTTTTACGTTGTTTAGACGTTTCGTTATTTGCTTTGTGTCTTAAATCATATGATAACTGATCTAAGTCAATTCTTGCTAATAAATCAATAAGACACTCTGCACCCATCTTAGCGATGAATTTGTTTGGGTCTGTATCATCTAAATATTGATTCTCTTGAGGAATTGCATCTAAAATATTCAAATACTCTTCTTCAGTAAGGAAATCCATTTTTTGAATTGGTTCACCTTCTGCATTTACAGCTATACCTGGCTGGATAACTACGTAACGCTCATAATAGATTATCATATCTAATTTCTTAGACGGTAATCCAAGAAGGTAACCTATTTTATTTGGTAACGAACGGAAATACCAGATATGAGCTACAGGTACAACTAAGTTGATGTGTCCTACTCTATCTCTACGTACTTTCTTTTCTGTTACTTCAACACCACAACGGTCACATACAATACCTTTGTAACGTATTCTTTTATATTTACCACAAGCACATTCAAAATCCTTTACAGGACCAAAAATACGCTCACAGAACAAACCATCACGCTCTGGTTTGTGAGTTCGATAATTAATAGTTTCTGGCTTTAATACTTCACCACGAGATGCTGCTAAAACAGATTCAGGTGATGCTAAACCGATAGAAATCTTGTTAAATTTCTGAATTGTATTCTTATCTTGTCTTCTTGCCATGTTCTTTTTAGTATTCAGTCTCAGTCCCAATATTCAGTTAGCTTATTCCAAACTGAATACTGAAACGTCATACTATTTTTATTCTTCTAATCTAATATCTAATCCTAAACCTTTCAATTCGTGCATAAGTACGTTGAATGATTCTGGTAGTCCTGGTTCTGGCATTGGCTCACCCTTAACAATTGCTTCGTAAGTTTTCGCTCTACCAATAACATCATCTGATTTTACAGTTAAGATCTCACGTAAAGTACTCGATGCTCCATAAGCCTCAAGTGCCCAAACTTCCATCTCACCAAAACGCTGACCACCAAATTGTGCTTTACCACCTAAAGGCTGTTGCGTAATTAATGAGTACGGTCCAATAGAACGTGCGTGCATCTTATCATCAATCATGTGACCAAGTTTAATCATATAGATTACACCAACCGTAGCGGCCTGATCAAAACGATCACCTGTACCACCGTCATATAAATAGGTGTGACCAAATCTTGGAATACCAGCTTCATCTGTATATCCATTAATTTGATCTAATGTAGCACCATCGAAAATTGGTGTTGCATAAGTTCTTCCTAAATCTTGTCCAGCCCAACCTAAAACGGTTTCATAGATCTGACCAATATTCATACGAGAAGGTACACCAAGTGGATTTAATACAATATCAACTGGAGTTCCATCCTCTAAGAAAGGCATATCTTCTTGACGAACAATACGTGCAACAATACCTTTGTTTCCGTGACGACCTGCCATTTTATCACCAACTTTAAGTTTACGTTTCTTAGCGATGTAAACTTTAGCTAATTTGATAATACCTGCAGGTAATTCATCACCAACAGAGATTGTAAACTTCTCACGTCTTAATGAACCTTGTAGATCATTTTCTTTAATCTTATAGTTATGGATTAAATCTGCAACAAGTTCATTTGTATGATTATCAGTTGTCCATTTTCCTGAAGTTAAGTGCGTGTAGTCATCTACAGCATTTAACATCTTCAAAGTATACTTTTTACCTTTAGGAATAATTTCTTCCCCTAGATCGTTATATATACCTTGAGCAGTTTTGCCATTTACGATAGCAAAAAGCTTCTCAACAAGTACATTTTTAAGATCATCAAATCTATTATCGTAAGCATCTTCTAGCTTCTCAATATCTTCTTTGTCTTGTGCTCTTTTGCGTTTATCTTTTACTGCTCTTGCAAATAATTTCTTATCTATGACAACACCATTAAGAGATGGAGATGCTTTTAAAGATGCATCTTTTACATCACCTGCCTTATCACCAAAGATAGCTCTTAATAATTTCTCTTCTGGTGTAGGATCAGATTCTCCTTTAGGTGTAATTTTACCGATTAAGATATCACCTGGCTTAATTTCCGCACCAATACGAATCATACCATGCTCATCTAAATCTTTAGTAGCTTCTTCCGAAACATTAGGAATATCATTCGTTAACTCCTCGTTACCTAATTTAGTATCTCTAACTTCTAATGAATACTCATCAATATGAATAGATGTAAATACATCTTCTCTTACTACTTTTTCAGAAATTACAATCGCATCCTCAAAGTTATACCCTTTCCAAGGCATAAAGGCTACTTTCATATTTCTACCTAAAGCTAACTCACCATTTTGTGTTGCATAACCTTCACAAAGAACTTGTCCTTTTGCAACTTTATCACCTTTCTCAACGATTGGTTTTAAGTTAATTGATGTTCCTTGGTTTGTCTTTCTGAACTTAACTAATGGATACGTTTTAGTATCGCTGTCAAAGCTAACCATTGCAGCTTCTTCAGTACGCTCGTACTTAATAGTCACCTTTTCAGCATCGACATATTCAACAGTACCAGCTCCTTCTGCATTAATTAATACTCTTGAGTCTGATGCTACCTGACGTTCTAAACCAGTACCAACGATAGGTGCTTCAGGACGTAATAAAGGTACAGCCTGACGCATCATGTTAGATCCCATTAATGCACGATTGGCATCATCATGTTCCAAGAATGGAATTAACGAAGCAGAAATCGATGCAATTTGATTAGGCGCAACGTCTGTATAATTTACACTTGATGGCTCAATTACTGGGAAATCACCTTCTTGACGAGAAATAATTTTTTCAGGAAGTATTTTCCCTTTTTCATCAACCTCAATTGTTGCCTGTGCAATTAACATATCTTCTTCCTCTTCAGCACTTAGATATGTTGGCGTGTTTTTAATATCTACAACACCCTCTTCTACTTTTCTGTATGGCGTTTCAATGAATCCCATAGAATTCACTTTGGCGAAAACAGATAAAGACGATATTAAACCAATATTTGGTCCTTCTGGTGTTTCAATAGGACATAAACGTCCATAATGTGTATAGTGAACATCACGAACCTCGAAACCTGCTCTTTCTCTAGATAAACCTCCAGGTCCTAAAGCTGATAGACGACGCTTGTGTGTAATCTCTGCTAATGGATTTGTTTGATCCATAAACTGAGATAATTGGTTTGTACCAAAAAATGAATTAATTACCGAGGATAAAGTCTTAGCATTAATTAAATCTATTGGAGTAAACACCTCATTATCACGAACATTCATACGTTCGCGAATAGTACGTGCCATACGTGCTAAACCAACACCAAATTGAGATGATAACTGCTCACCTACTGTACGTACACGACGATTAGATAAGTGATCAATATCATCAATCTCTGCTTTAGAATTGATAAGCTCAATTAAATATTTTATAATAGTTATAATATCTAATTTGGTCAAAACTTGTTTGTCCATTCCGATATCTAACTGTAACTTTTTATTCATTCTATAACGACCTACTTCACCTAAAGAGTAACGTTGGTCAGAAAAGAATAACTTGTCAATAATACCACGTGCTGTCTCCTCATCTGGCGGCTCAGCATTACGTAATTGACGATAGATGTGCTCAACAGCTTCTTTTTCAGAGTTTGTTGGATCTTTCTGTAAAGTATTATGAATAATTGCGTAATCCCCTTGCTGTGCACTTTCTTTATGTAAAAGAATAGTTTTCACTTCAGCTTCAAGAATCTCTTCAATATTTTCTTTGTCTATGATTGTGTCACGATCTAATACAATTTCGTTACGCTCAATAGATACAACTTCACCTGTATCTTCATCAACGAAATCTTCGTGCCATGTATTAAGTACACGAGCAGCGAGTTTACGACCGATAACTTTCTTTAAACCAGACTTAGAAACTTTAACTTCTTCTGCAAGGTCAAAAATTTCTAAAATATCTTTATCACGCTCAAATCCGATAGCACGGAAAAGTGTCGTTACTGGTAATTTTTTCTTTCTATCAATGTATGCATACATTACACTATTAATGTCTGTAGCAAATTCAATCCAAGAGCCTTTAAAAGGAATTACTCTTGCTGAATATAATTTAGTTCCATTTGCATGGAAAGACTGGCTAAAGAATACACCAGGTGATCTATGCAACTGAGATACGACAACACGTTCTGCTCCATTAATACAAAATGTCCCACTAGGTGTCATGTAAGGTATTGTCCCTAAATATACATCTTGAACGATAGTTTCGAAATCCTCATGCTCCGGATCTGTACAATATAGTTTCAATCTTGCTTTTAAAGGCACACTATATGTTAATCCTCTTTCGATACATTCTTCTATAGAATATCTTGGTGGATCAATAAAGTAATCTAAGAATTCTAATACGAATTGATTACGTGTGTCTGTAATTGGAAAATTTTCCATGAAGGTATTGTACAAGCCTTCATTTCCTCTTTCTTCTGACTTTGTTTCTAACTGGAAAAAATCCTGGAAGGATTTAATTTGGATATCCAAAAAGTCTGGGTAATCTGTCCTATTTACAATAGAAGAGAAATTAATTCTTTCAGCCTTTTTTGCTAACATTGATGAACGAGATTTTTATTAAAAAATACTAATAAATGTATATAACGTTTATATACACAAAAGGGTTTAGGTCTTAGAGCACTACTCCAGACCTAAACCATATATTGTAGGTTAGGTAAGCTTACTTAAGCTCAACCTCAGCTCCAGCTTCTTCTAAAGAAGTTTTTAAGCCTTCAGCTTCGTCTTTAGATACGCCTTCTTTGATTGCACTTGGTGCATCATCAACTAAACCTTTTGCATCTTTTAAACCTAAACCAGTTAATTCTTTAACTAATTTTACTACAGCTAATTTAGAACCACCTGCCGCTTTAAGGATTACATCGAATTCAGTTTTTTCTTCAGCGGCATCATCACCTGCTGCACCTCCACCTGCTGCTACTGCTACTGCAGCTGCTGCCGGCTCGATACCATATTCTTCTTTTAATATAGTTGCTAATTCGTTAACATCTTTTACTGATAAGTTAACTAATTGTTCTGCGAAATCTTTTAAATCTGCCATTTTTTTATTGTTTTAATAATGTGTGTGTTTATATTTTTTTAATGTGTGTTCTTGTTAAGATTACCCTTCTCTTTCGGATAATGTTTTTACAATTCCAGCGATTGTTCCACCACCAGATTTAAGTGCTGAAATAACGTTCTTAGCTGGAGATTGTAATATTGTAATAATCTCACCAAGAAGTTCTTCTTTAGACTTAATATCTACTAATGTATCTAATAAATCATCGCCAACATAAATTGCTTCTTCAATGAAAGCACCTTTTAATAAAGGCTTTTCAGATTTTTTACGAAACTCTTTAATTACTTTGGCTGGAGCGTTTCCAGTTTCAGAATACATTACTGATGTATTTCCTTTTAAAGTTGCAGGTAACTCACCGAACTCTTTATCCGATGCTTCCATAGCTTTCTCTAAAAGCGTATTCTTAACTACAGCTAACTTAATGTTAGACTTAAAACATGCTCTTCTTAAATTTGAAGTTGCTAATGCATCTAATCCAGACATATCTGTTAAATAGATATTAGCATTTTCTGCTAATTGAGCAGTTAACTCTTCAATTACTTGGGATTTTTCTTCTCTTGTCATAATACTCTAAGTTTAACTACTATCCTATTTTTGTGTCAATTGAAATACTTGGACTCATAGTACTAGACATGTAAATACTCTTTACATAAGTACCTTTTGACGACGTTGGCTTTAACTTCATAATTGTAGATAACAATTCTTGAGCATTCCCAATAATCTTTTCAGCACTGAATGATGCTTTACCAATTGGCGCATGCACAATACCTGTTTTATCTACCTTAAAATCTATCTTACCAGCTTTTACTTCTGAAACTGCTTTTGCTACATCCATTGTTACTGTACCTGTCTTAGGGTTTGGCATAAGACCTCTTGGTCCTAATACTCTACCTAATGGTCCTAACTTACCCATGATACTTGGTATAGTGACAATTACGTCAACATCTGTCCAACCTTCTTTAATTTTCTGTAAGTATTCATCTAATCCAACATAATCAGCACCAGCTGCTTTAGCTTCGTCTTCTTTATCTGGAGTTACTAGCGCAAGCACCTTCATATCTTTACCTGTACCATGTGGTAATGAAACTACACCACGAACCATTTGATTGGCTTTACGTGGATCTACACCTAATCTGATTGCTAAATCTATAGAAGCATCAAACTTAGTATAAGTTATTTCTTTTAGTAAAGCTGAAGCTTCTTCTAAAGAGTAGATTTTGTTATTATCTACCTTTGCTTGTGCTTCTTTTTGCTTTTTTGTTAATCTTGCCATTTCTAAAAATTTAGTTTGGAGCTTCTCCTCCTTTAACAGTGATACCCATTGATCTTGCTGTACCGGCAACCATTTTCATAGCTGATCCGATTTCAAAAGCGTTTAAATCCACCATTTTGTCTTCAGCAATCGCTTTAACTTGATCCCAAGTTACTTTTGCTACTTTGCGTCGGTTTGGTTCTCCTGATCCTTTCTTTACTTTGGCCGCTTCTAATAATTGTACTGCAGCTGGTGGAGTCTTGATTACAAATTCAAACGATTTATCTTTGTAAACAGAGATTACCACAGGTAAAACTTTACCTGGTTTATCTTGAGTTCTAGCGTTAAATTGCTTACAGAACTCCATGATATTAACTCCAGCGGCACCTAAAGCGGGTCCTACCGGTGGCGATGGATTCGCAGCACCTCCCCGAACTTGTAGCTTAACTACTTTGTCTATTTCTTTTGCCATTTCTTAATGTTTGTGCGACTATTTATATTGGAAGCATAAATAGAACGCTCTTTTATTGTAACAATTATTAAACTTTCTCTACTTGCATGTAACTTAATTCCAATGGTGTTTTTCTTCCGAAAATTTTCACCATTACCTCAAGCTTACGCTTTTCTTCATTTATTTTCTCAATAGTACCATCAAAACCATTAAATGGACCATCAATAACTTTAACAGTTTCTCCTTTTGTAAATGGTATTGCAACATTTGCATCTGCTTCAATTGCTAACTCATCTACCTTACCTAACATTCTGTTAACTTCAGACTGTCTTAAAGGCACAGGATCTCCACCTTTGGTTTCGCCTAAAAAACCAATTACATTTGTAATTGATTTTATAATGTGTGGAATCTCACCACTCAAATTAGCTTGAACCATAATGTAACCTGGGAAATAAACTTTTTCTTTGTTTATTTTCTTTCCGTTACGTATTTGAATTACTTTTTCTGTTGGAACTAATACCTGATCTACAAAATCATCTAAACCTAACCTTGAAATTTCGTTTTCAATGTAAGTCTTGATTTTGTTCTCTTGACCACTTACTGCCCTAACAACATACCATTTCTTCTCTGACATAATCTTATTTGCTGCTAGTTAATAAATCCGAAATAAGCTTTAACCGCTCTACTAAAAACAGTATCCACTCCCCAAATAGCTAATGAAAATATAATTGAGAACAGAGCTACAATTACCGTTAATCTTTGAGCCTCTGGCCTAGGTGTCCATGACACATTGTTCTTTAACTCCTCAAACGATTCTTTTATATATGTTATTAATCCTGCCATTTGGTTTATATTTTATCAAATTAAGAAGAGTTTAAAAAACTTTTCTTTACTCGTTTTTATTCATTGCACGGGTTGAGAGACTCGAACTCCCGACACCTGGTTTTGGAGACCAGTGCTCTACCAACTGAGCTAAACCCGTAAATATCAATCAAGGCATCCCGAATTATCGGAACACCTTAATTAACTATTTAACTATATATTGTTTAGTCTAAAATCTCAGTTACCTGACCAGCACCGACTGTTCTACCTCCTTCACGGATAGCGAAACGTAAACCTACGTTCATTGCAATTGTGTTGATTAAGTCAACAGTAATTGTTAAGTTATCCCCAGGCATTACCATTTCAACACCAGATGGAAGCGCAATGTTTCCAGTTACATCAGTTGTACGTACATAAAACTGAGGACGGTAGTTATTATGGAATGGTGTGTGACGACCACCTTCTTCTTTCTTGAGGATGTATACCTCAGCTTTAAATTTAGCATGTGGTGTTACAGAACCAGGCTTAGTAATTACCATACCTCTAGAGATTTGAGATTTCTCAATACCTCTTAATAAGATACCAGCATTATCACCAGCTTCTCCTCTATCTAAGATTTGACGAAACATTTCAATACCAGTGATAGTAGAAGTTAACTTCTCAGCACCCATACCAATAATCTCAACTGGATCACCTGTGTTAGCCACACCTGTCTCAATACGACCAGTTGCAACAGTACCACGACCAGTAATAGAGAATACATCTTCAATTGGCATTAAGAAAGGCTTATCCATATCACGAACTGGTTCTTCAATCCATGTATCAACAGCTTCCATTAATTCCATAACTGTATCCACCCACTTTTGCTCACCGTTAAGTGCACCTAAAGCAGAACCAGCAATTACAGGACCATTATCACCATCATATTCGTAGAATGATAATAAATCTCTGATTTCCATATCTACTAATTCTAACAATTCTTCATCGTCTACCATATCCACTTTGTTCATGAATACAACAATGCGAGGAATACCTACCTGACGACCAAGTAATATATGCTCACGAGTTTGTGGCATAGGACCATCTGTTGCAGCAACAACTAAAATAGCACCATCCATTTGCGCAGCACCTGTAACCATATTCTTTACATAATCAGCGTGACCTGGACAGTCAACGTGTGCGTAATGACGATTTGCAGTTGCATATTCTACGTGAGACGTATTGATTGTTATACCTCTTTCTTTTTCTTCTGGTGCGTTATCGATTTGATCGAAATCTTTTGCCTCAGATAAACCTGCATCAGCTAATACTTTAGTAATAGCAGCAGTTAAAGTTGTTTTACCGTGATCTACGTGTCCAATGGTACCAATGTTTAAGTGTGGTTTTGAACGATCGAAAGTTGCCTTTGCCATGTTTAATTTATTTTAATCTTATTTATTATTAGTGTTCAATTGTTAATTCTAAAACTACTTAGAAAAAAGAGCCAATGACGAGATTTGAACTCGTGACCTCTTCCTTACCAAGGAAACGCTCTACCCCTGAGCTACACCGGCGTAAAGTGTTTAAGTCTCATTACTTATAATGAGATTCTGCCTTCGCAGAAAATTTAGAGCGAGAGACCGGGTTCGAACCGGCGACATTCAGCTTGGAAGGCTGACGCTCTACCAACTGAGCTACTCTCGCATTTATAATTAAGTTACCTTAATTAAAGGTTTTCAATATTTCAAATTCATATTTATTTTTAGACCGCCCTTCCTTAGGTTAACGATCTTGGATTGATGACTCAATCCATACAATTTTCAAAAACTCGTTTTTGACAGCTCTTTATTAAAAATTATTTGTGGGGAGAGCAGGATTCGAACCTGCGAAGGTGAAAACCAACAGATTTACAGTCTGTCCTCGTTGGCCGCTTGAGTATCTCCCCAAATCATAATAAAAATGAACTTTAAAAGAGCCGATGGAGGGACTCGAACCCACGACCTGCTGATTACAAATCAGCTGCTCTAGCCAGCTGAGCTACATCGGCTTTTTCTTACTTTTTTACCATCAAAAATTAACCATAAAAAAGCCCGCTATTTCTAACGGACTGCAAATGTAGTGTTTTATTTATTTATTCAAAACATTTTTGAAAAAATTTTAATCAAGTTCTAGCTCTTAATTTTTCTTTTCTTTTTTTAATTTGTCTTTCTAATGATGCAATAGCTATGTCAGCACCTTCTTCGAAACTTTTACATTGCTTTTTCACTATAAAACTATCACCTGGCACACTGACTTTAGCTTCAAAAATTTTATTTTCTTTATCGCTTGTATTCTGGACTTTCAAATACACATCAGATTGTATTATTTTGTCGTAAAACATATCTAATTTATCCATTCGTTTCTGAATGAAATCAATCAGCTTACTATCAGCATTAAAATTTACGGATTGTGTGTTTACTTTCATATACTTTATTTTAAGTTAAACATATGTATAAAACGAGGTTCGTTTCACACAGGCTAATTAATGTTAAGAAAACTTAACGAAGATTTCTTGGGTGTGATTTCGCGTACACTTTTTTTAATTCAGCTATACTATTATGTGTATAAACTTGAGTGGCGGCTAAACTGGTATGCCCAAGAAGTTCTTTTACTGCATTTAAATCTGCACCTTGATTTAATAAATGGGTAGCAAATGAATGTCGTAATACATGAGGACTACATTTTGCTTTTGAAGATGCTTCACTAAAATACTTATTTATTATTCTGTAAACAAGTTTTTCATAGATTTTAAAACCTTTTTGGGTTAGAAACAATACATCTTTATCATCAATAACAGGCAATTGATTACGATATTCAATATAAGTTTTTATTGTATGCATCAAAGACCTAATTAAAGGTATATAACGTTCTTTATTACGTTTACCTCGTACTTTCAACTGATTATTACCAAAATCAATATCGGACAACTTAATATTAACCAATTCAATGCGTCTTATACCTGTAGCATAAAACAATTCAATTACAAAATAATTTCTCGCACTTTCAAAATCAACAATATTAGCAGAGTTTTCTAGGACACTTTTTAACTCTTGCTCCGAAAATGGTAATTGAACTTTCTTACCTACTTTTAAAGCTTTATGTTTCTTTAAAGGGTTAACATTTATACACTGCGTTTTTAGCAAAAATTTGTAATAACAATTTAGTGAAGAAACTTTCCTATTGATCGTCCTGTTAGTAATACCAATATTAACCAACTCTACAATCCATTGTCTTATCTCTGAATAACCAACTTTTAAAATAGCTTGACTGTCATAAAAATCATTTAAAAATTCTTGAAATGTTTCAATATCTGTAACATAAGCATGTGCTGTATGCTTAGAATATTTCTTTTCTAATAATAAATACTCTGAAAATGCTTTAAGACTCATTTAATTTTTATCACGTTATTAAAGATAACGAATTGTTATGATTAATATTGATTTAGGAATTAAAATACTCTAAACATTAGATGTAATTAAAAAGCGTTTTTCGATTAAGTTACCGGTTTATATGATTTTTTATCAATAATCATCTTCGAAAGTATCTCTTTAAGAATCTCCGAAGTTCCACCACCAATAGGCCCAAGACGACTATCTCTAAAAATTCTCGCCAATGGATATTCCTCCATATAACCATAACCACCTAAAAATTGTAAACAGTTATAAGCAACTTCGTCTGCCATTTTTGTTGACTTCAATTTTGATATTGTTGCTTCTTCAACAACATATGCCCCATTATTTAATTGGTCTGCAACCATATAATTATAATACTTACATATCTGCATATCTGCATGCATATCTACATACCTATGTCGTAATGCTTGATATTTATCTAAGGATTTTCCGAATGTTGTTCTTTCAGACATATACTGTAATGTATATTCTAATGCGTACTCTGCTCTTGCATGAGCATTAATACCCATGATTAATCGCTCTAAAGCAAAATGCTGCATAATATAAGGAAATCCTTTACCCTCTTCACCCATAAGTTGACTCACAGGAACTTTGACATTATCAAAAGCGATTTCTCCGGTATCTGAAGCACGCCAACCTAATTTATCTAATTTAGTAGCTGATACACCTTCTGTTTTACTATCTAAAACAAATATGCTTATACCTTTGTTACCCATTTCTGGATTGGTTTTAGCAGCAACAATCATATAATCACTATAAACACCATTAGTAATAAAGGTTTTAGAACCATTTATAATATAATGATCACCTTCTTTTACAGCAGAAGTTCTCATACCTGCAACATCACTTCCTCCAAAAGGTTCTGTAACACATAAACAACCTATTTGATCACCAGAAATACTATCTGCTAAATATTTTTCTTTAATTGCTTCATCACCTTCTTTATTAAGGTGTGTCATTGCCAAATAAGCATGAGCCCATATTGCAGCTGCAAATCCGCCAGAATTAATACGCTGCAATTCTTCAAGCAAAATAACTGTATAAAATAAGTCTAAATCTAAACCTCCATATTGTTCTGGGTAAGCTAAACCAAAGTAGCCCATATCACCAAATTTTTTCCAAATGAAGCGTTCAATATTTCCGGTTTCTTCCCACTTTTCAATATGCGGAACAACTTCTTTTTGCAGAAAATCTCTTAGACTTTCTCTGAATAAATTATGCTCTTCTGTGAAATATAAATCGGACATCTTTTGTTATTTATTACATATGCAAATATAACTTAATTATCTCGAATTTTTTGTTTGGAAAACCCTCAACTTTTGTTAATTCTTCTAAAGATTTAAAGCCATCTCTCAAAGTTCGCTCTTCAATAATACTATTAGCAACTTCGTAATCTATATATTGAATTGTAACCAACTCATCTCTTGTTGCTGTATTTAAATTAAACTTTGTAATTGCTCTTGGAGTTTTTACTGTGAAATCATTTTTTATACGCTCAATTACTTCTGGCATTAAACCCCTAACTTCAGAAAGCTGAATATCAGAGATAAATCCACCATTATATTTATTTCTGTATTCTATAATTCTTACTGAAAGCTTTTCACCAACTCCATATACTTTTTGTAACTGACTGGCTGTAGCTTTATTCAAATCTATTTTCTGAGAGAATGTTTTTGGTGTCTTAGAATTTGAATAAGAATTATTAGAGTAGTTCGATTGGGGTTTTGGATTAGTCACCCAGTCTGGAAACTTAAAATATCGAGACATTGTTCCTAAGAGCGAATCTGAAACTTTTGTAACATTTTGAAATTCTTTTGCTGAATTCACCCAACGATTAGTTTCTCTAAACTTGTGAAGTCTATCTATTTCTTCATTAGACATTCCTAATGTATAACCTTTATAGTCTGTTATGTAATTTGGATTAAACGGATAAATCTTTGGCTTACTATTTTCAATCTCAACTAAACGAAGTGAATCTAATTCCCTTTTGAAAGCATCTAATTCATTTGGATTTATAGGAACTTCATCTTTAGAAAAATCAACAAATACATAAAGGCATTGAGTAATAATCATAATTGCTAATAATAAAAAAACCCCATTCCGTTGCTGATTAGAAAACTGGAAATGGGATTTCATAATGTTAATTATATCGTTTATGCTTTTCTAGCCTTGATAGCATCTAAATATCTAGTTAATTGCTTTCTTACTATTGGGAACAAGAAGAATAAACCAACCATATTAGGGAAAATCATTGCAAAAATCATTGCGTCAGAGAATTTCCAGATTGATCCCATACTTGCTGCTGCACCAATAACCACAAAAAGTAAGAATAATACCTTATAAACCATATCTGCTGTCTTTCCTCTACCGAATAAAAATTTCCAAGATTGTAAACCGTAGTATGACCAAGATATCATAGTAGACACAGCAAACAATACTACTGCTATAGTTAAGAAAATATTAGAGTAAGGAATGTATTGTGCAAATGCCTTAGACGTTATACCAGCTCCTTCGTAACCAACACCATCAATAAATACTACTCCAGAACCATCACCTCCATATTCGAAGAAACCTCCGAAATTAAAAATAACAATTACTAACGCTGTCATTGTACAGATTAAAACAGTATCAATAAAAGGTTCTAAAAGCGCTACTAAACCTTCTGAAGCAGAATATTTAGTTTTAACAGCTGAATGTGCAATTGAAGCTGAACCAGCACCTGCCTCATTTGAAAATGCTGCTCTTTGGAATCCTACTAATAAAACACCTATTAATCCACCAACACCAAATGCAGTTGGGTTAAAAGCTTCTCTTACTATAAGACCAATAGCATCATCAATTAAACTAAAATTACTTAATATAATATATAAACAAGCAGCAACATACATTACAGCCATAAATGGTACAACCTTTTCTGTTACTTGTGCAATACGTCTAATTCCACCAATAATTATAATTCCAACTAAAGCTGCTAAAACCACACCTACAATTGCACCTGCTGCTGTACTTTCCCAGTTAAATAATTCTTTAATTACGATTGTAGCTTGGTTAGACTGAGCTGCGTTTCCTCCACCAAAAGATCCACCTATACAAAATACAGCGAAAATTGCGGCTGCAACCTTCCCTAATGTTTTAAATCCTTTAGATTTTAGACCTTTACTAATATAGTACATTGGCCCTCCGTAAACTACTCCATCTTCACCTACATCTCTAAATTGAACACCTAATGTACATTCTACAAATTTTGTAGACATACCGAGTAAACCACAGACAATCATCCAAAATGTTGCACCAGGTCCACCTAAAGCAATGGCTAAAGCTACACCTGCTATATTTCCATTACCAACTGTGCCTGAAACTGCAGTAGCTAATGCTTGAAAATGACTTACCTCTCCTTCTTCGCTCTCATCTCTAATAGTCTCTATTGAATCTCCTCCAGGTGTAACGTCGCCATATGCTGGTTCTACAACTGCATGATCTATATCATCATATTTTCCTCTAACGACATTAATAGCTTTTCCAAAAAATCGGATATTAGGAAACCTAAAGTAGAGTGTAAAAAATAGAGCACTACCAACTAATAAAACAAGAACAAATGGAATTTCCATTGTTTCGCTTTTATATATTGGAAAGAAAATTGCATCAAAAAATCCATCAGCTACTGGCTGAAATGCCTCATCAATTTTTTGATCAAGTCCTTTTTCTGCTTCTTGAGCGAAATTTAATAATGGTAATAGTAATGCAATAAGGGATAGAAGATATTTCTTCATGAGTGTAGTTATTAGTTAGTTATTGTTTTTACAGGTGACAAGATGCTAAAAAAAAATGAGTTTCTAAAGTCAGAGACGTTAAAATGGCTATGCTTCTTGTTCTATATTGTATTTAGAATTTAAGCGTTCTATTTGTTCTGGGCGTCCTAAAACAATAATTTTTGAACCTGGCACTAACTGGGTATTTGCCTCAGGATTAACAATATATTCTCCTTTATCATCCTTAAAACCAATGACTGTACAACCTGTATTTTTTCTTAAATCTAGATCTCTTATTGTTTTTGTATTCTTAGCATTGTAGAGTTGTTCTACTTTTACTTCTTCAACATTAATGTTTCGCTCTCCTACAATACCCAAATTATCAATAAACTCTACTAAATCTGGTATAACAACTAAAGAGGCCATATGATCACCTCCTATACGATCTGGAAGAATTACATTATTAGCACCTGCTAATTTTAATTTATTATAAGACGTTTCTTGTGATGCTCTACTTATAATAGTCATCCTATTATTAATTTGTCTTGCAGATAAAACTACAAATAAGTTATCCGCGTCACTAGGTAAAGCACAAATTAATGTACCAGCTTTTTCTATACCAGCTTCTAATAATGTTTCATCTTCGTTTGCATTACCAAATACATAAGGAATATGATCCTCTTGTAATTTTTCAATAATTTCTTTGCTACGTTCTATAATCACATAAGGCTTGTTATAAGCTTGTAATTTTTTTGCCGCTTGCTTTCCATTACGACCAAAACCACATATAACGATGTGATTTGACATTGCGTCTATTTTCTTTTGCATCTTACGTTGTTTTATGTCTTCAAAATTATTTCTGCTTAGAATATATTCGGTTATTATTGAAATTGCGTAACCAACAATAACGACACTTGTTAAAATTAAAAATATGGTAAATATTTTTGCTGGTACGCCAAGTGGCTGTACTTCACCAAAACCAACAGTCGTTATTGTTATAACTGTCATGTATATAGCATCAATCCAACTTAAACCAGAAATAAATCTGTAACCAATAATACCAAAGAATATTAAAATTACAAGCATTACGAATGCCGTGTAAATCTTGGATCTAAAAAGTCTGATTAAAGGGTTATTCATAGTTATAAATCAAAAACCGAAGAGCGCTTTGTGTAAATTATATCCTTAATCCGAATCCAAAATGCCAAGAATAAGTATAAAGCGAATCCAAATCCAACAGTTACAAATGTTAAATACATAAACGAGGTTCTTACAATCTTTGCTCTAATACCCAAACGGTCTGCTATACGTTGGCAAACATAGTAGCCACGTTTCTGAAAATAATGTAACAACACATAGAACCCTTTCATAAATGCAAGTTACTCAATTTTTAGTGATTAGACTATTACCTATAGCACATTGCAGGCATTTATTTTTATCACAAAAATGTTGCTTTAATTGCAATAATGCTTGAGAGTTTAAGGCATTCTTTTCCATCTTTTTTAAGTCTTGAAATTTAGACACAATACTATTTTTTTCCATTTTTATTTGCTTAATAAGTTTAAACAAATCATCATCAATAGATTTTCCTTGTGATTTAGCATAGCTGAATTTTATAGGGATAATTGTATTTATAATAAGTAAATCGATAAAAGACTTGGTTAAAGCTTTATTAGTCTTCCTTGATATTTTTGAAAATGTGTAATGCGTCTCCCAGAAATTAGTAACGCTTTTTGTAAATAATTTATAATAATCCTCTTTGGTTTTTAAACTAATAACTTTAGAAAACAAATTTTGCTCCAAAGCATAAAGATTAGCAAACTGAGAAAAACGAATGCTTGGGAAATTCGGAGGTCTTAATCTAAAAAAGTGAACTCGAAGTACTCCTTGATTATTCAGTCTGAATTTCTGTTGTAGAAATTGGTAACGTTTCTTTAAATCTAAAAAATAAACATCCTGAATATCGCCATCTAATAAATTAGCCTGTCCGAACAGTAAAGCTTCAATATCTAAAACATCATTTTGAAGTTTTCTAATCAAATAAAAATCGAATGAACTTGCCAAACTTAAAAATGATTCACCATTAACTTTTAACCCAAAATTCTTCAATAGTATTTTGAAAAGAACTGCTTCCCAATCATTATTTGAAGCATCTAATAACGTTTTAATACGCTCTGATTTATTCTCTAAACGATCTATATACATGCGTTCTAACCAATTATTCAGTAGAAAATCAACTACCACAGGAAAATCAGTTTCACAATTAATCCAAGATTTAGACTGTATGAGTTTTTGATAATTATTTAGTAGGCTTTTGTCAACGTAATGTTTTAATTCTAAAGTTGGAATTTCAGAATTATCTTTTCTAAAGATTTCAGTATCGTGCTCCCAAACTATATGCAAGATAACATTGTCATATGCTTTATCATTCTCATGATTATGTAAATACCAGTCAGATGACTTTATATGAATCTCTAAATTACCTGCCCAAAGTTGATTATCAATAATTAATTGTCCATTAAAAAAGTCTGGTCCTGCGTTTAAGTTATGTTCCCCTAAACTTTTAATAATAACATCTTCTCCTCTAGTAGTTTTTAGAGATTTTAGAGAAAATGCTTTGTATTTCCAGATGTAATGAAGAAAATCTTCTTGCATCTATCGAAAATACTAAAATCTTTAAACAACTTGTTGTTTCTTCTTGCAATAAAAATTAAGCAAATCGTGAAGTTCATTAATCTTAAAAGGTTTGCTTAAATAACCATTCATTCTGTAACGCCTTATTTTGTCACCAACTTCTGATTCGGAAAATGCTGTAAGTGCGACAATAGGAATTAAGGCTTTTCCACTATCTGACATTTTACGTATTATCCTTGTAGTATCATAACCGTCTAAAACAGGCATTTGTAGATCCATTAGAATTATATCAAAATCTCTATCCTTGTATACATCTAATAATTCTTGTCCATTTTTGGCGATAATATAATTAATACCCCACTTTTTGAATAACTTTTTTAGTAACATGGCATTAAGATTATTGTCCTCTGCAACGAGTACATTCAAATTAATAGGAGTTATGTTTAATTTATTATTTTCTCTTTTTAATGAAACTGTATTAGAATGTTTGAAAGTAATATCAAACCAAAATAAAGAACCTTCTTCTTCAACACTATCTAATTGTAAATCGCTACCTTGAATTTTTAAAAGTTCTTTACTTATATATAACCCTAATCCCGAACCACCATATAATTTTGACGTATCTACGCTAGCCTGAACAAAACTTTTAAATATATCTTTCTGTTTATTATATGAAACTCCAATCCCAGAATCTTCAACAAGAAACCTTATTGTTGTATTCTCAACTTTTTTATCAATTACTTCTGTTCTAAAACTTACTCCTCCCTCATGCGTAAATTTAAATGCATTACTGAGTAAGTTCTTTAGCACTTGAGATAATTTTAAACTATCCCCTTTAAGTATATTTGGCATTTCACTATCTAAAACAGTATCAAAACTAAGTCCTTTTTTTAAAGCTGCCTGTTTAAAATGTAATTGAATATTTTGTATTAATTCTGAGAGGTTAAAATCTTCCTCTACTAATCTAATTTGCTTAGATTTATATTTATTTAGATCTAAAAGATCATTTATTAAAGTTAATAAATGTTCACTTGAATATTTTAATACCTGTAAGTTCTCTAACTGTTCTGGTAAAAATGTCTCCATTAATAAAATATCAGACATACCCATTACCGCGTTGAGAGGAGTTCTTATTTCGTGAGACATTGTTGAAACAAACTCATCTTTTATTTTGTTAGCATTATTTAATTCTATTTCTGTTTCTTTAAGCTGAGTCACATCAGACATAGTTCCAATTGTACCATCCGCTTTATTATTACTATTATAAGTTAAAGCTAAACGTAACTGCACCCATATCTTTTTTCCAGAAGGCTTATAAAATTCGAATAATGTTTCATAACCATCATGTTCTTCGCTCAAAAACTTACTAATCCTTACTTTTTCCTTTTTATTAATACCAAATAAAAGATCTCTATAATTTCTATTAATAGCTTCTTCAACTTTTACTCCAAATAAATCTTCCCATGCTTTATTCAGGTATTTAAAATTACCTTGCATATCAGTTTTAAAGATAACATCATCAATAGTGTTAACAATTGTATTTAATTCATTCTCAACATTATCTACCTGAGATTTTAAAGTCTGATTTACCTTATATAACTCGTTAGAACTTTGTTCTAAAATAATTTCTATATGCTTAACATCATCATCAAAGCTTTTATATGCATCATTAACCACACTAAAAAATTTCTTAAATTTTAGTATATCGGCTTCATTAAAGCCAGCATTGCGTATTTGTCTAAGCAACAATCTATGTTGGTTCACATCTAACATTCTGATAGCGTTGTGATTGTCATGGTTTGATTATGCAACTCGCATGGTGAAAAAGGTTCAAAAGGTGAAATCTCACCGTAGGAATAGAATCCCGTAATCATAGGTTTATCACCTATAATTTCTTGAACAACTTCAACTTCTTCTTCCACTAATTGTTTTAGCACTAATCTTCTACCAACACAACTTATCAAAATTGCTAACTCAGTATTATTCTCTGTAGATTTAAATGCATTCTTAGCAGAATCTTCTGCGCCACCAATAAGCCTATCAACATTAGCTTTCATAAGACGCACATATGACCCTTCCGGTATATTACCAGCAAAAGTTAAACTCTGTTCCTTTTCATCAATACTTAATATTGTTCTAACAACTGGAGTGTCATATTC
This sequence comes from Winogradskyella sp. PG-2, assembly GCF_000828715.1. NCBI lineage: Bacteria > Pseudomonadati > Bacteroidota > Flavobacteriia > Flavobacteriales > Flavobacteriaceae > Winogradskyella > Winogradskyella sp. PG-2. The sequence continues at coordinate 2,641,992 of NZ_AP014583.1, read as the reverse complement.
ATTGACTCTCATATTTAAAGGAAATAAAAGGCCAGAACTTGGAAGGTTTTTAGCATTATCACCTAAAAAAGATTTATACAATTCTAGCGCAGGTAAACCGTCTAACTCGTATAATTTGTTTTTTTCGGACTTAGTAACTAATCTATCGATACCAAAACTATCCCAACCTCCTCTAGAGCTATAACCAACTTCTAATTGATCACCGTAAAATCCTAAACCTACAACCATGCGGTCATCAATATCATTATTCGCAATTACAAAAGTTTTATTAAAATCCGCACCATCTGCAGCTAATCCACCAGTGATACCAGTATTTGGAAGTATACTCCTTAAACCAGAAACTAAATCCGCACCGTTAACATTAAGTCCATCACTAAAAACTAAGACATGCTTTAGTAATTCATCATCTAATTTTTGAGCCATAGAAATACCTGCATCAAAACTTTCGTCCATAGATTCTATGTCTACTCTTATCAATTTGTGTTTTACTTTTTCTAACTGAATTGCTGTAAGTGATACAGATGCGTCTGATACTGTTATTCCTGAAATCTCACCTGCCGTAGAACAGCCAACTATTGTTATATTAGGATAAAGTATTTGTAATTCTTTTACCAACTCCTCTTTCATATCAAATGAAGGAGAAACAAAAAGCATGAAAATATCAGGAGAAATAGTTATTTCTGAAATAGCTTCGTACCATGCAGATTTCTTAAGAGATAATTGCTCTACTCTCATAATAATGTAGGTTAAATTTTGGAGAAATACACTTTATCGAATAAATATGTATTTCAGCGAATATATACCAAAATGTTGAAATTACAAAACTTATTCATTTGATATTGAATGCAAAAAAGTTAATAATGATAGTAATAACTTTCAGATTCTATAGCTTTTTAACTATTTTTAAAATAAAAATTTAAGTTATGAAACGATTACTTTTAACCTTAGCAGTCCTTGCAACTTTATATAGTTGCAGTAGAGATGAAGACCGAAATTATTCTGCTTTAGAGAGTTTTATAGGACAATGGGAACTACAAAGTAGAATTTTAAATGACACTACTCCCGAGTCAACAGATAATGAGAAATTTATTTTTAGAGATGATGATGATATTAGAGATTTTAAAGGCCTATTTACATTAGAATCTTCAGAGGCATCTTCAGGAACATTTAATATTACTGAACAAGGTAATGTGATGTATTTTGAGACCTCAAATGGTACAACTTTTTCTTATGAATTTGATCTTAGGACTATAACACTTACTCTTGGTGGAACGAATGAAAATGGAGATGTGATTAAGGAAATTTGGATTAAGACGAGTAATTATATTGAATAAATAAAATGCAATGGTAGAAATAAAAAAATCCTGAAGCATACTTCAGGATTTTTTTATTATTCACTTTTCTAAAAAGGGATACATTATTCAATATACCCCATATCACGCATCCAATCATCATTAAACATCTTACCAACATAACGACTACCATGATCGTGGAATAATACGACAACCACATCTTCTGGTTTAAAATGTTCTTTTAATTGTAATACACCTTTTATAGCAGCACCAGCGGAGTTTCCTAAAAACATACCTTCGTCTTTAGCAAGCTTTTGAGTATAAACTGCCGCATCTTTATCTGTAACCTTTGTAAAACCATCAATGAGACTAAAATCCACATTTTCTGGTAGAATGTCTTCACCTATTCCCTCAGTAACATATGGATAGATTTCATTTTCATCAAAGACACCAGTCTCGTGGTATTTTTTAAAAACAGATCCATAAGTGTCAATTCCCCAAACTTTAACATTAGGATTTTGTTCTTTTAGATACTTGCCCACTCCAGAAACTGTTCCACCTGTTCCTACTCCAACTACAAAATGAGTTACTTTTCCGTCCGTTTGATTCCAAATTTCTGGTCCAGTACTTTGATAATGTGCTTTAGCATTACTCGGATTATCATATTGATTTACATACCAAGAATTTAGAGTCTCTTCACCTAAACGCTTAGACACTGAATAATAACTACGAGGGTCTGTTGGCTCAACATCAGTTGGACAAACCACAACTTCAGCTCCTACTGCCCTTAATATATCCATTTTTTCTTTAGACTGTTTATCGCTAATTACAAAAATACATTTGTAACCTTTTACGATAGCTGCCAATGCTAAACCCATTCCTGTATTTCCAGAAGTTCCCTCTATTATAGTGCCACCAGGTTTTAACCTCCCATCAGCCTCTGCATCTTCAATCATCTGTAATGCCATTCTATCTTTTACTGAATTTCCTGGATTGAAAGTTTCGTATTTAGCAAGTACTAAGCAAGGTAAATCCTCTACCAACTTGTTTAGTTTAACCAAAGGCGTATTTCCTATTGTACCTAATATATTTTCTGCGTAATCCATAGTTATTTTATGAGGTGCAAATTTACGTGAATTGTAAAGAATAGAAAGTTAAAAGTAAGTTATGTTTCTAAGTCGTCTTTGGTGTTTAATAAAGACAAGATTGACTAAAATAAAATAACCTAAAAGCTAAAGACAACATATCAATCAAATCGAATAGCCTTGACTGGCGAAATTTTAGAAATAATAACTGAGGGAATAAGAAGCATTAATAGGCATACTACAAATGTTCCAATATTTAATAACAAAATATAATCCCAATGGATATAAACAGGAACATTACTCACATAATAAGTATCTGGATTAAGTGGGAAAAGTTTAAAATATTTTTGTAAAAACAATAAACCTAAACCTATAATATTTCCCCAAAGTAAACCAAGACCTATAAGATATGATGCATTGTATAGAAAAACTTTTCTTATCGTCCAATTAGAGCTTCCTAAAGCCTTTAAAATACCGATCATTGAAGTACGTTCAAGAATAAGAACAAGTAAAGCAGTAATCATGTTAATACCTGCAACTAATATCATTATAGCAATAATGCCATATGTATTATTATCAAATATTTTTATCCATTCAAAAATGGTATAATATTTTTGAGTAATAGGTATAGCATTTAATAGCGACGGAACTTCTTGATAAACCTGTTGTGTCTTTTCTTCTAAATCCGAAAAATCCTCAATAAAAACCTCAAAATTGCCTATTTGATTGTCTTCCCATTTATTAAGAAATTGAATATGTCTTAAATCTGCTATGCAGTATTTTTCATCTAAATCTTGAAAACCTGAATTATAGATACCTACAATTTCAAAATTTCTAATTCTTGGACGCTCTTTACCAAAAAGTGTCTGAAACTTTTCACCCAATTTGAATCTTAAACGGTTTGCTATGTATCTCGAAATTAGAATCTCTTCATTTCGTTTTTGAGAATAATCTGGTAATCGTCCTTCCACCAAAAACTCTTTAAAGTGATCCCAATTATAATCTGCACCCACACCTTTTACAATAATGCCCTCAAAGTCAGTCTCAGTTCGTATAACTGCAAATTTTGTTGCAACACCTTGCACATGTTTTACACCTTCAATATTATTAAAATTAGGATAAAACTCTTGATTAATAGAAATCGGAACTTGCGACTCATCCGATGCATTAGTATCGTAATTGGTAATTTCGATATGTCCATTAAAGGCTACAACTTTATCTCTAATCTTTTGCTGCAAACCTATTCCTGAAGCTATAGCAATAAGCATCACAATAATTCCTATAGCAATTGCAGCAATGCCAATTTTAATTATTGGTGCTGAAACACTACTTTTATACGCTTTGTTACCAATAATGCGTTTAGCTATAAACAACTCAAAATTCAAACTCAGATATGTGTTTTAAGGTTTTCAAAAATACAGCTTTATTATTTGTCTTTATAGCGATTTCTTGTGGCTCTAATACTAAGAATGATTTATCTAATAATGAGCCTCAAAAACAAGCTAAGGACAACGAACATATTGTTGTTGGCACCAACAGAACGGAGCTTTATTTACCATTATTACAAGGTAGACGTATTGGTATTGTGGCTAATCAGACTTCAATTGTTACCCACTCTCTACAAAAAGTAGATCATCCTGAAATCATTGAAGAAACAAATTATCATTTAGTAGATTACCTAAACAGCAATAAGAGTGTAAATGTGGTTAAAGTATTTTCCCCTGAACATGGTTTTAGAGGTAAAGCTGATGCTGGTGAATTGGTAAAAGACGGTAAAGACACCAAAACTGGCTTACCTATTTTATCACTGCATGGCAAACACAAAAAACCAACGAAACAACAGTTAAAAGACTTAGATATCATGATTTTTGATATTCAAGATGTAGGTGTTCGGTTTTACACTTATATTTCAACATTACATTATGTGATGGAAGCTTGTGCGGAAAATAATATTCCACTTCTAATTTTAGATCGACCAAACCCAAATGGTAATTATATTGATGGGCCAGTTTTAGAAACCAAACATAGAAGTTTTTTAGGAATGCATCCTGTTCCTTTAGTTCATGGAATGACTATTGGCGAGTATGCAAAAATGATTAATGGTGAAGCTTGGCTTTCAGACGGCGTAACTTGTGACATTACTATTATTGAAATAAAAAATTACACACACAAATCTACTTACAGTATACCTATACGACCTTCACCAAATTTACCTAACGATCAATCGATAACATTATATCCTAGTTTAGGTTTATTTGAAGGTACTAATATTAACGCAGGTAGAGGTAGTGAATTTCAATTTCAGCGTTATGGCGCACCTTTTTTAGATGAGAATTACTATAAATTTAGTTATACTCCTACAGCTAATTTTGGATCAAAATATCCAAAACATGAGAATACAATTTGTTATGGAGTTGATTTATCTGAAACAAAAGTAGATAGAAGCTTTACATTAAGCTATATTATGGATGCTTACAAGAATGCTACTGATAAATCTAAAGTTTTTAATACCTCAAACTTTACAACTCATGCTGGTACAGAGAAACTACAAAAACAAATACAAGCTGGTTTAACGGAAGCTGAAATTAAATTAAGCTGGCAAGAAGATTTAAAAACTTATAAAAAAATGCGAAGTCAGTATATGATATATGACTAAAATCTAGTTGTTAGAGAGTACAACCTTTGTTGGCTCAATGGCAACAACTTTTTCTGATATTATTTTTGCGGGTTGTTCTATTGGAATCTCTTTCAAAATTTTAACTACAAATACAATACGTTTTGGAGATTGTACAGCGACTAAAACATGTTTTCCGATTGGAAATTTATTTAATGGTAATCTATAAGAGGTTGTATCTACATAAAAGTCAAAATCTCTACCATAGTCTTTATTTATAGAATATAGATAATTGATTTTTTTGTCGCTCTGAAGGATGAGTGTATCTTTAGTTTTATTCAATTTATGAATTAAACCTTCTGCTTGAATATTCTTATTCTGCTCTAGTTTAGCAAAATGTTCTTGAGCTCGTAAAGTGAAACTCAATAAAAAGACAAGAATTAGAACGAGACAAATACGGATTAAATTTTTCACACAATTTTACCTTAAGTTAAACATGAGGGTGTTTAGCTCAACAGTAATTAATTAATCCGAAATAAACATAAGTAGTTTCTCACTTACATATAATAGAAAATCTATGAAATACAGAAATATTAGTGGAAATACATTAAATTGTTAATAAGCTATTGATAACTGTAATTCTAGAGAAGTTCAATAAGCAAATCGGGATAGTCAGTGATAATACCATCAACTTGCCATGACATCATTTTTTTTATATCCTCAACTTCATTAATCGTCCATGGAATAATTTGGAATCCTTCAGAGTGGTAATACTCAACTTTTTCTGCTGTTAATAATTTAAAATAAGGGCTAATAATCTCTGGTTTATAGGATAGTTTTTTGAGCTTACTTTTAATAGTTTCATTCTCATCAACCAATAAAGCAACTTCCATATCAACAGATTGTTCTCTGATTTTTTCTAAGACCTCTAAATCAAATGATTGAAGGTTCACCTTTTCAAACATACCATGCGCTTTTATTTCCCCTAAAACTAATGCAACGTATACTTCAGGAATTGGTGTATAAATGTCATAATACTCAGGCATAGACTTAATCTCTATATTAAATTTTACATCAGAATTTTTAGATTTTACTAAATCAAAAACTTCAGATAATAATGGCTTATATACTTTCAATTTTTGTTGATTAGTATAGGTTGGGTGAAATTTTGAGCCACAATCAAAAGTTTTTATTTCTTCATGTGTCATTTCATACAAATTGTATTTACTATCCATCGCTTCAGGAATTTCTTCGCCTAAAGGATTATAACAAATTGTACTATTCATATAGGGCTCGTGAGACACGACAACGTTGTTGTTTTTTGTAATTGCAATATCTAACTCTAGAGTTGTTACACCTAAATCAATAGCCTTCTCAAAAGCTGGTAAAGAATTTTCTGGCAGTAAGCCTCTACAACCTCTGTGGCCTTGTATATCAATTTGCTTTTCGGTATTACAACTCATTAAAAAAAGCGTTAAGAGAATAAAAAGATTAGTCTTCAACATCAGCCGAAATCGTAGGTTTTTCATACTTCTGAAACGGTTGCTTTAATAACTCTTTAATACTACTATTTTTTTGTTCGTCGGGGAATACATCAACACCATATATCAATTTCTCTCTATCTAAGTACATATAAGTTCCAAAGATACGATCCCAAATACTGAAGATATTTCCGTAATTAGAATCTGTATAAGGTAGTCTATAATGATGATGTGTTTTGTGCATGTCTGGAGAGACAATAAAATAACTTAATGCTTTATCTAATCCTTTAGACATTTTAAGATTAGCATGTGTAAATTGGGTAAATACTAGAGACATAGCCTGATACAGCATCACCAACGCAATAGGAGTACCTACTACTAGTATTCCTAATAAAGTAAAAGAAAATCTAATAACACTCTCAATAGGATGATGTCTATTTGCAGTTGTAGTATCTACCTTATGATCTGTATGATGCACCAAATGTACCATCCATAGTAGTTTTACTTTATGCTCTACAAAATGTGCTAGGTAAGCACCAAAAAAATCAAGAAGTAAAACTCCGATTAAAACATAAAGCCATAAAGGCATTTCTAGTAACCAATTTATAATCCCGAAATCATTTGCCTGTGTCCAATCTGCAGCAATCAAAAACATCCAAGCTAAACCTAGGTTAACGATAATAGTTGTTAACGTAAAGAATAAATTAGGAAGTGCATGTTTCCATTTTTTATAATCGAATTTAAATAAAGGAATTGCACCTTCTAATAACCAAAAGAATGTAATTCCGCTAACAATTATGATACCACGATGATGTGGTGGAATCGTTTCAAAATAGTTTATAATCGTTTCCAAAAATTATGTATTAAGATTAATGATGAGTTTAGCTTTCTTCAAATTTACTAAAGAAACTTTAGATTTCCATAACTCAGCATTTTCAGAATCCTCCAAACTCATATAAGCAGTGTAATATAAAAACGCAATAAAATTTTCGTTACTATTTTCTATAGTATCTGCTTTTATTTTTTTTAACTGTCTCAATACTTTTCTAGGTCGTTTTAATATTAATGATTCCTGGATTTTCAAAAGGTCACTTCTTTGTTTTAAAACAATTTCATCTTCGTCAGTATTCTGTTCTGAAAAAGATTTAGCTTCTTCTAAATATATATTTGATAATGCAATAATTGATGGTCTAATATTAGGACTGGCGAAAAGAGCAAAATCCAAATACTTTGATGCTAAATAGTAAGCTGAATAAAAGTTTTTTTCTTTCCTATAACCTAATAGCTCAGGCTTTAAAAGTTCAGTATTTAAAGCATATTTTTTAATAAGTTTGGTAATATTTTGGTAATCTTCAGAGAAATCGTTAGCATTTAAAATGTTGCCATTAACATCTAATATCTTAATGGATTCGTCGTTAAACTTATCCATATAATTTTGATTTCGCTTTCCTTTAATTTCGTAATAGAGATCAGCATACTGATCTTCGTTTACAATAACTGGAATAAAATGTTTCCAGATTAATGGACTTACATTTTCGTCTTCAAATAAATTCTGAATAAAAACTGTTCTTCCCTTATCGTCATTTACTAAAACAGAATATTGATATTTTGTTGATTCCTCCCAAACCATTAACACCATTTTATCCTGAACTAAAGCTAACTTTTTAGCAATTCCTAAATCAGTCATCCATGCTTGAGAAAAGGATATATTAATAGTAAATAGAATAAATAACGTTTTTAGAAGGTGGTTTTTCATTTTTTATATTTTTACTCTGTAGTGAATCAAAAATTATTCCGAAACTAAATTATTATAACTGAATTCTTTTTTTCATTTCTTCAACAATATTATATGCTGCAGGACAAATAGTTACATTGTTTAATGTTAAATTAGATATTTGCTGAAATTTCTTTCTATCTGTATGTGGAAATTCTCTGCATGCTTTAGGTCTCACATCATATATAGAACAGTAATTATCTGCACCTAAAAATGTACATGGTACAGATTGGAGAACATAATCATTCTCTTCATCTAGTCGTAAATAGGTCTCAATAAACTGTTGTTCTTTAATTTTGAAAGATTTTGCAATACGTTGAATATCCTTATCAGTAAATAATGGCCCTGTAGTTTTACAACAATTGGCGCATTCTAAACAATCAGTGCGGTCAAACTCTTCCTCATGCAACTCTTGCATTAGATAATCTAATTGCTTAGGCTGTTTCTTTTTAAGCTTAGTAAAGAAAGCTTTATTCTCCTTGTGCTTATCTTTGGCTAACTTTGGCAGATTATCGATTTGGTTTTGCATATTGTAAAAATAAGGATTTATATATGATGTTGAACCGAGATAATTATAGAGAAATTAAACATGAAAGACATCTTTGGAAAAGCACTATTAGATTACCAATCAGGAAATTATTCCGAAGATATTATTACTTGGACTAATATTTCAGATAAGGATGAATTACCACTTAACTATTTGTTTAGAGCCTATTCTGAAATGTCAAAATTAGAGCAGAAAGCGTTGCAATTATGCAAAGGAAAGGTTTTAGATATTGGTTGTGGTACTGGTAGTCATTCTTTATGGTTGCAGAATAAAGACTTTAAAGTAAAATCAATTGACAGTTCTAAAGGTGCTATTGAAGTTGCAAAAAAACGTGGAGTTATAAATGTTGAATTATCACCTTTACTCAATGAAACTGAAACTTTTGATACTATCCTCCTCTTAATGAATGGTACTGGAATCTTTCAAGAATTAACTCAGACATCTAAATACTTAAAGCATTTAAAATCATTATTAAATCCTAATGGACAAATCCTTTTAGATTCTTCTGACATCTCTTACATGTATGATGAGTACTTCTCTGAGCGTTATTTTGGTGAACTCGATTATTATATCAGTTATAAAGGAGAAAGGGAAGTCCCAATGAAATGGTTGTACCTTGACTTTGAAACATTAAAAACAGCTTGTGAAGTTGTCGGTTTAAAATGTGAAAAAGTTATAGATGGAGAGCATTTTGATTATTTGGCGAAATTAACTTATCTCTAATTATCGAAATAAGTAATAAAAGGAAACTGAACATCCAAAAAAGAAACCCTAATCCAACTGAAACTGTATAATATCCAACACTTTCATCAGCTGGAATTTTTTGTATTCCAAAAGTAAATAACCCAAAAATTATTGCTAGGATAGTTAATGTTAGTTTGTATTTCCATTTCATTTTATAAAATATTAATACAATAAAAAATAAGATATTAGCAAACCATGGAAAAGCAATAAAAACATTAAAATCAGCTATACCAATCCATCCTAGAATGAGAGCAAAAAAACCATAAAGACCTGAAGCTCCTTTAAAACTGGGAACTATTAACGCTATTAAATATATAAATATCGCAATCTCTTTAAAATTAATTTTCATGAAAACTACTGCTCTTCTCCTCCAACAATAGTCTTCAACACATTTATATTAGGGATTTCATTAACATCAACTTTCATAATATCTTTATCTAAGATGATAAAGTCTGCTAACTTACCGACTTCTATACTTCCTTTTTCATTTTCTTCAAAATTAGAATAGGCTGCCCAAATGGTCATTCCTTTTAAAGTTTCTTCTCTACTTAATGCATCTTTCATTTGAAAACCTCCTTCAGGATATTGCTTTAAATCTTGTCTAGATACAGCTGCATAAAAGGTTAAAAACGGACTAACACGTTCTACAGGAAAATCTGTACCTAATGCGACTTTTCCATATGCATTTAATAATTTTTTATATGCATAAGCACCTTTTATTCGCTCTTCTCCTACTCTATCTTCTGCCCAATACATATCACTAGTTGCATGTGTTGGTTGTATAGATGGGAATACATTTTTATATAATTCAAAATCTTCTTGTGAGACCACTTGCGCATGTTCCACTCTCCATCTTCTATCCTTTTTTCCTTCTAAAACCTTATTATAGGTTTGTAAAACTGCATGATTTGCTGAATCACCAATTGCATGCGTATTCATTTGATATTTTGAATTAGAGATACGCTCAGCAGCAATATTAAAAGTTTCTATATCTGTAACCAATAGACCCAAATGACCTGGTTTATCACTATAAGGCTCTCGTAACATAGCTCCTCTAGATCCTAATGCCCCATCTGCGTAAAACTTAAATGAACTAACATTTAAGCGCTCGGTTTTCAAAACATCTCTTTTTAAATAATAATCAAGATGATCTTCTGATGCTGAGATCATGGCATAGATTCGCATTTTTAAATCACCCGATCGTTGAAGACTATCGATAAGTTCAATAGATGCTCTACTTAAACCTGCATCATCTACAGTTGTCAACCCTAAATCGAAACATATTTTTTGTGCTGCTAACAAAGCTTCTATATTATCTTTTTTTGTAGGCTTTGGCCAATAATTCATCACTAACAATTCTGCATTATCTACCAATACTCCTGTTAACTCGCCATTTTCAATCACCACTTCTCCTCCATCGACTTTACTATCTGCAGTAACATTACCTAAATCTAAAGCTGCTTGATTACATAATATTGCATGACCATCGATTCGAGTTAATGCTATTGGAATATCTGGATATAATTTATCTAAAAGTGTTTTAGTCGGAAATTTTTTGTCTTCCCAATCATTTTGATCCCAACCTCGTCCCTGTATAAAGTCTCTATTCTTTAAATTCTGAAAATCGGTAACACGTTGCACTACTTCTTCAAAACTTTTTGTTCCAACTAAATCAACAGCTTGTTGATTAAACCCTAAACCTAAAAAATGACAATGAGCATCAATTAATCCAGGCACAATAGTTTTACCCTCTGCATTTATAGTATTTACTGACTTGTATTTGCCTTCAATTTCATTTTGACTTCCAACTGCTATAATTTTTCCATTATTCACTGCAAAAGCTTCTGCCGTATTAAAGTCTGAATCTACAGTGTAGATATTTGCATTTGTAACTATTAAGTCTGTCTGCTCTTTATCTTTTTGACAAGAAACTATTGTTATTAGAAATAAAAGTAAGGTTAGTTTTTTCATAATATTGGTTTAAAAGCTATGTAAAAATAAGAAAAGCGTTCCGAATCGAAACGCTTTAAAATATCTTGTATCTCTAGACTAAAAATCTAAACGAATTTTAGGATGCAAATTACATTAAAAATCAAATTGATAAGTAGCACCTGCTAATGCTTGAATCCCCTGAACTGGAAACTTTAAATAACGCTGGTAATCTTGATTAGCAATATTATTAACCTTACCAAAAACTGATAGCTGATCATTAATTTTATAACCTAAATGTGCATTGGCATCAAAATAACTATCTAAAGTTATTGTAATTGGAGCATCTTGTATAAATGCATCAACTAGTGTACTTTGATCTTTACGTTCTCCTACATAATAAGTGCTAGCACCAGCATACCATTTTTCTGAAATCTGAAAATCTAAGAATATAGAGCCTATGATGTCAGGTAAATTCCATGGTTCTGCTTGCATATCTGTATTATAATTAAAATACTCTCCTTTAATGCCTAACGTGAAATTTCTATTAACATCAATATTTAGCTCACCAGCCACAGAAAAAGTAGTGACATCATCATAAACTACACCAAATGAATTGCCGTACTGATAATTTTCAGTGGCGAAGGTTTGTGCTTCATTAGCTTTAAAAAGCGCTTTACCTTTTTCTGCATAATAATTACCTTTAATGTTATAACTCACATTATTAGATAGTTTTCCCTTTATTCCTAAACTTCCTTTATAGCGCTGATCAGTTGGAGCTATAAATAATGTTGGTGATACAAACGGATTCTCATTTACAAAATCGTAATATGAATTCTGAATTAAGTCTCCTTTAATTCCACCATAAGCAATCAAAATCTCATCAACTAAACGATAGGAAGCTTCTATATTTGGGTAGATAAAGAATTTGTTATCACCAAATTCAGTATCATTTAGATATGTCAATTTCACACCTAAATCTACAGTTAAATCGTCTTGTTTTAACTGATAAGAAGGTGCTAAACCAAATATAACATTGCCGTACTTAATTTGACTATTTCCATTAAAATCTTGATCAAAGCTTCCTCCTATATAATCAATATTAAATTCTGCATTTATTTCTTCTCCTTGAACCGGAACACTAAAATTAGTCGTTGCCAAAAATCTATTTTCTCCTGAATCTTGGTCATCACCAAAGCGCCTAAAACGAACACTACCATCTTTAATAATGGCATCATCGAACTTCAATTTTCCTCCAATGTTGAAACTATTAAAAGAATGCCCTGGATCTATCATTGCAGCAGTTGTTACATCAAAAAATATTTGAGGTAATCCATACCAATTATAGGTTTGTAAATCAAAACCACCATCGATTTTCCAAGAAAAATCTCTCAACTTTTGAGAATAATGCGCATTTAAACTTGTCTTTGTAAAATCATCATCCAATAACACATCAGCTATTCCACCAGCAGAGGAATGATGACTAAAATAACCTCCAACACTCTCATCATTACTTAATTCATGATTAAGATATATCTCACCTAAAATGGTCGTATAAGTACCAAAACCAACTGATGCATAATTATCATATAACTTTACAGCTTTAGCCTTATCTACTTTTGCAGCTTTTCCTTTTGCAGGTGTAAATGTTGATGCTACAGGAATTGAAAATATATTGTACTTCACTTCTTTTTTCTTCACAGAATTAGAATCATTCAGCTTCGGAACATTCTTTATTTTGAAAGCATCAGAAATTGTAGGTGTATAGGGTTTCACAACATTTACCACTTGATCATCAATAGTGTCTTTGGTATGCTCTTGAGCATTAATAAATGTAATACTGCTTGATATTGTGATTATAAAAATTAAAAATTTGATTTTCATATTTAATTTTTTGATTAAAAATATTGGACAATTCATAAGACTCTTCCTGTTGCAAGAATTTAATTATCGTCGGTCTCGATTGATGAATTTGTTTTAGCTTCTTCTGCTTTTATTGTATTTAATTCTAATGTTGCTTTTTGTACAACATCGTCAAAATCCGGGAAATTAGAAATTACACTCTCTAGGATATATGTCGCTTGAAACGCGTCACCTAAAGCATAGAAATTCTTTGCCATAACTACTAATCCTTTGGCGCTATAATACTTGTAACTACTGTAGTCTTTAGCCAGCTTCTGTATTGCAGTATTTGACGCTTTATAGTTTCCTTCTTTATTTTTAAAATATCCGTTATAATACAATGCTTCAGCAGCGACACTACCTGTTGCAATTTTTTCTACATCTGCATATGCTTCTTTTGCTTTAGATTCATTACCTGTTTTAATCGCAGAACGTGCAATAATGATTTTCGCATCACTTTTTACTTTATTATCTAAACTAGAATTGGTCAACACCTTTTCAGCATATGTTTCTGCAGATAAGTAATCTTCTGTTTGATAATAGGCATTCATTAAATTAGATTGCGCATACAATACATTTTGCGGATAATCTGCCTCTTCTTCTAATGTTTTAAGTACAGGAATTGCTCTAGACCAATTAGAATTAGTTAAATATATTTCACATAACTTCACTGTTGCCTGCTCTGTATATTCACTTTTTGAAGCTTCAACTACATATTTATAATGTGGCTGTGCATTATCAAATAAATCCTTTTTGTAATATAATTGTGCTAGATAAAAATGTGATTTTAAAGCATGTATTCCATTAGGAAATTGATTTAAGTATTTATTAAACTGACGAATCGCTTTATCTGTATCATTATCTAAATACGGTTTTTCTGCGGCTAAATACATTGTGTTGTCTAATTCTACATCAGTCACCTCAACGTAATCTAATGATTTTACCCAACGTGCATATTCATCTACTCTTCCTACATCTATATAAATTAGACGAGCAGTAGAAACGGCCTGGACTGCCTCACCAGAACCAGGAAATTCTTTAGCAACTTTTCTGAATTTTGTTAATGCACGTTCATTATCATTACCATTATAATACACTAAACCTTGACGCAATAAGGCTTTAGATGTAAAAGCACTACGTCTGTATTCTGAATTTAGCCTATCATACATCTGCATAGCCTTATCAGTATCATTTGATTTCACGAAAGAGTTTGCCAACTCGTACATTGCATCATCTCGCAATGCAGATTTTGGATAGCCCTCAATAAATGTTTTTAATTCTGATATTTTGTTAGAAACCTTGCCTAAATAGCCTTGACTCATTGCTTTTTGAAATGCTGCATAATCAGTTTCAATCTCATTAATTTGAATGGCTTTATTATAAGCTGTTATCGCATTTTGATATTTACTAGACACAAAATAACCATCTGCTAATCTTAAATAAGCATCGTTTCTACGTAAGCGATTACTAGAATTTGCGTCAATAAATTTTTGAAAGTATTTTGAAGCATTTGTATAATCCTTCAACTTAAAATAAGTGTAAGCCAAATTATAATCTAAGTTTTCATATTCTGGTAAACTAGAAGCTTCTGAAATTCCATTAAATTGTTTAAATCCAATTAAAGCATCATTATAATTCGTTAAATTATATTCTGTTTCAGCTTTCCAAAATGTAGCTTTCGCAACAAAAAATGGTTCTCTTGGTTCTTTTAATGAACTATTGAATAAATCTAGGGCTTCACTATATCTTGTTTCATTATACAATTCAATACCTCTAAAAAATGCTACTTTTTGATGAGCTACTTTATTTTCGAAACTATTTTTTCCTTTTAAAAGTTCTAAGGCTTCCTTGTAGTTTTTTGATGTAATATAAGAATCGATTAATAAGGTTTCTATTTCCTCTTTATAATTAGTTTCTGGATACTTATCTAAATAACCTGCCAGCACTTGAGGTACTGACTGATATGGATTCCCTATTTCATAACTTATCTTAGCGTAGTTCAACCAAGCATCTTCCTGAATTTTACCATCATAATCCATTTCTGATGCATTTCTAAAAGCATTTAAAGCTTCTTGTTTTTTATCTAAATTGATATAACTCTCACCCAAATGGTAGTAGGCATTTTGAGCTACTGAATTATTACCATCTATAATTTTATTGAATTCCGAAATGGCAGACTCAAAGTCATTTTGCTTATAATACGTGTAGCCTAATTGATAGTAATCTGTATTATTCCATTTGCCGCGTTTACCTTTATATGCTTTTAGATAAGGTAAAGCTTCAGAATACTGCTCTAGGTTAAAATAGCTTTCACCAATTATTTTTGAAAGTTCTGATTCTTCATCACCTCTGCTTTTTGGTAGTTGTTCTTCAGCTAATTCTATAGCTTTTTCAAACTTTCCAAGTTTAAAATTTAAATCCGCTTGGTAATAAGATAGCTTCTCTTTGTATTTTTCGTTATCTCTAACCTGATCAAAATATTCATTAGCAGTATCATAATCATCTCCTTCATAAGCCATATAACCAATATAATACTTGGCTTGGGATCCATACTCCTTAGAATCAATAACTCGATTTAAATACTTAGTAGCTTGTTTTTTACTTTTTGTAGAATACAGTGAATAACCATAATTAAAATTGAATCGATCTCTTTCTGAACGTGCAATACTAACTTCTTCTACTTTTTGATACCATTTGCGCGCATAAGCGTATTTTGAGTTTTCAAAATAATAATCTGCAACATCTAAAAAAGCTGTATTCCTTTTGGTACTTGTTGGATATTCTTCAACAAACTCAGCAATTAAATCATCTGCATTATTCTGATTCAATCGCACTGCGCAATTAGCTATGTAATAAGCGCAATCTGATTTTATAGTAATATCATTAGTGTTATACCTTATATCGTCAAACAAGGACTGAGCAGCTTTATATTGTTTATTATTATATAAGGTTAATGCTTTCTGGTAATCTTGTAAATCACTTGTGTATACTGCTGATTTCTGAGCTACACCTAGTAAAGAAAAGGTAAGAAAAACGATGATTAATTGTCTTTTTGAAAATAGCATTTGTTTCGCTTTTTGATTATTATCTTTTGATGAATCAAATATAATTCAATACAAAACCTATAACGGTAGAAATTCTGTATAATTATAAACTGACTTATTAAATGTTAAAATAGCCACCCAAACAGTCTGCCAAAGAATGTTTTGTGTTTAGGCTTCTCGGTAAATTCTATCCTGAATACTCCAAAATTATTTGCAGACTTGGTTGCATCTTTATTGTGTAATGGCATTTCTAGTTGATTTAAATTCATTGGAAGTCTAATTTTTAAGTCACTAGAAATGTTTCCAGACTTTATAATTACAGTTCTGTTTTCAATATCATATATTTTAAAGGTCATACCCTCTTCAACATTGCAATGACTAAAATCCACAATATTATTATTACCATCTTTATCTAAAAGTGCTACATTAAAATGATTTGAGTTTGTATTGAAGCGCTGCACTTTTATATATGGGCTAATATCAAAATCTTTCAATTGACTTAGTATGCTATTTCTTTCTACGTTGAATTCCGTTTGCCATTGGTCTAACTTATAATCTTTTAATTTATTTACTCTAAATCCACTTAAAGGTCTTGTGAAATAAGAATTATTGTTCATGTCTAATTCACCAGATTTTAGTGCTTCTATAACTGAAGTATTAAAATGGATATAACCTGCGTATGTAATATTATTTTTAAATACAATAGACTTTGCCTGCGAAATGTTTAAAGCATTATTCTTTCCGATAATAATATTATTATCTATAAAGATATTTTCTACAGGAGACTCGCTAGAATAACCCAAGGTTAAAGAAGAACCATAACCATAGTTCTTCATATCGTTAAAATCTACGTTATGGTATAAAATATTATTTATTACCTTAATATCTTTAGCTACATTAATTCCTTCAGCGTCCTTAGATGCAATTATTAAATTATCTACATACTTTTTAGAAGGTGAGCCATTGTTAAAAATAATATTATCAGTAAGCGTTATGTTTTTCACAAACTCATACTTAGAACCAGAAGTTGCTGACCAAACCTCAATTCCTTTGTAGTAATTATTATAAATGATATTGTTACGAATTAATCGTGTCTTGTCACTTTGATTTTGAATATAAATACCAACTCCATGTCCGCGAGAACCTTTATAACCATTGTTATATATAGTACAATCTTCTATTACAGTTCCTCCAGTTGCTTTCCATGAGCCAATACCAGAACCCGGAATATTATGAATAACTAAATTTTGAAATTTACAGTCTTCACCTTTTCGGTGATTTATGCCAGTTGAAGCTATAAAATTATCTTCACCCTTTATTCTAGAAAAGTCGCCTAAATAAGTAATCTCAAAATTTTTATAAATCACCTTGGATCCATTGACTTCTAATACATAGTTTAGTTTCCTACCTTTATTTCCATTAAGAATCACCTTTTCATTCTCATATGCTGAAACTGTAATATATTTATTAAGAATTGTAGATTGTAGTTCACTTCTGTAGCTACCAGTATAAACACCTTCGTGGATCCATATAATATCACCACCATTTACACGTTCTGAAGATTGAGAAAGTGCAGTTTGTAAATCCCAAGGTTTATCTATACTTCCGTCACCTGTTTTAGTTCCTTGCACTATATTTCCATCGTTAGGAAAAACATGAAACTCGTTTTGACTAAACGAAATCATTGAAAACAATAAGATTAATAAGCTAATTAAATATCTCATATATGTAACTTTTCAATTACTATGCCAAGGTAAAATTAGTATTTGGGATTTGAAATTTTAAACGATACTTTTACACATACCTAAATTTTTATAAAAAAATATGTCCGAAACGGTTTTACAACTTCAAAATGCTACCATATACCAAGGAGAAAGCATGGTGCTTTCAAATGTGAATTTTGAAATGCAAAAAGGTGATTTTGTGTATCTTATCGGTAAAACAGGAAGTGGAAAGAGTAGTTTTATGAAAACGCTTTATGGTGATTTAGAGTTAACAGAAGGCGAAGGCTCTGTTGTTGACTTTAATCTTAGAACCATGAAAGAGAAAGACATTCCGTTTTTAAGACGAAAATTGGGTGTTGTTTTTCAGGATTTTAAATTACTACCAGATAGAACTATTAATGGAAATTTAGAGTTTGTATTAAAAGCTACTGGCTGGAAAGAAAAAGAAAAAATAAAAGAGCGTATTGAAACCGTTTTAGATAAAGTTGCAATGAAAACTAAAGGGTTTAAGTATCCTCATGAACTTTCTGGTGGAGAACAACAACGCATTGCCATTGCCAGAGCTTTATTAAATGATCCTGAGTTAATTTTAGCAGATGAGCCAACAGGAAATCTAGACCCACAAACTAGTATTGAAGTTATGGAAGTGTTGCAAGACATTAATAAGAATGGTAATACCATTTTAATGGCAACTCACGATTATGCACTACTTTTAAAATATCCAAGTAAAACCTTAAAGTGTGACGAAAACAAAGTTTTTGAAGTTGTGCAACGTAAGACTTAAGTCTGCTTTTTCTAAATAAAACAAATGACTGTACTCTGTCTTGGCTATTTTGATAAATTTTCGAGATTCTTTCTCGACATTAAAAAGAACCTCCAAAATGGCTCGAGTCAACCTCTAGATTTTAAAGTTTACAGTATTCATTTTAGTGGCTTTTTATACACCTTATTACGATTAAAATTCAGCTCTTGGATTGCTTTAAAAGCTAGATTTCTAGTGCGACGAAAAAAGGCAAGTTATATTGGTATTATTAATGAAACAAAGCTTTACAAAAATCTTCCATATAATGATTACACTAAATTTCATCTCGGCTTAAATCAGTATATTTCAAAATTAGCATTACAATTACAAGCCTTGGCATATATTGATATTTTTGATTCGATCTTTACAAAATCAAAACCTAATTATCTTATTTGTGTTGGTGATTCTCGTATGAGTATTGAAATTGCAGTTGCTCTTGCTAAACAAAATGATATCAAGGTTTATTTTATAGAACAAGGTCCATTCAACACAACATTCTTTGATGAAAGCGGAGTAAACGCTAATTTGAGTATTAGAAAACTGAACGAATTAGGTACTTCAAAAACATATTCAGATTCGGGGTTTGATTTAAATCATAACACAACTAAATATAAAAGATCTCCAATTTATAGAGGTTTCGATATGCTATTAATTGCACTTTTTAAGCGTAGTAAATTTTATCCACCAGATTTAAAATTTGCAGATATAAACACTTCTACACTTAAGACAACTAAGGCTACAAACCCGTTAATCAATTATAACACAAATCATAAAATCGTACTTCTAGTCTTACAAGTACCACTAGATGTTAATATGATTTATCATAGCCCTTTTTTTAAATCACACACAGAAATTATTAAAAGCATATACTCTAATCTTCCTGAAAACGTAGAATTAATAATTAGAGAACACCCTTTATTTATTGATAAATACGAAAAGTCTTTTTATGATTTTTCGATCGAAAATGAAATTAAAATTGATAATTTGACTTCACTCAATATTGCTATAGAATCTTCAGATGTTATCATTGTAAACAATTCTACAGTTGGCGTTGAAGCGATTTTAAATTACAAGCCTGTTGTAGTCTTAGGTAATTCTTTTTATGACTGGACAAATATTTGCTTAAAACTTAAAAACAAGGATGAGGTAGCATTACTATTAGAAAAGGCATTAAGTTATTCACCAAATATAAAAAGTATAGACAATTTTAAAAACTTGTTATTTAGTACTGCTTTATTAAAAGGTTCAATTACAGATAAAGATTTAAAATCGTCTCAGTATATTGCCAATCATATACTAGATCATCGCTAATATGCCTTTTTTCTCAGTCATAATTCCATTATATAACAAAGCAGAATATATTTCTGAATGTTTAAAAAGTGCATTAAACCAAACTTTTAAAGATTACGAAATAGTTATAGTAAATGATGGCTCAACAGACAATAGTGTATCAATAGTTGAAACCTTTTCTTCAGAGAAAATAAAATTATTTCATCAAGATAACCAAGGTGCAAGTAAAGCTAGAAACAATGGATCATCCTTTGCAAAAGGTACTTACATAGCTTTCTTAGATGCAGATGATATATGGAAACCTAAGCACTTAGAAAGTTTAAAAGAGTGTATCGATTTTTCACCAAATGCAGGTATCTATGCAACTAATTACCATATTAAACACAGTGAACACGCTATTTTACCTGCAAAACTAGATATTGACATATCCCAGTCAAAACCTCTAGTTGTAGAAGATTTTTTTAAAGCTAGCTTACAAAACACTTTAGTTTGGACTTCAGCAGCCGCAATTAAAAAAGATAAATTTATAGACTACGACATGTTTAACCCTATTTATTTAAGCAGTCAAGACTTAGATTTATGGATTAGAGTTGCTTTAAAAGAAGTCATTGTGTTTCATCCAGAATCGACTATGATTTATGATAATTCAATTGAGGGAAGTTTAGGTAAATATGAAGATAATGAAGCAAGATTTATACTTTTCAATTCGTTCTCTAAATTTGAAATAAACAATACTTACCTAAAAAAATATTTAGATATTAAACGTTATGGTTTGGCTTTAAGAACAAAAATTAATGGTGAATCACAAATTTCTAAAAAGACGATTAAAACTATAGATTTTAAAAACTTGAATTTTAAGCAGAAGATGCTGTTAAGCACACCATCAGTTCTTTTACAATTACTTAATAAAATAAGGCCTTACCTTATCAAAAATCCATTGTATTTAAGACTCTTTAAAAATTAAAAAATCATTAAAATCTCTTATGTAGTCAGATTCATCATAAACCGAAGACGCTAAAACCAAACAAACACAACCAGAAGAAAAATTATCAATCTCACGCCATATTCCTGGTACTATTAGTAAACCTTTATGAGGTTTATTTAAATTAATGGTCTGTTCATTTTCACCATCCTTAATAAGGACATCAAAACTTCCAGAAAGTGGAATGATTAATTGTTGCAATTTCTTGTGTGCATGTCCGCCTCTAAAAGCATCACTAGGCACATCGTACAAATAATAAACCCTTTTAATCTCAAAAGGAATTATATCATTCTCAATTACGGCTAAAAGTCCACGTTCATCATGTACCCTAGGAATTTCAATTACTGAAACATCTTCAATATTTGTTTTCATTACTCTTCATTTATGCTTCAATTAAATCTTTCCATTGTTCAGCAATATTATCTACCGCAAAGGTCATTACACTTTGCTTTGCATTAGCTTTACAGCTAAGATATAATTTTTCGTCATTAATAAAACGATTAAATGCCTCAGCAAGTATTTCGGGATTGTCATTCTCTACTAGTAAACCATTAATATTATTAACAATTACACCATCTTGATAATTTTGATATTGTACACTTACAACAGGAATTCCACAAGCTAAAGACTCTAAAACCGTCATTGGAAAACCTTCAAATCGGCTCGATAACACTGTAAATTTTGATGCATTAATATAGGCAAAAGGATTTGTTGAAAATGGAATAATATCTATCATATGATTATTATCGAAACTTGATATCTTGGATTTTATCATCTCTTTATCTTTTCCATTACCCATGAGAATGAGTTTTATATTCTTTCTTGGTAATTCAGATTTTTGATACGCATCTACTAACAAAGACATATTTTTTTGTTCTTCCTCAAAACGACCATACCAAAATATAAACGATGAAGATTCACTAATTTCATCATTTTTTAGATCATTAATGTAGTTAAAGTCTATTGGATTATAAATCGTTGTTTGGTTATTAAAATCATAAGTTTTCTTCACTAAAGTATCAATACCTTTTGAAACGGATACAATACTTTTAGAATTTTTATAAAACAGTTTAGTCAGCCATTTAAAAGGTGGAAAGTATAAGTCGATGGCATAATTATGTACCATGTAAATTACCTTTTTGGGATATATGAAACCTGAGATTATATATTCTGAAAATGGTTTAGATCTCACACGATGATCTATGATAATATCTATTTTATTAGATTTTAAATAATTCTTAAATAACAATAAACGCTTAAAACGTCCAATAATGGTATCATTTCGCTTTTTAATTTTACCTAAGTTTAACAATTCACCTCTGTAAGGGTAAGCAATACCATCTAGAATAGTTACAATAAAAACCTGATAACCTAAATCACTTAAAAAAATCGATTGCATTGCAGCAACTCTATCTGCGCCTCCCTCACTTAATGATCGAGATACAATACAGATTCTTTTTTTATGTTTACTTTGCATACCTCTTAATTACTTGGTAAATATATTAAATGAAACCTCAACAGATGAAGATTTTACTTTTTGGTGAATTTAATAGAGCGCATTGGAATATTAAAAAAGGGCTAGAATCGCTAAATCATACTGCCGTAGTTGCAAGTACCAGAGATGGATTTAAAAAAGTAGATGTTGATATTGAGTTTAAAGATTACTTTACATCTTTTCTTTTAAAAAAATAAGGTCATTAATTAAAAGGGTAACTGGTATAGATATTTCTGCTGTTGCAATTAAGCGCCAAATTAAATCTAAAAGAGATTTACTATCTAATTATGATATTGTTCAATTTATTAATGAAGCACCTTTTGATTTTGAACGAAAACATCAGCGACAAATATTTGATTGGTTAACAGACTGGAATAAGAGTATGTTTTTAGTCTCAGCAGGATTAGACTATCCAAGTGTTTCTTATGCCTATGACAAAAAATTTAGGTATGATATTTTAACACCTTACTTTGAAAATAAAGGCTCTAAAAAAGACTTCTCACCTGCTTTGAGCTATTTATCTAATGAGCATATAAAATTGCACCAGCATATATTTAAAACTATTGAAGGTGTTATTGCCAATGATTTAGATTACCACATTCCGTTAGAAAATCATCCGAAATATTTAGGTATGATTCCTCACGCTATTAATCTTAGTGAACTTCCTTATCAAACCTCAAATATTGAAGGCAAAATTGTTATTTTTCATGGTATTAACACCTATAACTATTATAAGAAAGGTAATGATATTTTTGAATTAGCTTTAAATATTATTGCAGACAAATATGCAGACAAAATTGAAATCATTACTGCTAAAAACCTACCATATAAAGACTACATAACTAGTTTTGACAAAGCTCATATACTATTAGATCAGATCTATGCTTACGATCAAGGTTTTAATGCGTTAGAAGCTATGGCAAAAGGTAAGGTAGTGTTTACTGGCGCAGAAAAAGAATGGTTAGATTATTTTAAATTAAAAGAAGATTCAGTAGCAATAAATGCATTACCTAATGCAAAATACATCGCATTAAAGCTTGAAACTTTAATTACTAATCCTGAAAAAATTACTGAAATTTCGATTAATGCAAGAAAATTTGTAGAGCAACACCACGATCATATCAATTGTGCAAAAAACTATTTAAAATTATGGAACTCTAAATCATCTTAGCTTTTTAAGCTTTTAAAATTATACTGTACAAAAAAGACAACAACAATAAAGTAAAGAATATATCTTACAAAGTGAGCGATAACAACACCTTCGGTACCATACATCTTTATAAAAACAGTAGTAAAAATATAAAATAAAGCCAAAGAGATGAGCTCAGTAATTACAAAACTCTTCACCATCCGTTTTGCTAAAAATTGATATGATAAAACCAAAGCAGCCAATCTAATAAAATCACCAAGTAACTGCCATTTAAAGAGTGGTTCCATGCCTTTAAATTCTGGATAAACAATTTCGATAATTAAATTCCTTAAAAGAAAAACTAATAACATGCCTAAACCAAAAACTGGCAAAATAGATTTATAAATATGTAAAACTTCTTGTTTAAATTCCTCTTTGGTTTTAATACTCGAAAATTTTGGCAATACATATAATGTGAACATACCTGTAGCAAACACCATATAATTTTTAGATATAAATGTAATCGCAGTCCAGTAACCAGCTTCGTTAATATTAATTTCATCTGTAATAACGGTTCTAATATCTAACTCTACAAAATTGATTAAAAAAGCAGAAACAAAAGACATTAATGTAAATGCCAATAATTGATTTTTATAACTGAGATTAAGTTTTATTGAATTAAGTTTAACATAGGTCTTTAAAGTTTTACCAAATACAAAAATTAAAACTAATAACTGAATAATTGGTGCTAAGGCTATAGCAAGAATTACACCTTTTAATTCATTAGTATATAAACCAAATACAAGCAAGCCTGTAACTAGTAGGTAACCTATAAGTTCAATTTTAGCATATTTTTTATAATCTGACAGACCACTTACAACGCCATTTATAAGCCTTCCTAATCCAATAAAAGGAACAACTACTGCTAACAAATGAAATACATAAACATAATCACTAGAATTAAAAATATAAGAAGACAGAAATTCTGCAGTAAAAAATAATATTGCAGCTGATAAAAGTGAGCCTATTAAAAGAAATAAAGTTGCAGTAGAAAAAAGTCTAGAAATTTCAGGTCTATTCTCTTTAAATTCAGCAACATATTTCACAACACCACTAAACGCACCAAGCGTTGTAGTACTCGATAACATTGCAATTAAATTACGAACTTGGCCAATATTTGCAATACCTGCTTCACCAACTGTAAGCGCCAAAATACGCTGAATAAAAACAGAAACAATTAGTCTAATTGCAATAACTACAGCATTAACAGAAGTGATTTTTAATACGAGGTTATTACTTATAAATTTTGGAAGTTTCACGTCTACTTATTTAATAATCATCCATACCTTCTCCTCCAAGAACTCCAAATAAAGAACTTCCAAAAATTAGTACTATTATTCCAAAGTGCATGACATAACTTAAACAATGTCCCATTACTGCACCTTTAAGTCCAAAAACATCAATAAGATAAATACTAGAAAAGTACATAATTAATAAAAGGAAGACTTCTAAAATTATAAAGTGCGCAAACATCTTTTTTGCTAAAAACTGATAAGCAATAACCATAGATAGAACTCGCATAAAATCGCCTAAAATTTGGTAGCCAAACAAATCTTCAACTGGTCTAAAATCTTCAGTAAATAATATATTAATCAATATAGACCTACTTAGATAAATAATAATTAAAATTATTGCAAAAACTGGCATTACAGTTTTATAAAAGTTAAAAACTTCTTTTCTAAACTCTTTCCTTGAATTGATTTCCGCAAACCGCGGTAATATATATAGTACCATTAAAGAGTTGATAAACATTAAATAATAATCAGAAACTCTAGTCATAGCCGTCCAATAGCCAGCCTCTTTAATACCTATTTCAGAAATAAGGTAATTTCTAATGATTATCATTACAATTGGTAAAGCAATTGCGGAAACTAAGGCCATAATCATATAAGGACTCAATTTATTTAATATAGAAATGCTTATATCAGTAATCTTAAGTGAAGACATTAAATTCTGTCTAAAAACAATACCAACTAATGTAATTAATAAATTAAGCGCTGGAGTAATAACTACAGCTATTAGAGCACCATCAATGTTCTCTTGCCATATCAAAAGTAAAGTCACCAAAAGCCCTAAAATCTGTCCGGTAATATTTATAATCAACAGAATTTTATACTTAGCAAACCCATTCATTATAGAAAAGGCAAACATATTTAAGGCATAGAATGGTAATACTAGTGCCAAAGTCTCAATAATATAGGCATAATTATAGTTGGTAGAGAAAATAAAATCATTAATAAACTCAGCATTGTAATAGCATAAAAAAGCTAAAAATAAAGATGAGAAAAAACCAAAATAAAATACCGTGGACAATGTTTTAGTAAGCTCATCAACATTAGCTTTACATTGACTTATATATTTTACAACACCTTTATAGAGTCCAGAAATAGCAACCGATTGTACTGAACTTACAAAATTTCTTAGGTTACCAATCAGTGCCATACCTTGTGGACCAATATGTACCGCTATGAATTTAGAAATCAAAATTCCTGCAATAATCTTAACACTAATATTAGCAGTATTCAGACTCGCAGCTTTTACCAGAACCTCATTATTTATATAGTTAAAAAACTTTTTCAATTAGTAGGTATTTAAAACGTTTATAACGGTTTGCACTTCACTATCTGCCATTACTGGACTAATAGGTAAACTTATAATTCTTTTGTGTATTCTCTCCGTTTTTGGTAAACTTAAAACCGACAAACTAGACAATGCGTTTTGCTGATGTGGAGGAATTGGATAATGAATTAAAAATTGAATATTATGCTTATTTAAAAATTGAATAAAATCTTCACGATCTTCAACTTCAATTACAAAAGCATAAAACACATGATTTTTAGAACCGTTATAAAATGGCAGTTTAATTCTTGCGTTTACAATTTTATTTAAATACGCATTAGCAATGACTCTTCGCCTTTGGTTATCTGTATCTAGGGTTTTCAATTTTACACTCAAAAAAGCAGCTTGAAGATCATCTAACCTACTGTTATAACCAATAATTTCATTTTGATATTTTTCTTTACTTCCATAATTACGGAGTAATTTAATAACTTCAAATAAATCTGAATCATTTGTAGTCACAGCACCACCATCACCCAATGCGCCTAAATTTTTACTGGGATAAAAGCTAAATGCTGCAGCATGAGAAAGATTACCTGTTTTACTATTTTTATAATTAGCAACGGCTCCATGTGCCTGAGCTGCATCTTCTAATAAGAGTAAATTATGTTCTTTTGCAATTTGATTGAGGCCTTCAACATCTGCTATTTGCCCATATAAATGCACCATAACAATTGCTTTTACATCATCTTGAAGTTGTTCTATAACACTTTCTGAAGATAAATTATAAGTAACTGGATTAGGCTCAACTAAAACAGGAACTAACTCAGCGTGTATCACAGATAAAATTGTAGCAATAAATGTATTTGCAGGCACAATAACTTTATCTCCTTTTTCTAATTTCCCTAGTTGAATGTAGCCTTTTAGAATCAACGTTAGCGCATCTAATCCATTTGCGGTACCTACACAATGTTTGGCTCCGCAATAGTCAGCAAATTCATTTTCAAATCTTGTAACGTTTTTACCTAAAATAAAATATGAATCCTCTAGAGACTTACTAAATATAATTTGAAATTCGTCTTGAAACCGTTGATTGATTTTATGTAGATCTAAAAACTTAATCATTAAAAATTGCTTTTAAATTATCACGGTTACATGGATTAATAGCATAAGTGTTTTGTGTAATTAATCTAGCTCCAAAACTCTCTTTCCAATACATTAATCCTTTACTAACTTTTAAGCTTTTATCAGTGGAAGAGCTTCCAAAACTAATATATTTTTTGTTTTGGTATTTTTCAATAATATGATGAAACAAAACATCTAAAGAACCTGTTTCAGAACACTCTTCATTTCCAGAACTATATTGAAAATGTGCCACATGCTTTGTTTCAAACAGTACAACTCCAGCTGTTAAAGTGTCATTGATTTTTGTTGCATAAAACTTAATGTTATTAGGAAAACGGTTTATTAAAAGTTTTATTTCTTCAATAGTATGAACTGGTTTAATGCCAAATTTATTTTTTAGGTTTTTGGATAGTATATATTCCCAAAAAAAATCAATGTCATCATCAACAATTTCAATTGATTGTGATTCAGCATTTTTTAAAGCTCTCCTTCTATTTCTATTTGGCGCATAGTCTTTTGAATTATCTATTATAAAATAGCTGTCTGTAGTTTCTATTTTAACATCTAAACTGTTTGCAATGTAGTTCCACTCTTCACTTATAAGCTCATTATATATAGAAGGTAAAGCTTTAATAAAAAACTGTTCGATAGACTTGCTATCTATATATTTTAGAACGGCTTGTACAATATTTACATAATCATTAAACCTAGTTTGTGACCATATAATTAGACCACCATAACTCAATCCTTGATGAGAATATAAAATCTTATCCTTTACATTCGCTGGTAATAATGCGATAAGCTTATCTCCTTTATAAATCATTAAAGAAAAATCTTGAAATCTTTCGCTATGATAATCTATAAAATCGCGTTGAAACAAAAAAGTATCTTGATTACTTTTTGAAGCAAAGTCATCCCAAATAATTTTATCTGATGAATTGTATGGTTTGATATTAAAATCTGACATCAACCAAAAATAAATTTAATTTTCTATTAAGTCATTAAGTATTAACGAAAACTTCTTTGCTCCTAGACTATTTAGATGATCTGCATCATAAAAATCATCTGCACTAAAACCTGGATGAGACATGTAATTATAATAGGTACAATTGGTAAATTCTGAATCGAGAACTTTACCCACTCTAATTACTTCATTATACTGATCCTTATTAAGATTATCTCTATAACTCTTATAGGCTGGTGGTGTAACTAAGATAATATTGATGCCTTTGTTTTGGCTCCATTTAATCAAATCTCTAAAAACATTGATATTCTCATCCAAAAGTTCCCAGTCTTCAATGGTATGTCTTAAAGCTGCAAGTTTGCCTGCATTATTTAAATTGACTTCTAATCTTTTCGATAAGTCATTTCCCCATCCCAAATTATCACAATTAAGTATAGGTTCTTTATCTATATAGTATCCTTTTAAGACTTTCAATGCTTGCCGTGCACCTGATGAAAGTAATTCAGAATTATGTTTTAAAGAATAATCGAAATTCACATCTGTATAGAGATTATAATCTTTTAATCGCCAATCTTCAGGTGAATCTTTAAGTTGTTCAAATAAAGTGTCGTAAGATAATCTTAAGATTATTACTTCTAAGCTTTTAAGCTTATTCCCTTGAGATTTCAAAATAGCAAAATCTACATCTGGTGATTGAGAGATATTACTCGCATTGAAAGTTTCAGATTCAAAAAAAATTGGATTTACACCATAAAAAGTATGAGAACTTCCTAAAATTAGAGTTTCTATTGCATTTGAATTTTCCCTTAAATATTCAGCTTTAATTTTATAAGCATTAGGAATTTGTCTAATCGCATATTCAACTACACAACATATAAATGCAATTGGAACAATAAGAAAAAAAATACGTCTTAAAAATAATTTCATCAAGTATCTAAATGATTCTAATTACCGTTACACTACAAACAAAAGAATGTATCTATTATTTTTTATGATAAATACTGTAGAGCATATTTTAATATTGGCTTAATAAATAGATTATATTTCTATTCAGTGTAAAGATATAAAACTTATAATGTATTGTTTACTATACCAATTCATAGTAACAACCAGAATAAATTTCTTTAAATACACTCTAAATCTAATTTTAACACTTGTTACAATTTTCTATGCTTGTGAAAATATCTGTTAAAATATTTAGATTTACTTTTACATCATATTTCGTCTTGCAACAAGTAATGATAATTAATAAATTAAAACGTGTTACCACTCAAAATATTCTATTATTAATAGTTTATGGTTTTGTGTTTGTTTTTTGTTTATTTAATGAGGCCATTTACTCATATGACACCTACGATTATTTAAAAGCTATGCCTTACAGACAATTAGGTTATGTAATTTTTGTAAAGGCTTTTAGCTTTATTTTTGGCAGCTTTTTCAATATAGCCATTGTTTTATTTCAAACACTATTCAGCCTCCTATCCGTAAACTATTTTTATAAAAAAACACAATCTTTATTTGATTTAAACCTAATATTAAGCCTAGTCTTAATTGTCATTTTATTATTACCTTTTTTCTCACCTTTAAGTATTGCTAATAACATCTGTACAGAAGGTCTTAGTTATGGATTATACTTATTATTTATTTCAATTGGTATAGATATTCTTTTTAATCAAAAATTTAAAAATATCTTATATTTTGCAATTGTATATGTAGCTATGATATTTGTACGAGGTCAATTTTTGTTTTCCACTTTAATATTTGCAGCGGTTTATTTTTTAATTTATAGAAAAACAATTTTAAAGAAAAAACACTGTATCAACATTATTATTTTTATATGTATTCCAATAATAATCAGTTTGGGTGAACGTACATATCATAAGTTAAAAGATGGTATTTTCAAACCCACACCTTTTAGTTTTGTTAATGCTTCTACTATTCAATTCTATATTGCAAATGCTTCTGATAGTTTACTCATTAAAAATAAAAACAATAAAGCTATTTTTAACTTATGTATTGAAGAATTAGATAAAAAAGGTTTGTTATTAAACTCTAACACCTCTACTGAAGATGCTTATCGTTTTTTTCACACCAACTTACCTATGATATGTAATCAAACTGTTCATGCTTCTGGCAAAGCATATTTACAAGCTAAAAATCCAACTTCTAACAATTATAAGTATGATGTAGCTAGAGCTTATTTTGATATTGAAGCTGCATGTAAAGACATCACAATTACTTTAATATCTAATAATTTTAATAAGTGGATCCCTC
Source organism: Winogradskyella sp. PG-2 (assembly GCF_000828715.1). Classification (NCBI taxonomy): domain Bacteria; kingdom Pseudomonadati; phylum Bacteroidota; class Flavobacteriia; order Flavobacteriales; family Flavobacteriaceae; genus Winogradskyella; species Winogradskyella sp. PG-2. The sequence continues at coordinate 2,611,176 of NZ_AP014583.1, read as the reverse complement.
TATATTATAAAAATATTAGTTTCGGATTCTATTCTCCTGTTGTTTTATTTTTTATCATATTCATTATGATTTTTAGCTTTATAAAAACTATCTTTTCATATCAAAAAAAATATGCGTTGTTATTTTTATTATCTAGTCTAGTATTATCTAATGCTATGTTAGTTGCTTTTGCTAGTCACTCTATTATGCGCTATTTGTTTTATAATTACGCCTTATTATTTTTAATTTTCATTTCAACCATTAAACTATTTAAGCGTGAACTTTAATCTGGAACTTTCTATAGTAATGCCGTGCTTAAATGAAGCAGAAACTATAGCAATTTGTATTACAAAAGCAAAGCGGTTTTTAATAGAAAATAAAATTAATGGAGAAGTTGTTATTGCAGATAATGGAAGTATAGATGACTCAATTGCTATAGCTAAATCTCATAATGCGAGAGTAATTAATATTAAACAAAAAGGATACGGCAGTGCACTCAAAGCGGGAATTGATGAAGCAAAAGGTAAATACATTATCATGGGAGATGCCGATGATAGTTACGATTTCACTAACCTCATGCCATATCTTAAAGAATTAAGAAATGGACATGACTTAGTGATGGGAAATCGTTTTAAAGGTGGTTTAGAAAAAGGTGCTATGCCATTTCTGCATAAATATTTAGGGAATCCTGTATTATCATTTATTGGGCGATTATTTTTTAAAGTTAATATTGGTGATTTTCACTGTGGATTAAGAGGGTTCTCTAAAGCAGCATATAATAAAATGAATCTAAAAACTACAGGAATGGAGTTTGCATCAGAAATGGTTGTAAAGTCTAAGCTGATTAATTTATCTATAACTGAAGTACCTACTAAATTACATAAAGACGGTAGAACAAGACCTCCACACCTTAATACATGGAGGGATGGCTGGAGACATTTACGTTTTTTAATGCTTTATGCACCAAATTGGCTATTTCTTTATCCTGGAATTTTACTAGCTCTTTTAGGGCTTATACTTTCTATATTACTTGTAATAAATCCAATTGAATTTGAAAATTTCACCCTAGATGTGCACACTCTTTTATATACTTCTGCATTCTTACTAGTAGGTTTTCAGTTTATTATTTTTTATGGATTAACAAAAATATTTGCAGTCGAAAATGAATTACTACCTAAATCTAATCGTTATAATAAACTCTTTAAATTTATAAATCTTGAAAAAGGGTTAATCATAGGTTTTATAATACTTTTTTTAGGCTTGTTCTTAAGTTACAAAGGGCTTTCAACTTGGAAAGCAAGCAACTTTGGAGATTTAAATACAAATACTACATTAAGATTAATTATACCTGCAATAACTGCTATTCAGCTTGGAGTTCAAACAATTTTATTTAGCTTATTTTTCAGTGTGCTTGGATTAAAACAGAAAAATTAATTTTCTAAATACTTTTCAAAAGTAATTTCACCATTTTGGCCTATATACTTATATACCCCAGGTTCTGTACCTTTTCTTAATACCATATAACTTTCATCAGGCTGTAGGTTTTTTAAAAAGGTTTCATCTTCAGACAAGTAAGAAAATAATAATCGGAAAGTATTGACAGAAGATTTAAATTTATCATTAAACATTGGCTTTTCATTATGAGGCCAATGAATTGCAAGTTGACTACTAAATATAGAATATATAAAATCCCTGTCTTGCGATTTTTCTTCACTTTGATCACCATAATCCATACCTACAAAACCTCCATGGTCAGACATTATCAATATAAGTGCATCTGGATCTTTCTGTTTAATGACCTTAATTACTTCTGTTAGTTTTCTATTAGCTTCATCAAGGCTTTCTAACCATTTTTGTTTTTCGATTTCTTTGTTGCTCGTTTTAGATGCTCTCACACCAATATGCCATGGTTTCAAAATTTGCAAAAAGAAAAACTTAGGTGCATTAGTCTGCCTATCTATTGCTGTCTTTAATTCAGCATTAATAGCTTGAGGTTCAGTAATCCCAATATTTAAATACGGAATATCTGCATAATCTATATTACAATAATCAAAACCCATTTGAGGTCTATTAAATAGTAAATAACGAGTCTCTGTTAAAAAGTAAGTTTTATAACCATTGTTCTTAAAAATATTCAAAATAGGATTTTCGGAGACAATCATATCTCGAGCATTAAACATTTCAAATGAAGTCACCTTATTATTATAAAAATGATGCTTCATCATAAATACAGATGAATTCGATGATAAGGTTGTTGAATAATTACTTCTAAAATTGGGATAGGTTGTAAACTTATTTTCATCTAAGAACGATTTAAAACTTGAGTTATCGAAATTGTAATAGCCTTTATCTATCTCAGAGAAATTAACATATCCATCTGGTTCAATAAAATAAACGTTAGGTTTTTTCTTAAAATTAGCTTCAACAATAGTATCTGGCTGCTGCTGCCAAGTATCCGAAATTTTAAAAGTCTCATATATAATATATCCTAAATTTAATATACCTATGAATGCTAATATATATTGAAGAATTACTATTTTTTTTAAATGCTTTTTTAAAAAAACTGAAAATAGAATAGCTAGTACAATCACTAGCACTGTTTTCTTCGGATGTAACCCAAAATAATGAATTGTTTTTATAAAAAATAAAAACAAAAACACATTAAATAATGCTAAAACACCTAGACTGAATCTATCTAATTTTAACTTCTTTAGCAACCAATGACTTATATTAAATACAATGATGGGTATAGCGATAAAAACGGTAAGAAAAAACAATAAATGTGATACTGAATTAACTAAAGAAAAGTTTCTAGAATAGCGATAAAGTAATGGATATAAACCAGACCCTATTGCGATCACAGTTGGAAATAGCTTATCGCTATTCAAATAGTTTAGAACAAAATTTCTGAATCTAGCAATCATTTTCTCTTTAACAAGTACATTACACGTTCAGAATTCTCAATAGGTTTCTTTTGAAGGATGTCAAAATATTGGATATAATTAGCTTCAAAAGTCTCAAGATTATAAAAATTAAAATAGTCTTCGAACTCACCTTTTGACTTTAGTATTCGTTGTACCCAAGAATCCTCTCGCTTTGGAAACTCAATAATTAAATGCTTAGAAAATGAACTGAAAAATTTAGCAGATTCACTAAACGGAACATTACCTGATAAAGACATATGATGTATTACGGCTAAAGCAAGAGTTACATCTAAATTAAGACTTTTTACACGGTCTATAAACGAATCACGCTCCTTATTATTCAAGCCAATTGCAGGAGAGGGATTTAAAACATCGAGTACAAAAGGAAGCATGTGATCTTCTTTATTTTGTTTCATTGTTCTATGATTATAATCCACTGCATTATTATCTATATCGCAAACTAAAGTGAGTTCCTTTTCGCTTTTTAGCTTTCTCACAAATGTGCCATCATTTCCACCAATATCTATAAGAGTTTTAGCATTTAAATCAATAACCCATTGATTAATAATATTAGATTTTTCTATAAATGCTTTGTCTGTATAATTGATTTTATCATAATAATTCCCCCATTCAGAATGTTCCTTTAACTCTAACTTTTTTATATAATCATACAAGCTTTTTATGATATTAAGTTGACCCTTTTTAGACAATGAAGCTTCTTTAGCTTCACCATTATAATCCTCATTATGTTTATCCTCCAACTTAGCTAAAAGGTGAACATTTGAATACAATATAGGACTTAATTTGGTCTTAAATGGCAACAAAGAGCTCATCATTTTTACAGGAATTCCATCAATAAAATTGCTCATTAATTTAAGCTGTTGTGCTCCGTGAAAATGTGCTAAAACTAAAGGTCCAAGAAAATGAGTTATAAATTGTTTGTATGCTCGCCAAGGTGTATTCTCTTTATAAAAGTCAAAAGACAAAGTATCTATAAAAATTGCTTTGCCTTTATGGAAAGTAATATTAAAAGCCGAAGCATCCTTTAATGAAAATCCATGCTCTATGCTATACTTTTGAATTTTTAAAGTCAGCAATGCCGCTTCCTTATACATATTGAAACTCCACTCATAGGGATATGTGAAAAATGGAATTTTCTCTGGTTTAATAACAATCTGTTCATCAGTTTTTGATAGCTCTTGATGTGTAACCAAAAGATTATTCTTAATTAAATTACCAAAAAAACCTGAAGAATTTAAAGCTTCATACTGCTCAAAATAAATTGGAGTAATAAGTCTTTTTATCTCATTATTTTCAACAAATATGTAACCTGAAGGATCTCTGAATGATGAAGAATGTGCGTCTTTAACGTTCACTAGATTTATTATTTTCTATATCCGAGTCATTAATATCAATGTCATCAAAAACATCATCTTTATTGGACTTAGTAATGCCTAAAAAAACCTTGATTTTATAAATTAGATTTTTAGAAAACAGAATGACCCCAGCAACTGCTGCAATGATGGTTTGAATTATCATGGCACCTAAACCTGGATCAAAATAAAGACTTATCATAATGGTGTTTTGGTAAATATAAAAAATTAGTAATCGTTATCACTCTTGATAGAATAAAAAAAGAGAAATACTTTTACATATTTCTCTCTTAAACTTATAATTATCTATCTAATCTTTAGATATGCTTATTACGCTTACGCTCAACTTCTTTCAAGAAAATTTTACGCAATCTTAAATGGTTAGGAGTTACCTCAACATATTCGTCTTTTTGAATATATTCTAAAGCTTCTTCCAAAGAAAATTTAATTGCAGGTACAATCTTAGCTTTATCATCTGCACCTGAAGAACGTACGTTACTTAACTTTTTAGTTTTAGTAACATTCACTGTCATATCATCACCACGAGAATTTTCTCCAATCACCTGCCCTTCATAAATGTCTTCACCTGGATCTACAAAAAACTTACCTCTATCTTGTAGCTTATCGATAGAATAAGGTATAGCGCTACCGTTTTCCATAGATACTAACGATCCATTTTGACGTTCCGGAATTCCACCTTTCATTGGTAAATATTCTTTAAAACGGTGAGCCATGATAGCCTCACCAGCAGTAGCTGTTAATAGTTGATTTCTTAACCCAATAATACCTCGAGATGGTACTAAAAATTCGCAAACCATACGCTCCCCTTTGGCTTCCATGCTTAACATATCTCCTTTACGCATCGTTACCATTTCAATAGCTTTTCCAGAAACATGCTCTGGTAAATCGATCGTCATTTCTTCAAAAGGTTCACATTTAACACCATCAATTTCTTTAATGATTACTTGTGGTTGTCCTATTTGTAATTCATAACCTTCACGACGCATCGTCTCAATTAAAACCGATAAGTGTAATACTCCACGACCAAAAACCATAAACTTATCTGCACTATCAGTTTCTTCAACTCTAAGCGCTAAGTTCTTTTCTAGTTCTTTAGTTAATCTATCTTTAATATGACGAGAAGTCACATATTTACCGTCTTTACCAAAGAAAGGCGAATCGTTAATAGTAAATAACATACTCATCGTTGGCTCATCTATAGCGATGGTTTTTAAACCTTCAGGGTTTTCGATATCAGCAACAGTGTCACCAATCTCAAAACCTTCTAACCCAACTATTGCACAAATATCACCTGCTTGCACACTTTCAACTTTCTTACGGCCTAATCCTTCAAACGTATGTAATTCTTTAATCTTGCTCTTCACTATAGAACCATCTCTTTTTACCAAAGATATTTGCTGATTTACTTTCAAATTACCACGTGTTAAACGACCAATAGCAATTCGACCTGTAAAAGAAGAAAAATCTAAGGATGTAATTAACATTTGAGTTGTTCCTTCTTCAATCTTTGGTTCTGGTATATGTTCAATCACCATATCTAATAATGGCTCTATATTATCGGTTGGCTTTTCCCAATCCTCGCTCATCCAATTATGCTTTGCTGAACCATAAGCTGTAGGAAAATCTAATTGCCATTCTTCTGCTCCAAGCTCAAACATTAAATCGAAAACTTTCTCATGCACTTCATCTGGAGTACAATTTTCTTTGTCAACTTTATTAATAACCACACAAGGTTTTAAACCTAAGTCTATTGCTTTCTGCAAAACAAATCGGGTTTGTGGCATAGGTCCTTCAAAAGCATCAACTAATAGCAAAACACCATCCGCCATATTTAATACACGCTCTACTTCACCGCCAAAATCGGCGTGACCAGGAGTATCAATTATATTTATTTTTGTATCTCTATATACTACTGAAACATTTTTAGAGGTAATTGTAATTCCTCTTTCACGTTCTAAATCATTGTTATCTAGAATAAGATCACCTGTGTTTTCATTTTCACGAAATAACTGACAGTGATACATAATTTTATCTACTAATGTTGTCTTTCCGTGATCTACGTGTGCAATGATTGCAATATTTTTAATATTAGCCATAATGAGTGCTGATTTTAAGCCTGCAAAGGTACATCTATTTATGGTCACTTCGTTAATTATATGTTATAATTTAATTTTCTGACAATTTGAGTTCGTATCTTACGTTAAATAGTTGATTAATAGCAAAGAAGCCTATTCTAAAACCAAACCGCTAATTGGGTTATTTGCTTATAAACCCTAAAACAAAAGCGGATGAAGACTATTAGTAAATTATCAAAGTTTATTCCTTATCTATATTTTCTATCTATAATCACATATTGGTTTACAGATATTAAGAAAAGTGATGGCATTTCTGCTTACCCAATTTTATTATTTGGTATTCCTTTTTTATGGCAACTTATTAAACCAAGTCAAAAATTAAATTTCTCTTTGGGTATTATTTTTGTTTGTCTCTCTTCTTATTTAATTCTCGCCTATTTATCAGATTTATTTGATATTGTTAACTGGACAGAATCTTCTAAACGTTTCTTGCTCTATGGAGGTTTGCTTGTCATTGGTAACTTTGTAATGTCGCTGTGGATGGTTAGAAATAGTATTAAAGAAGAGTTTTAAAATGTTATCTTTGCGTCTTAAATATTTAAGCCATAAGCTTTGATTGTATTACCTAATATAAATTATAAGAAACTACAAGTATTTTTTTACTTATCGATACTACTTATATTATGTAGTTGTCCTTCTGATGATGAGTGTATAAAAACAATTACAATACCTCAGACTTATTTTGTTGGTAATCAAAGTTACACTAACGAAATAGAACAAGAAGTACCTTGTGACTTCCCAGAACCATCAGAACCAGAAATTATCGAAGCTCCTATTCTAGAAAATTTTACTTATCAAATATTAAGTTTTAATTATCAATCTGATACAGGTAATAATACAACAAGACTTCAGTTTGAAATTCAACTAAATAATCACAGTAATTTTGATGTAAACGGTGTTCCTAGATTAACAGTAATGACTGAAGGTCTTCAATTTTCTGCTGTTTATTCAGATAATGCAAGTATCCCTTGTTATGAAATTCTAGCGAATTCTAGTTGTATCTTAACTTATGACCAAGAAAGCTCTTTAGATGTTGGCATTGCATCTGATGTTTTTGAAATAATAAATGTTGAATATATTTTAACAAATTAAAATAGTTTCTAAATATTTTTAAAAAGAAGATTTAAACTAGCACATAGCATCATAATTTTAAGTATGATTGTTAACTGTAAAGAATTATTAAGTTATGAATAGCATACCAAAATTAAAACACACCGATTCTGATAATTTCTTTTTACTTTGTGGTCCTTGTGCCATTGAAGGTGAAGATATGGCAATGCGAATTGCTGAAAGCGTAGTTACAATAACTGATAAACTAAATATTCCTTACGTTTTTAAAGGTAGTTTTAAAAAAGCTAATCGCAGTAGAATTGATAGTTTTACAGGAATTGGAAATGAAAAAGCCTTAAAAATTCTAAGAAAAGTTTCTGAAACTTTTGACGTTCCAACAGTTACTGACATACACGAAGCTTCTGATGCTGCAATGGCTGCAGAATATGTAGATGTATTACAGATTCCAGCATTTCTAGTTCGCCAAACCGATTTAGTTGTTGCTGCTGCCAAAACAGGAAAAGTAGTAAATCTTAAGAAGGGACAATTTATGAGTCCTGAAGCAATGAAACATGCTGTACAAAAAGTTAAAGATGCAGGTAATGAAAATGCTTGGATTACTGATAGAGGCACTATGTTTGGGTACCAAGATATGATTGTAGATTTTAGAGGTATTCCTACGATGAGAGCATATGCTCCTACGGTTTTAGATGTTACACATTCTTTACAACAACCTAACCAAAGTGCTGGTGTTACAGGTGGACGACCAGATATGATCGAAACTATTGCAAGAGCTGGTGTTGTAAATAATGTAGATGGTTTATTTATTGAAACCCACTTTGATCCTGCCAACGCAAAAAGTGATGGTGCTAATATGCTACATTTAGATAAACTGGAGGGTTTGTTGACTAATTTAGTGGCGATTAGATCGTTAGTTTCTAAGTTCTAGGCTTTTTAGGTTTTAAAATCAGCTTAAAGGGATTAGTATTTATTTCTAATTGTTTTTCTAAAACATATACTACAACCTCGTCCTTTATATCCTCTACAGATTTATAACGTAGTGATCGTATTGATTTTCTTTTAGCATCAGTAAAATGTTCAGTAAACTGATCCATTTTATCAAAATGCCAAAATGCCAAGTCGACATAATCTTTTGATTGATTTAGAAAGCATAACGGAATACCATTACAGTAATAAAACGGAATTCGCCATTTGTATAATAATTCAGAATCTGGAGCAACGGCTTCTACAATTGCCTGAAGTTGAAGTAAAATAGATTTATAAGGTTCTGGCTGTTTTAGTATATAGGCTTCGGCAGGGTTCAACTCTTTTAATTAATAAGATTTAGTATGCCAATAACCAATAATGCAATTCCGATTATAGCTTTAAAAGGCATCAATTTATCTGACAATTTTCGTAAACTACTTTCTAACGCAGGTACTTTACCAAATACATGTGTTAATAATAAAATACCTCCAACAAGACTTGTAAAGTTAAATGACCAATTATGCCCTCCTATAATTCTAATTAAACTTAGTATAACCAATGCTCCACCAATCACAGTTTGAAAAGGAGTTAAAATACCAGCAATTTTATTAAAGAAATTGCGTTCACCATCCCATTTATCTAGTGTTGCTAATCCTAGTAACAAACCACCTGCTAAATTCGCAATTGTTAAAAGTAATACTATCATAATTTAATTTTTTTGTTCTTAAGTGATAAATTTAGTTATTATCTTCTAAAATAGTTTTGCTGTATTGAAATAAATTCATTTACTTTGTATTTCAAAGTACTTTTTATTATGAGCAACGAAGATTATTTAAAAGACATCAGCGAGATCAAAAATTTAATGAATAAATCATCTCGTTTTATTTCATTGAGTGGTTTATCTGGTGTACTAGCAGGTATCTATGCTTTAATTGGTGCTGCTATTGCATTCTGGTTGGTTGATACACATAGTGATGGTAAGCTATATATTTTTCATGGTTGGGTATTTTGGACTTGTATGGCTATTCTTCTAATGATAGCATTGTTAAGTGCCGTCACTGGCATGTTACTTACAACACAAAAAGCAAAAAAGAATGGCGAAAAGATTTGGGATAATTCATCAAAACGACTCTTATTTAACTTTTTAGTGCCTTTAACTGTTGGTGGTATTTATTGCACAATCATTTTAAGTCATGGAAGATATGGCCAAACTGGTGGTTTAATGTTAATTTTTTATGGTTTAGCATTAGTTAGCGCTTCAAAATACAGTTTAGGAGACATAAAATATTTAGGATATATTCAAATTGTTTTAGGTTTAATAGCAAGCTATTATCCTGGCTATGGTTTTTGGCTTTGGGTGATAGGTTTTGGAATTATGCATATTGTTTATGGTGCTTGGATGCATTTTAAATATGATACGAAATAGTTGACAGTAACAGTTTTCAGTAACTTTGAATTAAAATTTTGATTTGAGTATAATTACTAACATAAATAAACTATTTGATCACAGAATTAGACTAGGCATTATGTCCATTCTTATGGTAAACGAATATGCGGATTTTAATATGCTAAAAGAGCTTTTAGGAGCTACTGATGGAAACCTAGCAAGCCATACAAAGGCATTAGAAAAATCAGAATACATACTAGTAGAAAAACAATTTATAGGACGAAAACCAAACACTAGATACAGTGTCACAAAACTTGGAAAAGCAGAATTTAGAAAACATATCGAAGCCCTTGAAAAATTAATTAAGAAAACGTAAACATTTTTTTTAATCTTTTACTTTGAAATACAAAGTACTTTTAATATACACATTATGAAAAAACTATTATTATTTATCGGAGCATTTTTATTTAGCACATTGTTTTATGGCAAAAGTATTGGGCTAAATCTATTTCTATTTAGTATCATCACACTAGTTGTTCTTGTTGCTAACAACAGAGATCATTTTAAGAACAAACAAACCATACTCTATTCTAGTTTATACCTTATTACAGGTTTGTCAGTTTTCTTTCATGATTCTTTAGTTGCGGTTATTGCCAATTTTGTAGCTTTCTTTACATTGATAGGCTTGTTATCTGAACACAAATCATCAATTTTCATCAATTGGCTTAATGGATTATATACCACTATAGCAGGTTTATTTCATCGTAACTTTTCAATCAATGAAACTACCCAAAAAGTAGAGCCAAAAAAAGATGTAGATTATCTTCATTTGTTTAAAATCATTTTCATTCCTGCAATAATCGTTATCATATTTATTGCTTTGTATCAAAATGGAAATCCATTATTTAGCAATATCATTGATAAGATCGATTTAGGTTTTATTAATATTCAGTGGTTATTATTTGCTGGCTTAGGCTATTATTTATTTTCTAACATTCATAAACCTGTCGAAGTTGAACCAGCAACTTCTATTGATCTAAAAACAGGAAATTCATTAAGTAAAACTGATAGCTTTTCAATCCCTAACCTAAAAAAAGAGAACCAGTTAGGTGTTATACTTATTTCGCTATTAAATGCTTTAATCATACTATTCTTAATTACAGATATTACGTTTATTGTAACTAATGAAGAAATTCGAGGCTCTGTTTTTTCAGAGCAAGTACACAGTGGTATTGATGCATTAATTGCTTCTATAGTAATAGCCATTATAATTCTACTTTATGTATTTAGAGGAGATATTAATTTTTACAAAGAGAACAAAACATTAAAACGATTAGCCTTTACTTGGATCATTTTAAATATCATTTTAATTCTTAGCATTGCAACTAAAAATGGTCAATACATATATTACTTTGGGCTTACATACAAGCGTATTGGAGTTCTAGTCTACCTTACTCTAGCCATTACTGGTCTTATCACTACACTTCTAAAGATTGATCAGGTAAAAAACATCTGGTATTTAATAAGACTCAATACTAAAGCTGCTTTTATAGTGCTTATTATATCAAGCACTGTGAATTGGGATTATCATATTACCAATTACAATTTCAATTATGCTAAGTCTATGGACTTTAAGTATCTCATTAATTTATCTAATAACAATACATTTTTATTAAAAGAGCAAGTCATAAAAAAAGACTTAGGTAAAGATTCAATAAGAGAAATAAATAAAAAGTATAATAAATACGTCTATGAATTAAGAACTAACTCATGGCAAGAATTACAGTATGATAATTTAAAACTTGAAATAAAATAGGATGATAGCCTTAATACTATTTGGATTCTTTTTTATAGGGTTAATAACATTTATAATCATTAAACTAAGTATATCCTGTTTGTTTTGGGCTTCTAAAAATCCTAAAGATAAACCGTATGTATTTAAAGTTTACTTCCCGTATTACATTATCATCTTATTTACATTATGCATAGCATTCATTATTGAGTTTGATAAAAGCTTATTAGCCATTTATTACTTCGCTGCGGTTTATTTAGTAGCACTATTCATTTGGAGAAGTGAAATTAAATCTAGTAGAAGAAAAATGCATAATAACAATTTTGCCGTTGAACCAAATCATCCCAATCTACCATGAAAAACCTATTTCATATAATAAAACACTTAAGAAAACAACTTATAATATGGTTGTTTGAGCATTCGCAAGGTATGTATACAAAATTATTTAAAGGACATCAGTCTTGGAATATTTCAAAAACGGATTTACTAAAACTTCCACAACCTAGTTTTGGAAGACACTTAGGCGAATTCTTAGATAAAAACAATTTTGAATTAATACCAAAAGTTGAACGTCACGATTGTTACCATGTACTATGCAATTACAGCACTAAAGTTGAAGATGAAATTGCTTTACAATGTCTTTGCTATGGTAACGGAAAACGTAGTCCATATTTGTATGGTGCAATTATTCTCGGAGTTGCAATTCTTCCAGATTATTACAATTATTACTATAAATCATATAAAATAGGAAAACGTGCAAATCCTTTTCATCATTTCGACTACAAAAGATTTTTAAACGTATCTATTAATGAGCTAAGAGGCATTATTTTTACATCAACTGAGTTATCTAAATATTATCTAGTTGTTTCAAAATGAAAAAACTTAAAATCTTATTATCACTTTTAGCGCTTGCAGCTTTAACTGTTTTTACAATATATCATTGGGTAAGTTATAAAGCCAAACACAACTTGTATGAAAACGTGACCAAAATTCCTAAAAACAAAGTTGGTCTATTACTTGGCGTAAATAAATTTACTTACCATGGCAATGTCAACCTTTTTTATAAATATCGATTGGATGCAGCGGTTGCCCTTTTCAAAGCAGGTAAGATTGAGTATATTTTAGTTAGTGGAGATAATAGTAGAGAAAACTATGACGAACCTACAAACTTTAAAAATGATTTAATTGCTAGAGGCATTCCTTCTGATAAAATCTTCCTAGACTTTGCAGGATTTAGAACACTAGATTCAGTGATTAGAGCTAAAGAAGTTTTCGGTCAGAATGAAATTACAGTTATATCTCAAAAATTTCATAACCAACGTGCTATTTATATAGCAGATCATTTCAATATTAAAGCCATAGCCTTCAATGCAAAACCTGTTAAAGATAGAAATGTTGTTATCCTGAGAGAATATTTAGCCCGCTCTAAAGCTTTCATAGATTTAATATTTAATGTACAACCCAAATTCTTAGGAGAAAAAATAACAATACAATGATATTACAATTCAATAAAAATTATTTAGTACTTGCCCATTCTCTGTTTCTCATAGAATTAGCAATCGCTTTTATTATAAAAACAGGATTTATACGCTATACAGTAGGCGATTATCTCTGTGTTATTTTACTATACGCAATTTTAAGAGGGTGCTCTAACTTGAGTGTGAGGGCCTCAGCTATTGTCGTCCTCTTTATTGCTTATAGCATTGAAATACTTCAACTCACTCCATTCCTAACTTACTTTAATTTAGAAGATAGCTTTACAGCTTCACTCATTTTTGGAAACACGTTCCAAATAGGAGATTTAATTGCTTACACATTAGGAATAATAACCGTATTAATAATAGAACAACATTATGGAAAGATTAAAAACACTCATACAATCAAGGTTTAAAACCCTCTTATTAGTTTCTATTGCTATAACATTTAGTGTTATTGTTCTTATGGTACGTATTAAATTGAATAAGTCTTTTTTCTACTTATTCTTAATCTGGAATGTCTTTCTAGCAATTATTCCTTTTGTAATAACCATGTACCTAAATTCTAAACAAAATCTTAGCAGACTCAAATTAGGGCTTTGGTTTTTTGCTTGGTTAGTCTTTTTACCAAATGCGCCATATATAGTTACAGATCTAATTCATTTTAGAATAAGTAATGATAATATGTTGTGGTTAGATGTTTTAGTTGTTCTATCATTTGCGCTTAGTGGTTTATTTCTATTTTATTTGTCTATACATGATATGCAACGATTATTAGCATCAAGATTTAGAAAAATCCCTACGACATCATTGACATTAGTCATTTTATTTTTATGTGGATTTGGTGTCTATCTCGGAAGGTTTCTTCGCTACAATTCTTGGGAAATAATAAGCAATCCTCATATTTTAATTTCTGATGTTATTAACATCTTAATTTCTCCATTCCAGCATTCAGAAGCTTGGTTATTTACATTAGGCTTTGGTGGATTCTTAGTGGTTGGTTATTTTATGTTCAAGAATTTAAATCAATTATCACCGCATGAATATTAAAAACACAGTTTATTATATCATCATTTTTAGCAGTATTATCCTAGCAAAATACTATATGTAAATGCTACAAATGATAGCTTAACATTTATTCTGAAGCCTTTAAGCGGAATAATTTCTTTAGTTGTCGACTCTGGCTTTAGCTATTCTAATGACTCAGGTTTCTATTTTGAAAACCTAAATATCACTATAGACAAGTCTTGTTCTGGTATTAACTTTTGGATTATCAGCTTTGCAGCCTTTTCACTTTTAATTTTGAAAGTATGCAAATCTCATTTTCAAAAAACAATATCTATTCCACTAGTGCTAGTTGCAACTTTTGTACTAACTCTTATCGCAAATACTTCTCGGATTTTAACGTCCATGTTTATAGCAAAACAAACAGCTTTCGAATATCCTTGGTTACACCAGGCAGAAGGTGTCTTTATTTATTTATCGCTTTTAATGCTGGTTTATACTATAGTTAATCGTTCACTATCTAAATTCAATAGTTACGTATGAAAAATTTACTTAATCCAAGATGGCTTTTAGTCATAAACACACTACCAATAATATTATCAAGACCTTATTGACAGAAGAAAATTTGAGTTATTGGAAAAGTTATGGATTTACTCTATTTATGCTAGCTGTCTTAAATTTAATTTACACATTATATTGTATTTTTAAGAAAAAAGACCTTTCTATTTACTATGCATTTTTTAGTTTATTTCTTTATATACTCTTCATTTACAAATACAATATAGATTCGAGCTATATTTTGCCCTGGAGCATTCCTAGATGGATGTTATCAGGTGATTTGCTAATGTATATTGGCACATTTTTAATGCCAACATTAATTCATTCACTGTTTATAATAGTCATTAAACTCACTTCTAAAGATAAAAATTACAAAGCTTGGCAAAATTTTTTAATATCACTCTCAGTGCCATTAACATGGTATCTTTTATTTCAGGTTATAACACCGTTTTGGAGACTCGTAGGCACAAAGTATGGTGAGCATGCTTTAATCATTTTTTGGGTAGTTGGTGTTATAATTTTTCTGTTTTTTCTAATTAGAACTGTTTATATTCTATCAATAAAAAAAGGAAAACAATGGAAAAAATATCAACTCTTCTGGAAAGTACCCATCGCTATACTATTTCCGCTTCTTGGACTTTTAGTCAATTCCGGATTCTTAATAAATGGTTTTACAGGACAAGACACAGGAGTATTTGGTGATTTTAGTTCGCATTGGTTTTTTATTATTGCTATAATCAATGGTATTTTAATCTGTTTACCAAATACTGAAAATAAGAAACTTAGATTATTATTATATGCAGGTCGTAGTATTACTTTAGCTTATACATTTTACTTTTTTATTGTCTTTTTGCCCTTTTTACCCCTTTCTGTGATTGCAATTATTGCTATTGGTGTTGGGTTTTTAATGCTCGCACCTTTAGTACTTTTTGTAATTCATATTCAAGAATTAATATCGGATTATGCGTTTTTAAAGTCGTTTTTTTCAAAGCAATTACTTCTAACCATTGCTCTAATCGGTTTTCTTATAATACCAATTGGCATAACACTTTCTTATCATAAAGATAAAATTGTGTTACACGAAACCTTAGACTATATCTATAACCCAGATTACTCAAAAGACTACACTATTGACAAGGTATCATTAAAGAAAACTCTAGATGTAGTCGTAGGAAATAAAGAAAGTCGTGGAGATTTTTTCTTAGGAAATCAAACCCCTTACTTATCTCGGTTTTTTAAATGGATGGTTTTAGACAACCTCACATTGTCTCATGCAAAAATTAACGCTATAGAACGCATCTTCTTCAAGGCTGAGTCATTTAATCTAAGATCAGAAAATGTTAGAAATAGTAATGTAAAAATTAACGATATTAATTCCACAAGTAAATACGATAGTAACGAAAAGCAATGGACGAGTTGGATAGATATAGAAATTACAAATGCCAATGACAATGCCTTTAGATCAGAATATGCAACTACTATAGACTTACCAGACGGTTGTTGGATTAATGACTACTATCTCTATGTTGGCGTTAAAAAAGAAATGGGGATTTTAGCCGAAAAGAAATCTGCAATGTGGGTTTTTAATGAAATACGAAATGAAAATAGAGATCCTGGATTATTACATTATTTAACAGGTAATAAAGTATCCTTTAGAATATTTCCTTTTGCAAAAGATGAAGTAAGAAAAACAGGTATTCAGTTCATTCATAAAGAACCAATTTCAATAACTATTGATGAACATAAACTAACTTTAGGTAAATCATCTACACAAGCGACTCAAAGTTCAGTCCAAAACGAACATATAGCTTATGTTTCTGTAGCCGAAAAGAAAACTTTAACTCAAGTTGAGCGAACACCATATTATCATTTTATTATTGATGCATCGGCTGAAAAGGATAGCTTAAAAGCGACTTATGAAAAGGTTATTGATAATTTTCTAAAAGATAATCCATTACAATCTAATCACAAGGTTAGTTTTTCAAATACCTATTCGCGTACTATAGATTTTAACGATTTAAAAGCAAGCATCAATAGAGAATACTTTGATGGAGGCTTTTACTTAGAACGTGCAATCAAAAAAGTATTATTTGAAAACCATAACATTAAAACTAATACGTATCCTATAATTGTTGTCGTTACGGACAATATGTACAGCTCTATAATTTCTAAAGACTTTAAAGATTTTAAAATGACTTTCCCTGAAAGTAACTTATTTTACCACCTAAATACTATTGGCTATATAGCATCTCATGACCTAACAAACAAACCAAAACAATTTGTAAATGATAGTATTAAACTTAAAACTAATCATTCTGTTTTACCATGGCCAAACTCATCACAACCACTGGCATATTTACCAAATAACAACAAAGCTGACATTGTTTTAAAATCTTCAATTTTCGAAATTGATGAAGCTGACATCAAATCTAAAAACTGGAATAGCGGACTTTTATTACAAGGCAAATGGATGTCTAACATATTACATCCCGAGTATTCGGAAAACGAATGGAATAACCAAGTTAAATACAGCTTTATGTCAAAAATAATGACTCCTTTAACATTATATATTGCAGTAGAAAATGAAGCGCAAAAAGCAATATTAAAGAAGAAACAAGAAGAGGTACTTTCGGGTAAAAAATCACTAGATTTAAACGAAGACACGCAACGTATGTCTGAGCCAGAGTTGTTTATTTTACTTATTCTATTTGGAGTGTTTTTACTCTATAAAAGAAAACGAACTGTGTTTTAAAAGATTAAGAATCTCTATTTTTATCTTGAATTTGACGAACAATTTTTGTGGTTCTATTTCGAGTCAGCATTCTTGGTAATATGGACAAAAACTTATTAAAAAGTCCAGGAATTGCTACTACTCTACCATTATGCATGGCTTTATAGCCATATGTTGCAACCTCTTTTGGACATGCCATATTAAAGGCAATTTTATTTTTATTACAACCTTCGGAAACAAGGTCTTGAAATGCTGTTCTCGTCGGACCAGGACACAACACCGTAACGGTAACTCCAGTTCCTTTTAATTCGTTAGCTATGGCTTGTGAGAAAGATAATAAATAAGACTTAGACGCATAATACAATGCCATTAATGGACCTGACTGAAAGGCTGCCAAAGAAGATAAATTTAAAATTCTTCCAGATCCACGTTTTACCATATCTGGTAAAAATAACTTTATGAGGTGCGTTGTTGTTATAATATGTAAGTGCAACATTTCTGATTCTCGCTCCCAATCTGTATCGTGAAACGTACCAAACAAACCAAAACCAGCATTATTTATAATCACATCAATTTCAGTATTAGTGACATGATTATAAATCTCTTGTGCAATATTTACCACATATAAATCTCTAGCTAATATCTCAATTTTAGTTTGATAAGTTTTATTAATATTTATTTTGGCTTGCTCTAATTTTACAGAATCTATATCTATTAAAATTAAATTATAGTTATCTTTAGCTAGCAGAAGTGCTAACTCGTATCCAAGTCCAGATGCTGATCCAGTTACTAAAGCAGTTTTCGTGTTATGTTTGTCCATCGACATAATCCTGAAGGTAACTAAATCGTTTTGTTAGTTTACCTTTTTCAGTAATCTTCGCTCTGTGTAAAACACCTTCTTTATCGTTACTAAAAAATGCTGGAATCACGTGCTCTAAGAAAGTAGATCCAAATCCTTCACTAGCGTCTTTAGGTAATTCACAAGGCAAATTATCTACTGCCATAACAGTAATTGCATCTTTATCATCAAAGGCAACTTCTTGTTCTGTTATACTATTATAACCATAAAATGGATCAGCTATTGTAGAAGGTCTTATAGTACTTGCCACAGGACCATCAATATCACAAGAAATATCCGCGACTAAATTGATTCTAAAATCTAGTTTCTTTGCATCTTCTCGTGTAAATAAATAAGGAGCATTATTACCATAAAAGTGACCTGTAATAAAATAATCGGTTTCTTTAGCGTAGGGCATAAAGTTACTTTCATAACCAATTGGATCTTTGTAAAACTCCCACTTATCTCCTACTTTTCCATCGCTACGCTTTGCGTATTCCATAACATCTACCATACAATAAACGGGTTCAGTAAACGCTGATGTTAAATACAAAGCATCACTGACTTCTTTTACACCTAAGTGATCTAATATTTCCTTTGCTCCCAGAGCGACTTTACCAGTACCTGATAGTAAAATTTTAATGTTAGGGATTGTTATTTTATCCAATTCAGATTTTACTTCATCTAAGTCTGCTAAGGTTTCTACCTTTGGCAGATTAAATAGATGATCTCTTAAACCTAAAGCTCTAAACCCATTATATGCACCAACTAAACCTGCATAACGACCAAAACCTATTAAGCGTAAATTATTTTCTCTAACTATAGTCTCGTGATCGTACATCTCTATATTTCTCTCCAACATGGCAATGAGCAACTTTCTATTATATGGCTGCTTTTTTATGGTATGCGAGAAATAAAAATATTTTTTATTAGGTATTAAATGTTCAATTGGTACTTCCTTCACTCCAATCATTACATCTGCATCAGAAACATCATCAGTAACTTCAAAACCTAAAGCAGCATATGTATCATCAGAAAATACACGAATATCCGAAGATTCAACTACAAATTCCGCATCAGGAAATTGAGTTCTGGCTTCTGCTAAAGTTTCTGGCGAAAACACCACACGTCTATCTGGCGGATTTTTACGTTCTTTTATAATGGCGAATTTCATGCTAATATGTTTTAGAAACTGACAAAAGTGCCAGTTTTAATATGGAATAATTATTGCACTAAAATAACTGGATTTAAGAGGTTGCACAACTTTTTTTGTAACTTCGTCGTCCTTTTAATTAAATTTTGGGGTCGACTGGTTTTGACAGCGAGATTAATTAAATAGTAAGCACGTCGTGTAATGGTATTGAAACACGTAAAAGGCTAGACTAAATTTTAAACGGCGAGAATAACTACGCTTTAGCTGCATAATCTGAATTATAGTAAGATTAAGCCTCGGCTCACTAGGTGAGCAAGCTTTATGTCTCCAGAAAGCCTTGGTTAATGGCGTTCTTTTTTGAGACATCGTAAATATTAACTAAGATTAGGTAGCGCTTTGATGCCTTTTCGAGATTAAGAAGCTAAGTTGTAAGTAGGTTGTCTTTAACTAGTTTACGATCTAAAATCTAAGAATAGACTAAGCGTGTAGAAAGCTCTTTAGTTACTTGTTTGGACGAGAGTTCGATTCTCTCCGACTCCACGGCATTATTACCTAAAATAAAATTTATTTTAGGTAATAATTTTTATTTATATTCGTCATTTGCAGACCTAAGTCAAAATTAATATAACATTAATTGATGTTGATTAAAATAACAACTAAAATAAATATAAATACAAGTAATAATGTCAAGTTTATCCCAGCCTATTAACTTAAAAAACAGAATTCATTCGCTTGACTTGAAAAACTATATTTTTGCGCTTTTTTTATTTTATTTACCTACAATCTTCAATCTCAAGTTCTTATTGCATTGCTACTAGGCGATAAACTAAATAGTGGAAAAATTGAATTTGGATTGGATGGTGGTTTAAATTATTCCTCTATTTCGAGTTTAGAAACCGATAATTTTAAACGTGATTTTAATCTAGGTTTTTAATTTGATATCAAATTAAAAGACCATTGGTATTTTAATACTGGAGTGTTAGTGAAATCGTCCCTTGGTGTTGATCAATTAACCACTGCAGATGTAGCGCAGTTAGGGGGAGATTTTTCAAATCTGGTAAATGCTGACAGCGGTGATTTTACTCAAAAAATTAGTTATTTTTTGGTTCCAACTTTAGCAAAATACCGATTTAAAAATCAGTTTTATGTTGAAGGAGGGCCTCAATTTGGGGTCATGTATAAAGCATTTATTGAATACAATTATGATATTGATGGAAATTCAGCACGAATTAGAGAGGACAACAAAGATTTTATAAATCGTATGGAAGTCGGAGCCGTAGCAGGTATGGGCTATCGATTATTAAAAGGTCTAGGATGGACTATTGGGGTAAGATATCATTATGGATTTACCAATGTTTACAAAAATAATTTCAGTGCTAAAAACAGTTCGTTATTCTTAAAAGTTAATATTCCTATTGGAGTTTCAGAAGACAAAAAAGCCGCAATTGATACGATCAAAGATGCTAACAGGGAAAAGAAAATGGAAAGAAAAGAAGTGCGTAAGTCAAAAAAAATACTCATTAAATCACAATTTATAATAAAAAGCTACTTATCATAATTTGATTTTTATGTAATTTTTAATGAGTATTTTATTTTGAGTTGAGTTTTAATAATCCTGTAATTTTTTTATAATTTTCATAAATTAATATTAACTTAGATTGCACCATAAATCTTTACTAATGAAACAATTTTGGAATTGGACTTTAATATTATTTATTTTTTTAAATTTTAATGACTTCGTCCACGCTCAAGAAAATACTCCTAAAAAAAACTTAGATACCCTAACAAATACCCATACTCAAGATAAACACTCCCTACTAAAAGATCGTTTTAGTGTTCAAGCTGGTTTATATAGTTCTAATAAAGGAATTAAAGTTTTGGTGAATGGTTCTTCTGAGAATGAAATTATTGACTTTAGCGAAAAGGCTAATTTTAACGAAAATGAATTGACACTTTTTTTAAATTTCAATTGGAGATTTTCTCGAAAGTGGTCTTTAAGTGCTGACTATTTTGCTGATGGAAACGGAATTAAAAGAACCATTGACGATCAAATTGAATGGAACGATCAACTATACGATGGTGGCGCTGGACTCGAACTAGGATTAAATTTAACAATGTTTCGTCTTTTGTTTGGAAGAACAATTTCAAAGGGGCAAAAGCACGAATTAGGCATGGGGCTTGGCGCACATGTTTTAGATGTAAAAACCTATATTGAAGGATATGCATACTTAAACAATAATGATACAGGAGAAAATGCAACTACTGAGTTTAAACGAAATTCGGTGAGTGTAGTTGCTCCCCTACCCAATATAGGTGCTTGGTATTTTTATGCACCACATCCAAAATGGATGCTTACAACAAGAGTTGATTGGTTTGCCTTAACCATTGGCGAATATTCTGGTGGTTTATGGGGCTTAGGAGCTGGTTTAAATTACCAGTTTCATAAAAACGTAGGAGTAGCAATTAACTATCGTTATTTTGATTTTACAGCAACTATTGACAAGTCCAATTGGGATGGTAAATTTAGTCTAATATTTCAAGGACCTTTGCTAAGTATTAACCTAAATATTTAATTCAAAAATCAATCCTTTTTTAATATAATATGGATAAAAGGCAATATGAAAGCAAATTAAATTTAAATTCATTGATGCTTGAGTTAAATTTTTCATTACTTATTAAAAGACCAACCAATACCTGAAGTAAACAGATAATCAGAATTACTTCCTGTAATTGCTGATTGATTGTCATAATTAAATTTAAACCCGGTTTTGATATAAAGGTCTAAAGGTAAATCGTATTGAATATTAATAGTATAGTCTGCTCTAACTCTTCTTAATTCTCCTTTGCTAAGAAATAAATTAAAATTGGTTATTAGTTTAAAATCATTGAAATCAAACATATCAAACTCAGAACCAAAATAAAGTTCTGATGATGAATTTTTGCTTGTAGCATCATTGAATTTTTCAATATTAAAATTTAGACCAAAATTAAAACCTAAAGAAAGTTGCTGAGTAAACAGCAAATACCTACCAATTCCGGTAATTATGGTATATCTAGATTCTATTGCTTGCTCTGTATTAGATAAGAACCCCAAATTACTTAGTAAGTACCATTTTTTTGGGAGAATATGTTTTATATCTGCTTTCACCTCAGTTCTTTGAATGTCTTCTGTATTATCTTGATTAGCATTTAAAGCACTAAATGATGAATTTGAAATCCATTTTAAATCTCGGTAGCTTAAATTTCCTTCAATTACAAACTGACTTGCCTTATTTGCTTTTGTTAAAGTATAGTTTAAATCAATATTAAATTTAAACCGATCCCAATACTCTTCTGATAATTCATCCAAAGAAATTAAATCTGTTAGCTTAAAAGTTTCCTTAACTTTATCTTTTGTTGTAATTGTAAAGTAATTGGGTTTATTTGACTTGACATAGCCTGTTCTTCTTATCCCTTTTGTAAGTAATACAAAACAAATCTTTTGTATTTTAATTCCTATAACTTCTTTAAAATTTATTTTAAAATCACTATCGCTGTATGAAGTTTCTAGGGTAAGTACATTTGATTGAATGTTTTTTATTTCACCATATATTTTTTTACCGTTTTTTAGGGCAATTGTATCGTTTTGAGAATACAATGAAAAGCTGATAGCGCACAATAAAAAAAGTAAATGAAATCTCATATCCTTTTTGCAGGATTAAATATTAATTTGATTATCACAAATATAGGACTCATTTCTTTTTTGATCTGATTCTACTAAGGCTTTGTTGCGTAATTCCTAAATAGGATGCAATTTGTCCTAAACTGGCTCTTTTGAAAATGTTAGGATAAATAACTTTTAACTCTTTATACCTCTCTTCCGCAGTTTTTGTTTTCAAGTCAATTACTTTTTTACCCAAAGAAATCATTACTTGTGTTACAATTACCCTGCAAAATGTTTCAATAACTCTATTTTTTTCAAAGGCATTTTCTAGTAGATCTATAGAAAAAGCTCTAACGGTTGTTTTTTCCACAGCTTCTATATTAAATTGACTTTCTTCTCGGTTAAAAAAACTTGGAGGAATGGTCATAAACATACTTTCAGATGCAAACCAATGTGTAATTTCGTTTCCTTTTAAATCAAGATAATAACTTCTTAAAAGTCCTGATTCTATCAAATATAAATAGTTACATACATGATTTGCCTGAACAATAATTTCCTTTTTTTCAAAAGTAAAATATTCTGATTGTTCTATTAATTCTGCAAAAGGTTTTGACTCTAAAATTACGGGGTTAAATTTTATCATGTTAAAAAATTATTTCAAGTTTTCAGTTTTTCTCTTCAAGTTCAATTTGATATTAATCCCACAAAAAAGCTTTAAGTAAATTTATTTTTCCTGTTTTATTTTTTTCTTAAGACTATTAAATACTAGCTTGGAATAATCTTTTGCAGTCTTAGTGACACTGCCAGGATCGATAATCTGGGTAGTTACAACACTAACGAGTTGTTTCCCCTCGGATTCGTCTAAATTGTAAATCAGGGTTTCTAAGATATAAGATTTAGAAATTCTTGTGTTACTAGTACTTGGCACATAATTTCCGTAAGTTGAATAAGAATATGGATTGTGATAATATCCATAAAACCCTCCATAATACCCAGGATATCCACCATAATATCTGGTTCCTCCTGCATAATAACCTCCAGATTCTTCCGTAACCATAGACTCGTTATAGTCTTTTAATACATTCATAACAATACCTTTAAAGCCTGCTTTTTCTATCAACGCTTGGACTGTTCCTGGATCAACTTTTTTGTTAGGATTCATGCTGTTAAACTTTAAATAACTTTCAGTGGCCTTCAGACCTGCTTTTCTTAAGTCATTTGCCATAGCCTCTTCAATAGCTATTCTAGCCTGTTGATTATCAGTCCTGGCAATTACAAGGATGTTTTTGTCTGACATGGTTGCAAGGTTTTCTCCTTTCCAAGAATCTAACACTTTTACACTTGAACAACTGCTTAATAATACAAATCCTAACAATAAAAAAGAATACAAAGTTTTTTTCATAATAAGTTTTTTAAATAATTAATCCCCCAATCTAAATATTAGCCCCCTTGTAAAGTTAAGTTGTAAAAGAGAACCTCCAGAGGTATAGATACCTCCACCACCTGAGCCATAATAAATTCCTCCCCATTCCAACGGGACTAATAGTTGAGCTTGAAGCCTCACACCAATTATATCTGTAAAAAAATACTTCGCACCACCGGTAAATCCAAACTCAAATTTTGTTCTGTTGCCAGGATCATAATCCGGGATTCCTCCGTTATTTTTATTGTACTGAGGATCAAAAACTACGACCCCTGCGGATATCCCAGCAAAAGGGCGAAATGATTCGTCATAATTAAAATTTTGAATAAATCCTGCTTGAATATGATGCACATTAAACTGGGTGATATAGGTTTCGTACGGAAAAAAATAATAATCTTTGAAATTTAAATCTGTATTTTGAAAAGCATAAATTAACTCAACTTGAGCGCCAATAGGGTTTACATCAAAATCGACAGTTACACCAAAGTGCCCGGAAGACTTTAGTTTCATATAACCGTCATAATAATTATATTTAGAACCTACCTGGTAACCTGCTTGAGGTGTAATTTCAATCTGAGTATAAGACGACACCGAAACCAATTAACAAAAAAATAGAAGAAATAAGCTTTTAGTAATTGTTTTCATAGGCTATACTTTATAAAATTAAATGGTTAATTTTCATTCTAAAATCAAAGGTATTGTTTATTATAAAATGTTTGTGTCTGGTTATCATCATATTGTTTTAAAGCAATAAAAATAATTTAAAAAGCCTCACCAATCCTAAAATAAATTCCCCAATCGTCTCTTCCTGCGGCAACATCTATACCAATATTCATTTTATTTTTTGGAAATACAGTATAACGATATCCCATACCTATACTTGGTAATATTTTACCGTTATTGGCTTCAACTTCTGAGCCATAAACCGAACCTAAACCAGCAAAACCTACAACACCCATGTTTCCTTTAAAGTTATATCTATATTCACCTTGTAAAGCTACTAATTGTTTACCTCTATATTCACCCATAGAATACCCTCTTAAGTCTGTCCCCTCAACAACAAGTAAATTATTAAATGGTATGTTTCCTAAACCAAAACCTCCATAACCTCGAATAGCAATTACATCTTTGCCTCTTTTAGCTTTAAAAAAATGATTGTACTGCAATTCAATTTTGCTTGATTCATCATCATTACCCATAAAACCAAGATATCCTGTATAATCTATATTTAATTCGGATCCTTTTGTTGGATAGTAAACATTATCTCTTTTATCTCTAAGAAATACAAATCCTAAACCATTAAGTCTTACTTCTTCATTTACCGGTGTATCAAAATTAAACTCATTATTAAATTTAGTGTACATATAGTTGGCTCCAAAATATAAATCTTCTCCTATTTTACGTTGTACTTCTAATTTAAAAAAATCTGCTCCTGTTTGATAATCTATAAAACTTGAACTAGTACCACCGCTAAGAAACTGTGAATTTGCATTTCCTAAACCAGCTCCTATTGTTATTCTCCAATGATCTTCCATTAAATATAATTTGGAAAAAGCTATGGCAAACCAAGTTTTATTAGTGGTATATATGCCCATAAGACCCGAAATGGATTCTGGAGATATGGTGTCTTTTTTGTTAACTTTATACATCAACATAGGAACAGCACCAAACATAAACTCGTATGTTCTGTTGTAACTTATATAAGGGACAACTTTTAATTTTTTATCCTTCTTGGTTTCTGTTTCTTCCTTTTCTTGACCGTAAGAAAAATTTAAAAAACTTAAAAACACCAAACATGTTAGAACAACTCTCATTTCTTAGTTTTTTAATTGAATATACTTAGTTTATACTATATCCTTTTGCTTTTATACAAGCTGAAAAAGCTTTTACGAAACTCGTTTTTATTTCGCTTTCAATACTTTTAGCTTTTTGAGTATTCTGAGCATTTTGAATACTCTGCGCTCTTCTAGTGGCTCTTCTTCCTCTAATTGCGCCTGTTACTGCCCCTATTGCAGCGCCATCTCCAGTATCTCCTGCAACTGCGCCTATAGCCACTCCTGCAACAGCCCCTCTTGCGGCTCCTGCAACGGCTCCGCCTTTTACCTTTTCAGCTTCTTTAACTGTAACTTTTGTGGGATTCATTGGGTCAAATTTAGTTTGATTGTATGCCCAAGAATAACATTCTTTCAAATCTTTTTGCTGTTGTAAACTGTCTTGATTTTTTGAAGGAAAAATAAACAAGCCAAGTGTTTTGGAGTAATCTTTTGGTAGCTTAAGTGTCGTTTTTTTCTCCTCTGTGATTGTTATTGTTTCTTGAGAAGCAAGCGTAAAGGTTAGAAAAAATAGTAGTAGTGTTGCGTAAATTTTTATTGAAGCTTTCATAATTATCTGTTTTTAAATTTTAAAATTGCACTAACTCTGGGACTTTCCAAGAACCATCAAAATATTTTTCTGTAGGTTGATACATGCGTAAAATAAAGTTCCATCCTTCAAAAGTATCAAGATAGTTGTCAGCATTTTTATCACCTCCAAAATGTATGATATATTCCCCATTTTCGTTCGTTTTTGCAAAAGAACTATTCACATTAAAATGTTCTCCAATAACCCATCCTCCTTGATCATAAACGGTAATAGACCAAAAAGCATCGACAGGAACATCTTTTAAAGTTAACGTTGCAGGATTTGAATTTTTAGGTTGATAATTAGGATAAACCGCTTGTTTAGAGGTCATACCTCCCCAACCTGTGGATACACCAGCATTGTGATTTTCTAAAGTTGTTTCTCCTTTTTTACCAAACATAACACTTGAAACAATACCTTTTTCTTTTGCTATTTTTTGGTATTTCTTTCGCATTTTTAAAACTTCCGGTCTGTCCCAATTATTAGTAATTACAAAAGATCCTCTATCTTTTTGACTTAATTGTAACTGATTTTGTAATGCAGATACTTTTGCAAGATCTTCTGGATCAGTCATATTCACCTGAGTCCTAATCACCAGCATAATATACCTAGAACCCATATCTTCTTGGGTTATTTTATAGGTTCCAGGTTTATTAATTGCCATTGGATTATAATGCTCTTCAGTGATAAGCCAAGCACTCTGGTATCTTCCATTGGTCTCGGGCATGGTTAAGGTAGCTTCTTCTGTTAAATCTAAAATTGCAATTGAGTATTGTGTATCAAAATTGATTCTTACAACCGTTTTGTCTTTTGGATCTGCAGCCTTTTTATTGTGCATAAAAACTCCTACACCTTTTGTTTTAGTGACTGCAGCAATGTCTTTTACATATTTTGCAAAAATCATTTGTGATTCTGCTAGACCAAAGTTTTCATCTGTCAGAATGGTTGTTGATTTTTCAGAAACAACTTCTTTTACTGTTTCATTTACTTCATCTGTATTTGTCTCTGTAGCTTTGTCATTCTTACAAGAAAATATTGTTACTGTCATTGCAGCAATCATAATAATGTGCAGTTTTTTCATGATTATTTACTTTAATATCCTATTTAACTTTTTTAACTCCAGGCATTTTATAGGATCTGTCTATAACATTTTCTTTTGGGTAATACATTCTAAACGTTAATTCAAATGCTTCACCGGCTTGTGGACTAGGCAACCAGTTTGTTTTTAATTTTTCAGGTTCTTCCGCTTGAATAAATATATCTAGAGAACCATCTTTGTTATACGTAAGGTCTTTCATACCCCCTAAGTTGTATCTATCAATAGCATTGTCAACTAAAAATCCTTTTTTATCATACATGGTTAAAGACCAAAACCCGTTTACAGGAGGCATATGGTCAGCATTAAAATGTAATACATATTTATTGGATCCATTATAATTATTCCCCTCAGAATCTACTGCAGAGTTTGGATATATAGCATCTACAGACTGATTTGCACCATAACCAATTTTTGTAACATAAGCTCTTAAAAAATATTCTGTACCATATTCTCCTAAACCAGATGTAATTACATTCCATCCATTTTGAAGGTTTTCTGAGGGTGGATTTGCAGTCATTTTTGAAAATAGTCCTTGGACTATTGAAGGTACTTTCTTTACCATTTCTTGTGTTTGGGAATTAAATTGATCCAATTTAAAATCACCTCCAGGCTCAAATCCAATGGTTTTTAATTTTTCTAGTAAAGGTTTATCAGTAGCATAACCGGGGTTATCTATCATTAATTGCATGACTTCATTTAAATAGGTGGTAATATCTTTATTATCTACTTCATCCATAGGAACTTTATTTAAATAATCAGGGTTAATTATTCCTTTAGGATTTACATAATTTTTGTTGTTACGTTCAGAAAGAGGACGAGCAATTAATTTAGATTGAAAATTTGCTATTTCAACTTTACCATCTTCATTATTTTTTACAGCTACTCTTCCTAACATCCAATTAAGATTTGTTGTAGATCTAATTACTGTTAAATCATCATCAATTTCACCATCATATGTTGGACCTACCAAAGCGATATCTACAGCACCTTGCCCTGTTGTTCTTGATCCTACAGACTTAATTACATCACCATGAGCATTTAATATTGGCATGAGATAATACCGTTCTGTAGCTGGTATATGCAAGTATAAAGGGCTTTCACCTAAATCTGCATATATAACACTGTAATAGGTATCAAGATTAGGACGAACCACTTCTGTAAAGCCTGCTTTCGGGAATTTATGCATATTCCCCCATTGATTCATAGGGCCTTTTCCCATACCGTTATCTGACGCTACATTTGATGATATTTTATGGGTATAATCCATCGTCATCATAGGATAACCATAAATGTATGCTTGAGTAACTAAAGCTACTTTTGTTGAATCTGCTTTTGAAATTGAAATTTCCTTTGTACTTGAATTGTTATTTTTTTCATTATTACATGAAACGAAAAAGATTAATAATAAAATGGTTATAAATTTTAGCTTGTTCATGACTATTTATTTTTTTAATTTTTAAATAATTTAGTTGTAAGTTAAATCTAAACATGTTAGACTCTGCTTCACCACCTCCGAATACAATGCCACCATAATCTGCATGTAAATAAATAAGTGGATGTAATTGATAACCTAAACCAATTGTTGCTCCATAATTATTGAAAGAATTGCCATCTTTACTCCCATCAGTTGTGGTTTGTCCACCAACCTGATATCTTCCATTTAAAGTGGCACGTAACTTTTTATTAAAGTTATGTATAATGTGATTCTCAAAAACAAATAAAGGAGCTTGAGTTCTTTCTACACTTGCATTTGAAACAGGATTAACTAACACATCTTTATTTTTTGTAAAAAATCGTATGCTTGGAAATAGTTCGAGGTTTGTTGAGGAATTACCTTTAGACCAAAGAGACATTGTTGTGGGGATCCCATATTCAAAAGTAGTTCTATTTGTACCTATATTTACCAATTCATCCTTGTCATAAGATCCAGAATACCATATTCTAAAATAACTCATCATTGTAAAGTTTATCTTACCTTTCATATAATCTTCTAGGCTTATTGCTTTACCATTAACCATTCCAACTTTTAACCCAATAAATCCGTCGGAGAAAGCTGTTTTATCAAAAACTCTGTCCTCAAGTGGATTTGGTAAATCTAAGGTTGACGATATAGATGTAGGATTCATCATAGCTACAATTTCGGCATGTTGCCCTTTAATTGAGAAGACATGAAAAAGTGTTATGGGAAAGGAATTAATCTCTAGGTTTAGATTCGGTGTCAGTAAATCCCCGTTTACAGACATGTTCTGATTTAGGTTTAGATATTTTATGTTTAAACCCCACATTTTTTGTGGTTTTAGAAAATGACTTTCTGGCCCATCTCCTTGAGCATAAGTCAAATAACTGATAAAAAAGAAAAGTAAAAACGAAATTTTTAATGCAATTTTCATATTTGTATTTATTAAATTTAACGTTTAGGGAAACTCTTGAGAATTTGAAATGAGCTAATAGATATTTAATGAAATGTTCATCTTACTTTTAATAAATTTTACAAGATATCATAACGATTAAAATCAAAATTACAGTTAATGTACCAAAAAAAATTTACCCCATGTTAAAAAAATAGAATATTTAACATGTGGCCAACTTTTAAACAAGACGTATTAAGTTGCTCAACCTGTCAAAACAGACAGTTTGTTGAAATTACTGGTGGTGGACATGTCTCTCTTTTTGAAAGTCTAACTGCAAAGACGGAATTCAACAACTTTATAAATAGTAAATAATTGTACTATTATAAAATAACTGATTTAAAAAATAGCTAAATCCTCCCCAAAAAAGTTCGACTTCACTCCTCTTGGCTCCACCATAAACCCTTGTATGTATTTTAAATACAAGGGTTTTATTTTTTGGTTGATAAAAAAGTTGATATTAATTACTCTTCCTATATTAACATAGTGCTAGTTGCCATCAAAACATAAAACGATCTAAAGTTTGAATTTTACTAAAATTATATAAATTTACAGATGTATATAGTGCGGTTGGCAAACATTTGAGAATCTCTAAATAAAATTAAAATATGAAGTTTAAAACCTCAATTCTTATAATATTGGCTTTAGTCTCACTGAAAACTTTTAGTCAAGAGAAAAAATCAATATCACAAAAGGAATTAAATGAGAAATATAAAGCCATTGAAAAAGAAAAAAAAGAATTAAGAAAGCAAATAGATGGTTCTATATTGAATGAATTAAGCTTTGAGGACATCAATGGTAATAAGCATACTTTAGAATCTTTAAAA
This sequence comes from Winogradskyella sp. PG-2, assembly GCF_000828715.1. Classification (NCBI taxonomy): domain Bacteria; kingdom Pseudomonadati; phylum Bacteroidota; class Flavobacteriia; order Flavobacteriales; family Flavobacteriaceae; genus Winogradskyella; species Winogradskyella sp. PG-2. The sequence continues at coordinate 2,579,968 of NZ_AP014583.1, read as the reverse complement.
GGAAAATTATTGTAATGAATTTTTGGTTTATTCAATGCAAACCTTGTGTTAAAGAATTTCCTGATTTAAATGCGTTAAAGATGAAATTCAAAGATAAATCGGTAGAGTTTTTTGCTGTCACTTGGAACGATAAAAATTCATTAATTAAGTTTTTAGAAACAACCAAGCTTGATTTTACAGTAGTGCCAGATGGTAAATTGATTGACAAATTCAAAATCCCTTATTATCCGTACAATATAATAATTGATAAAAAAGGAAAAGTTGAATACGTGAATGATGTATTAAGCTTAAATCTTATTAAAAAAATTGAACGGAAAATGAACAAACTATTATAATATAAAAACGATTTGCCAACAATGGCTATAAGTAATTGCTTGTTCTCGCCTACTTCTGAAAATCCACGAGGATTTTCAGTTTGGTACGTACTTGCTAAGTTAAGTGCTAACCCACGCAACTACTCATAGCCAAGTCCGTTGGTATGTAATTGCCTGCGGCACGTAGAATCGCGTTTTCCAAACGCTGCCCTTCTACTAATTACATACCAACGCCCACTGTTTGTCGCACCTCGCTAATTTTATGTATATTTAGTCGAGTCTACGAGAACTCCGAACGATACTACACACAACAGCGTGTATAGCTAATCAGGCGCAACAATGGCTTTCCGTGAGGCGCGCCTCACTACGCCATACACAGTGGGCGTTAGCGACAATGTACTTTCGCACACTTTCCCAACCTTCTCGCGCAGCGATTTTTTTTTGATTTTTAAGCAAGATAAAACTGCAAAACTGGAATTATAAAAACTACGTTTGACTTTGGACTTGTTCCGCGTCTGCCCTATTTGTGCCGTTGGTATCTGCGTCGCTCTTCAGCTTAACTACGCTGGACTGAATAGCGGAGCGGCTAATGGTGTATAAATAATATAAATCACTGTCGCTAACAACAGCTATAATTCATTACGGGGGAATTTTCCGCTGGAAAATTCCTGCACTTTTGCTATCTTTAGTGCTTAACCGGAATAACACTGCGTGTCATTCCGTAACGAAACCATAGCTTAAACGTTGGTATGTAATTGCCTGCGGCACGTAGAATCGCGTTTTACAAACGCTGCCCTTCTACTAATTACATACCAACGCCCACTGTTTGTCGCACCTCGCCAATTTTATGTATATTTAGTAGAGTCTACGAGAACTCCGAACGATACTACACACAACAGCGTGTATAGCTAATCAGGCGCAACAATGGCTTTCCGTGAGGCGCGCCTCACTACGCCATACACAGTGGGCGTTGGCAAACATTTGATAAATGACAGAAACAAATAACAATAGCGATGGAATAATAGTCGGAGAAATTTCTAAAGTTGCGAATAATAACCCAAGAATTAACCGAATTTTAAGTATGTTTTTAGACCATTGTATTATGTGTCTTTTAATTGTTCCATTGGGATTTCTAATTTTTGGATTAGGAGCATTAATGAAAGACAGTCTGAATAACGGAATTGGAATAGTTTTAGTTTTTATTCCTTTTTTTATTTATTTAAATAAAGACTTTTTCAATGCAAAAAGTCCAGCAAAACGGATTTTAGGTTTTCAAGTTATTGACCGAAAAACGAATAAACCAGCGAATGAATTACAATGCTTTGTACGGAATTTAACCATTTGTGTTGCTTGGCCATTAGAAGTTATTGTTGGACTAATAAATCCTGAAAGACGAATTGGCGACTTTCTTGCAAACACGAAAGTTATTGTGTCGGAAAAAGAAAAATTTAAATCGATTTGGACTGATTTAAAAAACACGAAATTGAAAATAAATTTTGTCGGAATTTTAATAATTGGCGGACTATATTTTTACGGATTAAGTTTATTAATGCCATGAATGAATTAAAAAACGATTTGCCAACAATGTATAACCGCAATTACGGCGGATTCGACTACGTCCGAATCCACTCGGAATTGCGAGCGTCAGTGATCAACCGAAAAACAGTAACTTTAAACCCGTAACTGACGGTTATACGAGTCCGTTAGAGTTCATTCTAAATAAACTATTTAATGTATAAACACCAACCTTTAAGAGTATATCCTGATTGGCAAGTATTGTACAATGAATTTTGCGAAATAGATGAAATAACCCAAGAAAACATTGAATGGGTGGACACTGATTTTCAACTAAAACTATATAGTAAATTACGGAATCAATTTATAGCTATGTGGTGGACACCCACGCTTGATGTAAACGGATACTATCATATCGAAGTACGCCACGCACTGGAAGTGTATTGTTCTAAAACCAAAAGTATGGACTTGAAATTTGAAAAAATCCATACTGTTTTTGAAAGTCGAGACAGGTTAGAAATTGTGGAAAAGCTTGAAGAAGACCTAATGTGGAAACTACCTCACTACGAAGATCCTAGGATTTTAAAAGGTCCTGGGCTTGTTGACCAGCCCTCAGAGTCATACCGGATTGATCTGGAAGAAAACGGGTTCAATGAAAAGTTAATAGATAATATTTTGTTAAATGGAAATAAAAAAGCACAAAATATAGCGCTTCTACATCCTGATTTGACTAGGAATATCATCTTGCGTTTTAAAGAAGAAAGTACTTTTCTTAAAATACAAAAAAGGGCAGCACACTTATTGACTAATAAAAAATATAAATTGTAAACAATAACGAACTCTAACAATGTGTAAAAATGCATTAAAACGCATTTTACACAAACCGTTGGTATGTAATTGCCTACGGCACGTAGAATCGCGTTTTCCAAACGCTGCCCTTCTACTAATTACATACCAACGCCCACTGTTTGTTGCACCTCGCCAATTTTATGTATATTTAGTCGAGTCTACGAGAACTCCGAACGATACTACACACAACAGCGTGTATAGCTAATCAGGCGCAACAATGGCTTTCCGTGAGGCGCGCCTCACTACGCCATACACAGTGGGCGTTGTGCTTAATGGAAAAAATGAAACTATCAGAATATAATATCAATACTTTAATGCTTTTTCTTCAACAAAAAATTGAGGAAAATGCAGAATACGCAGCTGACGAATTGGAAAAAGGAAACTCGACTGATTTTTTGACTTATCCACCAAATGGAGGTTTAACCGAAATGGAAAAATCTTCTCTGGAAAAATTAAAAAATGACCCTATTTTAAAAGGTGCATTGAGAAAAGTTTTAGCAGATAACTCTGCCGGAGTTTTATTTGAACTGCTAAATATTATTGACGGAACTTCGGACCCAGATGAAAATCTTGGGAAATGGACTGAAATTAGTTTTGTAGATAAAACAAGTGAGTTAGCTGAAAATACTGAAATGCTGCACGATGAATTGTATTCTAAATATTGGGACTGGAAAAAAATCAGACCGAATAAAAACTAGAAATTGGACAATCACGATGAATAAAACACTAAGCACAACAATGTATAACCGCAATTACGGCGGATTCGACTACGTCCGAATCCACTCGGAATTACTAACGTCAGTGCTTAACCGAAAAACAGTAACTTTAAACCCGTAACTGACGGCTATACGAGACCGTTGTGCCCAATTAAAAAATCCGTTCTATTACATAATTAAAGGAAATGAATGTATATTTGATAGTATCAAATGATAGTATCATAATGAAACCACCTTACGAAATAACATCTTCGATTTTAAAATTAATAACTTCTATTTCTGAAAAAATAGGAGAAGTAAATGCTAATTTATTAAACAAACCTTCACCGAAACTCAGAAAACAAAATAGGATTAAAACTATTCATTCTTCATTAAAAATAGAAGGAAACACACTCACGGAAGAACAAATAACAGCACTTCTTGAAAACAAAAGAGTTATTGGTCCTGAAAAAGATGTTCTTGAAGTTTTAAATGCTATTAAAATCTATGAAAATTTAGAAGAATACAATCCTTCTAATGAAAAATCATTTTTAAAGGCACATCAAAACTTAATGGAAGATCTAATTGAAAATTCTGGCAAATATAGAAATCAAAGTGTAGGAATCGTTAAAGGCTCTAAAGTTGAGCATTTAGCACCACCTTTTGAAAATGTGCCATACTTAATGAAAGACCTTTTTGAATATTTAAAAAATTCAGATGAAATTGAGTTAATTAAAAGTTGTGTTTTTCATTACGAAATGGAATTCATACATCCTTTTTTAGATGGAAATGGCAGAATGGGACGATTATGGCAAACTTTAATTTTAATGGAAAAATATCCAATATTTGAGTTTCTACCATTTGAAACTTTAATTAGCAACGACCAAGAAAAATATTATAAAGCCTTGGCTGAAAGTGATAAATCTGGAAAATCAACTAAATTTATCCAATATATGCTAAACGTAATTGACATTTCAATAAGCCAATTATTAGAATTCAATAATAGAACTTTAAGTGAAAAAGACCGGTTAGAATATTATATTTCCTTGAATAAAACTGAATTTACAAGAAAAGATTATATGGATATTTTTAAGGATATTTCTTCTGCAACAGCTAGTAGAGATTTGAAAAAAGGAGCTGAAATCGGTTTATTTGAAAAAATCGGAGAAAAAAATAAAACGATGTATCGACTAAAATAACTGGGCACAACACCGTGTATAATTAATTGCTTTGGCAAGTGCTTATTTGGAAAATTCCTTCGGAATTTTCTCAGGTTCATATTTGTTTACTAATTTAGTTGCTTAGCCACGCAACTAACCATACACAATTCCGTTGTGCGTCATTAAAATGCACTCGTGATCACTCAAAATAAAAAAGGTACTAATCGCTAAAACAGATCGTATTTTTTTGATGGATAAATCTGGTACAGAGCGTACGAATTTTCGCAAAGATTATGTTCCGGTTTGAGGCGAAACGGATCAGGTCCACGGATAAAAACTAACGGATAAAAACTAACGGATAAATTATACTGGATAAGAAACAACGACCGCACAACACAATGTATAAAACATCGCTAGTTTTGGCTTATCAAAATGTCTGTGTTTTCTTGCTGTTTCCGCCAATTTTTTAGATTTTTAAGCTTTAAAAATGATAAATTAGCACAAAATATAAAAACTCGGCTCATTGTTTAACCAGAATATACTACTTTTAAGCAACGCTACGTTTCATACACAAGACCGTTGGTATGTAATTGCCTGCGGCACGTAGAATCGCGTTTTCCAAACGCTGCCCTTCTACTAATTACATACCAACGCCCACTGTTTGTCGCACCTCGCTAATTTTATGTATATTTAGTCGAGTCTACGAGAACTCCGAACGATACTACACACAACAGCGTGTATAGCTAATCAGGCGCAACAATAGCTTTCCGTGAGGCGCGCCTCACTACGCCATACACAGTGGGCGTTGGGCGCAATAAGTAAAAAATGAGTACTACAATAGACATATTACCAGTTGAATCGACTGAAATAACTTTTGGGCAAGTAATAAGTCTATCTCAAAAGCATATTCATTCTTTTCTAAAATCAGTTGGAATTGAAAAAGAGATTGAATTAAATGTTACTATTCGTGATAAAGATGAGAAATATATGTTTGATATTGAATTATCGGACACATTTCAATGGAAAGAGAATGAATACGCTTGGTTTACAATAAAAGGAATTGCGGGTGGTACTGATGCTTACTGTGAATCAGTGGTAGACCCTGACGACTCTGACGACCCTTGGTGGAAACTAACTGACTTTCTAGAGGGTCACAAAACAATCGGTAATATTGACCTAAAGTTAGAAAAGTCTAAAAAACTAGACCGAATGTGGTCTTTTAGACGCTCAGCAGGTCAACCTGGAATTATAAATATTGGGTATGGAATCATCAGTGCTTCAATTGCGGAATTAACATCGGGAATTCTTTCATCAACTGACGGGGCTTGGGATTATCGTCAATTCCCTACTGAAAGCAAAGAATTTTTGGAATTCTATTTCAGACCCGACAAAGCCATGAATGAGGATGATGCGGTATGGGCAAGAACCGGTATTAGTGGTGTAGAAAGAGAATTACTGCGCCCAACAACGTATAAAAATAATGGCGAAGAATCTACCAATACAAAAGACAGAAACAATAATTAACTATGATCTAAATTGAAAAGTTTGTGGTCCTAAACCGCCACTATTTTTATACACAACCGTTGTAAAACATTTGACTCTAGTTAATGATATTAAATTCAAAAAAAAATTCCGTAGTAATTTTTGGCAATTATGCTAGTATAAAAAGTATCATCTTAACTAATGAAGCAATTCGCATAGCATCAAAAATAAATAAAATAAAAGTTTTACTAATTTGCGATACAAGCTCTAATAAGTCCAAATTAACCCGAAAAATATTTTGGAATATTCAAACGTTTTGTAGTCTAAGGGGAGTAAAAATAATTATTCCGGAAAACAACAATATTAATCATCCGAAATTTATTAAATTTTTAAAAAACAAAATTCAACCAGATTATGCATTTTCTTTTGGCTGTGATCAAATATTTAGTATCGAATTACTCAATGTTTTTAAATCTGGTTTAAATAATCATAATGGTATATTACCTTCTTATAGAGGTTGGCTAGTAACACCTTGGACACTCTATAATAGAGAAAAAGAAACAGGCTATTCTTATCATTATATGACAGAAAAAATAGATCATGGACCTATTTTATTGTCAGAATCAATTCAAATTGACAACAAAAACTTAAGGAAAATTAAATTTGAAAAGGCGAAACTAGCCTCATTAAATTTAAATAAAGTTATAATTGATTTTATTAATAAGGTTCAAGGAAGTCCTCAACAAGGCAAACAAAATTATTTTAGTAGAAAGGATTTAATTGATATAACTACAATTAAGAACCCATCAAATCATACATTAGATGAATTGCAGCATAGAATGGATTCATTTGGTTCATTAAAAATAATGATTAGCAAAAATTATGTTAGAGCAACTAAATTTAAAGTTGAAACTAAAATTTTTAAAAAACAAAAAAAAATTGGTTTATAACTTCAGATGAAATTTTTGTTATTCTAAAAAAAGAGAATAAAATTGACCTTGTTAATAGATTTATTAAAAGGTTATTATCCATTTTTAAACTACACTTTAGACATAAATAAGTTTTAGAATAATTAGAGTACAATAAAATTAATGAAAATTAAATAATTTAATAATCTTAAATATTTTTTAACAGAAGACTTAAAATTTACTCAATTTCAACACCACCAGAAACGGAGAATTAAAACGTTTTACAACAATAGCTATAGGTAATTGCTTGAGATTAGTAAGTACCAATCGGAATATTCTTCGAATATTCCTCACTTTGTGCCTTTTTGCTATCTTAGTGATTTAAGCAAATACCCATAGCCTAATCGTTGGTATGTAATTGCCTACGGCACGTAGAATCGCGTTTTCCAAACGCTGCCCTTCTACTAATTACATACCAACGCCCACTGTTTGTCGCACCTCGCTAATTTTATGTATATTTAGTCGAGTCTACGAGAACTCCGAACGATACTACACACAACAGCGTGTATAGCTAATCAGGCGCAACAATAGCTTTCCGTGAGGCGCGCCTCACTACGCCATACACAGTGGGCGTTAGGCATAATTTAAAAAACTGAAAACAACATAGTGATTAATGCATACGAATACTTTAAAAATCATCCAAAATTCAACAAACTTGTTGGCAATGATTTCTTATTCGTAGAATATAAATGCCCTCTCAATATTGAAGAGTATCAGTTATGGATTGAGAATCATTTAATCACTTATGTCATTAGCGGAAAAAAGGATTGGATTACTTCAAAAAACACCCATAAACTTACTGCGGGAGATACTCTTTTTGTTAGAAAAGGTGTTTATACTACAAAACAATATTTAGAAAGCGAGTATTGCGTAATGCTATTTTTTATTAATGATGATTTTATAAAAAAGTTTATTTCAGAGAATCCAACTTTTAAAAAAGACTTCAATCATAAGAAAGAGCATAATCAAATTTTCGACATTACTACTAATGACGTGTTTAAAACTTTAATAAAAAGTATATTCCAATATTTAAACCAAGAAGTGGAAATGCCTAAAGAATTAGTGGAAATTAAATTTAAAGAATTACTCTTCAATATCGTACTTAATTCAAATAATAACGAACTGCTAGTTTTCTTTAATTCAATAACACAAAACACTAAATCAACTATTGAAAATATAATGATGGAAAATTTTCAATACGATTTAAAAATAGCTGATTTTGCAAAACTTTGTGGAAAAAGCCTATCTTCTTTTAAGCGTGAATTTAAAAGTAAATTTAACAAAACACCAAGTAGGTGGTTAATCAACAAAAGATTAGACTACTCTAAAACACTATTATTAGGGACAAATTTAACCGTAAGTGAGGTAGGTTGTGAATGTGGATTTAAAAATAATTCCCATTTCATTCAAGCTTTTAAAAAGAAAGCAAAAGTAACGCCACGTAGATTTAGAATACTTAAAAAAGAAACGTAACTATATTTATTGGGCTTTTAAGAACATTATTTGGACTTTTAAGAAATCCTGATTGGAAATATAAATACAACCTTTACATCATTATTAAATTAAAAAAATGATGTGATGCCTAATCAAGATTTTTCATCCAAGAGTACAAAATCCATTAAAGACTATTCCATTGTTCATCAAAGACATTTAGTTCTTTATGAAAAATATCAAAATGATTCCACATCTGCTTGGATTACTGATTCAGCGGAGGTTGTTGGAATGAATTTACACGACCCATTTAGAACATCGGTTTCCATAAATGGTAAAATGAAGATTCCATTTAAAATTGGAGTTCATAAAGCAGTTGGAGGCGACCACGATTTTCCAAATCCTGGAGATTTACTCTGTGCTTCATTAGCTTCTTGTTTCGAAAGTACGATTAGACTCATTGCTAATAAATTGAAAATAGAACTTATTGAAACAAAAATATACACAACGGCTCAAGTTGATGTAAGAGGAACATTAATGATTGATACATCTGTTCCCGTTGAATTTCAATCTATGCATATTGATGCATTAATTATTGCCAAAAACACAAATGAAAAGCTATTACACACATTAATAAACGGAGCAAAACATAGTTGCATTGTTTATCAAACTATAAAAAAAGGAATCCCAATTACTTTAAATACCGAAGATAAAATCAAAAACTAAAAACATAAATTATGAAAAAATATATCATCCTATTTTATGGAATTGTTGCCTATTTGGTATTTCTAATTGCATTTTTATACGCCATTGGTTTTGTAAGTAATATTATCGTTCCAAAATCAATAGATTCTGGTTCGGAGACCACATTGCTTTATTCTATATTTATCAATGTAATCTTATTAAGTGTTTTTGCTCTACAACATAGTATAATGGCGAGACCAAAATTTAAAGAATGGTTTAATTCCATTTTTAGTCAAGCTATGGAACGTAGCACATATATTTTACTTTCTAGTTTAGCTCTAATTTTAATCTATTGGCAATGGCAACCAATAACAACTATAATTTGGGAAACTGAAAACACAGTTCTTTCAGGTATTATAACTGGAATATTTTTTCTAGGTTGGCTTATTGTTTTACTTTCTACGTTTATGATTAATCATTTTGAGCTTTTTGGATTAGCCCAAATTTTCGATAATCTAACAAACAAACAAACTGCCAACCCGAAATTTCAAACCAACTATTTATATAAAATTGTTAGACATCCTATAATGCTAGGTTTTATAATTGCCTTTTGGGCAACACCAACTATGACAGTTGGGCATTTACTATTTTCTTTAGTAACTACTATGTACATTTTTATAGCTGTAAAATATTTAGAGGAAAAAGACCTGCGTAAATTTATTGGAGAAAAATATGAAACGTACCAGAAAGAAGTACCTATGATTGTACCTTTTACAAAAATTAAAATCAAAGGTTGATGAGTAAAATTGAATCAAAATTAATTGAATTGGGTATTAAATTACCAGAAGTACCAAAACCTGTTGCAAATTACATTCCAGCAAAGCGAACCAATAACCTTATTTATATCGCAGGACAAATTCCCATTCAAAATGGAATTGTTCAGAAAGGTAAACTTGGAAAAGATATTACATTAAATGAAAGCAAGAATGCCACAAAATTATGTGCCATTGGATGTTTAGCCGCAATAAAAACAATTTGTCCACTTGATAAAGTAACTAGTATTGTTGCGGTACACGGATTAGTGAATTCGACCTCTGAAAATACTGAACAAGCTGATGCTATGAATGGTGCTTCCGATTTTATCGTTGAAGTATTTGGCGAAATTGGCAAGCATACTCGAACAGCAGTTGGAGTAAGTGTTCCTCATAATATTGCAGCTTCGGTTTATATGATAGTCGAAATTGAGGATTAAAAAAACTATGCCTAACAATATGTATAATTCATTGCTAGTTAGAGCCTACTTACTAAAGTCCTCACGGACTTTCTATCTGTGAATTATTTGCTAAATTTAGTGCTTAAACACGCAACGAAATCATACACTAGACCGTTGTGCTTCATTATAACCAACCAATAACCAATGATAAAATTCTTTAGAAAAATTCGCCAAAACTTGCTTATGGAAAACAAAACTGGAAAATATTTTAAATATGCTTTTGGTGAAATAGTTCTTGTGGTTATCGGAATTTTGATTGCCCTACAAATTAATAATTGGAATGAGCGAAGAAAAATAAAGTTTAAATCTCAAAGTTATATTGATAAAATAATAAATGATCTTACCGTCGATACTTTAAACATTAACAAACTCATTATTAAAACCACCGATTATAAACAGAATATTGATAATTACTTTGACTATTTTGATTCAAATGACATTTCTCAATCTTCAATTGATGAACTAATCGATAGTTCAGATGTTCTAGCTATGTATCTGAAATATCACCCTGTAAATCAAGCATTCAAGAATATGGAATTTTCAGAAAACGGAAGTTTACTTAATGAGGTACAACGTGATTTTCTTATAGAATTACTCTCGAAACAAGATGAATTTGAAATTATAAATCGTGAGTTTTTAGATAGAGCAATAGATGAACGAAAAGCTAGTGAACAGTTACTTGGAATTCCATCAAATTTTTATAGTAAATTAAAAATAGAAACAAATATTGAACGGAAAACTCAAGGTTTACTTCATAGGCATCTACATTTAAAAGCATTAAAAAATTTGTATGATTATATAGAATCACGTGGCCAAGGTATCAATGCCTTATCGCGTGAGGCTATTGTTTTATTAAATAAGTAATCTAATGCTAAAATAACGAATGCACAACAACGTGTATAATTCATTGCTAGCACTCGCCTACTTACGAAAATCCTCGCGGATTTTCTATTCGGTTTGTATTTGCTAAATTAGTTGCTGAAACACGCAACGAAATCATGCACAAACACGTTAGGGCAAATGCCATAAATCAAAATTATGATTGCAGGAATAAATTCAGATAACAAATGAAAAAAACTAAATACATTTTTTTTGGAATTCTATGTACTCTATTTGTTACATCGGAATTATACTCTCAAACTGATAAAGAACAAATATCTGCCATTAGAAATGAATCAAATACGGCACTCAAGTCTTATCAGAATGAAAAAGTACTTTCATTTTTAACGGATGATGTTTTAATTACTACTGGAAATGGAACTTTATTATGTGGAAAAGAAGAATTAGAAAAATACATATCTGATGGTGGAAAAAGTAAGATGTATTGGATTCGCCAGACCAAAGAAATTAAAGTTAATGAAAAAAGAGGTTTAGCTTGGGAAAATGGAATTTGGAATGGATACGACCCAGAAAAAAGTGATGATTCTATTATCAATGGGAATTATTCAGCGATGTGGACTAAAGAATCTGGTGTCTGGAAAATTAAATCTCAACTTTTTGTAACTCTATCAGAAAATTAAAGGACTATGCCCTAACAACGTGTATAGTTAATTGCTACGTTGTTTAATCAAACTCTCGGCAATCCTAACGGATTTCCTTACCACTCACCTTTTTGTTATCTTAGATGCTTACGCAACTAATCTTACAAAAGACCGTTGTGCTTCATTATAACCGACCGCTAACCGATGATAAAATTCTTTAGAAAAATTAGACAAAACTTATTAATGGAAAACAAAACTGGAAAATATTTTAAATACGCCCTAGGAGAAATTGTACTTGTCGTAATTGGAATTTTGATTGCTTTACAAATCAATAATTGGAATGAAAAACGAAGACAAGAGAATAAAATAAAAAGCGTCTATTCAATTATTAAAAGTGATTTAACAAATGATATAGAAAAGTTTGATAAAATAATTAATAGCATGACTTCGTTGGATACGGTTTTTAAAAAAATTATTCAAAAAAAGATGACCTTGGAAGATTATCAGAATTGTCCGGATTGCGTGTACTTACTCGATGGCTATCAAGATATTGAGGTGGAAGAGCGTGGTTTCAAATTATTGACGGATAATGGTGATCTCTTTGATGCCAAAAAAGACAGCCTTTTTATTGATATCAATAGTTTTTATTCTTATTACAATACTGAAATTGGTGTTTCAAAAAAAGAAATGTCAACGGATTTTCAAGATAATTGGTTTTATTGGAAAAATAATAAACCATGGTTCTCTGATTTTTATAATCGAGTAAAAAACGATGACCTCATATCCTATATGCTGAATTCTTGGGATTATAGAAATAGAGTATCCGCAGCTTATATACTTCATTATAAAATTTATTTAAACCAATTAGTAAACTACAAAAAGGATGCCCTTAAAATAATTGAAGATATTAACATTAGAACAGAATAACGAAAGCACAACAACGTGTATAATTAATTGCTAGTTCTAGCTTACTTACGAAAATCCTCGCGGATTTTCTATTCAGTTTGTATTTACTAAATTAGTCGCTTAATCAACGCAAACAAATCATACACAAACACGTTGTAAAACATATGAAAAAAATCCTGCTAACATTTATAATCGGAATTTTAATTTGCTCTTGTTCAGCGACTAAAATTGGAAAGGACAAAACAAGATATTTCGATAAAAATAATGTAGAAATAAGTAAATCTAAATTTAACCGAATTCGCTCAACGAATAAATTGTTAAACGTTCAAGGAGATTCAATTAATCATAGAAAATTGACTTTAAGAGAAAAACGGGGGAAAATAAATGATAGAAAAAGTCTTGAATTATTACTTGAGAAAGCTACAAATCTTGAATTGGATTCTACTAAGCCAATAGTTATAATATATTACCCTGGAAAAGACCCTTGTAATTCTAGCGGTTCAGCTACAAAAGAATCAAGAAAGATTTGGTTTGGACAGTTAGAAGATGGTATCAATCAAGTTGCTCAAACTAAACCTATTTATATTTACAAAGAGAATGATGGATTGAAAAAATATGATGGAGTTTTGACTTGGTACAAAGACCCAGAAGGGACTATTGAAAGACTATTTTTTGAACATCATTATCCATGTAGCAGTTTTGTTGTAATTTCTAAAAATGGTGATTATATGAGTTACTTTGGAGAATTTGGAAAAGAATATGTTTGGGAAGCAACTCAAATAATGAATAAATAAATACGTTTTACAACAATGGTTATAAGTAATTGCTTGTTCTCGCCTACTTCTGAAAATCCTCGCGGATTTTCAGCTTGGTGTGTACTTGCAAAGTTAAGTGCTAAACCAAGCAACTACTCATAGCCTGGACCGTTGTGCGTAATTAACCCAAACTATGCGAAAAACCATTCAAGTAGAATTTAAAAATCCTTTAGGAATATTTAATCTTGATGATTTTAGCTATTTATATAATGATAAAGAACTAAAAAGAATCGCTGAAGATTCTTCTTTATATTTTATTCTTCAACGTCCTTGTCTGATATTTAGAAATATAAAATGTTCTACAAAGTTTCTTACTGGAGAAATCTCACAACCTTTAACTGGAATTAATATAAAATTTCAATTACCATTATATCAGAAAGACGTAATTGAAACTGAAAACATATCGAATATTGAGCTTCAATTGTGTTACAATAAAAGCTTAAAGAACGAAGAAAATCTAAATGATTTCATTGATGTTATTATAATAAAAATTCCAGAAGAAAAGGATTTCACTAAATTAATCACGCCTGACAGAATACTAAGAAGCCATTACAATAAGAATTGGATAGTTAATATAAAAGGAGAAACAAAAAAGCTCTTAGAATTTGATGTAAAATATATTGGTCATTCTGTAAAACAATTTATAGCGAAAAGGATTGAAAACCATAGCAATATCCAAAGAATTTTAACGACGTCATTACCTATCCAAAAAGGAATGCAAATTTCAAAAGAACTTTGTATCTGCTTACTTGAAATTAATGATATACTTGAGGCTAAAACTATTAGTCCAAATGATTATGGTTCTGAAAATAATAGTAATCTACTTAAATTACCAAACGAAGAATCTATTTACTACGATGCCGAAAAAGCATACATTAATTTCTTTTCGAAATCAAAAAATAACTTATTAGAAAACAAAGACCTATATGCTTCTTATCCAAAAGGAACAAACGGACTATTTGATGAAAAATATGAAAATATAATTTATAACATACAAGATGAAATCACATTAAAATACGGAGATAAAGAATTAAATAATAAAAATGTTATTTATGTCAATCGGAAATTAAAAACAGTTGAAAAAAAATAACTACGCACAACACAGTATAAAATTAATTGCTAGTTTCTAGCTTGCTTACGAAAGTCCTCGCGGACTTTCTATCTGTGATTTATTTGCTAACTTTAGTGCTTAAACCACGCAACTAATCTTATACAAAACCGTTACCACACATTAGAAAAAAACTCAAAACCGAATGAATAACTATATTTTCAAATCCGAAAGATTGGGGTTTAGAAATTGGAATGAAAATGACAAACTTAAAATGGGGGAAATAAATTCTGACCCTAAAGTTATGGAGCATTTTCCTGCTATTCCAACACAGAAACAGACTGATGAATTCATTGAGAGAATGCAAACTCAGTTTTCTAAAAATGGATTCTGTTATTTTGCTGTTGACAAACTTGACAATAAAGAGTTTATTGGTTTCATAGGAATTGCCGAACAGAACTTTGAATCTGACTTTACACCTTGTGTGGATATTGGGTGGAGATTAGCTAAAACAGAATGGGGAAAAGGTTTTGCAACAGAGGGTGCGAAGAAATGCCTTGAATTTGCATTTAACGAAATTGGATTAGAGAATATTAAATCGATTTGTCCAGAAACAAATGATAAATCTAAAAAAGTGATGAAAAAAATCGGAATGAAAAAGACTAAAAGTTTTAATCATCCCTTACTTTCAGAATATAAGGAATTGGAAAAATGTGTACTCTATGAAATTGAAAAATAACGTGTGGTAACAAAGTGTATAGCCAATAGGGCATTTAGAGATAAATTGAAAGTCCTGTTCTTTGAGCAGGCAACGCCAAAACAAAGTTTTGACGTTTAACAAAAAAGAAAATTAAAAGTAAAAACGTTTGTTTTGGCTTTGTGGTAAACCGAAAGTGAAGTGCTTCGAATCTGCCCTACTGTCCATACACAAACCGTTACCAACAAGCTGAATGAACGAACTGTTAGAATTAAATAAAGGTTTTCTAATTAAAGGATATTTGTGGATAAGTGGAATTCTGACTTGTGGATTTTCTATCTATCTGTTTTTCTTTTTTTCAGAGGTTTCTATAAAATGGATTTTGATAGTTTATTCTATAACTTTCTTTTTTGCACCTTTACTAGTTCTCTTTGGCTGGATTTCTAATGCAATGAATATAAGAAAGCATAGAAAACGAATCTTGAATAAAAAACCATATAATGAATTAGAAAAAATCGGATTTAACAAAAAAGCGATTAAACCAAATTATAATGGCTTAAGCGATTACATTCTATTTGGGGAAATAAATGGTTATCAGATTACTTTTGATATTAATATTTCGAATCCTAAAATTGCGGAATTTATTATTTATAAGCCTTCAGGTATAGTAGATAAGATTGATTTCTCAAAATATACTTTTTCTAAAAAAATTGATACGAGTAAAGAAAATTTAAATTCTATTCAAGAATTAGAAACAACGTTAACGAAAATGACACGATTAGTGAAAAATGGATAATCGGATTATAAAAATAGTAAAAGCCAGTTGGTAACACCGTGTATAATTAATTGCTTTGGCAAGTGATTATTTGGAAAATTCCTTCGGAATTTTCTCAGGTTCGTATTTGTTTACTAATTTAGTTGCTTAACCACGCAACTAACCATACAGTTAACGTTAGAGTTCATTCTAAATAAACTATTTCATGTATAAACACCAACCTTTAAGAGTATATCCTGATTGGCAAGTATTGTACAATCAATTTTACGAAATAGATGAAATAACCCAAGAAAACATTGAATGGGTGGACACTGATTTTCAACTAAAACTATATAGTAAATTACGGAATCAATTTATAGCTATGTGGTGGACACCCACGCTTGATGTAAACGGATACTATCATATCGAAGTACGCCCCGCACTGGAAGTGTATTGTTCTAAAACCAAAAGTATGGACTTGAAATTTGAAAAAATCCATACTGTTTTTGAAAGTCGAGACAGGTTAGAAATTGTGGAAAAGCTTGAAGAAGACCTAATGTGGAAACTACCTCACTACGAAGATCCTAGGATTTTAAAAGGTCCTGGGCTTGTTGACCAGCCCTCAGAATCATACAGGATTGATTTGGAAGAAAACGGATTCAATGAAAAGTTAATGAATAATATATTGTTAAATGGAAATAAAAAAGTACAAAATATAGCGCTTCTACATCCTGATTTGAATAGGAATATCATCTTGCGATTTAAAGAAGAAAGTCCTTTTCTTAAAGTGCAAAAAAGAGCAGCACACTTATTGACTAATAAAAAATATAAATTGTGAATAATAACGAACTCTAACAAGGTGTAAAAATGCATTAAAACGCATTTTACACAAACCGTTGGCAATAATCTACAAATACACAGTTTTTAAAATATATCATGGCACATTATTTGATAATTACCTGACTAATCTTAAAATTAATTACAAAATGAAAAAATTATTACTAGTTATTACTATTGCAACATTTGGTTTTACTTTAAATGCACAAGAAAAAGATAAATTTAGATTTGGTATAGACCTAGGCTATGTTTTCGCAACTGGTGGAGGTGGACTGCTATTTGACGTAGAGCCAAAGTTGAATATTACAGATAATTCAAATGTTGGAATACGTATTGGTGTGGCCGCTAGCGTAGGTGATCTTGAAGACTCTCTTGATGCAGATTTTAATGCTAATATATTAGGAACCTATGATTATTATTTCAATAAAAATAAGACTTATACACCGTTTTTAGGTGGTGGATTAGGTGTTTATGTAATAGGTAGTGGTAGTGATAATATTGATGAACAGGGATTTGGACCTCAAATTGGTGGAATGGTTAGAGGTGGGATTGAATTAAGTAAATTCAGAATTGCTCTTGAGTATAATATCATACCCAAATCAGATTTAGCAATAGGAAAGTCTATGAAAAATAGTTATTTCGGAGCTAGTATTGGTTTTTATATTGGAGGTGGTAAATGGAAAAAGTGATTTAGATAAATACGAGAATTTTAAGTATACGTGCATACAATCTTTAACTTCGAATAATTAAGTTTGAGAATAAAAACTATTGCCAACAATGTGTATAATTAATTGCTAGTTCTACTCTACTTACGAAAATCCTCGCGGATTTTCTATTCGGTTTTTATTTGCTAAATTAGGTGCTTAAACACGCCACTAATCATACACAAACACGTTGTAACACATTTGCAACAAACAATCAGAATTGAATAATCATTATAGAATAAATGAAAAAATACAAAAACAAATTATTGAAAATTCTCAAATGGGGTGCTAAATTAATATTCGGATATTGGTTCTTAACAACTTTAATTTTTGGACATACGGAATTGAATACTAAAACGGGCATTCAAAGTTTTGGATGGTCAGGTCTAGATGCATTATTTTCAGAGCAAGAGTTTGGTTTTTTTATAGACGAACCATACAAAACTAATTTAGACGGAGCAGATGGCCCATATATTTTTGACAATATTAAATATTGGGTCAACGATGAAGATAAATTAAAAAAGAAGAAATTCGATAGACAAAAACCAATTGAAGTTACTGTAAACAATGAAGTCAACGATAAATTTGAAATCACACTTAAAAACTCTCATCAAAACGAACCAGAATTTTATGATTTTCCACCCAAGTTAATTGCTATTTCTGATATCGAAGGAAATTTTAATGCATTACATAGTTTTTTAATAAATAATAAAGTAATTGATAAAAGTTACAATTGGATTTTCGGAGAAGGTCATTTGGTTCTTAACGGAGACTTTTTTGACCGAGGACAAAGTGTAACCCAAACTTTGTGGTTAATATACTCATTGGAAAAAAAAGCAGAAGAACAAAACGGCAAAGTTCATTTTATAAATGGAAATCACGAAATAATGAACCTAAATGGAGATATGTCACATTCATTACATCGTTATGTAGAAGTTGCAAAACGAATTAGTAAGGAAACACATTGGGACGAAGCTTCAAAATTCCTCTATTCAGAAAAATCAGAATTAGGAAAATGGTTGAGGACAAAAAACGTAATTGAGAAAATAGGACAATATATATTCGTTCACGGTGGGTTAAATAAAAAAATTATAGATGCAGATTTAAGAATAAACGATATAAATAAAATTGCAAAAGCTTATTATGGGAAAAAGTTTGAAAACAATACTCATAATTTGAAAGAAAAATTAGTAGTTCAATCCCAAAGCAGTCCGTATTGGGACAGAAGTTTGGCTACTAATATTTTCAATAAAACAGTATTTTTCTTTAATGGGGCTTCGTTAAAAAAGACTTCTCAAACAGAATTAGATTCAATATTAAATTTTTATAAAACTAATAAAATAGTAATTGGTCACTCTGTGGTGGATAACGTATCAGCTGATTATAATGGAAAAGTTATTAAAATTGATGTAAAGCACGGATTGAAGAAAAACAGTATAAAAACAGAAGGGTTACTGATAGAAAATGGTATTGAGTACAGAGTTAATGGATTAGGTGAAAAGAAAAGGATATAAAAAACGTGTTACAACACCGTATATAAAAAATAGCGGTTTAATCGCTTAATCGAAACAAATTGAATAAATTAAAGGTCAGTTATAATCCGAAAAGTTAGTGCATAAAATCCGCTACTTTTCATATACAAGACCGGCGTTGGTATGTAATTGCCTGCGGCACGTAGAATCGCGTTTTCCAAACGCTGCCCTTCTACTAATTACATACCAACGCCCACTGTTTGTCGCACCTCGCCAATTTTATGTATATTTAGTCGAGTCTACGAGAACTCCGAACGATACTACACACAACAGCGTGTATAGCTAATCAGGCGCAACAATGGCTTTCCGTGAGGCGCGCCTCACTACGCCATACACAGTGGGCGTTGTACACAATGCAAAAAAAAATTACGTACATATTAATATTCCTGATAAGTTCAGTAAGTTTTGGTCAAAAAATCAAGACAATAACTGAATATAAAAAAGAAAGTGATAGTCTAGTCAAAACACGAAAAACTGAATTTGACAAGACAGGAAATTTAACTAAAGAAGTAAGATTTGGAGGTTATGACGGAATTTCAAAAACATTTAGAAATAAAAACCGAATTATAAAGTATCACAACGGAAATAAAACTTCAGAATATAATTGTGAGGAATTTGTCGCGAAAGATACTTGTATTATTCGTTCATTTTCGACTTACGAATTTGACCCTAAAACAAAAATTGAAAAACAAACGAAATACGAAACGGACAGTTTAATAAGATTTATTCGAGAAGTTAAACAACAAAAAAGAATACGTGTTTCTAAAACTAATTCTTGGGAGTTTATTCCTATCAAAGAACCAGATTTTGAAAAAGCATTGGTTTTGACTGATACTTCATATTTTGACAAAAAGAACAGATTAACAAAACGGGTGAGTTATAACAATCGAGCTAAAGAACCATATATTGAGAAATATGTTTATTCAAAAGACAAATATACTTATCAAATAATTGGAACTGCAAGAGACACAATTCTAAGTTTTGAATACACCAAACTACAACAGAAAATTGATAGAAAAAATATAGATTATAAGCTGAATTCAACTGATATTTATGAATACGAAATTGAATATCATTGAGGAAAGCACTGTGTACAACACGGTGTATAATTGCTTCGCCTGTTCGCTGCGCTCGGGTCATTGCTAGGTAGAGCTTACTTGCGAAAGTCCTCGCGGACTTTCTATCTGTGATTTATTTGCTAAATTAGTTGTTGAAATACGCAACGAAATCATACACAAGACCGTTGGTATGTAATTGCCTGCGGCACGTAGAATCGCGTTTTACAAACGCTGCCCTTCTACTAATTACATACCAACGCCCACTGTTTGTCGCACCTCGCCAATTTTATGTATATTTAGTCGAGTCTACGAGAACTCCGAACGATACTACACACAACAGCGTGTATAGCTAATCAGGCGCAACAATGGCTTTCCGTGAGGCGCGCCTCACTACGCCATACACAGTGGGCGTTGCCAGTAATGTCTGAAATCCAATAATGTTAATCCTTTTAATTAAAAAAACCAAAATTCAAACAAAAGTTTAATGTAACATTTGTGAGTATTTCAACACCAATTGTTTAATGATTAAAGACATAATATTTCAAATAAAATACACCTTCTCTCAAATAAAATTCAACCGAAAAAAAGAGTTAAATCAAAGGCTGAAAGAATCATTCGGAAAACTGAAAGATGATTCCTTTGACTTTGACAGTATTGAAAAATACTTCAGAAAGAAAGACAACTCAAGAGCTTATCAAATATTATCAGACAAAACCTATAACGACTTGGATTTTGACGATTTGTTTATGCTACTTGACCGAACTCATTCAAAAGTTGGGCAACAATACCTGTACAATCATCTTCGTACTATAAAAGTAAATGAAAAGAAAACCAAGCTAAACGAAGAAATAATAACTCAATTATCGGAAAATCCCGAA